>DASULV010000026.1:0-21453 GCA_036277955.1 Solirubrobacterales bacterium | reverse complement strand
CGGGTTCGACCGCGTCCTGCCCCGGTTCGGAGAGGACGTTGCTCGCTGCCGCCGGCAGCAGTTCGCCGCTCGCGGTCAGCCGTCGCTCTTCGACCAGGTAGTGGGCTCCGTCGTAGCGCTTCCAGGCCACGGTCGCGGTGCCGTCGGCGCCGACGTCGACCCGCGGGGCGGCGGCGTCGCGGCCGCCTTCCGAGAGGGTCTCGGTCGCCGCCTCGGGGGTGCCGCCCGGATCGATCCGGCGCGCCTGGACGACGAAGCTGCCGCCGTCGGAGCGGATCCAGACCACGGTCGCGGTCCCGTCCGGCGCCACCGCCACCTGCGGGGCGAGCGCGTCCTCGCTCGAATCGGAGAGCGGCATCACCGGGCCCGTCGCGTCGGGGCCGATCTGCCGCATGTAAACCGTCAGCTTGCCGTCGGTACGGGCGCTCCAGACCACCGTCGCGGTCCCGTCGCCGGCGACGGCGACGTCGGGGGCCGTCGGCACCTCGGCCGGGATGAAGATGTCGTTCGGCTGGGCGGCATCGGCAGCGCCCGTCGGGGGCGGCGGCACCTTTTTCAGCGTCGGCAGCGAGACCGGGCCGGGAACGAAGTAGCTGCTCTGCACCGCCTGCCGGAACTGCTGCTGGGCTGGAGTCGAGGACTCGATCGGCCAGTCGTGGCGCACCCCGCGCTTGAGGAAGTTCCAGTTGAACCAGAGGTAGGCCTTGATCTCCGGGTGGTGGGGCAGGTAGGTCGTCAGCATTTCCCGGATCCAGTCGGCCTTGTTGCCGCCGTACTCGCTGGCCGCGTTCTCGACGATGATCACCGGCTTTTTCGGCGCCGTTTCGCGGATGATCTTCAGGGTCGGACTGATCGTCTGCTCGGGGGTGATCCAGCGATCGGGCTGCGCCGGGTTCTCGCCCCAGTTGTAGGAGTCGAGGCCGGCCCAGTCGACGTAGGCGTCACCGGGGTAGTAGGGCGCCGGCGAGGAGGCGGGGTCCGACCAGATGCTGTTGACGAGCCAGGTCCAGGTGACGTTGGTGGCGCCCTGGCCGACCACGAGGTCATGGAAGCGACGCCAGGCGGTGATGAAGTAGGGGCTTTTGCCCCATGCGTACCAGCCGCCGTTCATCTCCCACCAGGGGGCGAAGAGGAACGGGCGGCCGAAGGCCTTTGCTTCCTGCGCCCATTTTTTTATCGTCGCGTCCTGCCCGCCTTTGGCGATGCTTTCGAGCGTCACCCCTTCGGGGAGGCCCATCGTCACCAGCGGGATCGCGCCGCGGGCGGCGGTGGCGTCGACCTCGGCTTTGTCCCACTGTCCCCAGATCTGGCCCTGGTTGAGGATCGCCACCCGCTTGCCGGCGTGGCGCTCGAAGAGTTCCCAGGCGGCGAGGTTCTTCGGCGCGTTCCCGGTCTGGCCGTAGGTCTCGCCGCTGATCAGGGCGCCGAAGTAGACCGAGGCCGAGGCGCTCGTCGCCGTGGAGAGCCCCACCGCGGCACAGAACATCAGCGCCGCCGCGCACAAGCAGATAGACGCCCGTCTCGCCAATCCCCCCTGGACCATTGTTCGATGCTAGCTACCCGTGCGCTTTCGGGCGAATCCCCAGGATGGGAGGAAAGGAGTGCGCTCTTAGGCGGGTTTTCCCGGGTGCTCGCCGGCGGGAGGGCCGGCGGGCGGTGCGGGCGGAGCTTTTTCAGCTTTCTGCGACTGGGCCGGCGCCGGAGGTTCCGGCGCCGCTGCCGGAGGGTTTGCCGGCGCTTCCTCCGGCGGCGCGGCAGGCGGGGAGGGGTCCGCTCCTGGATGCGAGGAAGGCCCGGGGTGCGTCGGCGGGGGCGGCGGCGCTGCGTGTGAACCCCCTCCGGCGGCGCCCGATTCCTGCGGCGGCTTATGGGTTGCGGTTTCCTGTGGCGGCTTGTGGGTTGCGGCGGTTTCCTTCCCGCCGCTCGCGGCTTCCGGATACTGCTTTTCGTGATCCGGGCCGCTGGGGTGTTCGACCTGCGGGCCGTGCGCCTCCGCGCTCACCTGCTCGTGCGGCTGCGGGTGCTCGTGCGCGTGGGCCGCGTCGGTGTGCTGATGGGCGCCCGGACCGACCACGGGGTCGGCCTGAGCCTGCGTCGACCCGTGTCCGGCGCCGGCGCCGACCGCTCCGCCGGCCGTCTTGGCGGCATTGCCGCCGCCGTCGGTGCCGCTCCCGCTTCCGACCGCAGTGCCGCTCCCCACTGCTCCGCTTCCCTCTCCGGCCGGCGCCGCACCCGCGGAGCCGGACGCCGGCGCGGCTGACTTCGGAGTCTGCTCCCCGGGCAGGCCGAGGTGGATGACACCACTGCGATCGGCGGCGGTGACCCCGATCGCCGCCACCACGGCCGCCGTCGCCACTCCTTTTGCCGCGGCCGAGGCGCCGATCGTTTTCGCCGCTCCCCCACCCAAGGCGGTAGCCAGGCCGCCGCCGGTCGCGGCCCCCTGGGAGCCGCCGACGAGCCCCTGCAGCATTCCCGCCGCGGCCAGCGCGGGCAGCGGCGACAGTGCCGCGAGGTCGTGCTGGCGGCTCTTGATTTCGTCGCGGAAGGCTTGGCACTGGGCGCAGTTGCGCAGGTGGGCGCGAACGTCGCGGCGGCGGGTGACGCGGCCGTCCCCGTCTGAGAGCGCCTTGGTCACGGTGGCGCAGCTCATCTCACGCCCTTCCTCCATCTGGTGCAGGCTCTGCCGCGCCTCGTAGAGCGTCTGCCGCGCGACCGCGCCGGAGGTGTCGAGGGCGCTGCCGATCTCCTCGAACTCGAGGCCGGCCAGCTCGCGCATCACCAGCACCTCGCGCTGGCGCTCCGGCAGTTCCTTGAGGTCGGTGAGCAGGCGGCGCAGCCGTTCCCGCGTCGCCGCGTCCTCGGCCAGCCCGTAGCCCGGCGCGATCTGCTCGACGTCCAGCTGCGCCGTCTCCCGGCGCCGCCGCAGGACGTCGATCGACTCGTTGTGGGCGATCCGGTACAGCCACGGCTTCAGTTCGATCTTGCGTTCCTCGCCGGGGAGCGCCCGCAGCACCTTGATCATCGTGTTCTGCAGGGCTTCGGCGGCGTCGTCGGGGTTGCCGACGATCGCCATGCTGAAGCGGAAGAGGCTCTGGTGGTAGCGGCGGAAGATCGCCGCGAAGGCGCGCTCGTCCCCGTCGACCGCACGGCGGGTCAGCCGCTCGTCGGAGAGCAGGCGGGACAGCGGCGCCGCGACGGCTTCGCTCATCGCCCGATTTTCCCATTCCAAGCCACTTCTTTCTACATATGGACATTTGACTCGACTCCTAAACGAACTCCCCCCGGGAGTGTCAGCGCATTTCGGAAGGCCCTGACGTTTCCCGGTCACCCGCGTTTTGTTAGGGAAATCGATCCAATTGCGGGCGAATCGGCCCGGCGCAGACAGGAGGAGATGCACGTGGTCGGAGCTTTGATCGGACTTCTCATCATCGTCGCGATCGTGCTGGTGCTGGCAAAGGTCGCGATCGCCGGCGGGATCCTCGGCCTGATCGCCCTGATCCTCCTGATCCTCCTCCTGCTCGGCCGGATCTGACCCGCCCCACGGAACCGCATCAGATTTCCCCCCTGCCGGGTAGGAAAAGTGATGCAGTTCGGATCTTTGGGTAGGGAAGATGAACCTATGGCTGATCTAGTTCTCGGACCACTGCTGCGACACGTCTCCGACACCCAGGCGACCGTCTGGGTGGAGACCGACGAGGCCTGCGAGGTCGAGATCCTCGGCCACCGGGAGAAGACCTTCCGGGTCGAGGGGCACCACTACGCGCTCGTCTGCATCGAGAGCCTCGAGCCGGCGTCGCGCTACGAGTACGAGGTCCGGCTCGACGGCGAGGTGCGCTGGCCCGACCCGAGCCTGGAGCTGCCGCCGAGCGCGATCCGCACCACCGACGCCGACAAGGACCTCGACATCATCTTCGGCTCCTGCCGGGTCGCGGTCCCCCACGAGGCGCCCTTCACCGAACCCAAAGACGAGACCGAAGAGGGCCACGAGGTCGATGCCCTCTGGGTGCTGGCCCACCAGATGGCCGAGGACGAGCGTGATACCTGGCCCGAGCAGCTCTTCCTCCTCGGCGACCAGGTCTACGTCGACGAGGGCTCGCCGAAGACGCGCAAAAAGATCAAAGAACGGCGCGGCACCGACACTCCGCCCTTCGACGAGGTCACCGACTTCGAGGAGTACACCTGGCTCTACGAGGAGAGCTGGCATGAGCCGCTGATCCGCTGGCTCTTCTCCAACGTCTCGGTCTCGATGCTGTGGGACGACCACGACATGAGCGACGACTGGAACATCTCCCGCGGCTGGCTGCTGGAGATGCAGGCGAAGTCCTGGTGGCACCGGCGCGCGGTCGGCTGCATCGCCAGCTACTGGATCTACCAGCACCTCGGCAACATGTCGCCGCGCGAGCTCTCCGAAGACGACCTCTACCAGCGGGTCCGCGGCAACCAGAAGGCCGAGGAGGAGATCTTCCCCTGGGCGCACCGGATCCAGTCGACCGGGGCCGGCGTGCGCTGGAGCTTCTGCCGCGACTTCGGCCGCACCCGGGCCGTCTTCATCGACTCCCGCGCCGGCCGGGTGCTGGAGGAGGACCGCCGCGCGATCGTCGACGACGAAGAGTGGGAATGGATCGTCGAACACACCGAAGGCGACTTCGACCACCTGCTGATCTGCACCACCGTCCCCTGGCTTCTCTCCCCCACCTTCGACCGGCTCGAGGCCTGGAACGAGCAGCTCTGCGACGGCGCCTGGGGCAAGCCGCTGGCCTGGGCGAGCGAGAAGCTGCGGCGGGAAGTCGACTTCGACCACTGGGCCGCCTTCAGCGAGTCCTTCGGCAAGCTGCGCGACCTCCTGCACGAGGTCGCGACCGGCAAGCGCGGCAAGGTGCCGGCCTCGATCGTCGTCCTCTCCGGCGACGTCCACCATGCCTACCTCAGTGAGGCCGGCTACCCCGCCAACGGAAACGGCGACTCCAACGGGCGCGCCCCCATCTACCAGGCGGTCTGCTCCCCCTATCGCAACCCGCTCGACGAAAACGAGCGCCGCGTCGTCCGCGCCGCCTTCCGCAAGCCGCTCAGCGCCCTCGCCACCCTCCTCGCCCGCGCCGCCGGCGCCGCCGACCCCGGCATCCGCTGGCGCACCCTCGACGGCCCTTACTTCGACAACCAGGTCGCCAGCCTCCACATCGACAAACGCCACGCCTGGGCCCGCCTCGACAAAACCGTGCCGGGCGAAAGCGGCAAAGAGGCACTCGAAGAAAGCTTCTCCCGCCAGCTGGCCTGAGCGGTGTTCTTTATCCCCGCATAACGGGGAAAAGGCGAACCGCTCGCATTACAAACGAGGCCGGCGGGTAGGTGCTCTTCGTCTCATGGAGGCGACGGGTTGAGCATCGAGCGAGTGAGGTGGCTGCTGGGTGGAGTGGCGGCGGCGCTGCTGCTCGTGCTGATCGCGGTGCCGGCGGCGCGGGCGGACTTCCCTTCGGTCTACGGCGGTGACGTGAACTGCGCCGCCCAGGCGGCGAACGGGAACGTGCGCCTCTGCAGCGGTGAGACGACCACCTGGGACGGCGCCACCAAGATCGACCTCAACGTAGTCCTGCCGCCGCAACCGAGCGGCGCCGACGGGCCTTACCCGCTGATCGGGCTCTTCCATGGCTGGGGCGGGAGCAAGCTCGGGCTCGACGACAAACGGGTGCAGGAGTGGGCCGAAGCCGGCTACGCGGTCTTCAGCATGAGCGACCGCGGCTGGGGCAACTCCTGCAGCAAAAGCGATCCCGACCTTCTCCTCGATCCGACTGCCTGCGCCCAGGGCTACAACCACCTGATGGACGACCGCTACGAAGTCCGCGACGCCCAGTTCCTGATCTCCGTCCTCGCCGACGAAGGCGTCGCGGAGCCGAAGAAGATCGGTGCCACCGGCGTCTCCTACGGCGGCGGCATGTCGATGGCGCTGGCGACGCTGCGCAACCGCACGATGCTCCCGAACGGCGACCTCGTGCCCTGGAAAAGCCCCGGCGGCAAGGAGATGGAACTGGCCGCCGCGGTCCCGCAGTGGCCCTGGACCGACCTCGCCTACTCGCTGATGCCGAACGGCAGCACCCTCGACTTCGTCGCCGACTCCCCGTACAAAGGCCCCGACGGCAAAGCCCGGATCGGGATCGAGAAGGCCTCCTTCGTCAGCGGCCTCTACGGGACCGGGCTGGCGACGAGCAACTACTCGCTGACCGACAAAGAAGCGGACCTGAACGGCTGGTACGCGCTGATCAACAGCGGCGAGCCGTATGAGTCGAAGCCGCAGACGCAGGAAATCCTCGACCAGATCACCACCTACCACTCCTCCTACTACATCGACCACAGCCGGCCGCCGGCGCCGCTGCTGATCCAGAACGGCTGGAACGACGACCTCTTCCCGGTCGACGAGGCGGTCCGCTTCTACAACCGCACCCGAGCCCAGTATCCCGGCGACCCGATCTCGCTCTTCCTGATGGACGACGGGCACGACCGCAGCCAGAACAAGCCCGCCGACGAGGCGCTCTTCCTGCAGCGGATGAACGCCTGGTTCGGCCACTACCTGAAGGGCGAAGGCCCGGCGCCGAGCTCGAGCGCCGAGGCGCTGACCACCACCTGCCCGGAATCCAGCCCCTCCGGAGGCCCATACAAAGCCGCCGACTGGCAGAGCCTCTCGCCCGGCGAGATCCACCTCGACGGCACCGCCGCGCAGACGATCGTGCCGGGAGCGGGCGACCCGAACAGCGGCAAAGCCTTCGACCCGATCGCCGGCAAAGACCCCTGCGCGACCGCCGCCGGCGCCGACCAGCTCGGGGTCGCCAACTACCGCCTGCCGGTACCGGCCCCCGGCTTCAACCTGCTCGGCTCTCCGACGATCGTCGCTGACCTCGCCACCACCAACGTCGACTCCGAGCTGGCGGCGCGCCTGCTCGACGTCCTCCCGGGCGGCGAAGAGCGCCTCGTCGCCCGCGGCCTGCTGCGCCCCGGCAGCGGCGGCGCCGGCGTCGTCTTCCAGCTGCACCCGCAGGGCTACCGCTTCGCCGGCGGCGACAGCGTGAAGCTGGAACTGCTCCCCTCCGACGCCCCCTACGCCCGCCCCTCGAACCTGCAAGCCCCGATCACCGTCTCCAACCTGCGCCTGCGCCTGCCGGTGCTCGAGCAGCCCGGCTCGCTCGGCGGGCTCGTCGAAGCCCCAAGCGACCCCCGGGTCGGCCCGCCACTCGGCGGGGGCGGTGCGGCAGCGGAACCGATCAAGAGCGTCGCCAAGCCGGGCGTCGCCTTCCTCGTGCGGCGGCTGGTGGCTGGGCGAAACAGCGTCACCCTCCGCCTCAGATGTCGCGGCGGCGACTGCAGCGGCCGGGTCCGCCTTGCGGTCAAGAAGCGGAAGCTCGCTAGCGGCGCCTACTCGATCCGCGACGGGAAGACGCCGAAGCTGAGGCTGCGCCTGACGAAAGCCGGCCGAGCGCTCGTCGCCGCCGGGCGCCGCGCCGGAAGCCGGGCCATTCCCGTCAAGGTCCGACTCAGCGACGCCGGGCAGGCGGCGCCGCAAAAGCTAAGCCGGCGCCTCCGCCTCGGCGGGCACTCGTAACCCTTCGCGCCGCCGCTCCCACACGGTCCAGGCGCCCATCACGGCGCCGGCGTAGATCCAGCCCAGGGCGACGTCGAAGAAGTAGTGCTCGCCGGTGGCCATCAGGGTCACGGCCATCGCCAGGGGATAGAGCAGCAGCAGCGGCCGCAGCCACTTTCGCCGCACCCGCCCCCAGAGGAACAGCGCCACCAGCGTCGTGATCGCCGAGTGCAGCGAGGGCACGGCGGCGACCATGTTGGCGGCCCCCTGCCCCTTCGAGAAGAGCGAGGCGGTGCCGACGCCGAGCACCTTCCAGCCATCCCCGGTGGTCCGGTGCACTTCCTCGAGCAGCCCCATTTCGCCCGCCATCCAGGGCGGTGCCGCCGGGAAGGCGATGTAGGTCGCAAGGCCGGCCAGCGAGAGCGTCACCAGCCGCCGGGTGAAGCGCTGGAACCCGAGCCGGTCGCGCGCCCACAGCCAGCCGGCGAGGACGAAGGGGACCAGGAAGTAGGAGGTGTAGACGACGGTGAAGGCGACGTCCCACCACTGGACCGCCCGCGGCTCGTAGAGCTGTTCCTGCAGCCACACCGTCGGCACTTCGCCGAAGACCGCCCGGTCGAAGTCGATCATCGGGTGGAGGTGGACGCCGATCCCGAACGAGTCGGCCGCCCCCCGGGTCAGGTCGTAGACCCAGAGCACCGCGACGATCGGCAGCCAGTCGATCACCAGCTGGGCGATTTCCCGCGGCGGCCGCCCGATCGAGACGCAGGCGAGGGCGCCGCAGGTCCAGAGGATCACCAGCTCCCGCTGCACCGGGATCCCGTAACGGGCGCTCCAGAGGATCAGGGAGACGCAGTAGAGGGCAAGCGCATAGGGGCGCACGACCGCCCAGGAGGCGAACCGGAACTCCGCTGCCCGCTCGCTCCTGATCTCGACAAATTCACCGGTGGCCATCGGCTTGATGCTATGGCCGCCGCCCGGACAAGGGCTTTCGCCCGGACCCTCTTCGAGGTGCCGAAGCGGCCCGACTGAGCGCCCCGGCAGCGGCGCTCACCGCGGCGGTGGGATCGGGCTCCGGCTGAGGTGTGAGTAGACGTTCTGCTTGAACCGGGAGCTGAGGCCTTCGGCGAAGGCGGCGCGGACGCCCGGCAGCGTCTCCACCGGCCACTGCGTTTCGCGGTCGATCTTGTCGAACCAGGCCAGGGCCCGGACCTTCGGGTAGCCGCTCCTCAGAGAGGCGAACATTTCCCGGATCCAGAGGGACTTCTGTTCTTCGTTGCCGGTCGACGCCACCTCGCCCAGCATCATCGGCTTGTCCGGGGCGATCCGGGCCAGCCGCCGGTAGCTGCTTGCGAAGAGCTGGTCGAAGGTCTGCCAGGGCAGGGCCAGGGCCGATTCCGGCCCCCAGTTGTAGCCGTCGAGGCCGGTCCAGTCGACGTAGCGGTCGCCGGGGTAGAACTGCTTCAGGCCGGTGCCGACGAACGGGCACCAGACCCAGGTGACGTTGGTCGCTCCCACTTCCTCGAAGATCCGGTGCACGTGCCGCCAGGCGGGGATGAATTCGCCTGGCTCGTTGCCGTTGACCGCGTTCCCCCAGGGAAACCAGCTGCCGTTCATCTCCCAGTCGAAGCGGAGGAAGAACGGCCACCCCCAGGCCTTCGCGCTGTTGGCGAAGTAGCGGATGTAGCGGTCATAGCGGCCGGCGCGCAGCTCGGCGAGACCGAACTTGGACTGGTCGCCGCCGCCGCCGGCCCCGGAGTTCCAGCTGAACAACGGGATCGCCCCGTGGGAGCGGATCTGCTCCAGCGGCGTCAGCGGAAACGGGTTGAAGTGGCAGCTCGACTCGCAGTGGGCGAAGGGGGCGGAGAACTCGACCAGCGAGAGGCCCCTGCCGACCCTCGCCTCGAACTGGGCGACCGCTTCCATGTCCCAGGGGGCTTCTTCGCCGGTCAGCTGCGGGCCGATCCAAGCTCCCCAATAGAGGGAGCGCGGCTTCGCGCCGGCGGCCGCCGGCGCGAGGATCAGCGCCGCCACGGCGAACAGCACCGCCACGAGGGCGGCGCTGCGTCGCGGTCGGCGGAGCTTGGTCAGGCCGCCCGGGTGGCGCCGGTGCGGCTGCGCGCTTCGGCCTCGGGATCGCTGGCCGCGTAGGCGCCGACCCCGAGCACGCCGAGGATCAAGTGCAGGACGCTGTCCTCGGTGTTGACCGGCAGGAAGCCGAGGATCGACTCGTGGCTGCCGATGATGAAGCCCCAGATCGAGACGATCAGATAGACGATGCCGAAGACGAGCGCGTAGGTGCGCGAGGCGCGCGGGCCGGAGGCGAACGCCGCGAGGCCGAGCACACCGCTGAGGATGTGGACGAGGTTGTGCCATGCGTTGACTTCAAGGATGCCGAGAACCGAGTCGGTGTTACCCGGTGCGCCGAACGAGGCACTGTAGAAGAAACCGATGATCCCGGCGACCAGTAGGACGGCCCCGATCAGGCCTGCGTAGAGACTCGCGGGAGAGGAATCGCGGTAGGTGTCATCGCGCATTTCTTCGGCTCCTTATGGACGGACGTCGTCGTACTCGTACTCAAGAGGTACCCATGGACGGGTACGGCGAATCAACCGAAGCGGATCACTTGAGTTCGAAGCTGGCCAGGTCCTGCCCGTAGATCGGGCTGACGATGACCTTGTCGAGGTCGACGTGGTCGGAGACGAAGGTGCCTAGGGTGAGGGTGCCGAACGGCGCCCACGGCGCCTTTTCCATTATTTCCTTGTCGAGGGCGGCGTATTCGTCTTCCTGCTCGGGCCCCAACTGTTCACGACCGAGCTGCTTGATCTTCGCGTTGACCGCCGGGTCGTCGAACATCGCCCAGTTGGTGTTCCCGACCGGGAGGATGCTTTCACCGGAGAGCTGCGGCTGGAAGTAGTCGTTCGGGTGCGGGTAGTCGAGCAGCCAGTTGCTCCAGCCCGCGTCGAGTTCCGGCGTGCTGGTGTTGCTGATCAGGGTGAAGTAGGTGGAGGCGCTCACCACTTTCAGCTTGACGTCGAAGCCGAGCTGCCGCAGCACCTGTTCGAAGTATTCGCCGGCTTCGTCGCCGGGCGGGAGGTTGATGGTCCAGAGGGTCACCTGACGGTCGCTCGGCTTCGCTTCGGCCACCAGTTCCTTCGCCTTGGCGAGATCGTGCGGGTAGAGTTCGAACTTCTTGTAGCCGGGCATCTCCGACGGCAGGATCTGCTGGGTCGCTTTCAGCGTCCCGGCGTAGATCCGTTCCAGCGCCGCCGGGTCGATCGCGTAGTTGACGGCCTGCCGCACCCGCACGTCGTCGAAGGGCGGCTTCTGCGTGTTCAGCCAGAAGTAGTAGATGCTGATCGTCAGCATCTCGCTGAACTGGGTCCCCCCGTACTTCTCCTTCACGGCCGCGTAGCGGTCCGGCGGCGGCGGGTTTTTCATCCAGTCGACCTTGCCCTGTTCGACTTCGTTCAGCGCCGCGTCGGGATTGGGCTGCACCTTGAACTTGATCTTGTCGACGTGGCCGCCGGGCAGGTCCGGCATCGCCTCGCCGTTCGCTTTGGCCCAGGCGGGGTTGCGGGCGTATTCCCAGGTGCGGCCCGGACGAACGTCGGTGATCATGTACGGCCCGGTCGCCGGCGGCGGGTTCGCGGTCAGGTCTTCATTCGGGGTGTCAGGCGGCAACAGTGCCGCGTAGGTGAGGCCGAGGATGTAGCTGAAGGTGCCGCTCGGTTCGGTCAGGTTGATGACGATCTTGCCGCTGGCGTCGTCGGTTTCGATCCCGGGGATGCCGCCCTTCTTGGTCTTCGCGAACTCTTCGGCGCCGACGATCCCGGTGTAGAAAGTGGAGCCGACGGAGTTGATGCGGAAGAGGCGTTCGACCACGAAGCGGAAGTCGGAGGCTTTGACCGGCGTGCCGTCGGAGTATTCGAGACCCGGGCGCAGGTAGAGCGTGTAGCGCTTGCCGCCCTGGTCGACCTTGGGCAGGTCTTTGGCGAGCCCCGGGATCAGCTTCGTCCCGGCGGCGCCGTTCGCATGCGCGTAGGTGAGCAGCGGCAGGTAGACGTTCTGCAGCGCGGTCGCGCCTTCCAGCGTGAAGTTAAGCCCGGGGTCGAGGGATTCCGGGAAGGCGAGGTAGGTGCCGGTCAGCGTGCCGCCTCCCCCCGAGTCCTCGGACGACGAGGACCCGCAGCCGGTCGCGACTACGCAGAGCAACAGGATCGTCACGATCCCGGTGGCGGCAGATCTCCCCAATTTCCTCACAGCGTTCCCCCTCATTTCTTGAACGCGGGCATCAATGTACCGGTATGACCCGGAAGACCGTTGGCTCATGCCTTCACCGGTCCATGGTCGCACTGGTAGTGGTGCAGGGTCTCGTCGGTGGTTTCACCCGGCATCCTCAAACGTCGGCGCAGGGTCTCGGCGAAGTCGTCGATCGCCATCCGCAAGATCTCGGCCCGCACCCGCAGCGCATGCGGGCGGCTCTCCTCCCCCGCCTCGTCGGCGAGCGAGCCGAGAAACGGGAGCAGCCCGGCCAGGGCCCGCTCCTCGTCCTCGGTGCGGAAGTAATGGACGATCGGGAAGTGGATCAGGTCCCGGCGGATCCGGATCAGCTGCTCGGCGAAGCCGGCCAGCAGGGTCTCGAGCAGGTCCGGGTCGCCGTCGGCGAGCTTCTCCCCCAGCCGCTCCTCCGCCTGCTTGAGCAGGTGCACCTCGTGGGCGAGCGAGTCGCGCCGGGCGATCGAGGTGTAGATGGAGAGCAGCCAGGAGATGCTCGCGGTGAGGAGGCCGAGGCCGAACAACGTCTCGACCGGGCCGAGGATGCGGAGGAAGGACGAGGCCGGCGAGATGTCGCCGTAGCCGAGACTGGTGAGGTTGACCAGCGAGACGTAGAGGGCGTCGAGGAAGCTGGAGTGAGCGCTGGGGTCGAGGCCGGGGTCGAAGTGGAACCCCTGCGGCAGCTGCGGCAGGAAGACCAGCGCCCACCCCACCGCCAGCAGCACCGCCCAGGTGGCGATGACGGCGAGGTAGCTGAGCGGGCCGGCGAGCAGGCCGACGGTGCCACCGCGTCCCGGCTTCGATCGCGCCAGCGTCGCGATGCCCCGCACAACCCGCCGCGCGATCATCCCCCGCCCGAGCGGGTGGAAGAGGACATCGAAGATGTCGCGCAGGGCCAACGCGATCAGCACCACTCCCAAGACGGTCCAGACGACGTCCACGGGCGAGGACGCTACAGGCGCCGCCTATTCGTCAGCGCCCGGCGACACGGCCTGCAAGCCGGCGAGCCGCGCCACGGCCGCCTGGCGCTTGTCATAAGTGACGAAGGCGTCGATCGGATAGACGTGGAGCGCGGTGACGACATGGATGGCGTCGAGGCTGCGCAGGGCGGGCTCGGCGAGCAGGCCCGCACCGAGCAGCAGCGTCTCCTCGACGGGACGCAGAGCTATCAAGTCGATCTGCTCTTCGGCTTGACGCAGCAAAGGCTCGAGCGAAAGCTCCGCGCGGGCCGCGCTCTCCCGTCGCAGGGCGCGGGGTACCTCCGTCAGAACCAGCTCGCTGCTCACGAGCTCCACTTCTGACAGATAGGCATCGAGGGCGGGTGACCACTGCTCCTCGAGAATCGCCTTGACAACCGCCGAAGCGTCGACGTATACGAGCGGCACGATCAGCGATAACCGCGGACTTCTTCGAGCGCCCGGCTGAGAGGTTCGGGATCGTCACCGAGGTCCATCTTCAGCGGCTTGAGCAGCGGGCCCCGACGTTTCGGCGGCTTCACCAGGCCTTCGGCGATCAGCTGGTCCAGGCGGCTCTCGGTGTTCGGCACCGGGCCGAGCATCGCCACGGGCCGGTTGCGGTCGGTGACCACGAACCGCTCTCCCGCGGCGATTTTCCGCAGGTAGACGCTGAGGTTCTGTCGCAGCTCGGCAACGCCGACGGTCTCGCTCATGTACATGAAGGTAGCATGAGCAGGGGCGTAACCGACAGGCTTGATCGCAACGGCCATCGCTCCTATAAGGCGTGGGAGGAAGAAACTCTCCCCCCTGTGGCCACCGATCGCACCAATTCGACGAGTTCGTCGCCGATCCGCTCCCAGGAGTAGTGGGCGAGGGCCCGCTTGTGGGCGCCTTCGCCGCGACGGCGGCGCTCACCCTCGTCGTTGACCGCGGCGACCAGGCAGGCGGCAAGGCCCTCGACGTCGTCGGGCTCGACCAGCCAGCCGGTCTCGGGGTCCTCGACGATCGCGGCGGGGCCGCCGCGGTCGACGGCGATCACCGGCAGGCCGCAGGCCATCGCCTCGACCAGGACCTGGCCGAACTGCTCGCGCACCGAGGCGTGGACGAGGAGGTCGCCGGCGCGGAGGAAGGCGGGCAGCTCGCCGTGGCCGTGCCAGCCGGCGAGGAAGACGTCGCGGGCGCCGGTGCGCTCGATCGTCTCGAGGGGATGCTCGCCCTCCCACTCGCCCGGGTGGCCGCCGATCAGGACCAGGGCCGCGGGCCCGTCGAAATCGGGCTGCGCCGCGGCGAAGGCCTCGATCAGCAGCGGCAGGCGCTTGACCTCGGTGAAGCGGCCGACGGCGAGCGCCACCGTCCCCTCCAGCGCCTTCAGTTCCTCCTCCGCGTAGGCGACGCTGCCCGGAGGGCCGCCGGGGCGCCAGCCGCGCGGGCGCTCGACCAGGTGCCGGCGCCAGTGCGCGCGCCGGTCGATCTCGCCAGGGGCGAAGGAGGCGTCGAAGCCGCCCGGGATGCAGGCGAAGCGGTCCTCCTCCAGCCTGAGCAGCGCCGCGGCGCGAGCGAGGCCGCCGCGGTCGTTGACGACGATCCGCCGGCATCCCGCGGCCCAGCGGCGCAGCCGCTCCCCCCACTCCTCCGCGTACCTCCAGGCGGCGGGCGGGCCCTGCTCGATCGCTTCCAGCATCAGCAGCTCGGTGCCGTGGACGTGACCGATCACCGGCACCCCCGGCAGCGCCCGCGCGGCGGCCTCGTTCAGCGGCGTCAGGTGGTGCAGGTAGAGCAGGTCGACTCCATCCGCGGTTGCCCGCTCGAAGGCGTCCGCCCAGGCACACACCTGCAGCTCGAGCTCCTCGTCGTCGAGGGTCGCCAGTACCGGGTCGACGGCCTCGGGGCGGTCCTCGTAGGAGCCGTGCATCGGCGCCGTCCAGGGGGCGCCCGAGTAGCGGAGCGGCTCGGGCGAGCGGAGCGCCGGGGTGAAGTCGACCGCGAGCGGGTCGAGACCCTCGTAGAAGTTGGAGGCGAGCGCCGCCTCGCCGAGGTCGGAGCGGGAGCCGGCGACGAGCGTCACCTCGACGCCGTGGTCGCCGAGCTCGCGGGCGAGCGCCCGGGTCGCGTGGGCCGAACCGCCACGCGGATAGAAGTAGATCCCCATCAGCATGCGGAGCGTGGCGTCCATCGACGCTGAGGCTAGCGACGCGGGGAAGTCGTCCTCAGAAGGTGAGGCGGGGAGCGAAGTGGAGCGCGGTTGCCACCGACCGGCCGCCGACCAGCTCGATCCCGTGCTCCTCGCGCGGCGTGTTGACCAGGGAGCCGCCGACCACCAGCGAGGCGGAGCCGCCGCCGTCGAGGTTGATCGCCTCGGCGGCCCCGAGGCCGATCATCGCCTGGGCCAGCTCTTCCATCGTCAGGCCCGCCTCGTCGTCGGCGCGGCCGTCGCAGACGGCGGCGATCAGCTGGCGCTCGGAGAGGCCGAGGGCGGCGCGCGGATAGCGGCCGGCGGTGATGTCGGAGTCGAACTGGCGCGCCCCGGCAGAGAACCCCTCGCCGTCGGCGCCGTCGGCGACCAGCGAGCGGCCGCCGCCGACCAGCATCGGCCCGGCATGGAGGAGGTCGCCCGTCGGGTCCGCCCCGAGCTCCCGCCGCGCTGCCAGCCGCACCGTTCCCTCGCCGATGTGGACGCAGGCGCGGTCGTCGTGCCACGGCGCGTCGAAGGGCTCGGTCGGCAGCGCCCGTCCGGCGACCCAGAGGTCGCCCAGCGCCGGGCCGCCGGGGCGCATGTAGAAGCCGCCGACGATCGCGTGCTCGGCGCCGTTGCGGCGACACCACCGCTGCACCGTCGAGGGCGGATCGAGGACCGCCACCCGCAGGTCGAAGGCGTCGCGGTCGAAACGGGCGACGTGAATCGTCGTCTCGGCACCGTCGGCGAGGCGCAGGCGCCGCCGCTCGAACAGCGGTCGCGGCAGCGCGGTCGCCGCGCGGGGGCGGGATGGGGAGACGATCGGCATTTGAAGACCTAACCCGATTGCACCCGAATGGAACAGCAGCCCGCCGACGGAGATGTTGCGCAGTTGAGAAGGGGCGGCCGGCGGCCGCCCCTTCCAGGCTCGCTAGCCGCTGACGATGAACAGCGGTTTCGGCGAGGTCACTTCGTATTCGGAGGTCCAGCTCGCGGTCGACGAGCAGAGGAAGCCGCCACCGATCTTGGTGAAGCTGACGTTGCTCGCTTTCGCTTTCGCCGGATTGCCGCCGGAGACCGAGAGCGAGACTTTGCTCGCTTCGTATTCGCAGGTGGTGCCGCCGCAGGTGAATTTCCCGGCCGCGCCTTTGACGTTCATCGTGCCGTTGCCGCCGCTGCCGGTTATTTCGGCCGACCACGGCGTTTTCAGGGCCGAGGTCGTGCAGGCGCCGAGGCCCGAGGTGCAGCTTTTCCAGGTGACCGAGCTGATTTCCCCGGTGACGGCGCCGGCGCCGCCTTCGTTGGTCGTTTTGCCGCTCATCGTCGATTCCGTGCAGGTGATCGTGACGAAGCCCGAGCTCATCACCGATTTCGTCCCGGCCACGAGCTGCGTTTTGATCGAGGTGCCTTTGCCGTAGGTGTTGCCGGCCGGGCACGGCGAGGTGTTGACCGAGCAGAGCTTCGTCGCCGAAGCCGTACCCGCGCCGAACGCCATCACCGCAACCGCCAGCGCCAGACACAGACCGAGCATCTTCATGTTTTTCATTGGGTCTCTCCCTTGTTAGACCCTGCCTAACCGACGGCTTCCCACCGCCGGCTGGCATCAAGTCCTACCAGGAACAGGCGTGTTTCTCAAACTTATTTGAGCAAAACCCCGCTAGTGCCGCGAAACCTTCAACGGCTCCAGTCGAGACCTATGGGTCCCTATCGTTGCGGGCGATGGCCTCCGCCCCGGTCCCCCTCTCGATCCTCGACCTTGCGGCCGTCGGCAAGGAGGAGACGATCGCCGAGAGCTTTGCCGGCAGCGTCCAGCTGGCTCAGCTCGCGGAGCGCGGCGGCTATCGCCGCGTCTGGTACGCCGAGCACCACAACATCTCCTCGATCGCCTCCTCGGCGACCGCGGTGCTGATCGCCCACGTCGCCGCCCAGACCGAGACGATCCGGCTCGGCGCCGGCGGGGTGATGCTGCCGAACCACTCGCCGCTGGTGATCGCCGAGCAGTTCGGGACGCTGGAGACGCTGCACCCGGGGCGGATCGACCTCGGCCTCGGCCGCGCGCCGGGGACCGACCAGCGCACCTGGATGGCGCTGCGGCGCGACCCCCACGCCAGCGACCGCTTTCCCCAGGACGTCGTCGAGCTGCAGCGCTTCCTCAGCGACGAGGAGCCGGTGCCCGGCCTGCGGGCAATCCCCGGCCGCGGCACCCACGTGCCCCTCTACATCCTCGGCTCCTCCCTCTTCGGTGCCGAGCTTGCCGCCCAGCTCGGCCTCCCATACGCCTTCGCCTCCCACTTCGCGCCGCGCTTCCTCCACGAAGCGCTCGAGCTCTACCGCAAGGAGTTCAAGCCCTCGAAGCAGCTGCAGGAGCCCTACGCGATCGCCGGCGTCGGCGTGATCGCCGCCGACACCGCCGAGAGCGCCGCCGCCCAGCTCGAAGCCGCCCGCCGAGTCCGCGCCCGCGCCCTCTTCGGCCGCGGCAAAAAGCTCAGCGACGACGACATCACCGCCCTCCTCAGCTCCCCGCAAGCGGTCGCAGTAGACGAAATGCTCGCCTACACCGCCACCGGCACCCCCGACGAGGTCTCGAGCTACCTACAACAGTTCGCCGCCGACACCGGCGCCGACGAGCTGATGACCGTCCACTACTCCGACACCGTCGCCAACCGCCTCCGCTCGGTGGAGCTCGTAGCGCAAGCGCTCATCCCAAGCGCCGCGTAGAGCGACGAAAAGCAGCACGTAAGGGGGCGAACGGGAGGCCCCTGTCGCCTTTGTTCGGATATGCCGAACAAAGGCGACACGACCGACGCAGCGATAGCTCGATTCGCGGCTCGCCAGCACGGAGTGGTGACTTCGCAGCAACTCGCGGAGGTGGGACTCGGACGTCCCGCAATCTCAGAACGTGCGCGAAGCGGACGTTTGCACCGCCTCCACCGCGGCGTCTACGCCGTAGGGCACCGTGCCCCAACTTGGCACGGACGCTGGATGGCGGCGGTCCTCGCTTGTGGGGAGGGTGCAGTCCTCAGTCACCACTCCGCCGCAGCACTCTGGGAGCTTCTGCGTCCCATCAAGGGTGCCATCCACGTCTCGGTCCCCACCGCCGCAGGCATCAGGAGTCGCCGCGGCATCCACCTCCACCGCTGTCCCTCCCTCTTCACGCCCGCAGAGCCGTCTCCCTCGCCCTCCTATCTAGATCAAGAAGGAGGGCGAGGGAGACGGCTCCTCACCACCCACCGCCACGCAATCCCCGTCACCACCATCCAACGCACGATCGACGATCTCGACGGCACCGTCCCTTCGTACCTCCTGCGCCGCGCCCGCCGCCAAGCGGAGCTCAAAGGCGTCCACCTCGAAGGCGCCGAGGGCCGCCGCGCCCGCTCAGACCTCGAGGAAGAGTTCTTCGCCCTCGTTCGCACCCACCGCCTCCCGCTCCCCGAGACCAACGTCAAGCTCGGCCGCTGGGAGGTCGACTTCCTCTGGCGCTCCCGCCGCCTCGTGGTCGAGATCGACTCCTTCCTCTACCACCACGGCTCGATCGCCTTCCACGCAGACCACGGCCGCGATCTCGACCTGCGCCAGCTCGGCTTCATCGTCCTCCGTTACTCGGAACGGCAGCTCGAAGACGAACCCGAGCGCATCGCCGCCGACGTCGCCGCGGCGCTGGCGCCCTCGGTTCTTCCCGTGACTCAGCGGCAGTAGACGTAGACCGTCGCTTCGATCGCTTCGTCGGCGCTGCGGTTGATCGCGGTGACGATGCCGCGGTCGCCGAAGCTGCGGAACTGGCCGACTGAGACGACGGCGCCGGTCGCGGGGTCCGAGGAGCTCGCGCCGAAGCCGCCGAAGAGCTCCGGGCGGTGGCCGAAGCCGCCTGCCTTCTCGGGGCATTTGGCGACCAGCCGCACCTTGCCCAGAGGCGGCACCATCTGCGTCTGACTGCGCACGAGCGGGCGCTTCGCGTGGCCGCAGTAGGCGTAGGCGGTCACCGTGCCGGTCGAACGGGCGGAGAGGTTGACGCCGGAGACCCGCAGGCTGCGGATACCGACGCGCCGCATTCCGTCGACGATCACGCGCGGGCCACCGACTTTGTAGGAGTTGCGGAAGCCGGCGCTGAGCAGGGTCTCGTCGCGGTCGCAGTGGACCACCGCGGCGGCCGTGTCGAGCGGCGGCACCGGAACCGTCATGCCGTGCTCGGCGAGCGGATGCGGCGCGGCTCGCGAGCAGTACGACTCGACCGTGAGCGCGCCTTTCTCGGTCCCCGTATTGGTCCCGAGGACGCGCCAGCCGCGCCCGCGCATTTTGAAGCCGGTCACCTCCACGGCGCCCGGACGGAGGTCGCCGTAGAAGCCGCCTTTGCGCGCCTCCTGGCCGACCGGGCAGGCGGAGTCTCCCGCGCCCGCTTCCCCCGCGGCGAGGTAGATGCCGCCGGCGCTGGTCAGCCGGATGGCCGCCGCGACGCCGACGCTGACCAAGACGAGGCAGAGCGCGAGAGCGAGGAGCCGGAGAGCGCGCGCCGTTCGGGATGCCGTGACCATGGGACCAGGGTGGCAGCTGCCCACGGCTCGGTAGGAGCCAACTTTGGCCGCGTGCGCACGCGTGGGTTCGGTGCGCGGAAGACCTAGACTGGAGCGATGCCGAGCAAGGGCGACCCGGGAAGCGCAAACGCCTCCGACTCCCCCTCCCAGCTGATCGACGAGCGGATCGCGGAGCTGGGCGATTGGCGCGGCGAGACCCTCGCCCGCGTCCGCGAGCTGATCAAGCAGGCCGACCCCGAGGTGGTCGAGGAGTGGAAGTGGAGGGTCCCGGTCTGGTCGCACGAGGGGATCATCTGCACCGGCGAGAGCTACAAGAAAGCGGTCAAGCTGACCTTCGCCAAGGGCGCCTCGCTCGACGACCCGTCCGGCCTCTTCAACTCCAGCCTCGACGGCAACACCAGGCGCGCGATCGACATCCACGAGGACGAGGAGATCGACGCCGAGGCGCTGAAGGCGCTCGTCCGCGAAGCCGTCGAGCTGAATACCGGCGCGACCTGATTCAACGCGGCGGCGGTGGTGGGCCCCGTTCGGCCTGCAGCTTCTGCTTCCGCGGCAGCAGAGGGAGACCGAAGCGAGCGCAGCCCAGGCCTTCGGCGTGAGGCAGCAGGGGATGCCGGCGCCCGGCCCATTCCCAGACGCCGCTCGGCATCTCGGCCGCCAGCTGCCAGATCGTCTCCGGGTAGGCGCCGTCCTTCGCCATCTCGTGCAGGATCGGCCAGTCCTTCGAGGTGGCCATCGCCCGCTCGGCTTCGAGCTCGGCCCTCTCGTCGCCGGTTCGGCGGGCGTCCGCCCACTGCAGGAACCAGAGGCAGGAGACAACACCCGTGACGCTGGCGCCCACCTGGTAGCGCGCGGTGGTGAGCCCTTCGTCAGGCACCAGCGACGGCCTGAAGGTGCTGGGCACCGGGACCCCCTGCAGGATTTCGCGGACCACGGCGTCGTGGTCGGCGGCCTTGACCACCTTCGCCGGCATCGCGTCGAGCCAGGCCTGCGAGTCCACCTTGGTCAACCAGTCGAGACGTTCCTCGAAGGCGGCCAGGTCCGGGACCGCCGCCCGTAGTTCGAGTACGTAGCCGCCTTCGCTCCAGAGGGCCACCATCTGGCGGTTGCCGGGACCGCCCTGGTTGACGAAGAACTCGGCCCGCGTGTCGACCTCGGCGGTCGTGTCCAGCACCGGCAGCTCGACCCAGCGCTGCCCGTGCGGATGCAGGCTCCGGCGGTGGTTCGCCACTTCCTGCGCGAGGCTGCCGTGGCGCCACCAGAGTTCGACCCGCCGCTGGCGCACCGCCGGCGGCAGCATCCCCGTCGCGCGCTGGGCCTCGGGAGTGCCGGAGATGCGGATCGATTCGTAGGGGATCGGCGGCCCGGTGACGAATTCGATCGAGCCCTCGATGCCTCGACGACGCCTTTCCTCGTTCGCGTTCTGGACCCGCCAGCCCGGGCCTTCGAGCAGCAGCAGCGGCGAGGACTCGGCGAAGCGCACGAGCTCGGCGGCGTAGACGCGGGTCGGTCCCTCCTGGCCGCCGCCGGAGAGGAGCAGGACGACGGCGGCGGCGATCGCGGCCAGCCCAGCGGCGAGCCCAGCGAGGCGGCGCCCCCGCCCGCGGTGGGCTCGCCTGGCCGGGCCGGGCGGAAGCCCCTCCCCCGCATCGGCCGGATGGGCGACGATCGCCTCGCCCAGCTCCGCCTCCGCCTCCGCCAGCTTGAGACCGGCCAGCGTCGCCGGTGGGACCGGGTTCGCGTCTTTCAATCTCTGGTCGAGATCGTGGGTTCTCATCGTCCAGCCTCCTTCGCTTCCAGTTCGGTCTCGCGGGCGGCGTTTCCCTCGTCCTCGGCGAGCCGCGCCCGCAGCCGGCGCCGCGCCCGATGCAGGCGGCTGCGCGCGGCCAGAGGCGTGACGCCGAGGACCCGGGCGGCCTGCGCCGGGGTCAGCCCCTCCCAGCCGACCAG
>DASULV010000025.1:0-16036 GCA_036277955.1 Solirubrobacterales bacterium | reverse complement strand
CCCGACCGGCGCAGCACCCGCAAGACCAAGATCAGCGTCGTCGTCCCGGCGATGAACGAGGAGAAGAACATCGGCCAGGTTCTTTCCGAACTGCCGGACGGCCTGCACGAGGTGATCCTCGTCGACGGCAACTCGAAGGACAACACGATCGAGGCCGCCCGCCAGGCCTACCCCGAGATCCGCGTAACCAGCCAGAGCGGCCGCGGCAAGGGCGACGCCTTCCGCACCGGCTTCGCCGCCGTCACCGGGAACTTGATCGTCATGCTCGACGCCGACGGCTCCGCCGACCCGGCCGAGATCATGCGCTTCGTCGAGGCGCTCGAGGCCGGCGCCGACTTCGCCAAGGGCTCTCGCTACATGGAGGGCGGCGGCAGCGCCGACATCACCAAGCTGCGCAGCGTCGGCAACACCGTCCTCAGCGGCACCGCCAACATGCTGCACGGCACCGAGTTCACCGACCTCTGCTACGGCTACAACGCCTTCTGGGCCCGCTGCCTGCCCTTCATCTCGCTTGACGTCCCCGGCTTCGAGGTGGAGACGCTGATCAACCTGAGGATGGCGTCCGCGGGGCTGAAGATCGTCGAGGTGCCGAGCTACGAGAAACTGCGCATGCACGGCGAGAGCAACCTCAATACCTTTCGCGACGGCTTCCGCGTCCTCGGCACGATCTTCCGCGAGGCCCGCCGCCGCCGCACCCTCCGCCCCGAGCGCTCCCACGCGCCTGCCGCCGAGCTGGGCGAGCAGCAGCGCGCCGGCGCCCCCGTCTGAGCCGAACTCCAAGTTTTCGGAGAGCCTGGCCGTTAGCCTCGGCCCGATGAGCGATCGTGCCGACGAGGATTCGCGCGGCCTGGCGGCCTTGGGGGCCGCGATCGAGGCGCTGCGGACGCAGGCCGGGCTGAGCGCGAACGAGCTGGCCGCCCGCACGGAGCTGCCGCCGCGCTTCCTCGCGGCGATCGAGGCGGGACGGGAAGAGCCGACCTGGGGAGACCTGCGCCGGCTCGCTCAGGGGCTGGAGACCCCCTTGGAGGAGCTGCTGGAGTTGGCGGAAAGCCTCGAGCGGACAGGCCCGGGCCCCGCTTAGCGCTTCCGTTACTGGTGCCGGGCCGGCGGCGGGATCGGGCTGTCGACGATGCCGCCGAACTCGTTGGGGCGATAGGCGCCGGCGCGGACGCCGACGCGGAGGGCGTGGCGATCCTGCTTTCGGCGCTCGATCGGCCAGTTGGTCCCGCGGTCGTCGACGTCGTACCAGATCACCGCCCTGACCTTGCGGTAGCGGTGGCGGACCTTGAGGTACATGTCTTTGATCCAGGCCGGCTTGTTGCCGCCCTTTTCCGTCGAGGCGACCTCCGCCAGCATCATCGGCTTGTCGGGGGCGACGTGGGTGGCGATCCGCCGGTAGGTGCGGTGGAAGACCTGGTTGAAGCTCTGCCAGCCCGGCGAGCCGCGGCGCTTGCCCCAGTTGAAGCCGTCGAGACAGGTCCAGTCGACGTAGGAGCTGCCCGGGTAGAGCGGCCCCAGCGGGCTGAGGCTGCCGTGGAGGTCGATGTTGGGGCACCAGACCCAGGTCGCGTTGGTCGCGCCCACCGAGGTGAAGATGTCGTGGACGTGGCGCCAGACCGGAACGAACTGATCGGCGCTGTTGCCGTTGACGCCGTCGAACCCCGACCAGGGGAACCAGAAGCCGTTCATCTCCCAGTCGAAGCGGAGGAAGAAGGGATGCCCCCAGGCCTTCGCTTTGAGGGCGAAATCGCGGATGTAGGAGTCGTAGGTGCCATTGAGCACGGCGGAGAGGGTGAAGGCGCTCTGGTCGACCTCCGGCGGGCTCGCGCTCGAGCTCCAGCTGAAGACCGGGATCGCGCCGTAGCGGCGGACGTTTTCCAGCGGGGTGACCGGAAATTTCGTCATCGTGCAGCCGCTGGCCCCGCATTCGGCAAAAGGAGAGCCGAACTCGATCAGCGAGAGACCCTTACCGGCGATCTGCTCGAAGCGGTAAACGGGAGTCATGTCCCACGGCGCCGCTTCACCGGTCATCTGATCGCCGATCTGGGCACCCCAATAGAGCGAGTTCGGTGGCCGCTTCTTCGCCCCGGCGGCGCCCGGCGCCAGCAGCAGCAAAGAGGTCAGCAGGCAGGCGAATCCGGCCCGGTGGAGTCTCCTGTTGGTGATCTTCATCTCATCCCTCTGTGCTTCAACCCGCTTTGCCTGCTTTCGCTGCGCCTTTCCGCTGACCCTCTGTACGGGCGGCGGAGCGGCCGGGATCAACGCAGCGGCGGAATTGGACTGATGGCTAGCTCGCCGAACCGATTGTTGGCGTAGATGCCCTTGTGGATCCCGAGGGCAAACGCCCTGGCCGCATTCGGAGAGGTCTCCAGCGGCCAGTCAACCGTGCGGTCTACGGTGTTGAAGTAGACCAAAGCGCGTACCCGTGGGTATTTGCGCGGGAGGCTTTGAAACATTTTTTTGATCCAGAGGGCCTTGTGGCCGCCGTAGGGGCTGGTGGCGAGCTCTCCCAGCATCAGCGGCTTGCGCGGCGCGATCTTCTTCGTCAGCAGGTTGTAGGCGGGTTCGAAGATTTCCGAGAAGCTGCGCCAGGGGCGCGGGTTGACCGGGTTCTGCCCCCAGCTGTAGCCGTCGAGGCAGGTCCAGTCGACGTAGCCGTCGCCGGGATAGAGGCTCTTCAGCCGCTGCGTGCGCAGCTGCGCTTCGGTGTCCGCGTAGGGGCACCAGACCCAGGTCGCGTTGGTCGCGCCGACCGCGGCGAAGACGTCGTGGACGTGGCGCCAGGCGGCGACGTACTGCCCCGGCGAGTTGCCGTTGATCCCCTCGTACCAGGGGAACCAGTTGCCGTTCATCTCCCAGTTGAAGCGGAGGAAGTAGGGGTGCGCCCAGTTGCGGGCTTCTTCGGCGAATTCGCGGATGTAGGCGTCGTAGCTGCCGTTGATCAGGTTGCCGAGGGTGAAGGTCGGCTGTTCGGCTGAGCTGCGGGGCGAGGCTTCCGCTCCCCAGCTGAAAAGCGGGATCGCGCCGTAAGCCCGAACGTTGTTCATCGCCTCGGTCGGGAAGCGGAAGGGCCGGCAGGGATTGCGGCTGCAGTCCTGCCAGGGAGAGGAGAACTCGATCATCGAGAGCCCCTTCCCGACCAGCTGTTCGAACTCCGCCACCCGGCTCATGTCCCAGGGCGCGTCGCGGTCGCTTGCCGGGTCGCTGATCCAGGCTCCCCAGTAGACCGGCTTCGGCTTCGCCTTGCGCGTCTTCTTCGCCCGCTCCTGGCTGCCGCCCGCCCCGGCGCCCGCGGGCAACAGGGCGCAGCCCAGCGTCGCCAGGAGGAGCACCACGAGCAGTCGCGCCCCGGCCGGGCGCCGCGATTCAACCCTCGAAAGCAGAGGGGCCAGTGTAGGAAACCGGGCCGCGGTCACCGCAAGGGTCGGCTCAGCTCGGGGGCTGGATCGGGCCGCCGGAGAGCTGGCCGTAGCCGGCGCCTTGGTAGACCGACTGGGAGACCCCTTCGGCGAAGGCGAAGGTGGCGGCGCTCGAGGTCTCGATCGGCCAGTCCATGCCATCGTCGAATTTGTCGAACCAGAGCATTGCGCGGACCTGCGGGTAGTCGGCGGGAATCCGGGCGAGGGCGTCGCGGATCCAGGCCGCCTTGTCGCCGCCGATCTCCGAAGAGCCGACCTCGGCGATCATCATCGGCTTCGTGGGAGCGACGCTCCCGGCGATCGCGTTGTAGCTGGCGGCGAAGAGCTGGTCGAAGCTGCGCCAGCCGTTCGGCCCGGCCGGGTTCGTGCCCCAGTTGTAGCCGTCGAGGCCGGTCCAGTCGACGTAGGCGTCGCCCGGGTAGAGCGAGCTCAGCCGCGCCGCGTCGCCGCCCTCGACGAACGGGCACCAGACCCAGGTCGCGTTGGTGGCGCCGACCGCGGCGAAGACGTCGTGGACGTGGCGCCAGGCGGCGACGTACTGCCCCGGCGAGTTGCCGTTGGCCTGCTCGGACCACGGGAACCAACCGCCGTTCATCTCCCAGTTGAAGCGGAGGAAGAAGGGGTGCCCCCAGTCGCGGGCTTCTTCGGCGAAGTCGCGGATGAAGTTGTCGTAGCGGCCTTCGATCACGTCGCCGAGCTGGAAGTCGGGCTCGTTCAGGCTCCAGGGGATCGACTGCGAGCTCCAGCTGAGAACCGGGATCGAGCCGTGCGAGCGGATGCTGTTCATCGGCGTGGTCGGGAAGCGGTAGAACGAGCAGCCCGGGTTGCAGTAGGCGAAGGGCTGGAAGAACTGCACCGCGGAGGCCGACTTGCCCGCCCCCTGCTCGAACTTGGAGACGGCGTTCATGTCCCAGGGTGCCTGGGTGCCGGTGAGGTGCGAGCCGATCGTCGCCCCCCAGTACAGCGGCTGCGGTGCCGGTTTCGGCGCGGGTGCGACCTCCACTGCGGGCGCCACCCCGACCGCGGGCGCCGCCCCCGCTGCCGCCGCCCCTTTCGCCGCGGGCGCCGGCTTGGCGCCGCTCGGGGAAACGGTGAAGGTCCTCAAGGCTCGTGCGTTCGCCAGCTTCACCTGCTTACGTCCCCCCGAATGACCGCTCCCGGACTTTGCCAGGGCGAGCCCGGCACTGAGCAGGAAGATCACCGCGGCAAGCCAGACGACGCGGGCGGCGAGACGACGCGAAGAGGATTGGGCCATACAAGCCCATCGGCGCCCTGGCCGTTCGTTTCAGCTCTCGGCACCCCACCTGGACATTTGTCCAGGTGGGGTTGCATCCTGCCGTTCAGCCCAACGGCAGGATCTTCGTCGCCGAGAGAGAGCTGAAGGTGTTGCCGAGGTAGGTGGACCCCTGGACGCCTTCGGCGAAGGCGCTGACGGCGCCGGTGGAGGTCTCCAGCGGCCAGTCCATGCTGCTGTCGTACTTGTCGAAGTAGAGCAGCGCCCGGATCTTCGGGAATTCGGTCGGGACCCGGGTGAGCATGTCTTTGATCCAGGCCGACTTCGAGCCGCCGATCTCGCTGGAGGCGACCTCCCCCACCATCAGCGGCTTCGAGGGGGCGATCGAGCCGGCGATCGCGTTGTAGCTGGAGCGGTAGACCTGGCTGAAGCTCTTCCAGCCTTCCGGCGCGACCGGGTTGGTGCCGCGGTTGTAGCCGTCGAGGCCGGTCCAGTCGACGTAGGCGTCGCCCGGGTAGACCGAGGCCAGCGAGGTGGCGCCGTAGTAGTCGACGTTCGGGCACCAGACCCAGGTGACGTTGGTGGCGCCGACTTCTTTGAAGATGTCGTGGACGTGGCGCCAGGAGGTGACGAATTCGCCGGGCTGGTTGCCGTTGACGCCCTCGTGCCAGGGGAACCATTTGCCGTTCATCTCCCAGTTGAAGCGGAGCATGAAGGGGTGGCCCCAGGCCTTCGCCTTGGTGGCGAATTCGCGGATGTAGGCGTCATAGCGGCCGGAGATCACGTCAGAGAGCTGGAAGTCGGGCTCGTTCTTGGTCGAGGGGATCGACTGCGAGCTCCAGCTGAGGACCGGGATCGAGCCGTGCAGGCGGATGTTTTCCAGCGGGCCGGCGGGAAAGCTGTAGAACGAGCAGCCGGGGTTGCAGTTGGCGAAGGGCTGGAAGAAGTTCACCATCGAGACCTTCTTCTTGGTCTCTTCCTCGAATTTGGTCACCGCGCCCATGTCCCAGGGCGGCTGGCCGCCGGTCAGGTGGGTGCCGATCGTCGCCCCCCAGTAGATCGCACCGCCGGCTTCAGGGGCGGGAGTCGGTTCCGGGGCCGGCGCGGGCTCGGGAGTCGGTTCCGGGGCCGGCGTCGAGGTGGTGTTCGAGACCTTCACGGTCACGCTCGTCGTCGCCTTCACGCCTTTGGAACCGTAGGCGGTGGCGCTGAGGGTGTGGTTGCCGTTGCTGAGCTTGGTGGTGTCGAGGCTGCCGCCGTAGGGAGCCGAGGAGTCGCTGAACTTGGCGGCGCCGTCGACGAGGAATTCGACCTTGGTGGGAGCGCCGGCGGTGACGGCGACCTCCCAGCCGATCGTGGCGGAGACCGTCGTGCCGTTGCCGGGCTTGACGGTCGAGATCGCGAGGACTTCCTTGCTGCCGCCGGAGGAGACGCTGCCGCCGGTCTTTTCGCGGTCGCTGCCGGCGGCGGTCGCAGTCGTCTTGACCCTGGCGCCGCCGAGGGACTTGGCGGGGCTGATGCCTTCGGCGGCAAGCGCGCTGGGAACGAACAGGGCGACGAAGGCGAGCGCGAGAACGAGGAGCTTGGCGAGGATTCGAGTGGGGGCCATTGCCCCGCTCTCATCGGACCCCCCTGCCTAGCGATTCACCGAGGGCCGCGAGAGCCGGACGTTCGTCCGCGCTCCGGAGTCCCCTCACTGGACGTTCCATCGGCAATCGGTACCTCAGTTTTAAGTACCGAGCCGTAAAGGTCCAGCAGGGCGGCGCTGCACTCGTCCCAGGAGGTGAGGTTCGGCGAGCTCTGCGGCGACGGTTTCTCGAGCTCCGCGAGGGCGGCGGCGGCGATCTGCTCGGGGCCGGAATCGAGCGGGATCGCCCGGCCGAAGCCGTCCTCGGCGATCTCCGAGAGGCCGCCGGCGTCGGCGACGAGCAGGCGGCGCCGGGCGGCGGCCGCCTCCAAGGCGACCAGCGGGTGGCTCTCGAACTCGCTCATCAGGACGACCAGCGAGACCCCGCCGAGCAGGGTCGCCATCCCCAGCGGGTCGCCGGCGGGCACGCTGGTGACCTCGACGCTGTCGGTGAGGCCGAGCTCCTCGACCCGCCGTCGCAGCTCATCCTCATAAGGGCCCTTGCCGACGATCAGCAGCCGCGCCTCGGGCCGCTGGGCGAGCACCAGCGGGAACGCCTCGAGCACGCGATGGTGGCCCTTGTAGCGCTCGAGCCGGCCGATCGAGGCCAGCGTCGGCACCGGCGGCTCGCCGCCGACGACGTCGCCGTCGGAGAACGAGAGGTCGGTGCCGTTGGGGATGAAGACGAAGCGCTCGGGCGGCACCCCGAGGAGCGCCCCGTATTTCTCGATCTCGAAGCGGGCGATCGCGACCAGCCGCGCCGCCCGCCGCAGGAGCGGCGCCAGCAGCCGCATCTGCAGCCCGCGGGCGCGGTTGCGGTGCTCGAGCGAGTGGCCGCCGCCGTGGAAGGTGACTACATAAGGGATGCGCAGGGAGAGCGCCCGCAGCATCGCCAGCGGGGCGACGAGGGTGTGGTAGCTCTGGAGGTGGAGCAGGTCCCACTTCTCCTCCCCCATCGCCCGCCAGATCCCCGGCGCGAAATGCCAGTCGCGGCCGCGCGGCCAGGCGCGCAGGGTGCGGATGCGGACGCCCTCGTGGGTCTCGTCGGTGGCGCGATCGGCGTCGGGGTCGGTGCAGATCACCTCGACCTGGACGCCGGCGGCGGCCATCCGCGTGCTCACCTCGAGCACGTGCCGCTCCACCCCGCCCTGCGCCAGCGGGCTGCGCGGGGTCACCATCAGCACCCGGGGGGCGGTGCCGTTGGAGCTCGGGTGCGCGGCTTCGGTCTCGTCGGGCTTGGCGACGCCGGTACGGACCCGCAGGTAGTCGACGCTGGTCGCGGCGAGGCCGAGGAAGATCATCGCCGCGCGGCTGAGCCCGCTCGGGTCGCCCTTGAAGACGGCGCCGACGTCCCGGAGGACGCCGAGCGGCAGCGTCCGCCGCACGTAGGAGCGCTCGGAGGAGAGGCCGTCCTCGGTCCCGACCATGCCGCTGAGGACCGCCTTCGAGCGACCCTCGGCGCGGCAGCGGTCGACGAAGTAGCGGACCTTGCCGCGGGCGGGCGGCACCACGTGTTCGACCGCGGCGGCGGGGTCGTAGAGGATCTCGGCCTCGGGCCAGCGCTGGTGGACGCGGATCGAGAGGTCGGTCTCCTCGCAGCCGACCGGCAGCGTCCCGACCCGGCCGAGGTCGTGGCTGAAGCCGCCCACGTCGAGGAGGGGTTGACGGCGGAAGGACATGTTGGCGCCGACGAGGTTGCGGACCGGTTCGAGCTGCTGCGGCATCCCCGAGTGGGTACAGCCGACGACCCAGTCGAACTCGGGCGGGAACCAGCCCGGCTTGCCCTCGACCCAGCGCGGCCGCACCGTCCCCCCCGCCCCCAGGACGTTCGGGTCGGCGTAGGCGGCGGCCAGGCGCTCGAGCCAGTCCGGGGCGGCGATCGCGTCGTCGTCGAGGAAGGCGACGACCTCGCCGGTGGCCTCGGCGACGCCGGAGTTGCGGGCGCCGGAGAGTCCCTTGCGCTCGCGGTTCTCGACGATCTTCAGGTCCGGCCAGAGCCCCCGCACCTCCTCCAGCAGCTCCGGCGCGTGGTCGATCACCAGCACGACCTCGTGCGCGGGCAGCGTCTGGGCGCGCAAGGAGTCGACCGATTCGCTTAGAACCTCTAGACGGTCACGCGTGAAAGCGCAGATGACGACCGAGATGGTGGGCGGCTCGCTCGGCACCGGCCGGATTCTGGCACGCCCGCCGCCCGACACCCTGCCAGTCTTTTCCCATGCGAATCCTGATGCTCGCCCAGTCCTTCGCCCCGATCGTCGGCGGCGAAGAGCGCGTGGTCGAGGACCTGACCCGCGAGCTTGCGGCGCGCGGGCACGAGGTCTCCGTGGCCACCCTGCAGCAACCGGGCGGGGTCACAGTCGGCGAAGTGGCGGGGGCGGCGGTGCACCCCCTGCGCAGCAGCAGCTACCGCGTGGTCCGCGGCCGCGGGGACACCGAGCGCCGCCACGCCCCTCCCGCCCCCGACCCCGAGACGGTCCTCGACCTCAGCCGGGTTCTGCGCCGCGAGCGGCCGCAGATCGTCCACGCCCACAACTGGATCGTCCACTCCTACCTGCCGCTGGCGCGCGGCTCCCACAGCGCCCTCGCCCTCTCCCTGCACGACTACGGGCTGATCTGCGCGACCAGGCGCCTGCGGCACCGGGACCACCTCTGCTCGGGGCCGGCGCCGTTCAAGTGCCAGGAGTGCGCGGTGAGGCACTACGGGGTGACGAAGGGGCTGGTGGCCGCCTTCGGCACGCGCTCGCAGGAGTCGCGGCTGCGCCACCACGTCGACGTCTTCCTCCCGGTCAGCTCCACCGTCGAAGAGCTCTGTCGGATCCGCGAGGGCGAGATCTCACGGGTGATCCCCAACTTCATCGGCGAGCTGCCCCGCGCCCCCTCAGGAGACCCTCGCCTCGCCGCGCTGCCGGACGAGCCGTTCATCCTCTACTTCGGCGACGTCACCGAGGACAAGGGTGCCTGGGAGCTGGCCGAGACCTACCGCGAACTCGAGGACCCGCCGCCGCTGGTGCTCATCGGTCGCTGCTACATCGACGAGCTGAAGACCCGACCCGGCGTCCACGCGATGGGGGCCTGGCCGCACGCGCTGGCGATCGAGGCGCTGCGGCGCTCGCTCTTCAGCGTCGCCCCCTCGGTGTGGCCGGAGCCCTTCGGCCTCGTCGCCCTCGAGGCGGCGGCGGCGGGCAAGCCGATCGTCGCCACCGATATGGGCGGCTTGCGCGACATCGTCGTCGACGGTCAGACTGGCCTCGTGGTCCCGTCGGAAAATCGCGCCGCGCTGGGAGCGGCGATGCAGAAGCTGATCGCCGACGAGGGGCTGCGGGAGCGGCTCGGAGCGGCGGCGCGGCAGCAGGCCGCCAGGTTCAGCCCCGCCTCCGTGGTGCCGCAGGTCGAGCAGGCCTACGAGCTGGCGCTGGCGGCGCACCGCAGCCGATGAGCGGCCAGGCGCGACTGCGGGCGGGCGCCTACCTCCTCCTCCACCGGGCGAGCGGCAGCAGGCTCGGCTCCTACTACCGCACCTTCCTGCGCCAAGACCGCGAGCGCTCCTATCCCGCCCCCGGCGAGCTGCTCGCGCGGACCCTGACCCACGCCGTCGCCACCGTCCCCCACTACCGCGGCCTCGTCTCGCCGCGGGAGATCGAGACCGACCCCATCGCCGCCCTCGCCCGCTTCCCGCTGCTCAGCCGTGAGGTCCTCCGCGCCGAGGGGCCGCGGATGCTCTCCGAGCAGGGCGACCGCGACAGCTGGGTCGAGAACACGTCCGGCGGCTCGACCGGCGAGCCGGTGCGGCTGCTGCAGGACCCCGACCACCTCGCCTGGACCGTGGCCGTTCGCGAGGTCTACTCGACCTGGGCCGGCGGCGGCCTCGGCGAGCCCGAGCTCTATATCTGGGGCTCGGAGAAAGACCTCGAAGGCAACGCCTCCCTGCGCAACCGGGTCGGCAACCGGCTGCTGCGGCGGACGCTGCTGAATGCCTTCCTGCTCACCGACGAGACGATCGAGGCGATCCTCCGACAGCTGCGCGACGGCCCGCCCAACCTCGTCATCGCCTACGCCCAGGCCGGCTACGAGGTGGCCCGGTACGCGGACCGCAAGGGGATCGAGGTACCGCCGCAGCGCGGCACGATCGCCACCGCCGGGACGCTCTACGACTTCATGCGCGAGCAACTCGAGGGGACCTTCGGCTGCCGGGTGCTGAATCGCTACGGCTCGCGGGAGACCGGCGACATGGCCGGCGAGTGCGAGCACCGCACCGGCCTCCACGTCCTGCCCTGGAACTGCCACGTCGAGGTGCTGGGGCCAGACGGCGAGCCGGCCGCTCCCGGCGAGGAGGGCGAGATCGCCGTCACCGGCTTCACCAACCGGGCGATGCCCCTCGTCCGCTACCTGATCGGCGACCGCGGCCGGCTGCCGGAGTACGAGATCGAGTGCCCCTGCGGGCGGCGGACGCAGATGCTGGCCGAGGTGACCGGCCGCAACGTCGACACCTTCCTCGGCGCCGATGGCCAGATGGTCGACGGCGAGTACTTCGCCCACCTCATGTACTTCCGCCCCTGGCTGCGCCAGTTCCAGGTCGTCCAGCGAGCACCGGCGGAAGTGGTCTACCGACTCGCCTGCGAGGCGGAGATACCCGCCGCAGACCGCGAGGAGATCGTCGCCAAATCGAAGGCGGTGCTGGGCGAGAGCTGCGTGATCGAGTTCGAGCAGGTAGAGACGATCGCCCCCAGCGCCTCCGGCAAGCTCCGCTACACGATCCGCGACTTTTAGCGAGATATCAAATTCATTGCATTTTGTGCCATTAACTTGTAGTCTCAGAGCACGAAACTCAGCAAAGTACAAGCCATCGAGTTCTTCCACATCGCCTTCCTCGGCGTACTCAGCAGCCGTTTGGACCCGGCTCGGTATGTCCTCAAAGGCGGTGCCAGCCTGCGCTATTTCTTCGCCAGTGAACGCTATTCCGAGGACATCGACCTCGACCTGATCCGGCCGGTCCCCTGGAACCTCGAAAGGCAGGTCGACGCCGCACTCACTTCTCCGGCGCTGCGCAGCCTGCTCGCGATCGGCGGCCTTAGCCTCGCGGAGTTCACCAGCGCCAAGCAGACGGAGACGACCCGTCGTTGGAAGGTCGGGATCGAAGCCCCTCGCGACTCGGTGCTCATCCGCAGCAAAATCGAGTTCAGCAACCGAGAAGGAGGCGGCGACTACTCCCTAGCCTCGTTGCCCCAGGCGGTGGTGGAGCCCTATGCCCTGCGCCCACCCAGCGTTCAGCACTACGACGCCGCAACGGCCGTGCAGCAGAAGGTGGCAGCCCTCGCCGGCCGCGCGCAGGTTCAGGCCCGCGACGTCTTCGACCTCGAGCTACTCCTGCGTCAGCAACCCCTCTCCAAAGGCTCGATCGACGCCACGCTTCTCGATGCGGCCGTCGGGCGCGCCCTGGAACAGGATTACGCGGCGTTCCGCGACCAGGTGCTCCCCTTCCTCGAGCCAGGAGCGGCCGAACTGATCGCTTCCGAGAGCGCGTGGGAGCAGATCCAGACTTTCGTAGCCGATCGCCTCGAGGCCGCTCGATGAAACCGACCCACGCTTATGCGGAGTTGCGACAGCTCCAGCGCCCGGTCTTCACCACCCGCGAAGCGGCGGCGCTTTGGCATAGCGAGCAGACGATCGCGAGTCGCAGGCTCGGGACCCTGGAGAAGGCCGGCTTACTGCTGCGAATCCAACGTGGCCTCTGGGCGCTCGATCCCGATATCGAACCGCGGGTGGTCGGTCCCTACCTGACCGCCCCCCTCCCCTCTTACATCTCGCTCTTCTCGGCATTGGCCGAGCACGGGCTCATCGAGCAGATCCCGCGGCAGATCTCCCTGGTCTCCCTGGGCCGGCCGCGTCGGATTCAAACCAGCCTCGGCGTCTTCGTCGTCCATCAGCTTTCCCCCGAGCTCTTCGGCGGTTTCGAGGGTGACGGGAGGGGCGGCTTCGTGGCCCGACCCGAGAAGGCGCTATTCGATCTGGTCTATGTCCGCGCCGCCGGCGGCACCCGCGCATACCTGCCGGAGCTCTCACTGCCGAAGGACTTCAAACGCGGCGAGCTCGACCGTTGGATCGAGCGAATCGAGAACCAGCGGCTTCGAACCATCGTCTCCCGGCGCCTGCGCGAGCTGCTGCGCGGAGCCTTCTGAGCTGGTCTTCTCAGGCCCCAGCGCGCGAAGCCGCATGAGCCGGCGGGCTGCGGAGCAGGAAGAAGACGGCCAGGAGGACGCCGACGACCTTGCCGAGGCCCCAGCCGATGCCGGCGCCCTCGAGCTCAAGCGGTGGCAGCAGGAACCAGGTGGCGCCGATCGCCACGATCAGGGTTGCCCAGGTGGCGAGGGCGGCGGCTTGGAGGCGGTGCTTGGCGCGGAGCACGGCGAGGGAGATCTGCAGGGCGGAGTCGAAGGCGGCGGCGGCGACCAGGATCAGCAGCAGCGGCTCGCCTTCGTCGGCGTACTCGGGGCCGAAGAAGCCGAGGATCAGCGGCCCGAAGACGACGAGGACGAGCGCCGGCGGCCCCGCCAGCGTCAGGGTGTGGCGGATCGCCTTGCGGACGTCCTCGCCGAGGCGGTCGGGATGGTGCGCGCCCTCGGCGAAGAGCGCGTTGCCGATCGCCGGGGCGATGAAGAAGAGGGCGCTGGCGACCATGAACGTGGTGTAGAAGTAGGCGTTCTGCTCGGGCCCGAGGCGGGCCGAGACGAGGACCGGCAGCAGGTAGCTGGAGGCCTGGGCGCCGAGGTTGATCGACTGGTGACCGGCGATCAGGCCGCGGATTTCACTCAGCTCGGTGCGCCAGCCCTCGAGGCGGGGGCGGAAATCGTGGCCTAGCTTCGGCAGTTCGTTGAAGAAGGCGAGGCCGTCGATCAGCAGGAAGGAGCCCGCCCAGATCGCGAGGATCCAGGTGGTGCCGTCGGTCGGCACGACCGAGGCGAGCGGGATCAGGGCGATCCGCAGGACCGCGGCGATTACGTTGCGGACGAACGAGAGCTTCGCGTGGCGCTCGGCGATGCAGGCGTAGTCGATGACCAGCGAGCAGGCCGACCCGGCCACCCCGAGTGGCAGCAGGAGGAAGGTGACGGGGCTGAGCCCGTGCTTCAGGGTCGGGATCAGGGTCGGCAGCAGGACCGCGGCGATCGCGCCGCCGACCAGGCTCGTAACCGCGGCCAAGGCGATGCCGGTGGTCACGGTGCGTGACCACTCCGCTCCCTCCTGCCGCGAGGCGAGCCGGGAGACGAAGACCTGCCCAAGCCCGAGGTTGGTGAGGACGGAGACGAAGAGCATCGCCGAGATCAGCGCCGCCGAGCGCCCGACTTCGGTCGCCGAGAGCGTCCGCGCCGCGACCAGCCAGAAGCCGAACCCCAGCAAAGAGGTCGCCGCGGTCGTGCCCATGATGTAGACGCTGTTGCGGAACAGCGACTGCTCGCGCAGGCGCCTCAGCCGCTGAGCGCCCCGGGCGAGGCGAGAGTCAGGCATGCGGCGAGGATTTTGTCAGTTGCCGCGGAAGCGGGCGAGCAGCAGCGTCGTCGTGGAGCGGTTGGTGCTGTCGTCGCGAGTAGCGAAGCTGCCGCCGGTGAGGACGCTGCCATCGGCCTGCGCCAGCGCCGCCCCGGCAAAGCCTTCGTCGCCCATCTGGATCATCTTCAGGCCGTGCTCGCCGAAGCTTTCGTCCGGGGAGCCGTCGGGGAGGTTGCGGAAGACGGAATAGGCGCCGGCGACAGCGTTCCGCGCCGTTTTCGCGCTCTGCCCGACGGTGACGATCCCGCCGTCGGGCTGCACCGCGACGTCGTACGGCCTGAAAAGCCGCCATGGCCGTTTCGGAGCGGCAATCCCGCGATGACCGAAACTGCGGTCGAGACCCCCGGCGGGCCGGAAGCGGATCAGGTAGGGGAGCAAGGTGCGCGACCTTTCGCCTTGGGTAACGACGACGATCCGGCCGTCCGCCTGGACCGCGAGCGAGGCCGGCGGACAGCAGACGTTCCCCTGGTGGACGTCGAGCGTGATTCTCCCGTCACCGCCGCCGAAGCCGCGGTCGGGCCTGCCGTTGGAGCGAAGCCGGGCGAGGACGAGGCGGTAGTCGTGGTATCCGACGACGAGGATCTTGCCGCTATCCAGGACCTCGACGTCCGACAGGCTCGAGTAGGCCTCGCGCGCCCGCTGCGTGAAGACAACCAGTCCGCGCCGACCGAAGCTCTTGTCGACACTCCCGTCGGCTTTGAAGGCAGCGACGATGCCGGCGCTGCGCGGGATCGATCGCACGTGCTCACCGACCGCGACGATCCGGCCGTCGGCAGCGACGTCGACGGCGTGAAACTGGGTTTCCTCCCAGCGGCTCGGGTTCCGCTCGGCGACCACGCCGCCGGTGCCGAATTCGGGGTCGAGCGAGCCGTCCGGCAAGTAACGGGCGAGTACCGAAGTGAAGCTGGTCGGCAGGCTGGCGCTTTGCTGGGCGTAGCCGGCGAGTACGATCTGCCCGTCCGGCTGCACGGCCACGGCTTCTGCCTGTACTTCGCGGGTTGCGCCTTCGGAGCCGATCGACGGCGGCGAGACGAACCCGTCCTGGCCGAAGGCTGGGTCGGGGGCCCCGGCCGGCGTCAGCCGAACGGCACCGAAGTAACCCGACCGCGTGACGCCCCCGAGCGCGCCGACAGTGGTCCCGTCGGGGGCGGCGGCGAGATCGACGATGCTCGCCGCCTTTTCCGCCGCTTCCGGCGGCAGGGCCGGCGTGGCGATGCCCCCGCTGCCGAAGGACGGATCGAACGCGACGGCGCCGCCCGCCGCGGCCGGCAGGAGCAGCGCGAGGAGAAAGGTGAGGAAGGCCGCCCTCATGGGAGGGTCGTGAAGGTCCGGTCTTCCCCGATGCTCTGCCCGATTTCGCTGGTCGCGACAACCCGGTAGTGGTAGGTGGTGCCGGCCGTCAGCCCGGTGACCGCCTGGCTGCCCCCCACGGGGCTCGTGCCCGCGCCGGCCGATTTGGCCACCGACGGAATGCTCGCCCCATATTCGGTCGTGGTCCCGTATTCGAACCGGTAGGTCGTGGCGAAGCCTTCCGGGTCGATCTTGGCGTTGAAGGTGGCGCCGGTGCTACCGACGCTGGAGGCGGGTTCGGTCAGCACCGTCGGCGGCAGTTCGGAGCAGTCGTCGCCGATCCCGTTGCCGTTGGCATCGGCCTGGCCCGGGTTGTAGACCGACGGGCAGTTATCGCTGCCGTCGGCGATTTCGTCGCCGTCAGCGTCCATCGTGTCGCAGGCGTCGCCGACGCCGTTGAGGTCGGCGTCGGCCTGGTTGGCATTGGCAACCGTCGAGCAGTTGTCAGCACCGTCGCCGACGCCATCCCCGTCGCTATCGGCTTCGGGGGCGGGTGCGAGCAGGGTTTCCGGCTGTTCGGCCTTGCTTTCGACGATCTCGGTGATCACCTGGCCTTCGGTCAGCGCGCTTTCGTAGGTCGCCACCTCGTCGAGCGTCCCGTCGAACAGTTCTTTGGTCGTCGGGCTGGCGGCGATCTGACCCTGGTCTTCCTGGTCGAGCTTGGGCATCACGCTTTCTCCATACCCGAGTTCGTAGGGGAACCCATCGACGAAGAGCGTGATCGTTTCGCCTTCCAGGGTGCCGGTCAGCTGGTGCCAGCTTTCGTCGTTGACCGGGACGGTCGAGCGGACTTCAGGCGCCCCCGGGGTAAGACCGCTGGAGAAGACGACCTTGCCCGTCGTGTCGCGGTAGAGGAAGGCGCCG
>DASULV010000024.1:0-14808 GCA_036277955.1 Solirubrobacterales bacterium | reverse complement strand
CGTACCGTCGAGAGCTTCACCGCCCTCTTGGCGGGCGCCCACCGGACCGAGGGCGGCGACACGGCGCCACCCCACGCTCTCTATCTCGAGAGCGTCGGCTACGACCGAGCGGACTAGACCAGCTCGAGGAAGACCATCTCGGTCGAGTCGGACTTCCTCGGACCGAGCTTGACGATGCGGGTGTACCCGCCCGGCCGGGTCGCGTAGCGCGGGCCGACCTCGTCGAACAGCTTGTGGACGATGAACTTGTCGTTGTGGAGGGTCGCCAGCGCCTGGCGGCGTGCGTGCAGGTCGCCGCGCTTGGCGAGCGTGATGAGCTTCTCGACCTCGGGCTTGACCGCCTTGGCCTTGGCCTGGCTGGTCTGGATCCGCTCGTGCTCGATCAGCTGCTTGGAGAGGTTCGAGAGCAGGGCCGACCGGTGCGACTTGTCGCGACTGAGCTTGTTGCGCTTCTTTTTGTGCCGCACCGGATCCTCCCGTCTCCCTGAGTTCGCGCCCTAGTCTGCCTGAAGATCGAGGCCGCGGGAGTGCAGGGTCTCGATCACTTCCTCGATCGACTTCTGACCGAAGTTCGGGATCGCGTTCAGTTCCGCGCGCGACTTGCGCACCAGGTCGCCGACGGTCTGCACGCCGGCGCGCTTGAGGCAGTTGTAGGAGCGGACGCCCAGTTCGAGCTCCTCGATCAGGATCTCGTCGAGGCCGTTGCTGGCGGCAGCACCACCGTTGTCGCCCGCGGACGAAAAACCGTCGCTGGGGACGGCGGCGACCGGCTCACGCGCGGTCAGCTCTTCGACCCGGTCGGCGTCGGTGAAGATCGCCAGGCTCTTGATCAGGATCTCGGAGGCTTCGCGCAGCGCCGCCCCGGGCTCGATCGAGCCGTCGGTCTCGAGGTCGAGCGTCAGTTTGTCGAAGTCGGTCCGCTGACCGACGCGGGCGGCGGCGACCGCGTAGGAGGCGCGGCGGATCGGCGAGAAGATCGAGTCGATCGGGATAACGCCGATCGGCTGCTCGTCGGACTTGTTCTCTTCGGCCGGCGAGTAGCCGCGGCCGCGGCCGATCGTCAGGTAGACCTCGAGTTTGGTTTTTTTCTCGAGCGTCGCGATCGGCGCGTCGGGGTTGAGGATCTCGACGCCGGAGGGAAGGTCGATGTCCTTCGCCTTCACCTCGCCGGGGCCGGTGGCGACCAGCGGGGCCTCGACCTCGTCGGCGTCCGTGTGCATACGGACGACCAGGTCCTTGAGGTTGAGGACGATGTCGGTGACGTCCTCTTTGACGCCGGGGACGGTCGAGAACTCGTGCGCTACGCCCTCGATGCGGACGCTGGTGATGGCGGCGCCACCCAGCGAGGAGAGCAGGACGCGGCGAAGGCTGTTGCCGAACGTGTAACCGAAGCCCTTGTCAAGCGGCTCGATCGTGAAGGTGCCGCGACGGTCATCGATTTTCTCGGAGGTGATGCGGGGGACCTGGAAATCAGTGGTCATGAGTTCCTTCGTTGCGTGTTCTGAGATGGGGTTCCCGGACTACTTGGAGTACAGCTCGACGATCAGCTGCTCCTGAACCGGCGCCGAGATCTCGGAGCGCTCGGGGTAGCGCAGGACCTTGGCGGTGAGGGCATCGTGATCGGCTTGCAGCCAGGCCGGAACCGTCGAGACGAGTTCGGTGGCCCGCTGGATCGTGTCGGTGGCGGACGATCCGGCCTTGATCGAGATGATGTCCTCGGGACGAACTTGGTAAGAGGGGATGTTGACCCGGCGGCCGTTGACCTGCCAGTGGCCGTGGGTGATCAGCTGCCGCGCCTGGCGCCGCGAGGCGGCGAAGCCGAGGCGGACGAGCACGTTGTCGAAGCGGGACTCGAGCAGCCGCAGCAGGTTCTCGCCGGTGACGCCTTCCTGGCGGGCGGCCTTTTCGTAGTAGGCGCGGAACTGTTTCTCCAACACCTGGTAGTAGCGGCGGGTCTTCTGCTTCTCGCGCAGCTGCACCCGGTACTCGCTCTGCCGCAGGCGGCCGCGGCCGTGCTCGCCGGGCGGGTAGGAGCGGCGCTCGACGCCGCACTTGTCGGTGAAGCAGCGCTCGCCCTTGAGGAAGAGCTTCTGGCCCTCGCGACGGCACTGCTTGCACTGCGGAGCGGTGTCGCGAGCCATTAGACCCTCCTCCGCTTCTTCGGCCGGCAGCCGTTGTGGGCCTGCGGGGAGACGTCCTTGACCGTGGTCACGTCGAGACCGGCGGCCTGCAGCGAGCGGATCGCCGTCTCGCGGCCGGAGCCGGCGCCCTTGGCGAAGACCTCGACGCGCTCGAGGCCGTGTTCCATGCCCTTTTTGGCGGCGGCGTCGGCGGTCACCTGGGCGGCGAACGGAGTCGACTTGCGCGAGCCTTTGAAGCCGGCGGATCCCGCCGACTCCCAGGCGATCACGTTGCCGTCGGTGTCGGTGAGGGTGACGATCGTGTTGTTGAAAGAAGTCTTGATGTGCGCCTGCCCGTAGGTGACGTTCTTTTTGACGCGGCGGCGCGTGCGCCCTTTGGCGGCTTTTTTCTCAGCCATGCTCTCCCTACCTATGCCTTGCGCTTACCGGCGACGCTGAGGCGTCGCGGGCCCTTGCGGCCGCGTGCGTTGGTCTTCGTGCGCTGGCCCCGGACCGGCAGGCCGCGACGATGGCGGAGACCGCGGTAGGAGCCGATCTCCATCAGCCGTTTGACGTTCTGCGAGCGCTCCCGGCGCAGGTCGCCCTCGACCTCGCGGTTCTCGACCGCCTCGCGCAGTTTCATGACCTCGTCCTCGGTCAGGTCTTTGACCAGGGTGTCGGGGTCGACGCCCGTCTCTTTAAGGATCTGCTGCGCGGTCGACTGGCCGATCCCGAAGATGTAGGTGAGCCCGATTTCGGTCCGTTTGGCGACCGGGATGTTGATGCCGGCGATACGTGCCATGGCTAGCCCTGCCTCTGCTTATGGCGCGGGTTCTGGCAGATCACCAGGACCGCCCCATTTCGGCGGATTACCTTGCACTTCTCGCACATCGGCTTGACGGAAGCTCGAACCTTCATCGCTCCGGATTTCGTATCGACAACAGGACTCCTACGCGCCCCATGAATCGGACGGCAGGATGAACCAACCGGCCTACAAGGCCGACGAGGAAAGATAGCAGGGACGTGCTTCCGGCGACGCTTGCGTTAAGCGTGCCTGCAGGCGTAAGCGGTAGCTCCCAATTTACGCCCCTCCTCGGACTTGTTGCCGTCTTCGCCGGGTGCCAGAGTGTTCGGAAGCCGATGGGATTCGACGCCAAAGTCCTCGCCGATTCAGTCTCGCCCGCCGGGCACCGGCTGACCACGCTCGAGGCGACCTTCCCGCGCTTCGTCCTCGCCGAGTTCAACACCCACCGCGTCTTCTCGCGCAACAGCGCCAGCTCGCGGGCGATCCCGGTCGCCAAACAGCTGCGGCGGGTGCTCGACGACCCCTACGTGCCGATCGAGTTCGGCTCCAACAAACCGGGGATGCAGGCGGGTCCGGCGCTGGCCGGCGCAGCCCGCGACGCCGCCGAAGGCGAGTGGCTGGCAGCGCGCGACGACGCCGTCCGCCACGTCCTCGGCCTGATCACCAGCCCCGAGAACGTCGCTCGCTACGACGACCTCCACGCCTGCCTGGAGGCGGCGCAGGGCTCGCTGAAAGAACCGCCGGCGGAGTGGCTGAACGTCCACAAGCAGGTCGCCAACCGCCTGCTGGAGCCGTTCATGTGGCACACCGTGATCGTCTCCTCCACCACCTGGGACAACTTCTTCAACCTCCGCTGCCACCCCGACGCCCAACCGGAGATCCGCCTGATCGCGACGAAGATGCGCGAGGCGTTCGACCGCTCTGTCCCCACCCGCCTCGGGCCCGACGAATGGCACCTGCCGCTGGTCGGCGAGGCCGAGCGCGAGGAGACGGCTTCAGCCGAGGAACTGGCGAAGGTCTCGATCGGCCGCTGCGCCCGGGTCAGCTACCTGACCCACGACGGCACCCGCGACCTCGCCGCCGACGTCGTCCTCTACGACCGGCTGCTGGAAAGCGGCCACATGTCACCGATGGAGCACGTCGCCCGCCCGATGACGCCCGCGGAGCTCACGCAAGGCGAGTGGAGCGGCAACTTCCAGGGCTGGATCGCCCACCGCAAGTTGATCCCCGGCGAGTCGAACCCGCTGGGCGTCCGGAGTATCGAAGAGGTCGAGATCGGCGCCTAAGCCGGCGGTAGCCGGTCGAGCATTTTCAGCAGGGCTTCGCTTTGGGCCCTATTTTCTTCGCGCGATTCCTCAGATCTGCGGGTCATATCGTCGCTCAGGTCTCCGATCATCTTTAGGTGCTCGAGCGCCAGAGCGTTCGCCAGGCGCAGGAACTCGTCGCTGCGGCGTTCCTGTTTCTCGTCGGCGGTCATGACCCGACCTTCGATCTGTTCCCATTGCGCGCGGCGAGCTTCCTCGGACTCCTTGCAGCGGCGTTCGACCTTCTCGATCCGCTCCCGGAGCTCCCGGCCTATCTGCTCTAGCCGCTGGTCGCGTTCCCATCGCTGCCTTTCCAGCTCCCTGTCGAGATCGTCCCAGAGCACGACGCACGAGACTACACCTCAGACAAACAATTCTGAAACAACTTGTATGCGAGGTTGTGACTTTGCCTAGTCGGCGTCGTGCCAGGGCGTGAGGATGCGGGGACCCTCCGGCGTCACCGCGACGGTGAACTCGAAGTGGGCGGCCAGCGAACCGTCTTCTGAGTAGACCGCCCAGCCGTCTTCGCCCATGCGGACGAGCGGCCCGCCGGCGTTGACCATCGGCTCGATCGCCAGCACCATCCCCTCCTCCAGCTCCGGGCCGCGGCCGGGGTCGCCGAAGTTCGGCACCTGGGGTTCCTCGTGCATGTCGCGGCCGATCCCGTGGCCGACCAGGGTGCGGATGATCGAGAGGCCCTCGAGCTCGACGGTCCGCTGGATCGCCGCCGAGACATCGCCGAGGTGGTTGCCCGCGCGCATCTGCTCGACACCGGCGAAGAGCGAGGCTTTGGTGACGTCGAGGAGCTTCTGGGCTTCGGGGCTGACCGGCCCGATCGGCACCGTCATCGCCGCGTCGGAGACCCAGCCGTCCTTGATCACCCCGACGTCGATCGAGAGCACGTCGCCCCGCTTCAGCTGGTAGCCGTCGGGGATGCCGTGGACGACCATCGAGTTGGGGGAGGCGCAGATCGACCCGGGGAAGCCGCGGTAGCCCTTGAAAGCCGGCTCGCACCCCTGCGAGCGGATGAACTTCTCGGCGGCGGCGTCGAGTTCCTCGGTCGTCGTGCCCGGGCGCGCTTTCGAGGCCAGCATCTTCAGGCAGCGGACCAGGACCTCGCCCGAGGCGGCCATCTTCTCGACCTGCTCCGGGGTCTTTTTGATGATCATCCGGTACACGCTAATGGTCAGCCGCGGCGGACCCGCGAGGAGACAGCTAGACGGTCTCGTCCTGCTCCATCCGCAGCGTCGCCAGGGTGCGGCGGATCTCCTCCGCCACCTCTTCCGGCGCCGCCTCGCCGGCGATCCGGCGCAGGACGCTGCGGTTGTCGTAGTAGCTGACGAGCGGCTCGGTCTTCTCGTGGTAGGTGTCGAGCCGCTTGCGGATCACCTCGGGCTTGTCGTCGTCGCGGACGATCAGCTCGGAGCCGTCGATGTCGCAGACGCCCTCCTGCTCCGGCGGTTCGAAGTCGACGTGGAAGACGTGCCCGTTCGCCTCGCAGGTGCGGCGGCCGCCGAGCCGGCGCACCACCTCGTCGTCGGAGACGTCGATCAGGACGACCGCCGTCACCGCCCGCCCCAGCTCGCCGAGCTTCGCGTCGAGCGCCTCGGCCTGAGGCGTGGTGCGGGGAAAGCCGTCGAGGATGAAGCCGTCGAGCGCCTCGCTGGAGTCGATCCGCTCGGCGATCACGCCGACGATCACCTCGTCGGGAACCAGGTCGCCGCGGTCCATGTACTCCTTCGCGGTCCGCCCCAGCTCGGTTTCGTCGCGAACCGCGCCGCGGAGGATGTCCCCGGTCGCGTAGTAGGGCAGGCGCAGGTCTTCCTGCAACCGCTCCCCTTGGGTTCCCTTACCGGAGCCCGGCGGGCCCAGAAGGACGAGATTCAGCTCCGCCATCCGCAGAGCCTATTTCAAGAAGCCCTCGTAGTTCCTCATCATCAGCTGCGCCTCCAGCTGCTTGACCGTGTCCAGCGCGACGCCGATCACGATCAGGATGGAGGTACCGCCGAAGTAGAAGTTGGCCGAGGTCTGGCTGATCAGGATCGTCGGCAGCGCCGCCACCGCGCCCAGGTAGAGGGCGCCCGGGAAGGTGAGCCGCGAGAGGATCCGGTCCAGGTACTCGGCCGTCGGCCGGCCCGGACGCACGCCCGGGATGAAGCCGCCGTATTTCTTCAGGTTGTCCGCCTGGTCGACCGGGTTGAAGGTGACCGCGGTGTAGAAGTAGGTGAAGACGATGATGAAGAAGATCTCGCCGACCACGTAGGCCCACTTGTTCGGCCCGAAGAAGGCGGCGAAGTCGAGCGCCGCGTTGGTGTTCAGCATCTGGCCGACGGTCGAGGGGAAGGCCATGATCGAGGCGGCGAAGATCACCGGGATGACGCCGGCCATGTTGACCCGCAGCGGCAGGTAGGTCGAGCCGCCCGAGGTCATTTTCCGGCCGACGACCCGTTTCGCGTACTGGACCGGGATCCGGCGCTGCCCCTCCTGGACGAAGACGATCGCGACGATCACGGCCAGGGCGATGAACGGCATCATCACGATGAAGACCTGGTCCGGGTTGTTCCACCACTTCGAGAGGCCGGGGACGATCGAAGAGGCGATCGAGGCGAAGATCATCAGGGAGATGCCGTTGCCGATGCCGCGCTGGGTGATCAGCTCGCCCATCCACATGAGCAAGGTGCAGCCGGCGGTCAGGCACATCACGATCAGGAACAGCTTCGGAAAGGTGAGGCTGCCGACGACGCTGGTCCCGGCGGTGTTGCCGAAGGACCGGAAGAGGAAGACGTAGCCGACCGACTGGGCGGCGGCAAGCCCGACGGTGAGGTAGCGCGTGTACTGGGTGATTTTCTGCTGCCCGACTTCGCCCTCTTTCTGCAGCCGCTCCAGCGAAGGCACGACGACGGTCAGCAGCTGCAGGATGATCGAGGCGGTGATGTAGGGCATGATCCCCAGCGCGAAGATGCTGAGGCGCGAGAGGCTTCCTCCTGAGAACTGGTTGAGGAAGCCGAGGATGCCGGCGCCGCCGAAGTTGTCCTGGATTTCCTTGACGGCGTTGACGTCGACGCCCGGGGCCGGGATGTAGGCCCCCAACCGGTACAGGGCCAGGATCGCCGCCGTGAACGCAAGCTTCTTGCGGATCTCGGCAACGCTGAAGGCGTTGAGAATAGTTTTGAGCATTACGGCTCCAGAGTGTGACAGGAACCGCCGGCCGCCTCTATCTTCTCTTTGGCAGCCGCGCTGAATGCGTGCGCGTGGACCTCAAGTTTCTTTTTGATCTCGCCGCGGGCGAGGACCTTGACCGGATCCTTGCGCTTGGCCAGGCCCTTCTCCTTCAAGCTCTCGGGCGTGACTTCGGCACCGCTGTCGAAGCGCTCCTCGAGGTCGGAGAGGTTGACCGCCTGCGTCGAGGTACGGAAGTTCTCGAACGGCATTGACTGCTTTTTGTGCGGGCCGCGCAGCTTTCGCATCCGCATGTGGATCGGGTTCTGGCCGCCCTCGTAGCCGGCCTTGCGCTTACGGCCCGAGCGCGAGCCGGCGCCCTTGTGGCCGCGACCGGAAGTCTTGCCAAGCCCGCTGCCCTCGCCGCGGCCGATCCGCTTGCGCGGCTTTTTCGAGCCGGGCTTCGGCTTCAAGTTGTGCAGCCCGATCTCTTCGGAGCGGCTGCTGTCTTTCTCTTTGTCGGCTTTTTTCTCAGCCACCGTCGACCTCCACCAGGTGGGAGACGACCCGCAGCTGCCCCTGCAGCTGCTCGGAGTCTTTTAGCTCGACCGACTTACCGATCCGTCCGAGCTTCAGAGCCTTCAGCGTGGCTTTCTGGTTCGGGTTGGAACCGGCAGCCGAGCGGATCTGAGCGATCTTCACCTTGCTCACGACCCGCTCTCCTGTTTCTCAGCCTCCGCGCCCTCGGCAGCCTTGTCTTCGGCGGCCTCGTTGCCGGCAACCGGCTCCGCCGCGGGCTCAGCCGGTTTCTCCTCGCTCTCGGCGGCAGTCGTCTCCGTAGCCGAGGCGCCGTTCTGGCCCTCCATTCCCAACACCTGGGTGATGGTCAACCCACGCAGCTCCGCAACCTCCTCGGGCCGGCGCAGACGAACCAGGCCGTCCATCGTCGCCTTGACCAGGTTGATCGGGTTCTGCGTGCCGATGCTCTTGGTCAGCACGTCGCGGACGCCGCCGAGCTCGAGCACGGCGCGGACGCCGCCGCCGGCGATGACGCCGGTACCGGGACTGGCCGGGCGCAGGACGACGTGGCCGGCGCCGAAGCGGCCGATGATGCGGTGGGTGATGGTGTTCCCGTATTTGGGCACCCGGATCAAGTTCTTGCGGGCGTCCTCGACGCCCTTCTGGATCGCCAGCGGGACCTCGCGGGCCTTGCCGTAACCGATCCCGACCACGCCCTCCTCGTCGCCGACGGCGACGAGCGCGGTGAAGGAGAAGCGCCGGCCGCCCTTGACCACCTTGGCGACGCGGTTGATCTCGATCACCCGCTCCTGCAGGTCGAGCCCGCGGGGATTGACCGTCTCGACGTTCTGTGCGTTCATGCCCTTCATAAGCAGCGGCTCACCGTAGCGAAACTACGGTCTTAGAAAGCCAGTCCCCCCTCTCGCGCCCCTTCGGCCAGGGCCTTGACGCGACCGTGGTACTGGTAGCCGCCGCGATCGAAGACGCAGGTCTCGACGCCGGCACCCTTGGCGCGCTCGGCCAGCAGTTCGCCGGCCTTCTTCGCCTGCTCGGAGGCGGTGAGCTCGCGCAGCTCCGGCTCGATCCAGTTGACCGCGGCCACGGTGTGGCCTTTGGTGTCGTCGATGAGCTGGGCGAAGACGCCCTTGTTGGAGCGATAGACCGAGAGCCGCGGCCGCTCCGCCGTGCCTTTGACGCGGGCGCGGACCCGGCGGCGCCGTTTGAGCCGTCGCTGGCGGTTGGTGAGGACGCTCATGCGCGCTTACCCACCTTCCGCAGGACCTGCTCGTCCTTGTAGCGGATGCCCTTGCCCTTGTAGGGCTCCGGCGGGCGCCGCTTGCGGATGTCCGCCGCAACCTGCCCGACCAGCTGCTTGTCGATGCCTTTGATCACGACTTCGGTCGGCTGCGGGACTTCGAAGTCGATCCCCTCCGGCGCGTCGATCGCGACCGGGTGCGAGTAGCCAAGCGCCAGCTCCAGTTTTTTGCCTTTCAGGGCGGCGCGGTAACCGACGCCCTGGATTTCCAGCCGCTTCTCGAAACCGTCGGTGACACCCTCGACCATGTTCGCGATCAGGCTGCGGGTGAGGCCGTGAAGGGCTCGGTGCTCGCCGCGGTCGGTCGGGCGGGAGATGGTCAGAACGCCGTCCTCCTGCTCGACCTTCATGTCGGGCGAGAGGTCCTGGCGCAGCTCCCCTTTCGGGCCTTTGACGGCGATGTTCCCAGGCGCGATCTCCACCGAAACGGCGTCGGGAACGGAGACGGGCTTTCTTCCGATGCGGCTCATCAGCTCACCAGACGTAGGCGACGACCTCGCCGCCCACTCCCTTGTTGCGCGCTTCGTGGCCGGTCATCACGCCGGCTGAGGTGCTGACGATCGCGGTCCCGGTCCCTCCCTGCACGCGGGGGACGTTCTTGTGGTCGACGTAGCGTCGGCGACCCGGACGCGAGACCCGTTCGATCCCGAGGATCACCGGCTGGCGCTCCTCGGTGTACTTGAGCTCGACGTTGATCGACTCGCCGACGGCAGCCGGCTTGCGGCTGAAGTCTTTGATGTAGCCCTGCTCCTTGAGGATCCGGCAGAGCTCGAGCTTGAGGTTGGAGTACGGGATCTCCACCTCGTCGTGCCCGGCACGGATCGCGTTGCGGATCCGGGTCAGGTAATCGGCGATCGGGTCGGTCAGCATCGTCGTCCTACCAGCTCGACTTGGTCATCCCGGGGATGTACCCCTCGTGGGCAGCGTCCCGCAGGCAGATCCGGCAGAGGCCGAATTTGCGGAAGTAGGCCCGCGGCCGGCCGCAGCGGCGGCAGCGGTTGTAGCCGCGCGATTTGAACTTCGGCTCGCGCGCCTGCTTCACCTTCATTGAAGTCTTAGCCATTCTCAGAACTCTCCTCGGCCGGTTTCTCGGCCTCTTCGTCTCCGCTCTCGGCGGCGCCCTCGTCCTCGCCCTCCGGCTTGGCGTAGGCCTCAGGGTTCTCCTCTTTCAACTGCTCCAGCGCCGCCTGCTCGATTTCGGCCTTTTGGCGGGCTTCCTCTTTGCGCTGCTCCTCTTCGGCTTCGCGCTCCGCGGCTTCACGCTCGGCCTGACCGGGCCGCCCCTCCTGGGCGAAGGGGAACCCGAGACCGAGCAGCAGCTCGAAAGCCTCGAGGTCAGTTTTAGCGGAAGTCGTGATCGTCACGTCCAGCCCCCGCACGACGTCGATCGAGTCGTAGTCGATTTCGGGGAAGATCAGCTGCTCTTTGACGCCCATCGAGTAGTTGCCGCGGCCGTCGAAGGAGCGCGGGTTGAGGCCGCGGAAGTCGCGGATCCGCGGCACCGCGATCGAGATCAGGCGGTCGAGGAACTCCCACATGCGGGCGCGGCGCAGCGTCACCGAGACGCCGACCGGCATGCCCTCGCGCAGCTTGAACGAGGCGACCGACTTGCGGGCACGGCGCACGTTCGGGTGCTGGCCGGCGATCGTCGCCAGCTGCTGCTGGGCGGCTTCGAAGGAGCGTTTGTCCTGTTTCTCGGTGCCGAGCCCCATGTTGAGGGTGATCTTCTCCAGGCGCGGAGCCTCCATCGGCGTCGAGTAGCCGAATTTGCCCGTCAGCGCGGGGAGGACCTCCTGCTCGTATTTGTCGCGCAGGCGCGGCGGCGGAGCCGCCTGCTGGGTCGGTGCCACGGTCGCCTCCATCAGCCGATCTCGTTCCCGGTCCGCTTCGCGTAGCGGACGCGCTTGCCGCCTTTGTCGACGCGGACGCCGACGCGGGTCGGTTTGTTGTCTTTGGGATCGAGCAGCATCACGTTGGAGATGTCGATCGGACCCTCCTTCTCGACAATGCCGCCGGCCTGGGCGTTTTTCAGGTCGCCCTGCGAGCGGGCGCGTTCGGCGCGCTTGATCATGTTCAGGCCCTCGACGTAGACACGACGCTTTTTCGGGTCGGTGCGGACGACGCGGCCTTTCTTGCCGGCGTCCTTGCCGGCGATCAGCAGCACCTGGTCGTCGGTGCGGATGCGCATGCGCTTCGCCATCAGAGGACCTCCGGCGCCAGCGAGATGATTTTCATGAAGTTGCGGTCGCGAAGTTCCCGGGCGACCGGGCCGAAGATGCGGGTCCCGCGCGGGTTGTTGCTGGCCGGGTCGATCAGCACCGCCGCGTTCTCGTCGAAGGAGATGTAGGTGCCGTCGGGGCGGCTGAGCGGCTTGCGGGTGCGGACGACGACGGCCTGCACGACCTCGCCCTTGCGGACGCCGCCCTGAGGGCTGGCCGATTTCACGGTCGCGGTGATGACGTCGCCCACGCTCGCGTAGCGGCGGTGGGAGCCACCTTTGACGCGGATGCAGAGGATCTCGCGCGCGCCCGAGTTGTCGGCGACCTTGAGCCTGGACTCCTGCTGGATCATCGGGCTTTCTCCACTACGTCGACGAGGCGCCAGCGCTTGGTCTTCGACAGCGGCCGGGTCTCGATCACGCGGACCACGTCGCCCTCGCCGGCCTCGTTGCGCTCGTCGTGGGCGTGCAGCTTGGTCGAGCTGCGGACAATCTTCTCGTAGGTGCGGTGACGACGGGCGATATCGATGCGGACGGTGATCGACTTGTCGCCCTTGCTGGAGACGACGATGCCCTGACGCACCTTGGCCGCGTTCGACTCGCGCTCGGCCGGCGGCGTGCCGGTGCCGGCAGTCCGGCCCTCCTTCGCCGCCGCGCGCTGTTTGCGCCGCAGCTCGGACTTGCGCTTACGCTCGGCAACTCGTTCGGCTTTGCGCTCCTCCGGGCTGGAAGCACGCGCCTTACGCTGACGGCGCGATTTCTGCAGCCGGCGCCGCTCCTTCCAGGGCAGGTCGTCTTCCGGATTCGGCTCAGCGAACGCCTCCTCGGCCTCTGCCGCAGGGGCCTCCTCCGCCGGAGTCTCCTCGGCCGCGGGGGCCTCCTCAACCGTCTCCTCGGCCGCAGGGGTCTCCTCGGCCTGGGGCTCCTCGGTCGTCTCGTCTTTTTTCTGCTCGTCGTCGCTCATATCCGTCGCGTCTCTTTCTCCACGTCGATGCCTCGTGCCTTGGCCACCGTCAGCAGGCGCGCGATGTCCTTCTTCGCCTGCCCGAGGCGGGCGGTGTTCTCGAGCTCGCCGGTGGCGTGCCGGAAGCGGAGGTTGAAGGCCTCCTGCTTGGCGTCGATCAGTTTCGCCACCAGCTCGTCGTCTTTGAGGTTATGGACCTCCGAGGCCTTCATTACTCGCCGGCCCCCTCACGCATGACGAATTTGGTTTTTACCGGAAGCTTGTGCCCAGCGAGCCGCAGCGCTTCGCGCGCCAGCTCCTCCGGCACGCCGGCCAGCTCGAACATCACCTTGCCCGGCTTGACCACGGCGACCCAGCCCTCCGGGTTGCCCTTGCCGGAGCCCATCCGCGTCTCGGCGGGCTTCTTCGTGTAGGGCTTGTCGGGGAAGACGTTGATCCAGACCTTGCCGCCACGTTTGATCTTGCGGGTCATCGCCACACGAGCGGCCTCGATCTGGCGGTTGGTGATCCAGCCGCGCTCGAGCGCCTTGATCCCGTACTCGCCGAAGGCAACGGTGCTGCCGCCCTTGGTGTTGCCGCGCATGCGGCCGCGGAACTGTTTGCGGTGCTTGACCCGTTTCGGCATCAACATCAGCGACCACCTCCACGCTGACCGCCACGACCGCCGCCGCCGCCGGGACCCCGGCCGCCGCCACCGCCACGACCGCCACGGTCGCCGCCGGGCCCGCGTCCGCCGCCGCGGCCACCGCGATCGCCGCCGGGCCCACGTCCGCGTCCGCCACCTCCGCCGCGATCGTCGCGACGACCGCCACGACCACTGTCGGGGGCGGCGCTGTCGCCGGAGACGAGATCGGAGCGGAAGCCCTCGGGCATTACCTCGCCCTTGTTGATCCAGCATTTTACGCCGATCCGGCCGGTCGTCGTGCGGGCCTCGAAGAAGCCGTAGTCGATGTCGGCGCGCAGCGTGTGCAGCGGCACGCGACCGTCGGAGTAGCTTTCGGTCCGCGCCATCTCGGCCCCGCCGAGGCGGCCGGAGACCTGGACCTTGACGCCCTTGGCGCCGGAGCGCATCGCCGAGGTCAGCGCGCGTTTCATCGCCCGCCGGAAGGCGACGCGGTTCTGCAGCTGCTCGGCGATCGACTGGGCGACCAGTTTGGCGTCGAGCTCGGGGCGCTTGACCTCGCGGATGTTCACTTTCACCGGGCTGCCGGTGAGCTTGTGCAGCTCTTTGCGCAGGGCGTCGACTTCGCTGCCGGACTTGCCGATGACGATCCCCGGCCGGGCGGTGTGGATGTCGACGGCGACCTCGCCGCGACGCTCGATCGTGATGCTCGAGAGCCCCGCGTGCGAAAGCTTGCCTTCGATGTGGTCGCGAATGGCCAGGTCTTCCTGGAGGACGTCGGCGAAGTTTTTGTCCTCGTACCAGTTCGACTTCCAGTCGTGGATGTAGCCGACGCGGAAACCCTCGGGGTGGATCTTCTGTCCCACTTGCTCAGTCCTCCGCCGGGGTTAGAGCCACACGGATGTGGCTGGTTCGCTTGTTGATCGGGGTCGCCCGTCCCATCGCCCGCGGGCGGTAGCGGCGCAGGGTCGGCCCCTCGTCGACGGTGATCGAGGCGATGCGCATTTCGTCGCCGATCAGGTCGTGGTTGTTTTCCGCATTGGCTGCCGCGGAGTTGATCAGCTTGTGGATCGGGTGGGCGGCGCCGCGGGGCGAGAACTGCAGCAGCGCCCGGGCGCTCTCGATGTGCATGCCGCGCACCTGGTCGGCGATCAGCCGCGCCTTGCGCGGGGCGATGCGGACGTAGCGGGCGCTGGCTTTGACCAGCGGCGGCGTCGCGGGGGCTTTCGGAGCAGCTTTTTTAGCCGGCTCTTTTTTGGCTTTCGAAGCTTTTTTCGACTCTTTTTTCGCCGGTTTTTTCTCGGCTTTGGCTTTCGAGTCTTTTTTCGCAGCCGGTTTTTTGTCGGCTTTTTTCGCCGGGGCTTTTTTGGCTTTCGACTCTTTTTTAGCGGCCGGTTTTTTGGCGGCTTTTTTGTCTTTTTTGTCGTCAGCCATGACTAGTCCTTACCGCCGTGCGAGCGGAACGTGCGGGTCGGGGCGAACTCGCCGAGCTTGTGCCCCACCATCGACTCCGAGATGAAGACCGGGACGTGTTTTTTGCCGTCGTGGACGGCGATCGTGTGGCCGACCATCTCCGGGAAGATCGTCGAGGTCCGCGACCAGGTTTTGACCATCTGTTTTTTGTTGGCCTCGTTCAGCGCCGTGATCCGCCCCATCAGGCGCTCCTCGACCCACGGGCCCTTTTTCGTCGAACGTCCCATCTCTAACGGCCCTTCTTCTTGCCGCGGCGACGGCCGCGGACGATGTAGCGGTCGGACTGCTTGCCCTTCTTGCGGGTGCGGT
>DASULV010000023.1:0-24735 GCA_036277955.1 Solirubrobacterales bacterium | reverse complement strand
CTCGCCGCGGGCCAGGGCCGGCTTCAGGATCGAGGCCGCGTCGATCGCGCCCTCGGCGGCGCCGGCGCCGACCAGGTTGTGGAGCTCGTCGATGAAGAGGATGATGTCGCCGCGCTGGGTGATCTCTTTCATCACCTTCTTGAGGCGCTCCTCGAACTCGCCGCGGTACTTGGAGCCGGCGACCAGGGCAGCCAGGTCGAGCGTGTAGATCTGCTTGTTCTTCAGCAGCTCGGGGACTTCGCCCTTGTTGATGCGGGCGGCGAGACCCTCGACGACGGCGGTCTTGCCGACGCCCGGCTCGCCCAGCAGCACCGGGTTGTTCTTGGTCCGGCGGGAGAGGATCTGCATGATCCGCTCGATCTCGGTTTCGCGGCCGATCACCGGGTCGAGCTTGCCCTCCTCGGCGAGGCGGGTGAGGTTGCGCCCGAACTGGTCGAGCAGTTTTGAAGACTTTTTGCCCTCGCCGGAAGCGCCGCCACCGCCGCCGCCCTGACGACGGCCGCCGGGGCCGGAGAGCATGCGGATGACCTCGTTGCGGATCTTGTCCGAGTCGGCGTCGAAATCGAGCAGGATGCGGGCGGCAACGCCCTCGTTCTCACGCACCAGGCCGAGCAGGATGTGCTCGGTGCCGATGTAGTTGTGGCCGAGCGAGAGCGCCTCGCGCAGCGCCAGCTCCAGCACCTTCTTGGCGCGCGGGGTAAACGGGATCTGACCGGAGGTGACCTCCTCGCCCGATCCGACGATGCGGACGACCTGCGAGCGAACGCGTTCGACGGTGATGTCGAGGGACTCGAGCACGCGCGCGGCCAGCCCCTCCTCCTCGCGAAGGAGACCGAGCAGGATGTGCTCGGTGCCGATGTAATTGTGCTTGAGCGTCCGGGCCTCCTCCTGCGCTAGGACGACGACCTGGCGAGCCCTCTCAGTGAATCGCTCGAACAATGAAGACCTCTTCCTGGTTGAACAAACCCGAGATACCCGGGTTCGTACCGCCGGACGCCTTGATCCTTTATCGGGAGGCGCCCATCTGTCCCTTAACTCTACCGGGCTCGTAAGTCCGGCTTCGGGTGCAGTTAGGGCGCTAAGAGCGACTTTTCACGCGAGACTCGTCACGTTCCCGACCCATTGCAGGCACAGAGGCGTGAAAACGATCGGGCAATGATGGCGGTGAGCAGCGCAAATGTCGCAGAGAAGATGCCGAAGTGCTCGACTAGCCCTCAATCGTGCGGCGTGATCGTCACCACGCGTCGCCGCTCGTCTACCTCCACATAAAACTCCGCGAAGAAGTCCTTGCGTCCCAGCACGGGCACGCTGATCTTGCCGAAGCTCGGGAGCAAATCGATCTCCCTTCCGGCTATCTCGGCCTTCAGGGGCTCGATCGCGTGATGGTGGTACGCGATTCCGTTGCCCGTGTCCACCTTGTGCGTTTCGCACGCAGTTTTCAGGTCGACCCCCAGAGGCTCCGCAAAGCTTTTGGGGAAGACGGTGTGACTAGCGCCGCTATCAGGCAGCATCCGAAAAGGAAAGATGGCCCCGGAAGCGAGTTGAATCTTGACTTCAACGGTAGGCAGGAGAGCTTCCCCCTGTCCTAGCGTCGCATACGGAAACTCAGTACAAGCAGCCTGCGACGGCCTCCCGAGAGACTTCGACGATGCGATCGAGTCCTTCGGGGTCGACATTCTCTAAAAGTTCCTCAAGCGAATTAGCGGACGCGACTATGCGGCGATCTTTGATCGCAACCCAGCAGCCAGGATACTCTGCCAGTTCCTGCGCTAGAACTTCCTCGGCCTGAAGGGCCGCATCAAGCTCGATCGAGGTCATTTCCGCTCCGGTTTCGCCAATAGCAGGGGGTTCGCCTGTTGTCAAATCCCCTATCGGCTGCCGAGCGTAAACCAATTATCGGCGGGAGACAAGCCCCGACCGGAATCACAACAAATCTTTATCTGCCGAAATTCTCAGTTCCGCATCGCTGGGAAGAGCAGAACTTCGCGCAGGGTCTTGGCGCCGGTGAACATCATCACCAGGCGGTCGATGCCGAGGCCGACGCCGCCGGTCGGCGGCATCCCCTGTTCGAGCGCCTCGACGAAGGCCTCGTCGTAGGGCTGGGCCTCCTCGTCGCCGCGGGCGACCTCGGCCGCCTGCTGCTCGAACCGCCGCCGTTGCTCATCCGGGTCGTTGAGCTCGGTGAAGGAGTTGGCCACCTCGACGCCGCCGACGAAGGCCTCCCAGCGCTCGACCATCCCCTCCTCGGAGCGGTGGCGCTTGGCGAAGGGTGAGAGCTCGACCGGGTAGTCGAAGATGAAGGTCGGCTGGATCAGCCCCGGCTCGACCTCCTTGGAGAGGAGCCCGTCGACGAGCTTGCCCCAGCCCTCCTTCGGATCCGGCTCGGTCCCCATCGCCTTGGCCAGCGCCTCGCGGGTCGGGTGCTCGGCGATGTCGATGCCGGCCCGCTCGAGAATCGCCTCGCGCAGGGTGATCCGCCGCCAGGGCGGCGCGAAGTCGATCTCGACCTCGCCGCGCGGGACCTTCGTCGTGCCCAGCACCCGCTCGGCGACCTCGGCGACGAGCATCTCGAGGTCGTGCGCGGTCTTCTCGTAGTCGGCGTAGGCCTCGTACCACTCGAGCATCGTGAACTCGGGGTTGTGCTTGTGGGAGACGCCCTCGTTGCGGAAGTCCTTGCCGAGCTCGTAGACGCGGTCGATGCCGCCGACGACCAGTTTCTTCAGGTAGAGCTCGGTGGCGATGCGCAGGTAGAAGTCGCGGTCGAGGGCGTTGTGGTGGGTCGTGAACGGGCGCGCCAGGGCACCGCCGTAGAGCGGCTGCAGGACCGGCGTCTCGACCTCGACGAAGCCGTGCTCGTCGAACCAGCGGCGGATCTCGGAGATCGTGCGGGCGCGGGTGCGGAAGGTGCGGCGGCTCTCCTCGTTGGCGATCAGGTCGAGCTCGCGCCGGCGGAAGCGGGTCTCGGTGTCCTCGAGGCCGTGGAACTTGTCGGGCGGCGGGCGCAGGCTCTTGGCCAGCAGGCGCCAGTGGTCGATCGAGAGCGAGAGCTCGCCGCCGCGCCGGGTCGCCATCGCCGTCCCCTCGGCGCCGACGATGTCGCCGAGGTCGAGGTCGACCAGCAGCGCGTAGGCCTCCTCCCCCAGCAGGTCCTGCCGCGCGTGCAGCTGGATCTGGCCGCTGCCGTCGCGGACGTCGAGGAAGCAGGCCTTGCCGTGGCCGCGACGGGCGACGATCCGGCCGGCGACCCGGTGGCGGGACTCGGTCTCCACCCCCGGCGCCAGCCCCTCGTGCGCGGCCCGCACCTCGGCGATCTCCTCGCGGTCGGAGAACTCGTGCGGGAACGGCTCGATCCCGGCCTCGCGGATCCGCTCCAGCTTCTCGCGCCGGTCCTCGAGGACCTGGGAGAGCTCCTGCTGCTCGGACTGCTGCTCGGGCTCGCTCATCGGGGCGCGAGCCTAACCAGTCTCAGCCGGCCTTCTCGATCTTGGTGATTTTGAGTTTTTTCTTCGGCCCGCGCGGGACCTCGACCGTGACGATGTCGTTGCGCTTTTTCCCCAGCAGCGCTTTGCCGATCGGCGACTCGTTGGAGAGCTTGTGCTCCAGCGGGTTCGCCTCGGTCGAGCCGACGATCTGGAATTTCTGCGAGTCGCCGGTTTTCTGGTCTTTGACGTGGACGATCGAGCCGAAGACGACCTCGTCGGTGCTGATCGCCTTCTCGTCGATCACCTGGGCGCGGCGCAGTTTCTCCTCCAGCTGGGCGATCCGCGCCTCGAGCAGGGCCTGTTCGTTCTTGGCGTCGTCGTATTCGGCGTTCTCGGAGATGTCGCCGAATTCGCGCGCCTCCTTGATGCGGGCCGCGACCTCCCGCCGTTTGGTCGTCGAGAGGAACTCGATCTCCTCTTTCAGTTTTTCCAGTCCCTCGGGAGTGATGACGGCCTGACGCACTTGACGACCTCGCTTTGGATTTGAAAAGGGGATCCTGGCCGGTCCCCTAGACCTAAAAAAACGCGCCTGATGCGGCCGGCGACGGCAGCAATCCCAGGCACGGGTCGCGGGATTATAGCGAGGGTGGCTGGCCGGCCAAAGGGGGCTCTGGACGAACTGTTCAGGCAACCGCGGCGGTGGTCGCCAGGCCGCCGATCAGCTCCCGCGCCCGGGCCAGATCGGCGCTGCGCTGGAGCTCCTCGGCGACCTTTTTCGGCGCCTCCAGGCGCTCCGCGTACCAGGGGTGGAATTTGCGCAGGTAGCGCTCGGCCCGCTCGCCGCCGAGGTGCTCTTCGGCGCGGTCGACCACCCACAGCCACTCGGCGACCATCTCCTCGCGGCTCGGCTGCGAGGCGCGGCGGCCGGTCAGTTCCTCGAAGACCCAGGGGTTGCCGAAGGAGCCGCGGGCGATCATCACCGCGTCGGCGCCGGACTCCTCGTAGGCGCGGCGCGCGGCCTCGGCGCTGGAGAGGCCGCCGGAGATGATCACCGGGACGTCGATCCGCTCCGTCAGTTCGCGCGCGAGGGCGTAGTCAGGCGAGCCCTTGTGGCCTTTGGTGGCGACGCGGGGGTGGAAGGCGATCGCGGCGACCCCGGCCTCCTCGACCAGCCGGATCGCCAGCTCGAAGCCGGAGCGGTCGCCGGCCTCGATCCCCGAGCGCAGCTTCACCGTCACCGGCAGGCCGCTGCCCTCGGCAGCGCCGCGGGCGAGCGCCAGCGCCAGGTCCTGGTCGCGCAGAAGCTGGGCGCCGGCGCCGGTCTTGCGCACCTTCGGCACCGGGCATCCCATGTTGATGTCGATCAGGTCGGCGCCGGCCTGCGCGGCGATCTCGGCACCCGAGCGCATCACCTGGGCGTCGTGGCCGAAGAGCTGGATCGAGACCGGGTGCTCGTCGGGGTGGATTCGCAGCAGGTCCCGCAGCGTGCGCTCGTTGCGGTAGTGGAGGGCGAAGCTCGAGACCATCTCCGAGACGGCGAGCCCGGCGCCGTGGCGTTTGGCCTGCAGGCGGACGAACCAGTTGCCGATCCCGGCCAGCGGCGCCAGCAGGACGCGGTTGGCGATCGGCACCCCGCCGATCTCGAATGGGTCGGTCAGTGCCGGGCGGCCAGCTCCGTTGTCATCGATTGCGCTCATGTATTAGGCGTAGACCCTTCAAGGTCAGCAGATCGTCGACCTCGTCGATGGTCTCGGTGAAGGGGACGACCGCCGCGGCGTAGCCGCCGGTGGCCAGAAGGTGCGGGTTGGGCAGTTCGTCTTCGATCCGCCGGACGATCCCGTCGATCAGCCCGGCGAAGCCGTAGATGAAGCCGGAGTTGATCGCGGCGCGGGTCGAGCGGCCGATCGCTTCCTTGGGCTCTTCGAGGTCCATCCGGGTGATCCGGGCCGCCCGTTCGATCAGGGCGCTGAGGGAGGGAGCGAGGCCGGGGCCGATGGCGCCGCCGAGGTACTCGCCCTCGGCGGAGACGGCGTCGATGTTGATCCCGGTGCCGAAGTCGACCGAGACGCAGGCCTCGCCGAAGCGGTCGTAGGCGGCGATCGCGTTGACGAGGCGGTCGGCGCCGACCTCGAGCGGGTTCTCGATCCGGATCGGCATCCCGGTCTTGACTCCGGGGCCGATCGTCAGGCAATCGGCGTCGAGATAACGCTGCGCCAGCTCCTCGAACTGGCTACCGAGCGGCGGCACCACCGAGGAGACGCAGACCGCGTCGATCTCGCTGAAGGACCGCCCGCAGAGCGAGAAGAGCCCGGCGATCCGCTCGGCCAACTCGTCCCCGGTGGCGCCGGAACGGGTCTGGAAGCGCCAGTGCTCGACCAGGTCCTCGCCGTCGAAGGCGCCCAGGTGGGTCTGCGTGTTGCCGACGTCGACCGCGAGCAGCATCGGGGGATTATCCCCGGGAAGAACTGGCTAGGTAGCCAAACCGGGTCTGTTCTGCATAGGATCGCCCGCATGAACGCTCGCCTCTACGTCATTCCCGGTTCCCATCCCAGCTACGCCGCGGCGCTGATGCTCGAACACAAGGGCATCCCGTTCAAGCGTACCGACCTGATGCCGGTCGTCTCGAAGGGGGTGCTGCGAGCGGTCGGCTTCCCCGGCATCACCGTGCCGGCACTGAAGATCGACGGCGACAAGGTCCAGGGCTCGCGCCAGATCGCCCGCGAGCTGGAGCGCCTCCGCCCCGAGCCGCCCCTCTTCCCCACCGACCCCGCGCAGCGCGCCAAGGTCGAAGAGGCTGAGCGCTTCGGTGACGAAGAGCTGCAGCACCCGATCCGCCAGCTGCTCTGGTGGGGCTTCAAGCAGGACCGCTCCCCGCTGAAGAGCTACTCGGAGGGAGCGAAGCTGGGCGTCCCAATCGACCTCGCGGTGAAGACCGGCGGCCCCTTGGTCGCCCTCTCGGCCCGCTTCAACGAAGCAAGCGATGAGAACGCCCAAGCGGCGGCGGCGAAGCTACCCGCCCTGCTCGACCGCGTAGACGCCTGGATCGAAGACGGCACCCTGAACGGCGACCAGCTCAACGCCGCCGACTTCCAAATCGCCCCCAGCGTCGGCCTGGCGCTGACCCTTGACGACCTCAAGCCGATGATCGAAAGCCGCCCGGCCGGGGCATTGGCGAGACGCGTCGTCCCGCACTACCCCGGCCGGATGCCGCCTGTGCTGCCTGCTAATTGGCGACGTGGCGTTGACTTGCCGCCCTCCTAATTCTTCTGTTCTCCTGGTGGGCGCATTGGCTCACTACTCACGAGTTTGTGGCGTGAAGAGGACTTGGTGATGTGAATGAATAGTCCCCGACCCATTTAACATCGCTTGGGCACAAAAAGGAGTTCCCGGCAGCCCCTGATATCACCGCTGACGCAAGAAGCTTGGCGATCTCCCAAGCTACGGTTACTCCTTTGAAAGTGCCGAGATGGGTCCAGCCTGATCCGAAGGTATACGTGCAAGTCCCTCCGAATTCTGCGCTCACTGAGATTGTGATCTTGCACCCTTTCCACCACACTGTGGCGTTGAGCGTGCCTGAGATCCACTGCCAGGCGAAAAAGCAACCTTCCGAAACATCCGTTGTTTTCGTGCAACCGGAGAACGTCAATCCGGAGGTGGCGATACTGCCATTAACTTCGACTCCTGCACTACCCGTATTCGACGTTTGCCCCGTAACCCCACCCCCGGTGCATGTGTCCAGTACAGTGCCGCTTGTGGTGGTGAAGGAGGTCGTGCCAACGAGGGTGCCTTTTAGTACGGTGCCAGCGTTGAGCCCAGTCGCTCCCGAATAGAGCCTGGTTGCTGACGCAGATCCAGGACCGATAAGGATAAGAGCAGTCATCGCAGCGAGGGCGATGAGGCCCGGTTTGATCCGTTTCATCACTTTCTCCTTTGCATCAAAGGCGCGCCGCGGGTTCATTCGAGATGGCACACCTTGTTTGATCTGCAAGAGGCATAGTTCCGCTAGGCAGTTTTGTCAAGAACATTTGAGTTTTTACCTCGACGACCTCAAGCCGATGATCGAAAGTCGCCCGGTCAGGGGATTGGCGAGACGCATCGTCTCGCACTACCGCGGTCGGATGCCGGCGGTGCTGCCGTCCGAGTGGCTGGCGCCGGCGGGGGCGTTTCGGCAGCCGGCTGACGCGCGGCGACGACGCGCCCGAATCCCCACGCGTCGAGCCGATACGGCGATGCCGACCCAAGACGGCGGGATCGCGAAGGCGCCCGCGGCGGCGACTCCCGCCGCGGGCGTGTATTGAACGCGGACCTACGCTCGACCGAATAGGCACCTAATAAAATAGGAAGCATCATGATTGCAATAAGTTTGATGCTATGATTGCGCTATGCGGACCACGGTCACGCTTGACGATGACGTAGCGGCGAAGCTGAAGGAGGAGGCTCGCCGCCAGAAGACGTCGTTCAAGGAGATCCTCAACACCAGCGTGCGTCGTGGCCTGAGGGCTTCAAGTCCAGCGGGGGTTAAGCCATATCGGCTTCGTCCCCAGCCGCTGCGGGCGCGACCGGATGTCGATCTCGACCGAGCGCTTGCTCTTGCCGGCGAGCTCGAGGACGCCGAGATCCTGCGCAAGCTTTCGCTGCGCAAGTGATCCTTCCCGACGTCAACCTGCTCTTGTATGCGGTAGACGCGGATGCGCCCCGGCACGCTCCGGCTCGGGCGTGGCTGGAAGCCGTCCTGTCTGGAACCGAGGAGGTCGGCTTCGCGTGGGCGGTAATTCTCGGCTTTGTGCGCATCTCGACCAATGCCAGAGCATTCGAGAAGCCGCTCGACGGGAGTCAGGCCTTTGCTTACGTGGAAGAGTGGTTGGAGCGTCCGGTTTCTCTGCCACTTGCTCCAGGACCCGGCCACGTGGACCGGATGCGAGAGCTGCTGGAGCCGCTCGGTGTCGCCGGAAACTTGACCAGCGACGCACACCTTGCGGCGCTCGCGATCGAACATGGCGCCGAGCTGTGTTCCAGCGATACCGATTTCGCCCGCTTCAAGGACCTGCGCTGGAGGGACCCGCTCTCCTAGGAGCGCTTCTCGACTCGCTGAGCGGGGAGCGACTGGAGAGCCTCGGCGAGCCTCGTCCCGTCGGGCAGCGCCAGCTCCGGGTCGAGCTCCAGCAGCGGGACGAGGACGAAGCGGCGAGTGGTTACCTCGCGGTGCGGGAGGGTTAGGCGGGCGTTGCTCATCTCGATATCGCCGAGGAGGAGGAGGTCGACGTCGAGGGGTCTCGGGCTGTGGCGGGGGAGGTCGAACTGGCGGCCGCGCTCGGCCTCTACTCGCTTGCAGGCGTCGAGGAGCTCTTCGGGCTCGAGGTCGGTGCGAATGCGGACGGCGGCGTTGAGGAAATCGGGCTGGTCGAGGATCTCGCCTACCGGCTCCGTGACATAGGTGGAGGAGACGGCGTCGATCTCGATGCCCTCGCCTTCGAGGAGCTCGATCGCGGCGCGCAGGTGGCCGGCGGAGTCGCCGACGTTGGAGCCGAGGCCGAGGTAGCCGGTCCGCCGCTCAGCCATGTCTAGTCGCGGGCTTCGTCTTCTTCTTCGTCGACCGCGCGCTCCTGGGTGACCTCAACCGCCACCTCCTGGATCGCCAGCGGCAGCGGCGGCTCCGGCTTGGCGGCGCGGACGCGGACGGATTCGCAGCCGTAGCGCTCTATCAGCCGCTCCCCCACCACCTGCGCCAGGCGCTCCAGAGTTTTGTAGCTGCGCTCGGTCGCGGCGAGGGCGACGATGTCGCAGACCTGGCCGTAGTCGACGGTGTCCTCGAGCCGGTCGGTCAGCACCGCGTCGCAGTCGGGGACGTCGAAGGAGATGTCGAACTCGAGCCGCTGCCCGACCTCCTGCTCGGCTTCTGAGACCCCGTGGTGGGTGTAGATCGAGAGGCCGCGCAGCTCGATTTCCGCGCTCGACTCGATGCCGGTGTCGTGCCTCTCCATGACCGGGGACGCTACCCGAGTATCGCCGCGGCCACGGTCAGCGCCTGGCGCATCTCGGCGACGTCGTGGACGCGGAGGACGTCGGCCCCCTCGGCGGCGGCGAGGATCGAAGAGGCGATCGTGCCGCCGAGCCGCTGGTCGGCCGGGGAGCCGTCGACCTTGCCGATGAAGCTCTTGCGCGAGGTGCCGATCACCAGCGGCCGCCCCAGCTCGCGCAGCTCTCCCAGCCGTCGCAGCAGCTCCATGTTGTGGACGCCGGTCTTGCCGAAGCCGATGCCGGGGTCGAGCCAGACCCGGTTCTCGTCGATGCCGGCGGCGACGGCGGCCTCCAGCCGCTCGGCGAGGAACGCCTTGACGTCGGCGACGACGTCGTCGTAGCGCGGGTCCTGCTGCATCGTTCGGGGCTCGCCGAGCATGTGCATGAGGACGACGACGGCGCCGCGCTCCGCACAGAGCGGGGCCATCTCGGGATCGCCGCGCAGGGCGGTGACGTCGTTGACGATCTCGGCGCCGGCATCGAGTGCCGCCGTGGCGACCTCGGCCTTAGAAGTGTCGACGCTGATCCGAGCTGACGAATCCGCAACCCCGCGGATAACGGGGACGACCCGCCGCAGCTCCTCCTCCGCTCTCACCGGCTCCGCTCCCGGGCGCGTCGATTCGCCGCCGACGTCGAGGATCTCCGCCCCCGCCTCGGCCAGCTCCCGCCCGTGCGCGACCGCCGCCTCCGGATCGAGGTAAAGCCCGCCGTCCGAGAAGGAGTCGGGGGTCACGTTGACGACCCCCATGATCTTGGGACTGGGGTTCACTGACCAAGCATGGCAAGGACGCAGGGAGGGAAGTGTGCTCCGCACACGACCGACTGAGGACGCCGCCAGGCGCCGGTCAGTGGGCGCCAGTCAGGAGGCGTCGCCGCCCGCGAAACCTGGGCGGGGGCGCGGATTCGGCCGGGCGCCCTCGCGCTGGGGCCGTTCAGCCGTCGGCGCCGGCGGTGCCGGCTTGCTCGGCTCCTCCTCGTCGGTGAAGACTTCCTCCGCCGACTTGCCGTCGAGCAGGGCGACGAACTCCTTGGCGTCGATCGTCTCCCGCTCCAGCAGCAGCTTGGAGACCCGCTCGAGGTCGTCACGGCGCTCGTTCAGCAGACCCTTCGCGGTCTGGTGGGCGCTCTCGACGATGCGGCGGATCTCGTCGTCGATCTCGCGGGCGATCTCGTCGGAGTAGTCGGGCTCGGAGCTGAACTCGCGGCCGAGGAACGGCTGGCCGCGGTCGTGGCCGAAGACGCGCGGGCCGAGGCGCTCGGACATCCCGAAGCGCATCACCATCTGCTTCGCCGTCTCCGTCACCTTTTCGAGGTCGTTCGACGCCCCGGTGGTGATCTCACCGAAGACGATCTCCTCGGCGGCGCGGCCGCCCAGGGTCATCGCCATCGTGTCGGTCAGCTCAGCACGGGTGGTGAGGAACTTGTCCTCGGTCGGCAGGCTGATCGTGTAGCCGAGGGCCTGGCCGCGGCTGATGATCGAGATCTTGTGGACCGGGTCGGTGTTCTCCAGGAGCTGGCCGACGATCGCGTGGCCGACCTCGTGGTAGGCGGTGACCAGGCGCTCCTTCTCGCTCATCACCCGGGTCTTCTTCTCGGGACCGGCGATCACGCGCATGATCCCCTCCTCGAGCTCCTGCATCGTGATCTCGCGCTTGCCCGAGCGGGCGGTCAGCAGCGCCGCCTCGTTGATCAGGTTGGCGAGGTCGGCGCCGGTGAAGCCGGGGGTCTGGCCGGCAAGCGTGTCGAGGTCGATCTCGCGCCCCAGCGGCTTGCCGCGGGTGTGAACCTCGAGGATCTTCTTGCGGCCCTTGCGGTCGGGGCGGTCGACGACGACCTGGCGGTCGAAACGGCCGGGCCGCAGCAGCGCCGGGTCGAGAATGTCGGGCCGGTTGGTGGCCGCGATCAAGATGATGTTGTCCTTCATTTCGAAGCCGTCCATCTCGACCAGGAGCTGGTTCAGCGTCTGCTCGCGCTCGTCGTGGCCGCCGCCCATGCCGGCGCCGCGGTGGCGGCCGACGGCATCGATCTCGTCCATGAAGATGATGCAGGGCGAATTCTGCTTCGCCTGCTCGAAGAGGTCGCGGACGCGGCTGGCGCCGACGCCGACGAACATCTCGACGAAGTCCGAGCCGGAGATCGAGAAGAACGGCACGCCCGCCTCGCCGGCGACGGCGCGGGCGAGCAAGGTCTTGCCGGTGCCCGGCGGTCCGTATAGAAGGACGCCCTTCGGGATCCGGGCGCCGAGCGCCTGGAACTTCTTCGGGTTCTCGAGGAATTCCTTGATCTCCTCGAGCTCCTGCACCGCCTCGTCAACGCCGGCGACGTCGCGGAAGGTGATTTTCGGCGCGTCCACCGACATCCGTTTGGCTTTCGATTTGCCGAAGTTCATCACCCGGCTGCCGCCGCCCTGCATCTGGTTCATCAGGAAGATCCAGAAGCCGAAGAAGAGGATGAACGGCAGGATCAGGGTCAGCAGCGAGAGCAGGCTCGAACTGCCGGAGCCGTGGACGTCGGTCGTGACGTTGTATTTGCCCAGCAGGTTGACGAGGCTTTCTTCGCCGTCGGGCGGGTACCCGGTCGAGAAGCTTTCGCCGTTGTCGCGCTTGACGTCGAGCGTGTTGTCCTTCGTGTTGACGTCGACTTCGTCGATCCGTTCCTTGGCAATCAGGCCTTTGGTGCCGATCAACTCGTTGTAGGAAGCCGATTTGCCGCCGCCGCCGTCGCTGATCACTTTCTGGGCGATGAACGCCAGAATCACGACCAGCAGGATCGGGAACGCTGCGCTTTTGAAGAAACGCCTCACGAGGAGAAATCAGCGTACCAGGGCGCTTTTTCCGCTATTCGGCCAGCGCGGCGACGAAGTCAAGGTTGCGGTACTTCTGGGCGTGGTCGAGCCCGTAGCCGATCGCGAACTTGTTCGCGATCGGGAAGCCCACATAGCGCGGCGGCTGGAGTTCGGGACGCAGCCGGTCGGGCTTGGTCAGCAGCGCGCAGGCCTGCAGCGAAGCCGGTTCGCGGGCGTTGAGGTTGCGCATCAGATAGTGGAGGGTGAGGCCGGAGTCGACGATGTCCTCGACGATCAGGACGTCGCGGTCCTTGATCGGGGCGTCGAGATCCTTGAGGATGCGGACGACGCCGGAGGAATCGGTCAGCGAGCCGTAGCTGGAGACCGCCATGAAGTCGATCTCGCAGGGGACATCGAGGTGGCGCATCAGGTCGGCAAGAAAGAGGACCGCCCCCTTCAGCACCCCGACCAGGATCAGCTCCTTCCCGGCGTAGTCGCTGCTGATCTCCGCCCCCAGCTCCGCGATGCGGTTCTGCAGGTCGTCTCGGGCGACAAGGGTCTCGCCGATCGCGGGGTCCGCCACGGGCCGCAGTCTAGATATATGGGAGCTACGAAAGCTCGGCGCGGAGGACGCCGCCTTCGAGGACGGCGCGGACGCCGCTGCCGAGGTCGAGGACGGAGCCGCCGCGGCTGAGGCCGGCGACCTGGTCGGCGAAGCGGGCGGCACCGGCGACGGGGCGGCCGGCGGCCTCGTCGGCGAGGCGCTGGAGGACGAGGCGGCGCAGGGCGGGATGAAGCGCGGCGAAGCGGGCGTGGCCGATCGCCCCCGGCGCGACCCCCGCCCCGCCCGCCAGCTCGGCGTCAACCAGCGAGTCGAGGAGCTCCGCCTCCTCGCGCAAGAGCGCCGCCGTTCGCAGCACGTTCTCCTTCGCCGCCGGGTGGACCTTCTCTAGCTCCGGGATCAGCTCCCGACGGATGAGGTTGCGCTTGTAGTCGGCCTCCTTGTTACTGACGTCGTCGCGCCAGGCGAGGCCGCGCTCCTCGCAGTAGGCCGTCGTCTCCTCCCGGGTGACACCGAGCAGCGGTCGCGCCAGGCGGCCGTCGCGGCGGCGCATCCCCAGCAGCGCCCTCCGGCTCGGCGAAGAGGCGAGGCGATAGAGGATCGTCTCGACCTGGTCGTCGGCGGTGTGGCCGGTGACGACCGTCGCCTCGGCCGGCTCGGCGAGCCGGGCCGCCGCCGCGTAGCGTGCCTCGCGCGCCCAGGCCTGCAGGTTCCCCATGCCCTCCTGCCGCCGGGGCCGCTCGACCTCCAGCGCCACGCCGAGACGCTCGCACAACTGCGCACAGTGGCGCTCGTCCTCGTCGGCCTCCTCCCGCAGCCCGTAGTTGACGTGCAACGCCCGCACCGCCTCCGACCCCCGCACCCGCACCGCCAGGTCAAGCATGCAGACCGAGTCCCGTCCGCCGGAGAGCATCGCCAGCAGCGGCTCCGGACCGGCGAGCAGTCCCTCGGCCTCGACCCGCTCCAGCAGCTCCTCGCCGATCATGCGCCGCGGACGACGAAGAGCTCCGTCGGCGACGGGAAGCCCTTGAGGCTGACCCGCCCGATCCCCTCGAAATGGAGCCGGTCGCTGGCGGCAATCGCGCCGCAGACGGCGTCGGTGACCAGCACCTCCCCCGCCAGCGCCCGGTTGACGACGCGGTGGGCGAGGTTGACCTGGCCGCCGAAGTAGTCGCCGTCGCGGTAGACGGCGTCGCCGTAGTGGATCCCGACCCGCGGCTGGGGCCGCTGCTCGAACCGGGCGAGGAAGTCGACCGCCCACTCGGTCAGCGAGAGCGGGTCCGGCGAGACCACCATCACCTCGTCGCCGATCGTCTTCACGATCGTCGCCTCGCGCGGCAGCGTCGCCTCGACCGAGGCGACGAAGTTCTCGACCACGTCGAGCGCCTCGATATCGCCCTCCTCCTCGGTGTAGCGGGTGAACCCCGTCAGGTCGATGAAGCAAAGGCTGACGTGGACGTGGCCGAGTTCGATTTCGGCGGTGTCGACGGCGGTGGCATCGGCCTCCATGTGGCCGACCACGTCCTGCTCGACGAAGTAGCGCAGGTAGCGCTGGTGCAGGTAGTCGGTCAGCGGCGCCGCCAGGGGCAGGATGTCAGCCGCCAGCTCCCCCATCTCCTCGGCCATTTCCAGCTCCGGCACCGCGTCGCGGATCAGCGGCTCGTGCACGTAGAGGTGGAAGAGGCGGACCTCGGCGTCGGCGATCCGGCGCATCGACTGCGCGTAGACGCGGACCAGCTGCAGGAAGGCGACGAGCGGGAAGCCGGCGTCGAGGACGCGGGCGCAGTGCCGCAGTGCCTCCGCATCCTCAGGGCCGACGTCGCGCCGGTCGGCGGGCGTTCCGAGGATGACCAGGATCCGCTCGACCAGTTCCGGCTCCAGCCCGGTCTCCGCCGCCACCTCCTCGACGCTCATCCGCGTCTCCTCGGGGTCGCTGAAGAGCTCTTCGGTGAAGCCGAAGGCGAGCCTTCCCTCGCGCCCCGCCTCCTTCAGATCCTCGAGCGAGTAGCCGCGTTCGCGCATCCGCGCCACCACCCGCGCCTGAGCCGCCGCCGCCGCAGTCCAGCGCCCCCGCCGCACCGGCACGATCTTCTCCGCCGCCCACCGTTTCAGCGTGCTCGCCGGAACCCCCGACCGCCGCGCCGCCTCGCTGAGGGAGATCCGTTGGTCCGGCATCGCGCCGAGGCTAACCCGTTTTACACCGCCTGACGCGCTTGCCTTTTTTGGTGACTCTCTTGCTGGGGCCCACTCCAACCTGGGGATTCCCACCGAGGCGTCGGTGCTTGTGCTTCGCCCGCCGGCACTTAGCGCCTTCTTCGTCACCTTCGTCCCCAGCAGGCGGTGGCGCCTCGCGGATCGTCAGCTCGAGGCCGCCACGTTGCAGGATGGCCGAGTCGAGTGAATAGGTCCGATACGTCACCTGGGACGAGGGGCAAGTGCTCTCCGGAACGCAGAAAACCATTTCGTCGATCCTCACCTCTACCGAAGAAAGGCAGAGCAAGGGCGAGCCGGCGCCGTAGATGAGGCGTACGTTGGTCAGGTCGAATGGAATCGTCTCCCCAACGACCAGCTCGGGAGCTACCCAGACTAGTTGCACCGCTTCTCCGAGCGACTCCCAGCGACGGGGTTCAGTTTCGCATTCCTCTGCCGTCCATCCCGGCCCTACCGTCACAAATGGAATCCATCGGCAGGAAGAAGTTGGTGACTCTAGCCCCGCGCATCCCACAGTTCTGGTTGCCGCCCCGGCAATGCTGGCGTTAGTCCATTCGGAGCTCACCTGAGCGCGGGTGATTTCACCGCCAGAGGAGCCGGCCGCCTCGGGGACGGAGACGGAGGCCCAAGCCCAGAGTGCGATTCCGATCGTCCACGCAATTCTTGCTCCTCGCACGCCCACGACCTGAACCTATCGTCGGACCCGCAATAGGCAACCGTTCGTACCTAAGGTCGAAAGGTCGATGTCACCCCGCGAAGCGGGGGCGGCCCGGAGGCCGCCCCCGCTGCTCTTTTCTGGGGGATGTGCCGGAGTGCCGTCAGGCCCTAGGTGGGAATCTCCGACTCTTCGTGCAGCTGGAGGACCGACTGGCCGTCCTCGCCGGTGCGGATGCGGATCGCCTCCTCCACCGGCAGCACGAAGATCTTGCCGTCGCCGACCTCGCCCGTACGGGCGTGCTTGAGGATCGTCTCGACGACGATGTCCTTGTCTTTGTCCTCGACGACGACCTCCAGCTTGATTTTGGGCCGGACGTTGACCGTGAGGGTCGAGCCGCGGTAGTGCTCGACGATGCCCTTCTGGCGGCCCGAGCCCTTGGCCTCGATGATCGACAGGGACGGGAAGCCCTTGTCGAGCAGCTCGGTCCGGATCGGCTCGAACGCCTCGTGGCGGATGTACGCCTCTACCTTTTTCATGCGTCCATGCCTCCTAGGACTCGCTGGTCATCGGGGTAGCGGCGGCGGGCCTTGCAGTGGGCGTCGCCGTCGAGGTGCCCCCGAGCTGGGCGCCGGTCGAGTACTCCGGCTGGGGGATGAACTGCTCCGGGTACCCATACATCCCGTGCTCTGAGATGTCGAGACCGGCGTCCTCCTCCTCTGCCGTCACCCGCAGACCGATCGTCTTCTTGATCGCGAAGAAGATCGCGTAGGAGGCGACGAACACACAGGCGAAGGCAACCGCCACGCCTAGCGCCTGGGCGCCGAGCTGGTGGAAGGAGCCGCTGTACCAGAGGCCCGGATCGCCGACTTCGTTCAGTTCCGCCAGCCGCGGGGAGGTGAAGATCCCGCACGAGAGCGTGCCCCAGATGCCGGCGAGGCCGTGGGCCGAGAGAGCACCGACCGGGTCGTCGATGACCTTCTCGATCGCGAGGACGCCGAAGACGACGACGACTCCGGCGACAGCGCCGATCAGCGGAGCGGCCCAGTACTCGACGTAACCGGACGGAGCGGTGATCGCGACCAGTCCGGCGATGGCGCCGTTGCCGGCCATGCCGATGTCGATCGTCTTCGTCTTCAGGTACATCACCGAGACCGCGGCGACCACACCGGCGGCTGCCGCCAGGTTGGTGACGACGACGACTTCAGCGAAGCGGCCGCCGATCGCGCCGAGGGTCGAGCCCGGGTTGAACCCGAACCAGCCGAGCCAGAGGATCAGCACGCCGAGGCCGACCAGCGGCATCGAGTGCCCGGGGATCGCTCGCGGTTTGCCGTCTTTCGTGTACTTGCCGATCCGCGGGCCGAGCAGCAGCAGGGCCGCGAAGGCGCCGGTTGCGCCGATCAGGTGGACCACCGTGGAGCCGGCGAAGTCCTGCATCCCGACGTTCACCTGCAGCCAGCCGCCGCCGAAGATCCAGTGACTGAGGATCGGGTACAGCACGGCGCTGAAGATGATCGCGTAGATGATGTAGGCGCCGAATTTGATCCGCTCCAGGGTCGAGCCCCAGACGATCGCCAGCGAGACCGCGCAGAACACGAACTGGAAGAACATGAACGCGGCCGGTGAGATCGAATACGTTTCGACGAAGGGGATGCTGCTGCCGGCCTGTTCGACCGACGACCCCACGTCGAGGAAGAACCCGTGCGTGCCGGCGATCTCTCCGAGCCCGCCGAACGCCAGGGCAAAACCGCACGCCCAGTAACAGAGCGAGGCGATCGAGAAGTTCACCAGGACCTTGGCGACGCCGGCGCCCGCGTTCTTGGCGCGGGAGAACCCGACCTCCAAGAGCAGGAATCCGGCCTGCATGAACATCACCAGACAGGCGGCGACGATCACCCACATCGCGTTGATGCTGGCCTCCGGGGTTTCCAGGATCGCCGGCGCTTCGGCGCCGAAGGCGGCGCCTGGCACAACCAGCGAGGCGATCGCGGCCACGGGCCCGGCGATCATCAACCTCCTTTTCATTCCATTCCTCCTTGCCCAGCCGGGTTCACGGCCCCGCTGGTCGCGTTTGGATTTCCTGGCAGCCAAGCTATGAGGGGATCCGCGGCGGGTCTTTGTCCGGCTGGAGCAAATCTGGCGGGCACCGTTTCTCCCGGATGTCGGCGCCGTGCCTGGCGGGCTAGGGTCGAGGCGCAGATGCCGGTCCGACTCCGCCCGACCGCCCCGATCGCCGCCGACGCGATCCTCGTCGGCGACCCCGGCCGGGCGCTGATGCTGGCCCAGGAGCTGCTGGAGCAGCCGAAGATGAGCAATCACGCGCGCGGGTTGTGGGGCTACTCGGGCGTCACCGCGGCCGGCCACGAGCTGACGATCCAGTCGACCGGGATGGGCGGCCCGAGCGCCTCGGTGGTGCTCGCCGACCTGGCCGAGCTCGGGGTGCGGCGGGCGATCCGGATCGGCACCTGCGCCTCGCTGGGCGACCTCGGCCTCGGCGAGATCCTGATCGTCGAGGAGGCCCAACCGTTCCGTGGTTCCTTTGTCCGGCCAGAGACGACAAAGGAACCACGGGATGCCGTTCGTCCCGACGCGGCGCTGACGCGGCGGCTGAAGGAGGGCCTGCCGGAGGCGGCGGCGGGGAGCGCCGTCAGCCTCGACACCCTCCACGATCCCGAGCGGAGCTCACCCTCGTTGCTGGGGGAGGCGGCCGACATGCAGACGGCGGCGCTGCTCGGCGCTGCTTCGTCGCGGGGGGTCGCGGCGGCGGCGCTGCTGATCGTCACCGAGCGCAGCGACTCCGGCCAGCTACGCGATGAGGACCTAGAGTCTGTGGCGAAGCGTGCCGGCCACGTTGCCGCGGCCGTACTCTCAACCTAAGGTTTAGCCTTAGCTTGAGCTTTCTTCGGCGCTTTTTTCTCCGGCTTCTGGGCGTTTTCCCGCCGCAGGGCGCCGAGCTCGCGGCTGAGGTCGTCGATCGCCTCCTCGACGTCCTCGAGGCGCTGGGAGAACGAGCGCAGGCGCCGCTCCAGCCGCTCGACGTCCGTGGCCGAGGGAAGATTCAGCGCTGCCATCGCGGCCTGCTGGGCCTCCAGCGCCTTCTCCCGGGCCCCCAGGGCCGCGGTGATCGCGTCGTGGAGGGTGGGGTTGTCGATCAGGGCCTGCGCCAGCTCCCCGAGCGCCTGCTCGGCCCGCGCCCGCAGCCCGTCCTGCTCGTAGTCCTCGTAGCTCAAGTCACAGCAGCTTAACGAGCGCATCCGGCTCGACTGAAAATCTGCCGTCACAAATATGTGTCAGGCGTTGATTAAGGACTTGTTGGGAGCGGCTGTAGCCGTTGTGGACGTTAGGACTAGTGGGTAGCCTGCTACCGGTTACTGCCCGGGGAGGGGAAACCAGCGCGGGCAGAGGACGCCATTCGGCATGAGATCCAAGTTCGCATCCATTTTCGCCGCACTTGCCGGCTTCATGGCGATCACCGCTGTGGCCGCCGCGCTGGCCGGCGCCCAGCCGCTCTCCGAGAGCAGCGCCGTCACGCCCTCGCCGACCACGACGACGGCGATCCCCTCGCTGCAGGCCCCGGCCTGCGCCAACGGGCTCGACGACGACGGCGACGGGGTCGTCGACACCGAAGACCCGGACTGCGAATCTCCCGAAGACACGACCGAGGTACCGCCCGCTGCCCCGACCGAAGCAAGCGAAGGCGAAGAAGTCGCGGCTCCGAGCCCCAGCCCCGCCCCTGAGAAGGGATCGAAGGGCGGCATCAAGCAGGGCACCGAAATCGGCAGCTCCGACACGACCGGCAGCGGCGCCGGGAAGGGCGGCGCCACCCGCAACGACGAACTGACCGCCCCCGGCGTCGGCAACAGCGGCGGCACCACCGCACCGGGCGTCAACGGCGGCGGGGATCAACCTCTACCTGAGGGTCCGAACGGCGGCTCGCAGTTCACCGAAGGCGGCGCTCCGACGACCGCCAACCCGACGACCACCATCGCGCCGTTCGGCCCGGCTCCGATCGGCGTCCCCAACTTCGTCATCGACTCCTTCGAAATCCCGCCGTTCCTGCTGCCGATCTACCAGGCCTGCGGCGCCGAATACGGGATCCCCTGGGAGGTCCTCGCCTCGATCAACAAAATCGAGACCGCCTTCGGCACCAACACCAACGTCTCCAGCGCCGGCGCCGTCGGCTGGATGCAGTTCCTGCCCTCGAGCTGGGAAGCGTTCGGCCTCGACGCCAACGGCGACGGCAAGAAAGACCCCTACAACCCCGTCGACGCGATCTGCGCCGCCGCCCATTACCTGAAGCTCGCCGGCGGTAACAAAGACCTCTACCAGGCGATCTTCGCCTACAACCATGCCGACTGGTACGTGCAGGAGGTCCTCCTCTACGCCCGCGCCTACGGCCGCCTCCCCTCCGACCTGGTCGGCTCGCTGACCGGCCTCACCGAGGGCGCCCGCTTCCCGATCGCCGCCAACGCCCGCTACGCCGACGACATCGCCGCCCGGCAGGCGCTCGCGAGCGGCAGCGACGTCGGCGCCGCCGACGTCATCTCTTCCTCCCCCACCCCGCGCGGGATCAACATCTTCACCAAGGAGGGAGCGCCGGTCGTCGCGGTCAACGACGGCGTCGTCCGCAAGCTCGGCCACTCCTCGAAGCTGGGCAACTTCGTCGTCCTCGAAGACACCTACGGCAACCGCTACACCTACGCCGAACTCGGCTCCCTCGTCCGCGACCACCGGCTGGTGGTGATGCCGAGCGGCAAGGAGAAGCGGGTCCCGGTCGAAAGCGAGAACCTGCGGCCGCGGCTGCGCGCCTACCCGGGCCGCGCGGGGGGCAGCGACGCGGCCGACAAGCTGGAAGCGGCGCTGGCGGCCAGCGGCGAGGGCTCGATCCGGGTCGGCTCGAAGGTGATCGCCGGCACCGTGCTGGCGCGGGTCGCCGCCGGCGAGGAAGGGATCGACCCCCACATCAACTTCTCGATCCGCCCGGCCGGCAAGGGAGCGCCGCGGATCGACCCGAAGCCGATCCTCGACGGCTGGAAGCTGCTGGAGGCGACCGCGATCTACCGGGCCAAGGGCAAGAGCCCGTTCTCGAACTTGAGCGGCGCCGGCGTCCTGCTGCTCTCGAAGGAGGCGCTGCAGAAGCGCGTCCTCGCCGACAAGGGCCTCGAAATCTACGAATGCGGCCGCGAAGACGTGGCCAGCGGCAAGATCGACCGCCGCATCCTCGCGGTGCTCGAGTACCTGCGCACGAAGGGCTTCAAGCTGACGATCACCGCCTTCGAGTGCGGCCACGGCCTGCTCACCACCTCCGGCAACGTCTCCGAGCACAGCACCGGCGACGCGGTCGACATCGCCGTCATCAACGGCACCCCGGTGACCGGCCACCAGGGCCCGGGGACGATGACCGACGAACTGATCCGCGACGTCCTCCAGCTGCAGGGGACGATGCACCCGCACCAGGTGATCTCGCTGGAGGACCTGCCGGGCGAAACCAGCTTCGCGATGGCCGACCACTACGACCACGTCCACATCGGCTACCACCCGATCGAAGGCGGCGCCGAAGCCCAGTTCACGGCGCTGCTGAAACCGAACCAGTGGCAGCGCCTGGTCGACCGCCTCGGCCAGATCGAAAACCCCGACGTGCCGGTCAGCCCCTCGAAATACGCGGTGCCGGACCAGACCAACGGCGGCCTCGCCGCCGGCGCCGGCGACTGAGCGCGCAGCGACCGGGCTGAGCGGCGAGAATCGCCCCTTGGCCAAGTTCTTCGGATTCGTCCAGTTCGACTTCGCCGGGACCCTGCCGCTCGCCGACGGGCGCTACCTCGCCGGCTCGCCCGAGGGAGACGACGAGACCGTCCTCGTCCTGCAGCGGCTCGGCGCGCCCGCGATCGCCGAGCGTCGCCGCCGCCGCGGACGCAGCGCCCCGGCCGATCCGGAGCCGGCGCCGGTGGCCCTCACCCGCGCCACCGTGATCCGCGCCGCCTCGCCGTTCGAGGGCCCCGCCGAAGCCGCCCGCTGGCTCGACGAGGCGTGCGAGAGCGAGGAGACGGTCGAAGAGCTGGCGGTCGAGGCGATTGCCACCCTCAACCGTGCCCTCCACGCGCAAGCGGTCGCGGCCGCCGACCCCCACGGCCGCCAGCTTGCCCCCGAGCAGGCGGAGCGGGTGCTCCTCGGCCACGGCAGCGGCGAGGAGACCGCCGACGGCCGCTTCACCGACGCCCGCCAGGTCGATCTCACCCCCCGCACCGCCTCCAGGCGCCGGAAGCGTGAGGAAGAACTGCGACCTCAAGAACGGGTGGCCGCGATCCTCCGCGGCCGCGAGCACCTGGACGCCTGCGAGACCCTGCTCCTACGAGCCCGCGCCGACCACGACGCCGGCCGCGATCGCGAGGCCGCGCTGCAGCTGCGCATCGGCCTGGAGGCGCTCCTGGTCGAGCTTGACGGAGCGATGGACGACCCCGATCACGAGAAGGACATGGCGACCCTGCGCGAGCACCAAGCGGCCGAACAGCCGCCGCCGACCGAGGAGACCCTCGCGGTCTGCGAGCGCGTCCTGCGGCGCCGCCGCGTCCTCCGCGGCTAGTCAGTGCGCCTTTCGCCCGCCTACCGGGCATAAAGCGCACTGCTCAGAGCGCCAGGCGCTGAGCGACCACGTCATCGAGCAGCGACTCAGCGAGGTGGTGCGCCTCGTCGAGGAGCACGCCCTCGACCGAGGGAATGCCGATCACGGTCAATCCGGCCGCCCGCGCCGCCGCGACGCCCGTAGGCGAGTCCTCGAGGGCGACCACGTCCGGACCAGGCTCGACGCCGAGGCGCCGGCAGGCCTCCAGGTAGGGATCAGGCGCCGGCTTCGGCGCCTCGACTTCGTGGGCGCTGAGGACGACGTCGAAGAAGTCCTCGAACCCGGCGAGCTCGATCGAGCGGCGGACGAAGCGCAGCGGCGAGTTCGAGACGAGGCCGAGCGGCACCTGCCCCCGCAGACGCTCGAGCAGCTCGCGGGCACCAAGCATCGCCTCCACCCCATGCTCGAGCTCGGCGACGACCAGCTCGTTCAGCTCCTCGATCAGCTCCGCCGCCCGTCCCGGCTCGCCGAGCCGGCGCTCGAGGATGCCGCCGGCGATCTCGGCAGAGGTGCCGACCAGCTCGAGCTTGTCGGCCGGGGTGAACTCGGTGCCACGGAGCTCGAAGAGGTCTTCCTCGGCGCGGGTCCAGACCGACTCGGTGTCGAGCAGGAGGCCATCGTTGTCGAAGACGACGGCGACTGGGAGGGCGTCCGCCATCAGCCCAGGGCCGCCACGAGCGCTGAGAGCTCCTCGTCGACCTCGCCGTCGAGCCTCAGCTCGGCCTCGCTGTCGTAGGGCGTCTCGCCCTTGGTAACGATCGCAACTGCGCCGCCGTGTTCAAGCGTGATTTGCGGCAGCCCTGCCACGGGATGCACCGCCAGCGAGGAGCCGACGCAGAGCATCAGGTCGGCGCCTTCCGCGAGCTCGGTCGCCCGCTCGATCGCCTCGGCCGGAAGCATCTCGCCGAAGAGGACGACGTCGGGTTTCACCGGCCCGCCGCACTCGGGGCAGATCGCGACCCCGCGCTCGTCGAAGATCTCCTTGACCTCGGCGAGCCCGAAGCTCGCCCCGCAGTCGAGGCAGGAGCTGGTCTCGATTGAGCCGTGCACCTCGATCACGTTCTCCGAGCCGGCCGCCCGGTGCAGGCGGTCGATGTTCTGGGTGATCACGCCCTCGATCAGCCCTCGCCGCTCCAGCTCCGCCAGCGCCGCGTGCGCCCGGTTCGGCTCTTTGTCCCCGAGCGCCTGGAAGCGCGGCCGGTAGTAGGACCAGAAGCGCTCCGGGTCGCGTTCGAAGACGCTGATGTGGGCGACCTCCATCGGGTCGACCTTCGCCCACGAGCCCGTCTTCGGCGTGCGGAAATCCGGAATCCCCGACGGCACCGAGACCCCGGCGCCGGTCAGGGCGACGGCAGAGCGCGACTGGCCGAGCAGCTCGGCCAGTCGCTCCACCTCGCGCGTCGTTACTTGCCGCTCCACTTCGGGGTGCGTTTGCCGAGGAAAGCCGAGATGCCCTCTTTGGCGTCCTCGCTGAAGAAGGCGGTGGCGAAGCCGACCTTCTCGGCCTCGATGCCGTCGTCGATGTCGCCCTGGTGGGAGACGGTCTTGATCTGCTCGACCGCGATCGGCGCCTGGGCAGCGAGCTTGCGGCCCCACATCAGCGCCGTCTCGAACAGCTCGTGGTCGGGAACGACGCGGTTGACGAGGCCCAGTTCGAGCGCCTCCTCGGAGAGGATCGCGTCGCCGACCAGGTTCAGCTCCAGCGCCTTGTTCGGACCGACCAGCCGGGCCAGGCGCTGGGTGCCGCCGAAGCCGGGGATGATCCCCAGCTTCACCTCGGGCTGACCGAAGACCGCGGCCTCGGCGCCGATCCGCACGTCGCAGGCCATCGCCAGCTCGCAGCCGCCACCGAAGGCGATCGAGTTGACCGCGGCGATCGTGACGACGCCGGCCTTGCCGAAGTCGCGGAAGAGCGCGTGCGCCTTGTTGATCAGCTCGGCGCCGCTCTCCTGGTCGAGGGTCGTGAACGCCTTGATGTCGGCGCCGGCGGAGAAGACGACCGGGACCGAGGAGGCGATCACCATCGCCCCGATGTTGTCGTCCGCCTTGACCCGGTTCCAGACCTTCTCCAGGTCCTCGATCACCTGCGGCGAAAGGGAGTTCATCGGCAGGTTCGCCAGCCAGGCGATCGCCACGTTGCCGCGAGTCTCGAGCTTGACCGTCTCGGCCTGCTCGCCCTCGTCGGCCTGCGGGTAGGGGTAGAAGCCCTGGCCGGTCGAAAGGCCGTAGCGACCCTGAGCGACCAGCCGCTTCAGCGTCACCGGCGGAGTGAAGCGATCGCCGTACTTCTCCTCCAGCTTCTCCATCGTCTCCAGCACCTGGTCGAGCCCGGTGACGTCGGCTTTCCAGAACGGCGGCAGCAGGCCTTTGCGCGGGTCGAGCCCGGCCCCGGCCATCATCCCGAGGTCGATGTCGCGGACCGAGCAGATCCCCTCCTCGACCAGCAGGCAGGCCTCGATCAGG
>DASULV010000022.1:0-59998 GCA_036277955.1 Solirubrobacterales bacterium | reverse complement strand
ACGGCCTCGGCGTCGTCGGGGTGATGGGGAACAACGGCATCTGGGGGCTCGAGCACCACCCGATGGAATTCCTCTACGGCTACTCGGTGGCGGCGAAGCTGCAGCCGGAGACCCGGTACGACCAGCTGGTCGAGACGCTCGGCTGCGACGGGATCCTGGTGCGCGAGCCCGGGGAGCTGAAGCCGGCGCTGGAGCGCGCCTTCGCCTCCGGGCGGCCGACGCTGGTCAACGTCCTCACCGATCCTGAGGTCGCTTACCCGCGCAAGGCGAATCTGGCGTAGCGCATAACGAGTCTGGCGTAGCCATAACGAGAATCGGCCGTCATCGCTGACGGCCGATCCAGGTGGCCCCTCGGGACGGGCAGGGGTACGTCTTCAAGGGACCTATTTATTTGGTGGGCCCAGACGGCGGGAGGCGCCATGATGCGGCAATCGCCTAAGCCCTATTTCGGGGTGGCAAGGTGAAGAAAACCCCACCTTTTGCCCCGGTCAAATGAGTATGTACCTGAGGGTTCTTGGGTTCCAGTGGGGCCGCCGGGGGTCACCTCAAAAGTAAGTATCCAGGCCTACTGGTTATTCGGCTTTTGGTATGTCTGCTGGCCCAATTGGCCGGAGCGGATAAGACGGCCTGTCCACCTAGTAGATCGAAGGGTTTTTACGACTGGCGGAAATTGCAGTGCCATAGAGGATGTCGTGCTCGGAGACGCCGATCTCCTCCAGCTCGAAGGCGCGCATCACCTCGACGAGGATGACGACGCCGGCGACGATCGTCGGTGCCCGGTCGGGGTGCAGGCCGGGGATCTCGACCCGCTCGGCGAGGGGGGCCGAGGCGAGCTGCGAGAGCATGCGCTGGATCGACGGCAGGGCGAGTACGTGGCCGTGGACCCGGGAGGGGTCGTAGGGCTCGAGGCCGAGCTCGACGGCGGCCAGGGAGGTGGGGGTGCCGGCGACGGCGATGCCGCGGCTGGCCGTGACGCCGGTGCCGACGGAGGCCTCGATCAGGCCGCGGACGTCGGCGGCGAGGGCTTCCAGCTCGCCGGCGGTGGGGGGGTCGCCGGCGATGTGGCGCTCGCTGTGGCGGACGACGCCGGCCTGGAGCGAGTCGTGGAAGGAGATCTCGGAGCCCTGGCCGACGACGAGCTCGGTCGAGCCGCCGCCGATGTCGACGACCAGCGTCGGCTCGCTCGGCGGCGCCTCCGAGGTAGCGCCCAGGTAAGTGGAGCGCGCCTCCTCCTCGCCGCCGAGGACGCGGGCCGAGAGCGCGAAGCGCTCGCGCAGCTCGGCGACGAAGGCGCTGCCGTTGTCGGCATCCCGCACGGCGCTCGTCGCGATCGCATCGACCGTCTCGGCGCCCAGCTCCTCGATGATCCCGACGTAGCCGCCGATCGCCGTGCAGACGTCCTCGATCGCCTCGCCGGACAGGTGCCCCGACAGATCGACCCCCCGCCCGAGGCGAGTGACCGTGCTCCGCCGCTCCACCTGCGACACCACGCCGCCCGCCACATCGGCGACCAGCAACCGCGTCGAATTGGTCCCGATGTCGATCACCGCGACCCGTTTAGCCCCATCAGCCACCCGGCCACTCTAGCCCCCGCCGACCTCCCAAGCCCCCTGCGCAATCAGCCCCCCAAGACCCACAAATCCCACCCCGCCACCCCCACCACCTTGCTACCATCACCAGTCCGCCGCGGGGTGGAGCAGCCAGGTAGCTCGTCGGGCTCATAACCCGAAGGTCGCGGGTTCGAATCCCGCCCCCGCTATAGGACGAAAGCCCCGCAAATGCGGGGTTTTCGCGTTTCAGGGGACGTAGACAACAGGCCGCAAAATGGCCCCTGGGGCAACGCCTGGGGCAACATGAGGTCCGAGAGAGGTCGATCCAGCCCTTGAAATAGAGCCTGCCGTCCACCTACGGTCGCCGCCGACATACGGCAAAAGCGCCCCCGCGCTGCGTGAACAGCCGGGGGCATGGCACAGGAGGCAAAGCTCCCATGCACGACCACCCTAAGGGCGCGGGCGATGGTCCCGCGATCACTACCTGGGACGAAGACGAGCGCGAGCAGGCGGCGATCCTTCGCCAGGTGCTGGAGCTCCATCCGGCAACGCTGACGATGGATGAGCTGGTCAGGGAAATGACTGGCGGCGGGACGCGGAGCTTCTCGCAATTCGACGCGATCCAGCGCGCGGTTCGGGAGCTGGCCGGGACCGGCCTGCTTCACCGCCCTGGCGAGGACGAGAGGGTCCACCCGACTCGGGCCGCCGTCCGGCATTCCGAGTTGACCGGGGGCGCGGTCTGATGGCTAGGGGCGACCAAAAGCAAGAACTCCTCGACGCCGTCAGGCATCCGATTCGCCGAAGCCTTCTGCGGCGCTTTTTGGAGTCAACGGAGATGCTGAGCCCCAAAGAGCTATCCGATCTTGAAAACGAGTCGCTGTCGGTGATCAGCTATCACGTCCGCGAGCTCGACAAGCTCGGCGCGATCGAGATCGCGGGCGACCAGCAGGTTCGCGGTGCGCTCCAGCACTTCTACCTGCCGACCGCGCGGGTCAAGAGGTCGCCGCTCGTTCGGGAGGCGCTTGGCATGAGGACGGGGGGCTGAGCAATGGGGCGAATGAAAGGACCCCAGGCGGGTGAGCTCGGGTGGCGCTTCGGTCAGAACCTGGTCGAGCTGCGCGGTCGCGCCGGGCTTTCGCAGATCGGCACCGCCGAACGGGCCGGCCTCAACCGGACCGAGATCAACCTGTTGGAGCACGGTCGGCGCGTTCCGCGCCTCGACACGATCGTGAAGCTCGCCGGGGCGGTTGAAGTGGAGCCCTGCGTGCTGCTGAAGGGGCTGGCCTGGGTGCTCGACCCGCCGAAGGAGGGATCGAAGTGAGCCGTCTCGGCCAGGAAGATAAGTGGATTGAAAGGGAATGGACCCTGGGAGAACGGTTCGGCGCCAACGTGGTCTGGTTCCGCCGCCCTACCGGTCTGACCCAGAGCGAGCTGGCGGACAGGATCGGGATCAACCGCTCGCTCCTTAGCATGATTGAGCACGGACACCGGCTTCCGCGCCTCGACACGATCCTCAAGCTGGTCGCGGCTTTGGGGGTCAAAAACCGCGACCTGGTCGAGTGGATGTGGTGGGACCCGGCTCGCCATGAGCACTACGAGACCCCGCCGTCGATCGCAGACATCAGCGGCTATGAAGTTCGGGACTTCCACCTGCCGGCCGGCTTCCGGATATCGCCCGTCGGCTACGAGAGCGAGGAGCGGTTCAAGGACCGGCTCAGGCAGCGCATGGAAGACCCGGACCACCGTGCCGTTCTTGAACTGCTGCGCGACGACGCCCCGAAGGTCGCCCCCCGCGAGAAACCGGACGCAGCCTGGGTGCTGCGCACGGGCCAGGCGCTGAGGGCGCTTCGCGAGGAGCGCGGGCTGACCCGGCAAGGGCTTGCGGATCGCTCGCCGACCACCGCTGAGTTCATCGGGGAGATCGAGGAGGGCAGGTGCGCCGATCCCGGCCTGCGCATGCTGGAGGAGCTCTGCCGCGCCCTGAACGGGAAGGGCTCGGAGCTATCGGCCCAGATCGAGCCGGTGCGGGCTGCGCGGAAAGCTGCCGTTCAGGAGGTGCTGGACGAGCTGGCCGAGCGCGACAGCCGGGCCGCGCGAAGGTGATAGGGGCAATGTCTCCGCGGGTTGAAAAATCGGACTCCTCGCTTGTTTGCCTGGGAAGGGTGGTGAAGGCACTACGCGCGGAAGCTGGCCTGACCCAGGACGGGCTTTCCGCGCAGGCTGGCATCGACTCCTCCTACATCAGCCGCCTTGAGCGCGGACATCGCAACCCGACCTGGGCCATGCTCGGCCGGCTTTCACAGGGGCTCGGGGTGACGAGATGGGAGCTGGTCAAGCGAGCCGATGATCTGGGGCGAGGATGATGGCGAGGATCCCGCCCCCATTGAGCCAAGAGCCGACGCTGGGAGAGCGGTTCGGGCTGAACCTATGGCGCAGCCGGCGACGGGCTGATCTATCCCAGGAAGCGCTCGCCAACCTGATCGGGCTGAGCCGACCGCATATCGGCGTATTGGAGCGGGGGCTTGACCTCCCGCGTCTCGACACGATCGCCAAGCTCGCCGCCGGCACGAACGTCTCGACCTGCTTTCTGCTGGCGGGGATGGAGTGGCGTCCGGGTCGCTACGTCGATGGAGACTTCTATATCGAGCATCCCGCGGACCGCTTGCGCAGGAGCGTCCGAAGATGAGGGCCGATCTCCAGTTGCAGCTAGACGTACTTGCCGAGGTTCTTCGCGAGGACCCGGACGTTCTGACGCTTCAAGCCCTCGCCGGCCGAGTGCTCGCCGATCCCCGCAGTCTTGTCGGGGGCATCGCGCTCGCCCGCGCCCTACGCGAATTGGACGATGAGGGCCTGGTCGTAAGCGACGGGTTTTTGGTGCGGGCAAGTCGACCCGCGCTTCACCCTCCGACGCTTGATCGGCGCGCTCGCCAGGGCCGAGGACGTAGCGCGGACCCGATGATGCTGCCTGAATGGGTACTGGGCGCCGTCGCCAAGCGCTCCCCATCGGAAGGGGTCCGACTGCGACACCCAGCTTCGGCCTTCACGCGGCCGTCGCCGATGAGAGCCGTTCGCCGGAAATACCCCGTGGCAGCCGTGAGTGGAGTCTCCGACCAGGTCAGAGCTCGTCACCTGTCGTCGTCCAGCGGGTAGCGCGCGCTCATGTCAGCCCGACGGATGAGGCCGTCTGCGATCTCGAAGATGCCGGCGAACTCCACCACGCCCGCGCTGCTGTGGATCACCTCGTGAGCGACCACCCAACGACCACCGAGCTCCACCGCCTCGCGGACCTCGCATCGCAGCGTCCGATCCTCGAACCGCTCGCTGTACAGGCTGCGGACGGCGGCAATGCCCTCAACAGATCCGACCGGCAAACCGTTGATGGAGACGTCGTCCGCATAGGAGGCCAAGAAGGCCTCGAGGTCGTGGCGGTTGAATGCCGCGAGGTGTCGCTCGAAGACTTCGATCGGCTCAGCCATCGATCCGCATGCCCCCGGTCACGTCGTGCGTCGCTCCAATGATGAAGGGCCCACTCTCGGAGGCCAGCAGCTTGGCCGCTTTCCATCTCCAGGGCATCGTCGCGGCCAACTTGTCTAGAAAGGGCAGCAGCTTCTCGATGTCGCGCCCGTTGGTAGGGGCGGGCTGTTTGCTAGGCCTCGGCGTTCCGGAGGCGTAGGTGAGCCGCAGCTCATGAACCTGGGCGCCAACCACTTTGCGCGTGCCGCCCGCGATTCCGGAGCTGGCTCCGATGACGATGGCGCGGCGACGAGTCTCGGACTTATTCATGACACCGCGGGTGCTTGCATCAGACCGAGCCCTCGCGCACCGCGATCCAGCACGCTGCGCACGACGCGGGATACGCGGTCACTGCGGTTGCGCTCCAGGTACCAGTGCGCCAGGCGAAGGAGATGGCGGGCGAGTGAAACGACCTCAAGCCGCTGGACAAGCAGGCGAAGATGACGGCGGTGCAACTGCGACTGCACGACGGCGTAGCGGTAGTCGAGCTCATCCGCGTTCGAGCCCGCATCTCCTTGCGCCGCCCGCGCTTGTGCGAGCGAGAGGGCCCAACCGAGGCTCTCGGTGTGGTTCAGCAACCTAGTTGGATCGAAGTCGAGGGGTGGAGTACTAGGCTGCGAAAGGAAGTATGCAAGAGCCGTCTGAGCGGCGATGCGGTCTGGAGCTGGGTGCGTGCGCCGCAGCATGCCCCCCTGCCAATCCTCGTCAATCTGAGTATCGAGCCAGGTGAGCAGATCATCGATTAGGGGGGCACTTCCTTTGCTAGAGCCAAGTGCGCTCCCATCGATCGAGACCAACCCATGAAAGACGCCTGCTAGGGGGTGAACAGCGGTCGCGCCCGGACGCGACCAGGTTTCCATCAATTGACGCCGGCAGATGGTGGGCGTCGCCCACTCGACGCCGGCGACCTGCACTGACCGCACTCGCCGGAGGGTCGCAGCCTCGGTCATCCAATACGCGATGAAGCGCATGTGCTCGGTCGGGAGTCCGTCAGAACGGGCGATTGGAAGCTCCGCGTAATCACGGCGGCGCGTGCCATAAACGACCGTTCCGTCATTTCGATAGGTGAGCGTACCTTCGCGAAGCCCTCTCTCAGTCAACCTTGCTGCTGCGCTGAGATAATCGAACTCGAAGAAGATCCTGTCGAAGGTGATGCCAAGTCGTCTGAGCGTCTGCCGCTGTCCAGACAGCACGAGTTCGCACGTCGAACGCCTGAGCGCGGCCGCCTGTGGGTCCCCGCGCAGCATCTGCCCAACAAGTTCATCGGCTTTGTCCCGATGGACCGTCAGCTCGCGCGCCATCGAGTCCGCGCCCTCGCCGCTTTGGGCGTTAGTCGCGACGTAGTCCGCGTAGCAGCGGCCCACGAGGTGGTCGCTCTTCAGGGGCGGGTGCCCACCGCGCCCGGCTCGGAAGCGGAGCATGCCCGCCATCGCCTCTCCCATTGCGCGGCCAGCGTCATTAATCAGACTGCGACGCTCTACGTTGGCGCCCGCCTGCATGAGGCCAGCTGCGAGCCCGTTTCCAATCGCGAGATTCCGCAAGTGCCCAGCGTGCAGAGCCTTGGTCGCATTGGCGTCCCAAAATTGCAGTGCAAAGCTTTGCCCGGCCGCGAGGTCGCCGAGGTCTGTGTCGTCGTCATGGCCGGACTCAAGCGCGGCGCCGGCAGAGTCGATCCAGCGATCGTCAAGACGCAGGCGCACAAAGTTCCGGGCAACACGCACTTCGGCGGCCCATGGTTCGCGTTGCACGTGATTGAGTGCCGCGAGCACACGAGAGTCCTGCTTCCAGTCGGGTACGCGGGGTATAAGCAGCAAGTCGAATTCCGGCTGAGGCCGTCGCGGCGCACGAGCCGCTAACACGCCGGGCTCGCTCTCCGCAGCATCGAAGAAATCAAAGATGTTCATCATCGAATGCACCAGCCAGGGACCTCGAACCCAGGTATCAAATTCCTTTAACCGCAAAGGTTATCAATCAATCAATAAATAAACTCCTATTAAAAGAGGACGCTCAAGAGGAATCGCGCGGGGCGCCGCCGAGCCAGCGGATCGTCGTGCTTCCGCGCGAGGTCGGGTAGATCTCGCGTTCGTAGAGAGAGTTGAGGATCACCGCGCTGCGCCAGGAGCCGAGGCTTAGGTGGGGGTCGGCGATGCCGTGCGAGAGGCGTCCGGATCCCTGGACGTAGATGGAATGCTCCGGTCGCCCGTCCCAATCGACGCGGTAGTCGGCGGCTATCGACTCCCTCCAGTCGGGGCTGAAGCGGCTCTGCAGATCGGCGACGCATATGGGCAGGCGTGCCTCGTACCCCGTGGCGAGAATCGCGACGTCGGAGTCAACGACGATCGGGCCCTCGACGTCGTCCGTCTGGAACGAGAAGCGATACTCGTCGTGGTGTCGGCTGCCTTCGACCAGCTCGCATCCGAGCAGCACTCGGTGCTCGAACGGGAGGTCCTCCACGAAGTCGAGCTCGTAGAGACGTCGGTAGATCTGACTCAGGGTGCTCTCGATGATCCCGTCGCTCGCATATTTCTGGAAGGCGTTGTGAAAGCGCCGGCGCGCGACGTCGAGTCCGTGGAAGTGCTCGACATAGCGCGGGTTGAACCACTCGTTCGCGAACGGCGATTGGTCCGTAAGCGGGAAGCCGGCGCTGCGCGTCGCCCATATGAGCTTGCGAGGCAGCGCGTGTTGCTTCGTCAGGAGGTGCAGCACGACCTCGCCGCCGCTTTGGCCTCCGCCGACGATGAGTACGCGCTTGCCGGCGGTGTCGGGGCGGCGTGCCAGGAACTCGTCGGCATGGTGCACGTGGGATCCGCGCAGGTGCGCCACGCACGAAGGAAAGTGCGCCATGGAGCCCGTCGCGATCACCAGCTTCCGCGACAGGAACGTTCCTGCGGGAGTCGTCGCGACAAAGCCGACATCCGGCTCGTAGCCCACATGCTCAACGGGCGTCCCGAATCGCAGCGTGTTGAGCTGGGCGGCGGCCCAGCGGTAGTACTGCTCGTACTCCCGCCGGGTTAGTTGTCCGTCCGATCGCGCCAGGAAGCGGAAGATTCGCCCGGTTTGCACGAGGAAATTGACGAAGCTGTACGGGCTCGTCGGATCGACCAACGACACTAGATCCTTGAGGTACGGGGTCTGGGTGGTCGCCCCCGGAAAGTGCATCCCGGGTTGCCAATCGACGCGGTCGCGCCGCTCACAGAAGATCGTGTGCGCCCCTGACACGCGGTCGGCGAGCGCGGCAAGGCTCAGGTTCGACGGTCCGATACCGATGCCGAGCAGATCAAAGATTGGCGCCGGCATGTGCGCCACCTTGCTGTGCAGGGACGTAAGTCACGGGCTAGCCCGCCTTTGTCCACCGGACGCGATCAGTCTGAGCGGCGAGCCGTGTGTTCTCTGGCTCATGTTTCTGGCTCGACTCGAATACAGGCCGTTGGCCGGGTCCGCTGATCGGTGGGTTGAAGCCCCCGACCGCCGTGCCTGACGGACAAGTTTCAAAAGTATGCAGCGCAATATGAGCCTGCATCACGTCGCAACCCTTCCCCGCGTTGTGATTGTTCAGAGTAATTAATCTAAACTGCGCTTGCAAGGAGCCATGCGCCGCTGCGGGTCTCAAGGGCGTAGCCAGTCAGAGTGTCCAGCGCTGATGCGGCCGGCGATCCCCGCTAACTTGCCACGATCCTCCGCGGTCCCGATCGTCACACGCAGGCAGCTGTCGAGCGGATCCGCGAACCCTCGCCGGACGAACACCCCGTGGCGTGCGAGTGCTCGCACCCATTCCGAAGCCGATCGGACGCTTCCCACTCTGAACGTCACGAAGTTGGCGCGCGAGGGTATTGGCTCCCATCCGAGTCCTGGGCCGAGCGCCGCATACTCATCGCGGCCTCGTTCCACTTCCCGAACAACCCACCGGAGGTGGTCCACGTCATCGAGCGCCGCCAGCGCGGCCGCCTGTGCCAGGCGGGTGACGCTCACGTGCTTTCGAGGCTCTGCCAGCGTCTGCGCGATCTCCGGTCCAACGACGGCATAGCCGATGCGCAACCCAGCCAGGCCATAGGCCTTGGAGAACGTGTAGAAGCGCGCGAGACGTGCAGGATGCGAGGCGACGTCGGCCTCTGCCCCAGTGTGGCCCGCGAACTCGGCGTAGGCGTGGTCGAGGAACAGCGCGCAGCCGTTCGGCAGCGCGTCCGCGAAATCGCGCAGAACGTCCTCCGGCAGGAAGGATCCGCTCGGGTTGTCGGGATTCGCTACGTAGACGATGCGTGCATCCGCTCTGTGGGCGAGTTCCGCGAGCGCCGCAAGGTTGACCGTGATGTCTGAGCGGTAGGAGGCCGTCGCCAACCGGCCGCCGTGCGCCCTGACAAGGTGTTCGAAGATCGGATAGGTGCCCGCCGTCGCCACAGCCGCCTCGCCCCGGCGCAGCAGGCGACTCGTTACGAGGTCGAGGAGGTCGTCGATTCCGGCGCCAACGACGATCTGCGACGGCGGAAGTGCGCGGGCGGTCGCGACCGCGTCGGTGAGTTCTTCGCTTCTGGGATCGGGGTACCACGACGCTCGCGCGAGCTCTCGGGCGGCCGCGGACAGCGCTCGGCGGGACGGCCCAAAGGCACTCTCGTTCGCCCCGAGCCGGAGTTCGAACGGCCTTCCGAGGATCCGCTCGAGCTCCTCCGGAGACGTAAACGGATTGGCGGGCGCGTCCGGGTCAGGGCGAGAGGGTCTCACAGCCACGAACCGGCGATGGAGAAATCAGCGGGCCACATTGGATCTGGTCAGGTCAAAAAAAGTTATGTATCCTAGTACAGTACTTTTGACTATTCTAAACCTGTTGGAGGTATTCAGCGTGCAGCAACGGCCGATCAGCATGCCTACGGATTCGGTCGTTCCGCGTTCGAAGCCGGCCACTGCGATCAACTACGACGCCTACTTCGGGCTCGATCGCTCAGGAACGAACCTTCGACGCTGGACTATGCAGTGCCTCTTGGTTGAGCGCGAGCTTCTAAGCGATCTGCCCGTTACGTCGTTGCCGGAGGAGGCGCGTGCCAGCATGCGGCTCGGTTTCCTCATCCTCCACCGGATCAACGCGCGCCGCTGGGCGGAAGTCGAGAGCGCTCCCGCGCTCGGCGGCGAGGCGGCGGACGATTGGATGCCAACTCGGCTCCAGGCGCCCTTGGAGCCGCTCGAGCGGTGGAAGCTCGGCCATCAGGTTCTTCATCTCTACCTGGTCGCGATGGTCACGCTAATGGGCGAGCTGCAGGCGGAGGTGGACGTCCTCGTGTCCGAACAGATCGCCATGACGCTCGAGGATGTCGCCGAGCTCTTCTCCGCCACCTCTGCGGGTATGCGATATGCGAGCGACTTCGACGCGCGCGCGTATGGCGACATCGTGCGGCCATCGATGGCGCCGCCGGCGATGCCTCCGGGATTCTCTGGTGTGCTGAATACCGACCACGCGCGCATGATTGAGTCGCTCCCAGTCACGTTCGGCGCGCTCGCCCGCCGTTTTGGCGAGCAGCAGAGCGCATGGCCGGACGCCGTGAGCAACGGCTGGACCACGCTCGTGGATGCGCAGTTGGAGGCGCGACGCAGCCATAGGTTCGTCTGCCGCCGCTTCGTGCCAGACGAACCATCTCTTCTGCGCGCATTCCGGCAGGCGGGAACTGCATAGCGATGATCACCGTGGTGGAGACCTGGTATCTCGCACCGGAGGCGGCTCGCAATGCGGCAAAGGTGATGAAGGAGATCGACGATATCGTGGGTCCGATCGCCCATGCCCATCCCGGCTGGTGCGGACACGCCCGCTTCTTGCAGGCGCTGAATGACCCGATGCGGGTATCGATCTTGTACCCGTGGCGTAGCATCGAGGACCACGAGCATCTGACCGCGCAGGAGGAGCCGCACCTGGAGCGAATCTTCGAGGAACACTGCACGCAGCGGCGCTCGTTCCAGTACTACACCGAGCTGCCGCACCCATAGGGCTTTACGTGAGCCACGCCCGTGCAAAAACGGCCCTAGTCACCGGTGCGGCGCGCGGGATCGGGCGCGCCGTCGCCTCGCAGCTCGCGTCCCAGGGGATTGCCGTCGTCGTCAACTGCCGCAAGAGCGTCGCGGCCGCGGAAGAGTTCGTGGCAGAGATCGACGCAGCTGGCGGCAGGGCATTCACGGTCGTCGCGGATGTCAGCACGGCGACTGGAGCCGCCGCACTTGTGGAGGCGGCGACCGAGTGGGCCGGCCCGCTCGATGTCGTCGTCAACAACGTCGGCGATTTCGTCTTGAAGCCGCTGACGGATACGACCGCGCAAGAGTGGGACGAGATACTCCGGAGCAACCTCTCCAGCGCCTTCTACGTTTCCCAGTGTGTGCTCCCTTCGATGCGGGAAGCTGGCTACGGCCGCATCGTGAACATTGGCTCGGCGCCCATGCACCGGCTTCGCGCCGCAGGGAACGTCGCTCCGTATGCGATCGCCAAGGCCGGCGTTGAGATCCTCACGCGTAGTATGGCGAGCGAGGAGGCGAGCGCCGGCATCACCATCAACTGCGTCGCTCCGGGGCTGACGGACAACGGCCATCTGACCGCTGAAGAGCTGGAGTGGATGCTGCAGCGGGTACCAGCGGGCCGGCTGGCTACGACGAAGGAGATCGCCGCCGCCGTGGCCTTTCTGATATCGCCGGCGGCGAGCTACATCTCCGGTGCGACGCTCGCGGTAAGCGGCGGCTGGGACTGGGACGGGCGGCCCGACGTGGCCTTTGACCGCGCGATGCTGCCGGGGGGTTACTTAGCGGACGGCGAGACTGGTGATCGACGATAGATCGATCGAGTGGCCCGCCGAGGAGTTCCTGCGCAATAACGAGCTCGTGGCGCAGGAACTCGTCCGCTACCTCGAGACGATCCGTGACCGGCCCGTCGCGGTTGGCGCCGCGTCGTCCGAGCTCGTGCAGCCGCTTAACGGGGACCCGCCCCAGGATCCCGAGCCGTTTGACGCGATCCTGCGCGACACGGTCGCGCAGATCCTGCCGAACGTCGCGCACTGGAACCACCCGCGCTTTCACGGCTTCTTCAGTATCTCGGGAAGCTATCCCAGCGCGCTCGCCGAGTTGTTCGCCGCCGGACTCAACCTCAACGCGATGCTCGCCAGCAGCACGCCGGCCGCACTCTCGCTCGAGGCGCTCGTGCTCCGCTGGATTGCCGATTTCGTCGGCTACCCGCGCGAGGCTGACGGCATCCTCGTGCCCGGTGCGTCGCTCGGGACTTTTTATGCGCTCGCTGCCGCGCGCGACGCCGCGCTGCCCAGGGTCAGGGACAAAGGCTGGGCTACGGCCGGTGCCGGGCAGGCGCGGATCTACGCATCCAGCGAGGCGCACAGCTCAGTCGACAAGGCCGCCGCTGCGCTTGGGCTCGGCCGCGACAACGTCGTGCGGCTCAAGGCTGACGAGTCGTACCAGTTGTCGCCGGACGCGCTGCGGGAGGCGATCGAGGACGACGTGCGCAACAGCCGGCTTCCCCTCGCGGTCGTCGCGACGGTCGGCACGACCGCCACTGGGGCCGTCGACCCACTTGAGGAGATCGCCGAGGTGTGCTCCGCTGCCGGCGTCTGGCTGCACGTCGATGCGGCGTACGGAGGGCTCTGGCGGTTACTGCCGGAGGTGCGGGCGATCACGCCCTCGCTCGCGGTCGCGGACTCGCTGGTGGTCAACCCGCATAAGGGCCTGTTCGTCTCCCTGGAGAGCTCGTGCCTGTACTGCCGCAATCGCGGGGCCCTCGAAACGTCCTTCCGAGCCGTACCGGACTACCTGAGCATGTCGGACGACGACAGCGGGTGGGACCCCATGAATCGCTCACTGCAGTTGGGGCGCACCTTCGGGGCGCTGAAGCTGTGGTGGGTCATCCGCAGTTACGGGCTTCAGCGCATCGCCGGCCAGTTCCGCCACGCACTCCGCACGGCGCGCTGGCTCGAGCGCGAACTCGACGCGCATCCGTCCTTTCGCCGGCCGGCCGCGTCGGTTTTCCCGCTCGTGACGTTTCAGCACGTACGCGACAACCGCGAGCTGGTTCGGCGCGTCAATGCAACGGGGAAGGCGTTCGTCAGCCACGCGACGCTGCCCGACGGCCACGTGACGCGCGTGTCGATTGGGAACATCCGCACGACGTGCGGCGACGCGGAGGAGCTGTGGAGTGTGCTGCGAGCGGTCGCGGCCGCTCTCGACGCGACAGCCGATGCCCACGAAGGCCTGTCGCCGTCGGTTGGCGACCGGGGGAACCGCCGATGACCCGGACCGGAGCAGAGTACGTCGAGGCCCTGCGCGACGGGCGCGAGGTGTGGATCGACGGGGAGCGAGTTGCCGATGTGACGACTCATCCGGCCTTTCGCAACATGGTGCGCTCGATCGCCCACCTCTACGACATGACGCACGACCCGGCGCTGAAGAACGTACTCACGGCCCCGTCCCCCGCGACGGGCGATCCGGTTCACCGCTGCTACACGATCCCACGCTCGCGGGCCGACCTCGTCGCGCGCCGCCAGGCAACGCGCAGATGGGCGGAGACGACCTTCGGCTACCTCGGGCGCAGCCCCGACTATATGGCTTGCTGCTGGGCCGGCTTCGCCGCTGCGCCCGGCGTTTTCGCACGCGGCGGCCAGGAGCGCGCGGACAACGTCCTCGCCTACTACGCGCACATGCGCGATGACGACCTCTACCAGGCGCACACGATCGTCAACCCCCAGATCGACCGCTCCAAGCCGGCAGCCGAGCAGGAGGAGCCGTTCCTCTACGTCGGCGTCGTGCGCGAGCGGGACGACGGAATCGTCGTGCGCGGCGCGAAGATGGTTGGCACCGCCGCGCTGTTCGGCGATGAGATCCTCGTCGGCACGATCGAGCCGCTCGGTCCCCAGGACCAGGACTACGCGCTCACGTTCTCGATCCCGCTCAACACGTCGGGCGTGAAGGTGATCTCGCGCGCCTCCTACGAGCAGGCAGCGCGCAGCACGTGGGACAACCCGCTCTCGTCGCGCTTCGACGAGAACGACGCATTGGTGATCTACGAGAATGTGTTTGTGCCGTGGGAGCGCGTGTTCGTCTACCGAGACGTAGAGCTGGCGTTCAAGCAATGGTGGGACACGCCGGCCTTCTCGTACTGGATCCACCAAGCGGCGACGCGCTACTGGACGAAGCTCGAGTTCCTCGCTGGCCTTGCGATCAAGATCGCGAAGGCAAACAACGTGCTGAACGTCCCCCTCGTGCAGATGCAGCTCGGCAGAGTGCTGACGACGGTGAACCTGGCGAAGGCGGCGGTGCTCGCGATGGAGGACGGCTGCGAGCCGGTGCCGGGCGGCGCCGTGCAGCCGAACCGCGCGGTCGCGTTCGCCCAGCGCGCGTGGGCGCCGAACGCGTACGTGCAGCTCGTCGAGGAGATCAAGTGGCTCGCCGGTGGCTCGCTCATACAGATGCCGGCCTCCCACCGCGATCTCGTCCACCCCGACGCAGGGCCGCTGATCGAGCGCTACGTGCGCTCCCCAGGCCATACGGCGGAGGAGCGCATCAAGCTCTACAAGCTCGTGTGGGACGCAGTCGGATCGGAGTTCGCGAGCCGCCATGAGCACTACGAGCGCTTCTACCACGGAGCACCGTACGTGAACCTGCCGGCGGCCTTCCGCGAGGGCGACCACGAGGCCTGCGAGGCGCTCGCCGAGGCGGCGCTGTCCGGCTACGCGCTCAGCGACCTGTTCGACGCGGGGAAATGACAGGCAGCATGGGCATCGAGACCGGAAAAGCCTTCACCCCCTTGACCGACCGGGTCATCGCGATCACGGGAGCGTCCTCGGGCATCGGCGAGGCGACCGCGCTCGCGTGCGCCGCAGCCGGGGCGAGCGTGGCGCTTGCCGCCCGTCGCGCCGCCCGCATCGAGGCGCTCGCGGCGAAGATTGAGCAGGACGGCGGCCGCGCCGTCGCGATCCCGACCGATGTCGGCGACGAGGCCCAGGCGCGTGCGTTCGTCAAGCGCGCGCACGCCGAGCTGGGTCGTCTCGACGGGTTGGTCAATAACGCCGGCGTGATGCTGCTCGGCCCGATCGACGGCGCGCCGACGGAGGAGTGGCGCCGGATGGTGCACGTCAATCTGTTCGGCGTCCTCTACTGCACGCACGCCGCGCTGCCGTTAATGCGCGCGCAGGGGTCGGGCGACATCGTCAACGTCAGCTCCGTTGCGGGCCGCGTCGCGCGTGCCGGGTCGGCTGTCTACAACCTCACCAAGTGGGGGGTGAACGCGTTCTCGGAGGCGCTGCGGCAGGAGTGCGTCGACGCTGGGATCCGCGTGACGATCGTCGAGCCCGGGGCCGTCCTGTCGGAGCTGTGGAGCCACAATCGGCCACCGGCGCTCGAGCAGATGCAGAAACGCTTCGAGGGCGTCGTGCCGATGCAGGCACACGACATCGCGAACGCGATCCTGTTCGCGCTCGGCCAGCCACCGCACGTGAGCGTCAACGAGCTGCTCGTGCGCCCGTCGAACCAGCCGTAGGAGGGTCGTCGAACCCTCCCTTCATCTTGCTCCCAGCCTTACCCCGCTCCTCCGCCGTACGACTAGCGCAGGACGCTGCTTCCCGTGTCCAACCTACCTGGGCGCAATGCGTGAATGAATAATCTTGACAGCATTTCCCGGCACAAGTACATTGCTCAAACTATTTTGCGCCCGTAGTTCAAATGGTAACGGCTCATCGCCCAGGGGAGGAAATAGGTGTGATCGTGCGTGAGAAGGAAAACTTCCTTCTACCTCACCCACTCCTAGGGAGTCTCCGGACGGCGGTGGACTTAAGAGCAGCGGTCTTTTAATCCGCAGATGAGGGTTCGAATCCCTTCGGGCGCACTGCAAAGCTGCGACTATCAGTGTCTGATGTACCGGGAGGCATGCAACTCACGCGTAGCGTTTTAAGGCGATTTGTTCTCCCGGGATCTCTCTATTGACAGGTCCAGCGAACTCAGGGTCTCTATAAAGAGGGAGTTATCGGGCGTTGGGCCAAGCCCAAGCGCAGGGCATCTGCATCGGAGAGGCTCTACCGGGACCGAGTTGGGGCCCCAACGAAAGCGCTTGATTTGCGCCAAAGGGGCTAGGTGCCCAAGGCCTGGGAGATCTCGGCGATCGCGGCGCTCTCCGCCTCGCTCACCTCTGAGCCCTCGCCCTCGTCCTTGGTACCGGCCACGCGCTGTGCCAGCGAGAGGACGAAGCCGCGGTACTCCGCAAGCTCCTCCGGGGTCGCCTTCTGCTCGAGGAAGGAGACGGCTTCGCGAATCCGCTGCAGACCATGCTCTTTCAGCTCCTGCGGTGAGCGCGCTCCGCCCCGGTCCATCTCCGGCTTGGCGGCGACGAGCTCGTCGAGCAGAGCGGAGTCGCCGTGCTCCTGGCGCGCCTCGGCGAAGGTCTTCGCCATCGCGAAGGCCTCGCGGAAGCTGCCTCCGCGCTGGGCGGTGGAGACGATCATGCCTGCGCTGGTCGGTCCCTCCTGGATCGCGTCCCATTCCTCCGACGCGCTCGTCGCCTTCGTTCGCGAACACGAGCGCCTGCTGCCACCGCGGGTTCGCACTTGGTTTGAACTCGCGGCGGGCTAGGCGGCCGTTCGAGTTCTGGGGCAGCAAATCTGCGCGCTCTTACTGCTCCCCGCAACCCGAAATCACGGGACCGCGAGGTACATTGACTGTTGCGGGGCTCTTGTCTTCACGCGAGAGCAGTTGTGTCAGGATCGCCGCATGGCAGATGAATCGGTCGCGGACCGACTCCGCGGATTTGGCGTGAAGGGCATCCTCGTGCAGATGGCCGAACGTGGGCAGATTCTTGAGCTGAAGTGCGAGATGCCGCAGTGCTATCACCCCAACGGACGCGACAAGTTCGAATCGCTCGCGACGGAGCGCAGGTTGTGGGCGCCCTCGCGCGACCACTACCCGATCCTCCGTTCGGCCGGTGGAGAGCTACGTGCCGACAACGTTCGGCTGTCCCATATCGAGTGCAATCAGCGTGACCACACGCGGCGGAAGCAGATCGGGGCATTGCTTCTTGCAGGCGAATCGCTGGAAGACATCGCTGACACGCTGAACCGCAAGAAGACCCCGGCGTTTCACGGAACGAAACGATGGACGGCGGCCATGGTGCGCGAGGCATACGTGTCCTAGTCCGGGTTCCGCTTCGCGCGGCATCCAGCTGTCTTCGGTGCGCTCAGGCTTCGAAGCAAGTCGGTCCGCTGGGGCAACGAGTGGGGCAACATGCCCCACAGATTCCAGCCGATCCCGGCCGATCTCGATTTCGCGGAAACCGCTCTAGAAAGCGCTCTGCCTAGTTCAGCCGATCTCAAGGCCAAGGCTCATAACCCGAAGGTCGCGGGTTCGAATCCCGCCCCCGCTATAGGACGAAGCCCCGCTGCGGCGGGGTTTTCTCGTGGAAGGGGAGAGGCGGCGGCAGCGCCCCGGCTTGCCAGCCCCTTTTTTAGGCGCCGCTCAAGCGATCAAAGCCAGCTGTACCAGTAATGATCGATCCGAAGACCCGGCGATCGACCACGGCCGCTTGACATCAACGGGGTCGCGGCTCGAAGCTGGGAGTGCATCGAAGCCCAGGGAAAGCAAGTGACGCGCCCCGGAGACTGTTGTCCAGCCGAATCTGGACGTGAGGGGCCGTACGGAGGAGGGATTACGATGGCCGACCGGCATGGCTCCGCGGAGCAGCAGGCCACAGTAGAGCTACTGACTCTTGTCGAGGCGATGACACACCGTGACCGCGGGAGAGTTCTCGCCGTCGTGGCTGAGCGGGATCAGATAACCGTGGGGGAGATTGCGGTGAGGCTTGGGGAGCCTCAGCGAAAGGTTCGCTACCACCTCGGCAAGCTGATCGAGGCGGGCCTCGTCCGAGTCGCGGGTGAACGAGGCCGCCGAGGTGCGATCGAGCGATGGTACCGGGCGACCCGCCTGCCCTACATTCATACGGAGCAAAGCCGGCGACTCTCTCCTGAGCAGATGAGAAGGATCGCTCTCGAGGTTCTCAAGCTCACCCTGGCGGATGCCAAGGCGGCGATGGAAGCAGGAGGCTTCGGGATAGGAGGCGACAGCCAGGCGCGCGTGTCCATGGAGGTGGACTCGCAAGGCTTGGACGAACTGCACGAGATCTATCGACGCGCGCTTGCCGAAGTCATGGAGGTGAGGTCCGCGAGTAGAGAGCGGATCATCGCATCGCAGGAGGAGCCGAAACGAATGGTGGCAGCACTTTTCCTGTTCAGGCAGCAGTGGCCGGGTCACTCCGCCTGAAGGAGATCCAAAAGCCATCGCCGAGGGGCCTGTGACCGTTCCCTCTTCTTGAACGTCCACCGCCTGGGAAACCCGGTAAGCCTCACTTGAAGCGGGGCAGATTTTACTGGAGAAACTTCCATTTTGTCCCTCCTTGACCGCCCGGGGACCTCTGCCTAGCGTGCGCATCGCCCTCCGTCAGGAGGATCCAGGGAAGCAGGGAGAAGGAATTGCAGGGAGCCAGGAAAACGCATTCTTGGCCGGGCAGGAGCTCGGCACCACCAGTTGCGCCTGCCCTTTGTCCCCGAAGGGCGACGCAAGGCCTGAGAGAGCAGCTGGCTCCAATGACGCCTCGACTCCCCAAGTCGCGGCTGAGGGGCAAGCTGCACCTCTCCGGCATCTATGGCGCTCGCCTTGTTCCCTGGAAGGCGAAGCCTGCAGACCGGCGCGGGCGGCTCAGGAACGGCGGGACCGTTCAACTTCCCGCCGCCGCCCGCGCCGTCTCCACCCGCGGCCACTGCTTCGTGCAGTCGCCTGGGGCGCCGGATTTCCTGTTGCAACCAGAACCGTCTTTCGGCCTTTGCCTAGGGCAAGCGCCGCCATCGGCCGGGGGAGTCCCGGCAGCAAGCCATAACCATCGGGCTGCCTCGGGAGGCCGTCCGCTAGGGAGGGAGAAATCCAACTCATGAAACGCCTACGTCATCCGGTACGCGCGATCCGCGAACCGTTCGGAACCGCCGGGCTAATTGTCGCCTCGATCGCACTCATCGCCGCCCTGGGTGGCACCGCCCTTGCGGTCGGCGGCCTCACCGGGAAGCAGAAAAAGGAAGTCTCGAAGATCGCCCGTAAGGAAGCGAAGAAATTCGCCACCGCTGGACCGCAGGGGCCGCAGGGTGCACCAGGGCCCAAGGGCGACCCCGGGCCTAAGGGCGACCAGGGTTCTCAGGGTGGACAGGGGCCGGAAGGCAAACCGGGACCGAAAGGCGATACCGGTGAAGCCGGCATGTGCAGTGCAGCGGAACCGGAATGCACGCTCGCGCCCGGGGCGACTCTCACCGGAGTCTTTTCAGCATCTGCAGCGCAATCGGCAGAAGGTCCGGAGGTTGACCTCGAGAGCATCTCCTTCCCCGTCCGGGTCTCGCCGCCGCCGCTCACGCTTTATCCACGTGAATTTGGGCCTTATACCGTCGGTTTTGAAATCGAAAAAGACACGGAAGTAATCACCGAAAAGATCTACGGTTGCCCTGACCCCTGTGCGTTTGAACCTGCCGCTCTAGAAGCGGCGGCTGAAGCGTACGAAGAAGTGTGTCCCGGAGATTACAAACACCCCGAAGCTGCAGAACCAGGCATCCTCTGTCTTTACGAGGGACCCAAAGAAGGAGCGATGGCGGTACAGGTTGCTGAACCTGCACAGGAATCAGGCATCATCCTGCCCTTCAAGTTCGCCACGAAGGGCGCTGAGACCGGAGGCTCTGCCACCGTTCGCGGCAGCTGGGCGGTAACCGGCTAAGCAGTAACGGTTAAGAACCGCGATCTCGCGGCTGGGGGCGCGGCTGGCCTCCAGCCGCGCCCCGACCACTCGAAACGGAGCAGGGTAGAGATGGAAACGCATCGGAGCAGGGAACATAAGAGGGCACTTGCCACTGTCGCGGTGTTCGGGTGGATACTCGCTTCAGCGGTGTTGATGCTAGGGCCGTCGGCCGCATTTGCTGACGACATCCACTACAACTTCGATGCTCAGCTGTCCCTGACCGGGGATTGCACGACCTCCGAAGTCGACCCGGTGCCAGATCCGAGCTGTCCTTATGGAGCCTTTCCCGACGGCCCCAGCGAACCCTTCCATCACCCGGTGGGACCGGCAATCGATTCGTATGGTGACGTCTACGTCGCAGCCTGGGGGGAGGAGCCGTTTGAAGACAAGGATCACATCGACGTCTTCGGCCCGCAGGGAAACTTCATCACCGAGTTTCACCTGACCGATGTCACCGCCCCAGGAGAGGCGGTAGAACCTAGCAGGCTAGCGGTGGATAGCCATGGATATGTTTATGTAGTTGGGTCCGGAGTGGTATCTAATCAGCACTCACTTATCCTGCGGTACAAACCTTCTGTTTACAACCCTGGCAACGACGAAATCGCCTACGAAGATCCGCCGACCACTTTCGCGCTTCCAGATGGGTACGCCGCCAACGCCTTGGCGATCAACACCGAGAACGACCACCTCTTCGTCGGGTTCCAAAACCAGCCCCTGCTCGAATATGGCTCTGCCGAAGAAGGCAACCCGTTGCTTGACGCTGAACTGCCCGAAATGCACGTCATTTCGGGACCTTCGTTGGCAGTCGACGCAGCCCGCGGCCGTCTGTACATGACTTACCAGGCAAGTGAGGTCAATCCATCTTCACGGTATGTGGTGCGGGTGTTCGAACTGGCAGCTCCGCACAACCTCATCGAAACGATCGATGGATCCTCCACGCCCGAAGGGAGCTTTGTAAGCAACGAAGGCTTGCACCTCGCGGTCGACGAAGGGACCGGCAACCTCTTCGTCTTCGATTACGTCAAACTCAGAGTGATCTACGTACTCACTTCCGACGGTCAGTACCTGACTTCGATCGACCGCAAACTGTCTGAAAGCCGAGGATTCGCCGTTGACAATGGGGAGCACAGTCCTCACGGAGTGCTAAGCAGCACGGGACGTTATGTCTGGGCAACTGCGTCCCCCGGCCAGACCGGCCACGCGTTCGCCTTTGCTCCTGTCGCGGAATGCCCGCCGTCGGTCGGAGCAGTCAACGCGACCCATGTGAGCGAAGGCGAAGCGCAGCTTCGGGCCGAGGTCGAACCCTGCAACCTCGAAACGAACTTCCGTTTCGAATACGTCAGCGCCGACCAGTTCGCCGCCACCGGTTTCGACGGCGCGGAAGTCGCTGGGGAAGGAACGATCCCGGTCGGTGGAGCGCCGGTTCAGGTATCCGCCGGGGCCGTCGGAATGGCACCCGGAACCACCTATCGCTTCCGGGTCGTTGCCACCAACGCGCTCGGTCAGGACGAAGGTGAAGGTGAATTCACGACCTATCCCGCTGCGCTTATCTCCGGCGGTTGTGCGAACGAATCGGTGCGCTCGGGTCCATCACGGCTCCTGCCGGATTGCCGTGCCTTTGAGCTCGTCACTCCTGCCAACACCAATGGCCTCGCACCTTCGGGCTTGGGAGAACCGGGCCGGTTCATCTCTGCGACCACGTCTGCCGACGGGACCCGGGTGTCCTACCGGGTCGAAGGGGGGATCGTTCCAGGCACGGATGGCACCGGGTCCCTGAGCGGCGATCCACTCCTTGCAAGCCGAGGGCCGGAGGGGTGGACCACGATCAACACCGGGGGGAAAGGCAGTGAATTCAGCGCGGTGGAGACGAACGGCCACTCGCCCGAACAGCTGTTCTCGGTGTGGCGAGGTGTCGTTAACGGAACTGGCACCATCTACCTCCGCTACCCCGATGGCCACACTGAGCCGCTGGGGCAGGGCCCGCTCGGCATCGACCCCGCCGCTTCCCCGATGATGATTGCGCCGGGGGGCGAGCACATCATCTTCACGAGCATGAAACAGCTGGACGAGACGGCTGGGGGAAATTTGAATATCTATGATCGAACCTCCGACGGAGGTATCCATCTCGTCTCGCTTTTGCCCGATGGCCTGCCAGCCCTCAATCCGAGGTATGAGGGCGCATCCCGCGATGGTCGCGGCATCGTCTTCAGGGAGGGCCCGGCTCTCTACCTTCGCTACAACAACGAAGAAACGCTCGAAGTAGCCGAAAACGCCAGATTCGAGGGCGTCGCGGACGGCGGCAAGCGGGCCTTTTACCTCAAGGACGGCGAACTGCTTGTTTTGGACGTCGAAGCAGGGGTCATCCCCTTTGCGACGGGCGTCGACGCGGTGGTCAATGTGGCCGCCGATGGAAGTTCCGCTTACTTCATATCGTCGAAAAAGCTGACTTCGACGCCGAATCCCCGGGGAGAAAAAGCAAAAGTAACCTACCAAAACCTGTACATGTCGCGCGAAGGATCGATCAAGTTCGTCGGGATCGTGACCGAACGTGATGTTGATGGCGAATCCAAGGGCCGCGGCGGCTTGGGTCTCTGGTCCTCACCCGGCTTTGGAAGCCCGAATAGCACTGTAAGCCCGAATACTATTGGTGCGCAGCCTCAGGATCCATCGCGCCTCACCGACGACGGAAGCATTCTTCTCTTCGAGTCACGTGCGAGCCTCACCGGCTATGACAATGCCGACAAAGCCGAGATTTATCGCTACGACTCTGTCGCGGAAACGCTCGACTGTCTTTCTTGTAATCCGACCGGGCTCCCTGCTGGAGCTGACGCGAGCCTGGAGACGATCGAAGCAAGCGTATTTGGGGTTTTCACGGCGCCGCTGTTTGTTTTCGATCGCGTGGAAAACCTCACCGATGATGGCCGCCGTGCCTTCTTCGAGTCCCCCGAACCGCTCGTTGCTTCGGACGTCGACGGCCTTCGCGACGTCTACGAGTGGGAGGCGCAGGGTGTCGGAAGTTGCACCGACCCCGAGGGGTGCGTCTTCCTCATTTCGTCCGGTCACAGCTCCCACGCCGATTACCTGTATGGGGTGAGCGAAGACGGTGAGGATGTGTTCATCGACACCACCGATCTTCTCGAACCGCAGCGGGACACTGACGAAACGCGGTCGATCTATGACGCGCGGGTCGGAGGCGGTTTCGCCACCTCTTCAGCCCCCGCTGAGTGTCAGGGAGAAGCCTGTCAGCCCACGGCCACTCCGCCCGACCGACCCGCCCAGCAGCTACGGGGGGCAGGCAACGTCCCCGTGCCCAAGACCTGTCCAAAGGGCAGGAAGAGGGTGCGAAGGCACGGCAAATGGCGGTGCGTCAAACCCCACCATCACAGAAGGCACCACCATCAGGGTCGCCACGCTGACAACGGGAGGAAGCAGCGATGAGAACCGAGAAGCTTCTATTTGCGCTTGCGGTGGCGTTTCTTGTGCTGCTCGTCCCTTCGGCCATGGCTGCCGAAGAAGAATGGGACAAGTACAAGATCGAAACGGCCTCCGTGTCGCTCTCCGACACCCAGGCCGGCGCCCACGCTGATTTCACCACTGACATCTCTCTCAGCCGGAACCAGGGCTTTCCTTACGCCAACACCCGGGATGTCGTCGTGCGGTTGCCGACCGGCATATTCGGCAATCCGGCGGCCTTTCCGAAGTGCACTCCGGATGAATTCGGTCTTTCTCCCGACCAGAGCACCTGTCCGGTCGACAGCCAGGTCGGGTCAACCGAAGTTGTCGTCGGAGGCGTGATCAGCGTGACCGCGAATGAGCCGATCTACAACATGCCCGCACCGGGAGGAGACGTGGTCGCCCGTTTTGGCTTCTACGCTCTCATCTACCCGGTGTTCGTAAACGTGCGGCTCGACCCGGATACGAACACGCTCGTCGCGAGCGCCGAAGGGCTTTCCGCCGGCGCTCGGTTGCTCTCGTCCACCTTCACGCTCTGGGGAGTACCCGGCGCACCGGTGCACGATCCTCTCCGCGTCACCCCGGAAGAGGTGCAGCTTGGCGGCGCGCCGCCCGGTGGTCGACCCTCGAGCATGGCCGACAAGCCCTTCATGACGAACCCCACCAGCTGCGAGACGGGTAGGCAGGTGACGATCAGCGCCCGCAGCTACCAGCGGCCCGAATCGCCCTCGGTGGTGACCGTCCCCTATCCGCAGATCACCGGCTGCGAGTCGCTCGAATTCAACCCGAGCGTGACCCTGAAACCGACGACGACGCAGGCGACGACCGGTTCGGGACTCGACTACGAAGCGACTTTTCCCACCAAGGGACTGCAGTTCGGGAACCTCACCTACGGTTCGGAGATGAAGCGGGCGGAAGTCATCCTGCCCGAAGGTATGACGATCAACCCGTCTGAGGCCGAAGGCCTGGGCGTCTGCAGCGAAGAAGACCTTTCCCGCGAGAGGTACGACTCCCTGCCCGGCGTCGGCTGCCCCGAGACGTCAAAGGTCGGCACCGTCGAAGCAGTGACGCCGGTGATCGATCGCAATGCCACCGGCTCTCTCTACATCGCCAAGCCCTACGAGAACCCCTTTGGCAGCCTCGTCGCCCTCTACATGGTGCTGAAGGTGCCAGACCGCGGTGTGTTGTTGAAGCTCGCCGGAGAAGTCACCCTGGATCCGACGACGGGGCGGGTGACCACCGTCTTCGATGACATTCCGCAGCTACCGGTTGCCGAATTCAAACTGCACTTCCGCGAAGGTGAGCGGGCGCCACTGGTGACGCCGTCAGCTTGTGGGCTCCATACCGCCGTCAACAACCTGACGCCATGGTCAAGACCGGCGAACCCCCTGTTTATTTCTAACCCTTTCTCGATCGAAAGCGGGCCCAATCACGGTCCCTGCCCCAGCGGGGGGCTGCCGCCGTTCGATCCTGATCTTTCGGCCTACCCGGTCAACCAAGCAGCCGGTGCCTTTTCTCCGTTCTACATCGAGCTCGGCCGCTCGGACGCAGAACAGGAGATCACCCACTTCTCGATCAAGTTGCCGCCGGGCATGTTGGGCAAGCTGGCGGATATTCCGTTCTGCCCCGACGCGGCGATCGCCGCCGCCAAGGCGAGGAGCGGTCCACACGGCGGCGCCGAAGAGCTCGCCGCGCCATCCTGCCCTGCGGGCTCGGAGGTCGGCAGCACCTGGGCCGGGGCGGGGGTCGGCACCGCCCTCACGTACGTCCCGGGGAAGGTCTACCTCGCCGGCCCCTACGGGGGCTCGCCGTTGAGCGTGGTCTCGATCACCGCCGCCAAGGCCGGCCCGTTTGACCTCGGCACCGTGGTGGTCCGCGAGGCCCTGAAGGTCGATCCGGAAACCGCCGAAGTCTCGGTCGACGCGACCGGTTCCGATCCGATCCCCCACATCGTCAAAGGAATCCCGGTTCGACTGCGGAACATCCGCGTCTTCATCGACCGGCCCGAATTCGTCATCAACCCGACCGACTGCAAGCCGACCTCCACCGCCTCGACCCTCCGCGGGGCCGGGCTCGACTTTGCCTCGGAAGCCGACGACAACCCCGTGACGGTGTCGACTCCCTTCCAGGTGGCTGACTGCGCCGCGCTGGGGTTCAAGCCCAAGCTGAGCCTGTCGCTCAAAGGCGGGACCAAACGCAATCAAGTGCCCGCGCTCAAGGCGGTTCTGACTGCGCGCAAAGGTGACGCGAACATAGCCGGCGCCGAGGTGATCCTGCCCCACTCCGAGTTCCTCGAACAGGGGCACATCCGCACCGTCTGCACGCGTGCCCAATTCAGCGAGGGCGCGGGCAACGGCGCGGCGTGTCCGGCGGGATCCGTTTACGGTCGAGCCCGCGCGGTAACGCCGCTGCTCTCCGAACCGCTAGAAGGCTCGGTCTACCTGCGCTCCAACGGCGGCGAACGGGTCTTGCCGGACCTCGTCGCTGCTCTGCACGGGAAAGAGATCAACATCGACCTGGTCGGCTACATCGGCGCCGTCAACGAGAAGAACAAGCGCGGCGAAGCGATCTCGCGGATTCGCACTCGCTTCCCCTCGGTTCCCGATGCCCCGGTGACGAAGTTCGTACTGGAAATGCAGGGCGGCAAGAAGGGGCTACTGGTCAATTCCACGGACCTATGCGCTGCGAAGCACCGGGCGGATGCGAACTTCTCCGCCCAGAACGGGCGGGAGCGCGACTTCCGTCCGGTGGTGCAGGTGCAGTGCGGGAAACGGAAGAGCCCCGGGAAGTGAAGGATCGCCTGAGGAGAGGCAGGACGGCGGCGACCATCTTCATCGGACTGACCACCGTCGCCGCTGCCACTGCCGCGGCGACGGTGGTGCAGGACGGAAGCATCCGCGTCACCTTCCTCGCGCAACTCTCGCCCTACAAGCTGCCGCGGGTTGGGACCGGACCCATATCCGTTTCCGTTGCGGGCCATGTTGCCACTGTGGACGGCGGTATCCCCCCTCAGTTGCGGCGGATGCAGATCGAAGTAAATCGTCACGGGCTGTTGCAGTCCCGAGGCCTTCCAGTGTGTCGGGTCGCGCGGATCCAGACCGCGACCACCCGGCGCGCCCTGAGCCTCTGCGCTCCTGCTCTGATCGGCTCGGGGCGATTCTGGGCCCACATCGTCCTGCCCGATCAGGATCCCTACCCCACCCACGGCCGCTTGCTGATCTTCAACGGCCGCGAGGGGAGGAGGCACCTGGTGCTCGCCCACATCTTCACCTCCAACCCCTTCCCCAGCTCCTTCGTCGTCGCTTTCGCCCTCGCGCACGTCAACCGCGGGCGCTACGGCACCGCGCTGACTGCCACCCTGCCGCAGGCGCTCGGTGACTGGGGCTACGTCGACCGGATCAAGCTCAACCTCGGCCGCAAATACCGTTTCGGCGACCGCGAGCTCAGCTACTTCAATGCCGGATGTCCGGCCCCGAAGGGAACTGACGCTGCTGCCTTCCCGCTCGCCCGCGCCAGCTTCTACTTCCGTGGACGCCGGCCATTGGTCGGCACCGTCACCAAGGCATGCGGTGTCCGCGAATGAAATGCCGCTTCTCGATAGCCCTGGCAACGCTTTGTGCGACGCTGCTTCTATCCGGTCATGCCGAGGGTGCCTATGACCCCGTCGTCAGCGGCAGCACGAATATCACTTTCGCCAAGCCTTTCCTCGGCGTGCTGCGAAGCCACGGCGTCAAGCTCCAGGTGCGGGGCGGAACGCTTCGGGGATCGCGGGTGACGCTTCCGGCCTCGGGCGGAGAAATCGACCCGAAGTCAGGCACGGGAACGGTGGAAAGCGCGGGGACGGTGGTTTTCGTCGCGGGTGCCCGCAAGGTGATTCTGCGGAACGTCGTTTTCCAGGCAAAGCGCGCCCCGCTCTACGCCAAGGTCGGCGGCGGCCAGCTCAAACTCGCGTCCGGGGCCCGGGTTGCCGACAAACGCTCCGGGTTCGGCGCCGAGTTCTCTGCGGCTGGCATGCGTTTGACCGCCAAGCTCGCCACGCGGCTGAACAAGAAGCTTCGCCTCGGCAAGACCCTGTCGGGAGGGCAGTTGCTCGGAGCCCTGCGTGTCGAAGCCCAGCCCTCGACGGTGCATCTGCAACAGAAGGGCAAGATGTATCTGAACGTCGATCCCGCCTTTGCCTCGAAGCTGAACGGACTTTTCGTTTCCTTGAACCCGGTAGCGCCGGCAGAACTCTCGAGCGGCCCGACGCTCAGCTTCCCGATCGGGCAGGAGTCGACGCTCGCCCCGGATGCAAGTTCGGGAACGGTGAAGCTGGAAGGCCAGGTCGAACTGCTTCAACTGGGCAGCGCGCAGATGTTCTGGCGGGAAGTCTGGCTCGAGCCTGTCGCCGCTGCCCTCCTTATCGAAAGCGACGTCCGTCCTGCCCCTCCCCATCCGGGAGTCGCACCGCAGGGTCCCCTGCTATCCCTTTCCGCGGGCGGTATGACCGCCTCAGATCCGAGCGCCCGCTCGATCTCGATCATCGGGCGCCCCGTCACCCTGGGGAGTGCGGCGCGCCTCCTGAACGAGGCATTTGCGGACGGTAAGCCCACCTTTGCGGAGAGTGAAACCGTTGGTTCGATCTCGGTCACTGGCGCCGCCGAATAACAGGGCGACTTTCCTACCTCGACCTTCAGAATCAACAATCATCACATTGGTGACATTGCCACCTTCACATAGTCGAAATGGTTGAGCGACGCGCCGGCCAACCTGCAACTGTCAGTAGATCATCGATGGTCTACTGAAGGAGGATTGGATGAAAAACATCACTAGGCTGGTGTGTGCCTTGGTTGCTGTGATGTCTCTCGGCGCTATTGCGGTCTCCCAAGCGTCCGCGGCGACGCCGGGTTACCTCTGCAAAACGGCACCTGTTTCACACGAATGTGGGGAATCCCGCTACGCGAGCGGAACCGAAGTCAACGCCGATAACGGCACTACCTGGAACCCGGTCTATCTTACGGACTCCCATAATCAGCTATGGCTTGGATGCGAACGCTCGTCACTTAAAATGAAAGTAGCGTACCCGGCGACGGGATGGGCATCGCGTCTCGCAATCTCGTCGTGGTCGTTTTCCTCCTGTGAATCGGGGAACACCATGCAATTGGTGCCCCCCACTTGGAATCCGGAACCGTACTTCGACCTGATGTGGAGGGAAGGCACTAACAACGGTACGCTCCAAGGACATGGAACGCTCCTCAAAGTCAAATATGCCACCCTGGGTGGCGTGGAATGCACCTACGAAGTTTCGCAGGTAGCGCCCGCGAACGCGGAAGTCCTAGTCGGTGGCGCATCGCCGAAGCTCAACTTCCTGACGACCGTCCCATTGACTCTACAGAGTCAAAATCAGGAATGGTGCAAAGTCGGGGGTAACATGACCTTCCACGCCAATTACAACATCACTACGCCAACCCCGCTCTACGTAGAGAAACAGTAAAAGCAGTACTCGCTACTACGTCACCCCCCGTCCGCTTGCATGCGGACGGGGGTGATGCTTCGAATCCTCCGTATCCGCCGAGGACGAGCGGTTCGTTTGTTGGATTAAATTCCAGTTTTCCCATCCTTGACCGAGCCCACGCCTGCCTCCTACCTTGTTCGGATGTTCGGTCCGGCGGAGGCGAAGGAAAGGCCGGCCGCCGTCGAGGGGGGGCCTTTGCGAGTGGAGTCTGAGGTTTTACGCCGGGATATCGCTGCTCGGCTTTCAGTTCGTCGGGAGGAGATGGCGCAGGCGCTGCTCTCCGCCCTTTACGGGGTCGAAGAGCCGGACAAGGCCGATGCCGAATACCTTCATGGGCTGACGGCTGCGGCCTTTGCGGCCACCGACTACGCCTTGGCCGCGTTTGAGATCGGCAGCGATCGGGAGCCGCCCGTGCCGCCTGCGTTGCTGGCCCAGGCCCGGCTTGCAGCCCGCCACCAGGTTCCCCTCGATGTGGTGATGCGCCGCTGCTTCTCCGGCTTCGCGATCCTCGTCGACTTCATGGTCGCCGGGGCGGAGGCGAGCGGCATCCCCCGACGGCAGGCCCTGGGCGGACTCTTCCGCTCTCATAGTGCCCAGGTGGACCGGCTCGTCGACGCTATGGCCGAGGAGTACAAACGGGAGGCGTCGAGGTTTGTCCGCTCGAGCGAGAAACGCCGAGCCGAACGGGTTGAAAGGCTGCTCGCCGGTGAGCCGGTCGAGCTGACCGACATCGGCTACGCGTTGACGGGCTGGCACCTGGGGATCGTGATGAGAACCGAGGACCGCGAGCTTCCCCGTGCGTTGGCCGACCGCTTCGACGCGCTCCTCCTCTGCGTGAGTCCGCAGCCGCCCGATCTCTGGGTGTGGCTGGGCGCGCGTAGGCGCCTCGAGAGCGAGAAGGTCGCCGCCGTCGCCACCGAGCTGGCTCGTCCTGGGGATCAGATTGCGCTCGGGGAGGCGGCGGAAGGAGTGGAAGGATGGCGCCATACCCACCGACAGGCGCGAGCGGCGCTTCCGGTCCTCGGCGGGCTTCACGGGAACGTCGGTCGGTACGCGGATCTCGGCTTGATCTCCTCCGTCATGAGCGACCGCACCTTGGCGACCTCGCTGCGACAGATGTACATCGAGCCGCTGGCGGACGAACGAGACGGGGGTCGGGCGACGCAAGAGACGCTACGCGCCTACTTCGCCTGTGGTCGGAACATGAGTTCCGCTGCGGCGTCTCTCGGTGTCAATCGCCAAACGGTCAGGAAGCGATTGAGGGCCTTCGAGGAGAAGGCCGGCAGCTGTTTGGACACCTGCGCAGTCGAGGTCGAGCTTGCTTTGCGCCTCGACGAATACCGCACCGGGCAGAGCGGTCTCACTCCGATTGAGGCGATGTCAGGTCGTCTCGATAGGGAAAGCTGACCAGCTCAGTTCGGACGATCTCCCTCGAAGAGAAGCAGCAAGGAGACGAAGAAGATCGACTCCTCCGACGAGTCCGCCGCGCGGCGCTTACCCGCCTCGACAGTCTGCTCGATTTCTTTCAGCGCGCGCATCTGGATTGCGTGCAGCTCCTGCCAAGTCTCCAAATCCACGGTTCCGCATTTCCGCGCCTGCACCCAGCCTGGCCGCCAGAAAGTTCCGCTTGCCATTGCGGTGCTTGCATCACTGAGGGTGTACTTGAAAAGCCCGACGGAAAATCTCCGCAGCTGTTCCTTGGAGAGTTCCTCTGCCCGCTCGTCCGTGAGTATCGGCAGTTGTTCGGGCTTGTAGTAACGCTCCAGGACACCCCGGCGGCGCACCTCTCGCACCGGCTTGGCGAGTCCCTGTTCGACGAGGATGTTCAGGTGATACCGGACTCTGCGTTCTGGCTCTCGCAGCTTTGCCGACAGCTGCCTCACGCTGCTGCCATCATCGTTGTCTCCCAACGCTAGGAGCACCTGACCCCGAACGGGAACCTCCATGCTCTGCAGCGCAGCCTCGATTAGCTCCTCGTTCTGATCTGGTTGTCGATCCGGCCGGTCGGCCATGGCGTTCTCCGATGACGGCGATCTGGGGGGTGGCGCCGACGTTCGCTGATGGGGACGGGCATGAAAGGAACGCAAAGGGTTGAACCTCTGTCAAGGCCAGTCAAAATCAAACCTTCCCCAATGATGTGGGTGAATTGCGCATACGGCGATCCCGACCGCTGGTCCCAAAATGAGCGGACAAGTTCGAGTCTTCGATCAGGTGCTCGCAGAGGACCTTCCCGCTGCACGAAAGCGGGGCAGAGCCGCCGTCATCGCGCGACCTCTTCCACCGCCCCCGGCGGCGCGGCGACGTCGGCGCCGGAGCCGATCCCCTGGATGTCGGGGACCCGGGCCGCCGCGACCTCGCGGTGGTCGCCATAGGCATCATCGACCGCCGCCGAGAGCAGTTCACGCTGCCGTTCGAGCGGCGGACGGCGGGCCGCGGGGGCGGTTGCGAGCAGGTCGTCGAGGGCGGCGAAGAGGCGCCGCGCCACCTGCGGCGAGCCGGCGCCGGCGAGGGTCAGCTCCTCGAAGGCGAGGCGGACGTAGCCCTCCCAGGTGATCTGGCGGGCGCGCAGCCGGACGACCCCCTCGCGGTCGCGCCACTCGCCGCTGGTCAGCCGCCGCCCCGAGAGTTGGCGCAGGCAGTCGTGGAGCCGGTCGATCGCCTGCACGGCGGTGGTCGGGTCGTCGAATGGCTGGGCGATGCTGCGCTCGGCGATGTCGACGAGTTTGCGGAAGCCGTAGGCGGGGTCGCGGGTGTGGGTCCGCTCGGCGCCGAGGACGACCGACCGTTCCACCGCAGCGCGGTCGAGCCGGCCCGCGTCGCCCTCGACCCGGATCAGCGGCGCCCCGGACGGGACGAAGTCCCCCATCATCGGCACCAGCTCGAGCCGGCAGTCGGCCGCGGCGGCAAGCTCGACCAAGCGCTCGCGATCGACCTCGCAGACCACCCCGGGCTGGCGGGCAGGGATCACGCCCGGCGCCGGCCCCCCGGCCACGTCGGCCAGCGGCTCGTCGTAGCGGTCGTCGAGCTCGTCGCGCAGATCGTCCCCGACCAGGTCGATCAGGCCGGCGACCCGCAGCGACTGGCCGGTGTGGTGGACGTAGAGGAGGAGCGCAGCGAAGCTCGCGAAGCCCAGAAGGTAAGCGACCAGCATCGTCAGGCCGGGCACCTCGCCGCCTTCACCGACCCGGCGGATCGAGAGGATCGTGAAGGCGACGGTGCCGACGAGGATCCCGACCGCCCACTGGCTACGGCGGTCGTTGAGCAGCGAGCGGACGATTCGCGGCGAGAACTGTCCCATCGCCAGCTGGATCACGATCAGGCTGAGGCTGAGCACCAGCCCGGTCAGCTGCACCGTCGACTGGGCGATCGTCGAGAGGATCTGGCGGGCGCCGCTCGGCGAGCCGGTGAGGCTGCGCGGGAGCAGGTCGAACCCGTTGGCGCTGTCGATCGCGGTCGTCACGAAAGAGAGCGCCGCCCCCGCGAGAAGGCAGCCGAGCGGAATCAGCCAGAGCTTTGACCCAGCCGACGCCATCACGTCGCGGGCTCTGGTTCTAGGCATTGCGCTTACCGTCGATCCCACCAGCTACCCGCTCCAGAGATTCTGAATTCGCTGCGCCCCGACTCTCAGGCTTCGTGGGCGGGGCTAGGCGTCTAGCCCCCCGGCTACGCAGGGATATTCGCCAGGTCGGACTGTTGTCCGCGCCCGCTTCTACCTGTCCGGCGTAGAAACTAGACGCCTTGTCCAGTGTTGGTACCGCCAGATTGCCATCTGGGAACCGCAATGAAGCCGCTCCCACGAATTCTGGAGGTCGAGGTCATTGGGCACGAATGGCTCGCGTGGAGGCGCGGGTACCGGTAAATCCAACCCGTCACGAGGGGCGCGATCGCGAAGCGACCGCTACCCGAAGCTGAGGCCGGGCCCGGGGCGTTCGACGGAGGACGTCACCATGCACCAGCGCGCACGGTTGCACGAGGCGATGGTCGAGCTTGCCGCCGAGCACGGCTATAACGCCTTCTCTGTGGCGGCGCTGGTCAAGCGCGCCCGGGTCTCGAAGCGAGACTTCTACAAACACTTCTCCGGCAAGGAGGAGTGCTTCCTCGATACCTACGACATCATCATCAACCGCTCGCTGCGCGGGATCCACGCCGCCGTCGAGGGCGAGGAGGAGCGGCACGAGCGGCTCCGGCTCGGGTTCCTCACCTTCGCCGATCAGCTCGCCGACAATCCGGAGGCGGCGCGGCTGGCCCTGGTAGAGATCCGCGCCGCCGGTACGGGCGCGATCGAGCGGATGCTGCGTGCGAACCGGCTCATCGAGGCGCTGGTGGCGAAATGCTTCACTCCCGCCGACGGGTCCCCGCGACTGCCGCGGCTACTGGTGAAAGGCATCGTCGCCGGCTGTTACCGGGTGGCACGGGCGCGCCTGCTCTCCGAGCACCCCCGGCAGCTGACGCTCGACCGGGAGGAACTGATGCGGTGGGCGCTCTCCTTCTGCGACGACGACATCGGTCGTCTGCGCGGCCTCGGGCTCGACGGGGCGCCGCCGCTGCCCGCGACCCCCGCCAGGCCGTCTCCTGGGGACGAGCGGGCGATGATCCTGGCGGCGACGGCGAGGCTGGCGAGCACGGAGGGTTCCGCGACCCTGACGGTGCCGCGAGTACGCGCCGCCGCCGGTGTTTCGGGGAGCAGCTTCTACGCCCACTTCGACGGGGTGGCCGACTGTTTCAGGACGACGCTCGACACGCTCAGCGGCCGCACCCTGGAGGCAGCGGAACCCTTCTACCTCACAACCGAAGACTGGGCGAGCGGCGTCCACCGCATGATCGTCAGGCTCTGCCAGCACCTCGCGGGTGATCCCACCCTGGCCGACCTCGCCTTCCGCGAGGGCTTCTCGCCGGGCCCCGAGACGATCGAATGGCGCAGCGAGATGATCGCCAGGCTGGCGGCGATGCTTCGACGGGGAGCGCCGCCGACGCAGAAGCCGACCGTGTTAGCGGCGGAAGCGTCGATCGGAGCGATGTGGGGAGTGGTCCACCACTTCGTCGCCGGCGGAAGCAGGGAGAAGCTGCCGATCGCGGCCCCGGTGCTCTCCTACATCGCGCTTGCCCCGGCGATCGGGGGGGCGGCGGCGGTCGAGGCGATGGTCGCTCCCCCCACCCGAGGGCGTCCGGCGGCGAAGAGGTCAGCGCCAGATAGAAACTCCTTCGACCGAGCGCTTGCGTCACTCCTCACGGAGACGGATGCTCGCGCGAGTGCGGAGCCAGGAGAATGAAGCAAGGCATGGCCAGGAGCCAGGGCTGGCCTGACCGCCGCATTGAGGGATGGAAGGGGTAGGGAGCCGGGGCCTGACACAGATCACGCCCCGGCTCCCCGGTCACACCCAACTGTCCCAGGCCCGCGCTGACGAAATCCTCACCGCGCGCGAAGGCGACGAATAGTCGTAAAAACGCTGTCCCTCAAGAGGCTTCGCGGTCTTCTTGGTCGGCGTCGTTCTCAAATTCTTTCGCGGTCTCAAACGTCGCCATCATGTAGGTGATAAGGAACCGTTCCAGGCTAGGGTCCGCTTTGAGCCGTTCCTTGATCCGCTGGCACTCCGCCATGACTTCTTCCAGGTGGCGCTGGAACATGACCGCGATGGTTTCCCACCCCTCCTGATCGACGTACTGCGTGTCCCACGACAGATGCGACTCCGGCCTAGCGTCAAAGGTGCCGCCGTCGATGGAGTTCCCGACTTTCAGGACGAGCGGCCCGAAAGCGGATGAAGCGACGAGTTGTCGGATGACCGGGCCGAGGTTCGCCCACTCTGCGTGCCAGGCCATTGCTCGCTTGACTGGCTCGTAGATCCGTTCTTCGGCGCCGCGTTTCTTGACGGTCTTGTAGAGCTTGATGCAGCCCGCCTCCTCGAGCACGCGGAAGTGATAGCCGACGTTGCTGAACGGCTCGGCCTGCTCGTCGGCCACTGTTTAGCCGAGAGGCGCCGGGTCGGGGTGTTCATGTCGATGAGAATTTGGAAGCGGACAGGGTTCGAGAGAACCCGCGCCATTTCGACACCACGGCGGGCTGACTTGTCCTTGGTCCGTTCCGGCTCTGATGGTGGGGCAGAGTGCCGCCGCCCTTCATGTTGGTCGCGCCCCTTCGCCACTGGCTTCCCCTCCTTACATTAGTGCGGAATGCCCTAAGCATTCCATGTTCTTGAGCGCAACCGGACGCGCAGATTGCATTAATGAGCCAGTTTCTCGCAATACTGCGGGGCAGCTACATACGAAGGGAGGTGATTCCCTGTGGTTATTTCCGCCAAGAGAGTGGCCCCCACTCCCCAGATCGTCAAGGCTGGGTAGGTGAGGACCACGCCTCGATGCCCGCGGGATCGAGGCGACTTGAGCGGCAACCACAGGAGGAGGGTTCGGGAGAACACACAAGGCGCGCGACGTGCGCCGAGGAGCAGAACGCACGCCGCGCTGGGGCAGACCCGTCCGAGCTTGGGGGAGGCGCTAGGAACGTCCCCTGCCTCGCCATGCCCCGTCGGGGAGTCGGGCGGTGTCTTGATGTGGGTAAGGAGCGGCGGGACGCCATAGGCCAAGAAGCGACCCAACCGCCATATTTCACTTGCAACGTCGAGTTTGTGACTGTTACCCCCAACCGCCCAGAGTCGAAAGGGCGGAAGGGCAACCATTCACTCAACGCAGATTGAACGTAAGTGCTCTGAGCGGCGGCGTCAAACTAACAGTTTGCATTAGAGCAATCTGCGCGTTTGATGTTTTCCACAAGTCCGTCTAGCGTCGCCGCCGGGATGCCAACCGAGCGGCAACGCATGTTCATGCAGGCGGCGGAGCAGAAGGCGAGTCAGGTAGGACTCGGTCGCGCCGTGACGCACCTTCGCGAACAGGCCGGATTATCCCTGACCGAGCTAGGCAGCTGGTTAGACCTCGCGGATGCGGAGCTTGAAGCAGTCGAACGAGGCGACGTCGATCCGACCTGGGGAGACCTGCGGCGAATCGCCTACGGGATGAACGTCGAGTTGGACAGTCTGCTTCAACTTGGAATCGGGTTGGCGCCGGGACCGGCTGGGGATCGGCTGCGCCAGCAAGAAGAGGAGAAACGGGAATTTCAGGGGAGGGCGGCCGACGAGGACCAAGGGGACGAGGGGGAGCAGCCGTGACGGAGAGAGAGTACGAAGGCCCTCCACTCAAGATCGAGTTACGCGAGGCGCTGGGGGTGATCGCCGACTCGCCAAACGAGGGGCGGCGGCTGCGACTCTTAGACGCGGCCGGGGACGAGATCGCCAGCCTTACGGGGAGGCTTGTCGGCCCCGCCTGGGTGGCAGCGAAAGGTGAGCAGGTCGCCGAACTGTCCGTCAGCGGCGGCGGGCTGTCGGCGAGGGTGAAAATCCCGCTCGATTCAAAGACCCGCTGCACCATCAGCCCGGACGGGACGCTGACCGGCACCCTCCCGGGCGGGGCGCAGTGGATCACGACGCCGCTGTGGGCCGGAACCGGTTGAGGGCAGCAGACCTAGCGGGCGTCGTGGTCGCTGACTGGTCGTCTGCGGCGTCCGCCAGGTCTGCACCCGCTCGTCACGCTCTCGCGGCGTCGAGGAGGGGGTCGATCTGGTTGAGCGTTTCGGTCATGCCCTGCTCGAAGCCCATCTCGATCGTCTGTTCCATCGACTCGCGGTCGGCGAAGTTGATTGCGATCGACATCGTCGCGGTGTCGTCGGCCTCGGCGATCGTCACCGTCATCGCCGTAGGGCCTCCGTCGACCGGCTTGCCTTCGTCGTCGACCTCGTCATCGGCGAGGCGCAGGCGGTGGGGCGGTTCTACCTCCTCGATCCGCCAGCGGCCGTGGTGCTTCTCACCGTCCGGGCCGGTCATGAAGTAGGTAGTGCGGGCGCCGGGCGTCAGCTCGTGCTCGACGAAGGTCGAGGAATGGGACGGCGGGCTCCACCAGCGCTCCAGCTGGCGCGGATCTGACCAGAGGGCCCAGAGTCGCTCGGCGTCGGCGTCGAACTCGGCCGTGATCGTCATGGTCAGGGCGTCGACGTCCTTGTCCACGTTGGTGACGGGCATCAGTTGTCTCCTTTGTCGGTTTCGAGGATCTGCTCCATCCGCTCGATCCGGTCACGCCAGTCCGCCTCGAGGCGATCGAGGGCGGCGTGGGCGCGGGCGAGGGCGTCGGTCTCGGTCTGGACGATCGACTCGCGGCCGACCCGGTGCTTGCTCACCAGTTCGGCCCGCTCCAGGACGGCGACGTGCTTCTGCATCGCCGTCACGCTGATCGGGTGTTCGCGGGCCAGGGCCGAGACCGAGAGCCGGCCCTCGTGGGCGCGGCGGAGGATGTCGCGGCGGATCGGATCGGCCAAAGCCCGGAACAGCAGGTCGGTGGCTCCCTCGTCGTCGCTGATCGTTTCCTTATCTACAACCATTTGGTTGCAGGTTAGCACCGGTGGGTACGGTGGCACTGCCTGCCAATCCACTGCTCCGGAGGACGCCCGATGTCGGACACCACCTGCCACATGTCGATCTCGCTCGACGGCTTTGCCGCCGGACCGGAACAGAGCCGGGACAACCCGCTGGGGAAGCGCGGCAAAGAGGTCCACGCCTGGCACCTCGGCGACGAGCGCGCGAACGAGGCCGACGCGACGGCGGAAGGCCGGCTGATGCGACCGCGCGGGGCCTACGTCATGGGCCGCAACATGTTCGGGCCGATCCGCGGCGAGTGGGATGAGGACTGGGACGGGTGGTGGGGCCCCGAGCCGCCCTACCACGCGCCGGTCTTCGTGCTCACCCACCACGCCCGCGAGCCGGTCGAGATGGAGGGCGGGACGAGCTTCCACTTCGTCACCGAGGGCTTCGAGGCCGCCTACGCGCAGGCGCTCGAGGCGGCCGGCGAGGACGGCGTCGATATCGCGGGCGGCGCCTCGACCGTCCGGCAGGCGCTCGCCGCCGGGGTGATCGACGAACTCACGCTCGACGTGGCCCCCGTCCTCTTCGGCTCGGGCGAGCGGCTCTTCGACGGAGTCGAGTCCTTCCCGTTCGAGCCGGTCGAGGTGCTCCACTCTCCGCTCGCCACCCACATCCGCTACCGGCGGGTGAGGTGAGGGTCGCGGGCTCGCAGCACGAACAGCTCGATCTCCAGGTCGGGGCCGACGTGATGGTTGGAGATGAAGGCGAGGACGCCTCGGCCGGAGAGCCGCTCGATCTCGTCGATGAAGCGCTGCTGCATCGCCTCTTGGAAGGCGCTGCGGGTTTCCTGCACGAGGCGGCCTCGCTGCAGCTCGATCATCGTCTTCTCGACGTCCGTGTAGACGCCGCCCATGACGACGGCGATCAGGTCGTCGGCGAGCAGCTGGGTCTTGGCGCTGACCGGGGCGCGGTGGTGGTAGCGCTCGTGCAGCGTCACCATCGCCTCGGTTACGGCGTCCAGCAGCTCCTTGCCGTGCAGGGGTGGAATGGGAGCGGGCATCTCGGGCCTTCTTTCTCGTCCTCTGGCTGAGACGCGCGCGAGGCAGAGGGTGGAAGAACCCAACGAGCGGTTGGACCAGCGTAGCGCGCGGGTCTACTATGGACTGATCGCCCACGCAGATCTCCACTCGACCGACGGCCAGGCCGAAGCGCGCCATCGCCACGGCGAAGAGCTGACCGCGATCTCCGACGGCCTGGTCGCCCTGCTGAAAGAGTTCTACGGCCGCGGCCCGACCCAGGCCAAGTCCTACTACCAGGACGACCTCGTGGTCTGCATCCTCCGCGGCGGCTACACGCAGGTCGAGGAGACGCTCCGCGACGGCGGTCGCGGCTCGGCCGTGATCGAACAGCGCATGCAGTTCCAGGAGCTGATGCGCGAGCGCTTCGAAGCGGTCATCGAAAAGGCGACGGGACGCGAAGTGATCGGCTTCATGAGCGGCAACCAGCAGAACCCGGACCTGATGTGCGAGGTCTTCGTGCTCGCCCCGACCGACCTCGTCTGAGTTCCTTTTTTCTGCGGCAAAATAATTCGGTAGACGGGTAGCGCTGCGGGGCCCGACGCGCTACTCTCGAAAGAGGAGGGCATCTATTGAAGTCGGCCGGAGGGCCGGCAGCAGACCTTGACTTCCGGCCGTCTTCTCTAGCCACGGAGGTCACCATGTCCTTTTCACCTCAGTCCAGGTCCCCGGTCGAAGTGCGACGTCTCCCGGCCGCTATTCGCTTCGAGTGCGACTGCAAGCTCGACGCCCGCGGATCGGCCTTCCTCGAGCTGAGCGGTGAGCTCGACCGCGCCGTCTGCGGCGAGTTCGAGGCGCGACTGGCCGAGGCTCAGCGCGCCTCCTCCGACGTCGCCTTGGACCTTCGCCGCCTCACCTTCATGGACGGCGCCGGCTACACGGTGCTCGCCAGGGCCGCGGAAGCCTCGATGCCGGAGACGAAGATCTTCCTCACCGGCTGCGCCGGCCAGGTCAGCCGCCTGCTGAACCTCGTCGGCCTGCCGGAGAAGGTGGAGATCCGGAGGTCTCCGCAGCCGTTGGCGGGCGCGATCGCCGACTGTGCGGAGACCAACCGATCGGGGGCCGCAATTGGCGCCTGACGTCATCGAGACGGAGGTACTGCCCGGCGTCGGCGCCGCGATCTCGCGCGAGACCGTACAGCTCTACCTGCGCGCGTTCGGGCGCGGGCCGACGAAATCGCGGACCTACGTCCAGGCCGACTACGCCGTCTGCGTGCTGCGCGACGTATTCACCGCCGCGGAGCGGACACTGGTCGCGATCGGCGGCCGGGAGCAGGTCGAGGCGTCGCGCAAGAAGGTCACCGACGCCATGGACGCCGAGTTCGTCGCCCTGGTCGAGAGGGAGACGGGTCGTCAGGTGCAGACCCACCTGACGCACGTCAAGGTGCCGGCCAACCTCGCCGTGCACTTCTTCCTCTTCGACGCTCGGGCCGGCCGCTCGCGCCACGCCTAGCCGCCGCCTAACTGTTTTCGCACCGAGAGCCTCGGGTATCTGAAGAGTGCTCCGCTTGGACCCCCTGCACCCCAACAGTCACAGGGGAGACTTCTCGGAGCCTCGATATCAGGAACGAAGCTTGGGCCGCTGACCTTTTTGGGCTTGGCCGTGCTTTGGAATCAGCCAACCCATAGGAGGATCAATCATGGAGTCAGCAACGACCCGCGCCCCGAATGCGGGCGCAGGGGTGGATCGACCCGCCGGCCGCAACACGGTCCGGCGTCTCTCCACCGAGACCAAACAGGCCTTCAAGACGACCGAGTTCTGGGCGATGGTCGTGGTGATCGTCGGCATCCTCGTCGCCGCCGCCTCGATCAAGGGTGGCGACACCGCCCCCGGAACCGACGAGTTCATCGCCAAGCAGGCATGGCTCTACGTCTCCATCGTGGCCGTCGGCTACATGGTCAGCCGCGGCCTGGCGAAGTCCGGCTCGCGCGAGCCGTATTCGGACGACAGCGACGACCGCGATTCGCGCCGTCACTAGCTCGATGCAGGAGGGGGCGCCTCGGCGCCCCCTCTGAAGCCGACTGCTACGGTGGATGGGTCGGGTTTGGCCCAACGCCACCCGAGAGGTTCGGTTTCCTCAATCCGCCGCTTGGCGCTTAGGGGCCGCAGGATCTCCCCTTATAGCTCAAGCAAGGAGCAACACAAATCACTTCGTTTGCCGATCTCGGCATCTCAAAACCTGTGATCCGCGCGCTCGCGCGCCGCGAGATCACCACGCCGTTCCCCGTCCAGCAGCTCGTCATCCGCGACGCGCTCGCCGGGCATGATCTTCTGGTCCAGTCACCGACGGGCTCGGGCAAGACCCTCGCCTTCGGCATCCCGATGCTCGAGCGCCTCTCGCCCGGGGACGGGACCGGCTTGGTGCTGGCGCCGACCCGCGAGCTCGCCGGGCAGATCGTCGACGAGCTGCGGCCCCTGGCCGCGGCGCGCGGTCTGAAGATCGCCGCCGTCTACGGCGGGGTCGGGTTCGGCCCGCAGGTCAAGGCCGCCCGCGCGGCCGACGTGCTGGTCGCCTGCCCCGGCCGCCTCGAGGACCTGATCTCGCGGGGCGACGTCTCGCTCGACCGGGTCCGCGTCCTCGTCCTCGACGAGGCCGACCGGATGCTCGACATGGGCTTCAAGCCCGCCGTCGACCGGCTCGTCGCCCGCACTCCCGGAAAGCGGCAGACGCTGTTCTTCTCCGCCACCCTGGAGGGCGCCACCGGCAAGGTCGCCGCCGCCTACACCCATGACGCTCGCCGGCACACCCACGCGCCGAAGCAGGCCAAGGCCGACATCGAGCACCGCTTCCTGCCGGTCGGCACGCAGGGCGAGAAGCTCGACCACCTGGTCGCCCAGCTGCAGGACGCCGACTGCGGGCCGACCCTCGTCTTCGTCCGCACCAAGCGCGGCGCCGACCGGCTGGTCAAGCGACTGCGCGGCCGTCGGATCGAAGCGGTGGCGATGCACGGCGACAAGAGCCAGCGACAGCGCGAACGCGCCCTCGCCCGCTTCGAGGACGGCGAGGTCGAAGCGCTCGTCGCCACCGACGTCGCCGCCCGGGGGATCGATGTCGAGGGGGTCACCCACGTGATCAACTACGACGCTCCGGAGGACAGCGACGCCTACACCCACCGGGTCGGCCGCACCGGCCGCGCCGGACGCCGCGGTACCGGCGTCAGCTTCGTCCTCGCCGAGCAGGTGGAAGACGTGCGGCGGATGGCCGGCGGCCTCGGCCTGGTTCGGGAGTTCGAGATGGCCCACGGCGGCCGCCGGCAGGAGGTCGGCTCGCGCTCCTCTTCCGGTCGGTCGCGGAGCGGTCGCAGGAACGGGAGACGCAGCTGACCGCTCGCCCGCATCCGGACGTTCCCGGAGCCTGAGGATGGGCTCCGTTGAGATCGGCATCGGGCTCGCCCTCGTGGCGGCGGTGATGACGAACTTCGCCTCGCTGGCGAAGCATCGCGGCTGCCAGCTGGTCGCGCCGGTGCGGCTCAGCGAACCGCTGCAGAGCGCTCGCGGCCTCGCCGGCTCGCCCTGGTTCGCGGCGGGCTGGGGGATCGCCGCGGCGGCCTGGCTGATCCACGTCGCCGCCCTCTCGATGGCCCCGATCTCGCTCGTCCAGGCGGTCCTCGCCGGCGGCGCCGTCAGCCTCGCCGTCCTCTCGCAGCGGCTCTTCGGCCACACGGTGGAGTCCCGTCAGTGGCTGGCGCTGCTGCTGGGCGGGTCGGGTCTCGCGCTCCTCGCCGTCACCCTGCCGAGCATCGACGGCACCCACTCCCAGTTCGCCCTGCTCGCGATCCTCGTCTTCGAGGGCGGCCTGGGGCTGATCGCCCTCAGCCTCGGCCTCGGCTGCCGCTGGCAGCGGCTCGCCGCCCGCCGCGGCATCCTCCTGGCCGTCACCGCCGGGGCCCTCTTCGCCTTCGCCGGGGTGGCGATCAAGGCCCTGACCGGCGAGAGCAGCCTCTTCCTGCCGATCCTGGTGCCGTGGGTGCTGGCGATCGTCGTCTGCGGGGGGCTGGCCCAGTACACGGCCGTCGCCGCCCTGCAGCGCGGCGGGGCGATCGAGACGATCGGGCTGATGGGGCTGGTGGCGAGTGCCGCCCAGATCCTCAGCGGCGTCCTCGTCTTCGGCGACCCGCTCGCCAGCGGCGTGGTGGGGATCGGCCTGCAGGCGACCGCCTTCGGCTTCATCTGCACCTCGGCTCTGCTGCTTCCGAAAAGGTCGCCGGTCGCGGTGGCCGCTTAGCTCCTCGGCCTCAGCCGGGGTCCTTCTCCATCGCCTCGAGGCCGCGTTCGAGCTGGGCCAGGGTGACGGCCCCCGCCGGCACGGGGACGGCGCGGAAGGTCGGGGCGGGGAGGTGGAGGCGAAACTCGATCTGCCGGTCCGGGCCGAAGGCGGTGACGAGCGGGTTGTCCCCCCAGCTGACCAGCCAGCCGCCGTCGGCCAGCTCGCGCGCCGAGCCGCAGCAGTGGCTGGTCTTCACCTCCGAGTCGTTGAGCTGGCCGCGGTAGCGCGCCACGCCCTGCCCGAGGTCGAGCCGGTAGAAGACCACCCGCGGGCGCCGCGGCCGGTCCTTGCCGTTGTCGTAGATGCTGAGGCTGCCGTCGTCGGTGACCCGGACGTCGTGCTGCCCGCCGAGCAGTTTGCGGGCCGGGTCGCCGACGATCCGCAGGGACTTGCCGGTCTTGGTGCCGCCGAGCTTCCAGGCGATCTCCCCGGTCGAGCGGCGGATCCCGTAGACGGCGTCGGTGTGCCGGGTCGAGATCACCACTTCGTCGCTTCCCCGCGGCTCGATCGCGTTGATGTGGACCGGGTCGAAGGCCTGGCGGCCCTGCAGGCGGCGCCGGGGGTTGCTGAGCACGTTGTGCCACCAGCGCCCGGTCTCCGAGAGGGCGATGTGGCTGCGCGAGTTCCAGTGCCACAGCTCCCGGCCCTCGGGGTCGATTTCCTGGACTTCGGCGGAGACGATCGCGGCCCGGGCGGGGCCGCCGAAGCGGGTCAGGTCGGCCGTTTCGGGGACGTAGGAATCGACCAGGACGTTGCCGTCGCCGAGCTCACGGAACTCGTGGCCGTCGATGATCGAGCCCTTCGTCCGCACCAGCCGCAGCAGCCGGCCGTCGAGGGAGCGGACCTCGTGCGCCATCCGCGGGTCGAGGCCGTAGCCGTCCCCGAACGAGCGCGCCCAGACGACGGTGCCGTCGGCCAGGACCTGCGCCCAGAGGGCGCGGGTCGGCGGGCTGTACCACCAGCGCGGCACCCCTTCGTCGTCGAAGACGATCACCCATGGCCGTGCCTCGTTCGACGCCTTGACGCTGACGACGAAGAACCCGGGAGGCGTTTTCCCCAGGCGTTCGAAGCGCCACGGCGGGAAGTCGGCGGGCAGGCAACGGACGCTGTAGGAGCGCCGCTGGCCGTCAGCGGTCCTGTGGATCTCGAAGTCCGCCCCGGGTGGCGCGTCCGGCGCGCAGCGGGCGACGTAGTGCCGCTCGGCCGGATCGAAGGCCGGGTAGAGGCGCTCGATCTCGACCGGGGGGTCGGCCTGCGCGTCCTTCGCATCCCGTGACTTCTCGCCGATACCGCTGCTGCTGCCGCCGCCGCAGCCGGCGAGGACGGCCGCGACGATCAGGCCTGAGATCAGCAGTCGCGACAGAGCGGAGGGTCGGTGGGAGCCGGGTGACATCCCCGATAACTACCCGACGGCTAGTCGGACCACCAGTCGCGCTCGCCGGTGACGTCGTCGCGCGGGTCCTCGCCGAGGTTCGGCGCGCCGATGACGAGGATCTCGAGACCCTCCGGCCCGGCCTCGTAGCCGCGCCAGGTGCCGGGCGAGACGCGCACCGCGTCCCATTCGGCGAGCTCGACGATCTCGTCGTCGAGCTTCATCCGCCCGCTCCCGCGCAGGACCAGGTAGACCTCCTCCTGGCGCTCGTGCGTGTGGCCGTAGGGAAAGCGGTAGCCGGGCGGGATGCGCTGGTAGCCGAGCCCCGAGTGCTCGAGCTCGAGCGCCTTCGTCGCCAGGCGGAACTCGAGGTCCGGCGCGCCGTCGAAGTTGGATCCGACGTCCTCCAGATCCTCCTTGAGGTTCCTGTGGGTGAACGGCACGGCGCGATCCTACGGCACTCCTGACGCGGCGACCGCGGGCGGCGGCTGACACCTTAGTTTTTAGATAGGAATACTTGACTAATAGGTTAGTCTGGCGTGGTGATCGACCTCCACGCGACGACCTCCACGGCGGTCCGGTAGGCCGCAGGAGGGAGTGGGCCGATGAGCGAAGACCTGCTCACGGCTCTCCGCCGCGCCGGGATCGCGGATCTCCTCCCGGCTGAGGTCGAGCGCCTGCTGGCGGCGCTGGAGCTGCAGGGAGCGCCGTCGCCGACCGTGGCCGGCGACCTCGAAACGATCGCCGGCACCGCGGTGGCGGCTGCCGGTGCCACTCTGCCGGGTCTGACCGGGCTGCCGCTGGGAGTCCCCGACCTGCCGGGCAGCCTGCCGGTCCAGGTCTCGGTCCAGAGCGGCGGCGCCGGGTCACCACGCTGGGCGGTCGACCTCGACCTCGACCCGCTTACGGTGCCGTTCCCCGGCCTGCGGCCGGCGCAGGAGGTCGTCCAGCCGGGAAGGGCGACGGTGCTGGTCGAGACCGCGGGCGCGGTGCGGGTCGTCGGCCGGGGGGCGCTGCGGATCTCGGCGGCGGGGGGAGCGACGCCGCGGGTAAGCCTCCTCGACGGTCTCCACCCGGCCGACCCTTTCGGCCCGCACGGGGCGGTCCCCGGGCTCTCGCTGGAACCGGCGAGCTTCTTCGTCGGCGCCTCCGAGTTCGGTTTCACGGTCGAGGACCTCGGTTGGGACGAAGCCGGCCTGACCTTGCGCCGCGCCACCCTCTACCTGCCGCCCGGGGCGCCGGTCGTCGGCGACGTCAGCGCCGCCGTGGAAAACCTCTTCCTCGGCAGTCCGGTCGGGGTGAAAGGAACCGCCACTGCCCAGTTCGGCGGCCACGGCGAACCGCCGCCGGCACCGCAGTTCGAGGTCGAGGTCGAGGTTGCCTGGGACGACCCCGCCGCCCGCGGGCTCGCCGAGGCGGTACCGAGCCGCGCCGAGGCGACCGTGCGCTGGCCCGGCGACCACGTAGCGCTCCCCGGTGGCGGCTCGGCACCGATCGCGCCGCCGGGCGGCGGTGCGCCGCCGGAGTGGAAGCTGCGCGGCAGCTGGGGGCACGATCGCGCCGGCGGCAGCGACGAGTTCACGCTGGCGCTCGACGTCGCCGGCAGCCCGGACGGGATCGCCGCCGTCGCCGGCGCCCCGCTCGCCGGCGCGCTCGGTCTGGCGCCGGCGGTGCTTGGGAGCGCACCAAGGTCCAACGGCGATGCGACTCTCGTCAGAGCCTTGGTGGAGGCGCTCGGCGCCGCCGCCGCGACCGGGTTGCTCCGTCCCGAGAGCCGCGTCGTCGTCGCCGGGCTGGAGATCGATCGCCTGCAGCGGGCGGGAGGGTCGGGATCGCGCACGCGGCTCATCGTCGACTACACCGTCGAGCTCAGCTTCGAAGTGGACGGCGCCGGCTTGCCGCTGCAGGTAAGGACCCGCAGCGGCAAGCCGATGCGGCTCCGCTACCGCGGCGTCCGCGCCGACGTCGACACCGCTGCGCAGCACTGGTACGAGGGGGTCAGCCTCTCCTTCGACGGCGCCATCCCGGAGGTGCTCGACCCCGGCAGCTGGCAGCTGGGGCCACCGCTCGACGATCTGCTGCGCGTGCTCGGCGTCCGCTCCGGCGCCGGCAGCGGCTGGCTCGAGGTCGACCTGGCGATGGCCGCCGACCTCGGCGTGGTCAAGCTCTCGACCGCGACCGTCCGCGTCGTCTTCGGCGGTGGCGGGATCGAGGGGGTGGAGCTGCGCGGGCTGCGCGCCGGCGTCGACGTCGCCGAGGTCGTCAGCGGTGAGGGTTCGCTCGACGTCGGCAACCAAGCGATCCACGCCGGGTTGCAGCTCGACGTGGTGCCGCTGAAGCTGGCCGCGCTGGCGGACCTGGTGCTCGGAGAGCAAGGCTTCGTCGAGCTCGAAGTCGGCGCCCGCTTCGCGGCGCCGCTGCCGTTCGCCAACTCCGGCCTGGGGCTGTTCGGGGTGGTCGGTCGCTTCGTCTCCAACGGCCGCCGCGAGGTTCCCGCCGGCAGCGACCCGGTCGACCGCGAGCTCAAGTGGCTCGCCGCCGAGCCGGTGGACAAGTACAAACCGGAAGCGGGGCAGTACGCGATGGGGCTGGGGGCGGTGGTCGGCACCGTCGCCGACGCCGGCTTCACCTTCCACGCCCAGGGAATGGTCACCGTCGAGTTCCCGCGCCCGGCGGTGATCTTCAGCGTCATCGCCGAGATCCTCAAGCGACCGGCGCCGGTGCCCGAAGAGCGGGTGGGCAAGCCCGGGGCGGGGCTCTCGATCATCGGCCTGATCGTGATCGACGAGGAGGGCGTCTCGATCGCCCTGCGCGGCCACTACGAACTGCCGCACCTGCTGATCGTCGACATCCCCGTCGGCGCCTGGTTCCCGTTCGAAGACCCGACCGCCTCCTGGGTCCACGTCGGCACCGACGGCCTGCCCGAGCGGGGCGGCGCGCCGGTGACGATGACGCTGCTGCCGGGCATCCTCGACCAGCGGGTCTGGGCCTTTGCGATGGTCCACGGCCACGGCATCTCGCCGGGCCTGATGGGCAAATCCGATTTCGCCTTCGAGGGCTTCTCGATCGGTTTCGGCGCCGGCTGGGAAATCGACTGGTCGGCGGGGCCGATCCGGCTGCAGGCCTCGGCGCTGGTGCTCGCCGGCTTCGGCGCCAACCCGCTGCGGCTGGCCGCCGGCATCTGGGTCCGCGGCTCGCTCGACCTGGTCGTCGTCAGCATCTCCGCCCGCGGCGAAATCACCCTGCTGACGAACGGCGAGCAGACCAAGCTCCACGGCAAATTCTGCGGCGAGGTCGACCTCTTCTTCTTCTCGCTCTCGGGCTGCGTGGGGATCACGATCGGCCCCGACATCGGCGACCTGGGGCCGCCGCAGAGCCCCCTCGCCGGCGTCGATCTGGTCAGCCGCCGGGGCTACGCGACCGCCGCGGCGGTGCGCGAGGGGACGGGGGCGCCGCCGCGGGTCTGGCCCGACGCGATCCCGGTGCTCCACTTCTCCCACATCGTCGACGCCGCCGGGGCGGCCGGCGACTTCAAGATCGGCGAGCCGATGCCGGGACCGGTCTGGAGCGGCTCGCGCGAACTCAAATACGCCTACCGGATCACCGGGGTGCGGCTGGAGGCGCTCGACGGCTCGCCGTTCGCGCCGCCGCTGGGCACGAAATTCGACAGCGCCTGGTGGTGGCCGGGCGTCCGTTCGAAGACCGAGCCCTCAGCGCAGCTCGCCGCGAAGGGGGTCGAGGCACGTCACCTGGCGCTGCTCTCCTGGGAGCCCTGGAAGGGGATGCTGCCGCTGACCGAGCCGGATGCCTCGCCGGCCGATCCGGGCGCGCCGCTGCGCGAAGTCTGCGAGCCGGTGCGCCGAGCGGACCCGGTCTGTATATGGGGCCAACTGGGACGGGCGTCGGGGGCGGGAGCCGCGACCCTGGTCGAGCCGGCGGAGACGGCCGCCGCGGCCCGCCGGGCGCCGTCGCGCCTGCGGCTCTCGCAGCCGGGCGACGCCGATTGGGACGACGTACTGGCCGCCGCGGGTGCACAGGGGATCGTCGTCACTCCCACCGGCGTCGTTCCGCTCGATCAGCCGTTCATCGGTCAGGGCGGGGAGGAGCTGCGCGAGGGCTGGCAGCTTGCCGGCCTCGCCTTCAGCGGCACCACCCTCGGCACCCTGGCGGCCGGCGCCAGCTTCGACCCGCCGCTCGAGGACGCCTCGCTGGCGCTCGAGATCTGTCGCGGGGTCGTCCAGGAGGGGATGGAAGGGGAGAAGATCTACTCGAACCTGAGCACGCCGATCGGCTGCACCGCGCTGACCGCGCTGGACCCCGAGCGGCTGGCGGCGAGCAGCGGCGCCGACGGCTCCGTCCGGTGGTCCGGGATGACCTTCGCCGGCGGGCGGGGGGAGCCGCTGGAAGCGGTGGAGGGCGACGAAGGCTGGGGCCTGCAGGTACCGGGCGCCGGTCTGCGGGTGGGGCTGCCGAGCGGCGTCTGGATCGCGACGGTCGGGTTCGCCGCGGCGACCGACGCCTGGCTGATCGCCCTCGACTCGGGCGGCACCGAGATCGCATCTGCGAGCGGCGAAGGCGTGACCGAGCTGACGATCGAAGCGAGCGGGATCGCCGCGCTGGTGGTCCACGGCAAGGGGGCGGTGCTGGAGCGGGTCTGCACGCCCGATTCATTCGGCGTCTCGACCGCGCTGCTGCGACCGCCGCCGCTGCTGACGTTCGTTCCGCCTCCCGGACCGGTGGTGGTGGGGACCCACGCCGACGGCAGCGAGCACCTGTGGGAGTCCACCGTGGTGGCTGAGGACAAGGAGTGCGCGCAGGCCGTCTATCGGGGGCCGGACCCAGGTCCGTGGCGGGGGGTGCGGCTCGGGCCGGTCCGAGGGCACCGGGTGAAGGTGATCGGCGCCTGCGGGGTGCGCTGGCAGGAAGCGGTCGAGCGCCGCCGTGCAGAGGCCGGGCGGCTCGAGCTGATCGAAGCGCTGACCGTGCAGGCGACCGGCGCCGCCGGCACCAAGCGCGCCGTGGTCACCCCCGCCGGCCCGCTCCCGCTTGTCCTCCTCGGGCCGCCACCGCGGCCGCTCTTCGCGGCCGACAAGGCCTACCGGGTCGCGGTCGACTGGGAGTGGCAGGCCTGGAAACCGGGTGGCGGGACGGTGGCCGAACCGGACCCCGACAAGAACGCATGGAAGAAGGGCGGAACCGACTCCTTCGAGTTCGCGACGGCGCCGGCGCGGCCGACGATCCCGGTCGACCTGACCGGCGAGGGGTCCTTCGATCCGCGCGGCGTCGCCCGCTACGTCGCCGGCGCGGAGCCGAGCGGTGAGCTGCCGCACCTGCTCGACGACCCGATCCGGATTCGCTTCAGCGTCGATTACCTGCCGGCGCTGCTGCATGCCTACGGCTACGAGACGCGGATCGAGGTGCACCCGACCGACGTCGCGCCCGGCAGCCTCCACCTCGACCCGCGCATCAAGGACCTGGTGGTCGGCATCGACCTGGTCACCTGGTTGGAGGGCACGCTGCGCCCGACCGAGCAGGTAGTGGTCGGGGCCGTCGCCGCATCCGACTGCACCCCGGACACCAGCCTCGGTGGGCTGGCGGCGGAGGTGAAGGCGAACCTGGAGCCGGAGACGGCCTACGACCTGACCCTGCGAGCGCGGCCGCAACACGGCGAGGACAGCGTCGTCAGCCGCTTCCACTTCCGCACCTCGCGCTACCGCGACGTGGGCGAGCTGCTGGCGGCTTTCGGTCTCCTCGCCGGCGGCACGCCCGGGGAGCCGCCGCCGGACGTGCTGCTGACGAGCTGGTCGCAGCCCGCCGCGGCACCGTTCGACGACTTCGCTCTGCAGACCGCGCTGGGCGCGCTGCACCTCGATCCCTGGCCGCTCGCCGCCGAGCCGCGGGCGACGACGCTGTGGCTGGCGCCGAGCGGCGAAGAGACCCGCTGGAGCCTCGCCGCGGTGCTGCTCGAGGCACCCGAGCCGGTCGCTCGCGCGGGGCGGATCCGGGTCAGCGGCTCGGTCGGTGCGGCCGGTCTGGAGCACCGTCTCGGCACCGCCAACGGCACCCGGGTGATGCTGACGCCCGCTGCTCCCTTCCCGCCCGCCCCGGACGACCTGCTCACGGTCCGGCTCGACGACGACCTGCGGTCGACCGGCGCCGAAGGATCGGTCGCCCTCCTGGGCGCGCCCGGCACGATCAGGAGCGAGCTCGGATGAGCTCGCTCTTCATCTCACCCGCCTGGCTGTTCTGCGTCCAGGCGCTCTACGCCTCCGGCGACCCCCACCTGCTGTCCGGCGTTCACCTGCGGGTCTTGTTGAGCTTCGCGCTCGGCCTGCCGGTGGCGCCGCTGCAGGTCGCGCGCGGGTCCGCGGGGTCGCCCAGGGAGCTCGGCGAACGGATCGTCCCCGTCTTCACCGATGCCCTCGGACACGTGGTCTTCCCGACGGTCTCGCTACGGGAGACGGGGACGGTGACCGCCTGGCTGCCCTCGCAGCCCGGCAACCCGGTGGTCTGGGCGGCGGCGGTGATGGATGCCGCCGACGGCAAGGCGCGGGTCGACGCGGTCCTCTCCGGCCCCTTGGGCCCCAGCGTCATCGCCAGTGCCGATCGCAACCCCTGGCAGGTCTGCGGGACCGGGATCGACCGCCTGGTGATCTCCGGCGCGGGATACGTCCAGGCGGTCCAGGTGGTGCGGGCGAAGGACGTCGTCTTCGGCGACCTCCAGCCGCTGCCGCCGCTGGCGCTGCCGGTTGCCGACGCCTACCGCTACCGGGGCCTCGAAGATTCCTGGGACGCGGCGCTGCGGCGGGTCGAACGGGGCAGCCCCCGTCTCGTCGGCCTGCATGACGAACCGGAAGCTCCGGACCCAGGCTCGTGCCGGGCACTCGGCACCGAAGAAGAGGTGGAGCGGGTGAAGGCGCTCTGGGGCGACCGCCTCGACGGGACGGTCGAGGCCCTGCTCGCGCAGAGCCCGGTCTCCCAGCAACGGCTGCGGATGCCGCCGCAGTCGCTCAGCGGCCCGAAGGTCGAGTCGACCGCGGTCGTGCCGCCGCTGGCGACGGTCCTGCAGGGGGCGCTCGACCCCGGCCTCGGCCGCCTGCTCGGCTTCCTCGATCGCGACGAGGAACCGCCGGCGCAGCCGGGCGAGCTCGCGGTCTACGTCGTGCGGGGGGCGTTCAAGATGCGGTGGCCCATCCTCGGCCGCCGCCTGGGCTGGCTCGAACAGGCGAGGGTCGAACCGCCTGGCCCGTTCGAGGCGGATGAGCTGCCGAAGTCGGTCTGGGATCCGGGCGAAGGGCTGTTCCTCAGCCTCACTACCGTGGCCGCGGTCGTGGTCGGCGAGGAAGCGCCGCGGCCGGAGCCGCCGCTGGTGCGGGGCGGCGAGGATCTCGGCTGGGTGCCGGAGACGCCGCCGGCGGCACGCCGCCACCTCAGCCTGCGGCTCGGCGGTCTCGGGCCGGCGGCGACGCTGGCGTTCGCCCGCTCCGAACCGGAGCTCACGGGGCTCAACCCGCGCCTGCCGGAGCTGATCGAAGGGGCGCCGGACCGGGCGCTGCCGATCGTCTGCGGGGTGCCGGCGGAGCTGCCGACCGCAGCCGCCGCCTCCGAGCCGGGACAGGGCGAGGTCGTCGACCGCACGGCACCGGCCGAGGCGGTCGGCTACCGCCTCGCCCAGGCCGACTGGTTCGGGCGCTGGAGCGGCTGGGCGGAAACCGGGATGGCACCCGGCACCCGGCCCCCGGTGCCGGCGCCGTTGCTCGAGGCCGCCTTCCTGCCGCCCGCGGACCCCGGCGACCCGGGCAGCCTCGAGGTGCGTTGCATGCAGCCGCGCGACGACCGGCTGCCACCGGGCGGCCTGCCGCTGGAGACGCTCTCGCTGAGCGCGGAAGTCGCACCGGGAACGCTCGTTTCGGGGAGTGCCGCGGCCGAGCGCGGTCCGACTCCCGACCAGCCGGTGCCGCTGCTGGTCAGCTTCGAGGTGCCGGCGCTGGCGGTGGCCGAGCGGCGCACGCTTACCGTTACCGGCGTCTGGAGCGACAGCGGCGGCAGGGTGTCGGAGGCCGGCAAACCGGCGCGTGCCGAGGCGGCCGACCCGCGGGCGCCGGACCGGCTGAAGCTTCCGGACGAGCTCGATTACGCCTCCCGCCCCGACGCGCTCGGCCGCTCGCGGGTCCGGCTTGCCTGGCCGGGCGCTGCGCCGCCGACCGCCTACAACCTCTATCGCTCCGACGAGCCGACCCTGACCCAGTACCTGCGCGATTCCGAGGCTGGCGGCGCGGTGATCCTCGATCAGCTGAAACAAGCCAAGAACGCACCCGAACGGGCAGAGGTCTTCCGCAAGAACAAAGCCAGCTTCGACAAGGCGGCCTTCGAGCTGCTGACGGCGACCCCGCTCGCCTCGACCGGAGGCTCGATGAGCCACGACGACGAGGTTCCCGGCGGCCTCGACGTGCTGGTCTTCTACCGCGTCGTCCCGGTCGGCCCGCTCGGCGCCGAGGCTCACTTCGGCGAATGTTCGCTGCTCGTCTTCGGGGTGCCGAGCGCGCCGGCCCCGCCGGTGCCGCTGCTGACCGCGGTGCCCGACCCGGCTGACCCGAGCAAGGTCCGATTGACCGTCACCGTCCCGCAGGGCGGTCCCAAGGCGGTGAAGGCGCGCCTGCGCCGCAGCCGGGCCGGCGGGCAGGACCCGTGGCGGATGCCGGTGGTGGCGACCGTGGACCTGACCGGCGGCGGGGTCGAGTACCTCGACTCCGGCCCCGCTCCGTGGGCGCAGACCCTTCGTCTGGCTCCCTGGTCCACCTACACCTGGCGGGCCGAAGCGCAGGGCGAGGACGAGCCCGGCAGCTCGCTCGCCGGCGCCTGGAGCGCGCCGAGCGCGCCGGCGTCGGCCCGGATCGTTCCGAGCGCACCGCCGCAACCGCCCGCGCCCGGCACCGCCCGGACGGTGGGGAGCGAGGTCGAGGTCACCTTCAGCGCGCCCGAACCGCTCGATGCCGGCTCGGCGGGGAGCTACGTCGTCGACGTCTACCGCCGGGCGCCCGCGGCCGCCGCCGTGCCGAGCGGCGCGGTCGGCAGCTTCGATGCCGCCGGGATCCGCCAGCCCGACGGCGGCTACCTGGTCCGCGACCCGGTCGCGGCCCCGCCGGGGACCGTCTACCTGGTCGAGATCGCCGACCCGCTCGACCGCCGCAGCCCCCGCACCGAGGTCGCCACCCTCTGAGGAGGGCGGGCCGGGCCCGCCCTCCCGCTACTCGTCTATTCCCACCAGAGGTTGACTCTGTTCCCCTCCGTGTAGGCGTCTTTGTCGCCTTTTCCTCCCGGGGCGAAGGGACATTCTCCGGCGGCGCATTTGTCTTCGTAGCCGCCGACTGTCCAGTTGCCCAGGTATTTGCCTTTGGTGCCTTCGACCCCGGCGCAGATTCCTTCTTTGGTGAAGCCGGCTTCGAATGTCGATTTGAATGTGATGTCGCGAACGTTGTTGGCATCGACTTTGTTCGCGTAGGTGGCGCCGAGGTTGGACTGCGCGCCGATTTTCAGGGTGCAGAACGGGGCTGTGATTTTGATCAGCTGCCCGGCTTCGCACTCGATTTCGACTTTGGCGTCGCTGCCGCCCAGCACTTCAGACCAGTAGTTGAGGTTGCAGCCCGTCGTGTCGATCGTCACCGCGTTCCCACCGCCGTCTTTACAGCCGCTGTATGTCGGGTGGAGTGTGATGAATTCGGGTGTTTCGATCGTCAATGTCCCCGACACCGTCGATGTCGTGCATTTGACGACGAACATTCCCGCGGTGAAGCTGTGTTCCCCCTCGGTGATTTTCTCGGTCCCGAGGCCGTCGATTTCGTAGTTGCTTCCTGTGACGACGGTGGGTTTCGTCGCCGAGTGGAATTTTTCGCCGAGTGCAGAGGCGCTCGCCGTCCAGATCGCGGCCATCCCTACAACGGCCACGGTCGAAAGAAATACGGCAGTGATCCTGCGAGTCATCATGGTTGTCTCCCTTGTGGTCCGCACCGACGCGTGCCGGTGCGGAGTGGATTGATTGGGCCCTCAGCAGCTGGGCAGAGGGTTCGGGAAGGAAGTTCCGAAGCGGTTCTTCGCCCAGCAGTTGCCTTCACCGCTGAGGTCCCAGGCGAGGTCGACCGCGAAAACCGGGGGCAGGATCGGGTCGGGGTCGAAGCCGTTGCCGGTCACCGTGTTGTGGACGATCGTGTTGTTGTCGGGGTTCGGCTCGATGTCGAGGGCTTCGCAGACTTCGGTCGGCAGTTCCTGGGCCTGGCAGATGTTCGCCACGGCGATGCCGTAGGAGCCGTTGTTCGCCACGGTGTTGTTCCTGACCAGGTTTTCGTCGGCTGCCAGCACCAGGATGCCGGTGCCGGCCGGCACCGCGCAGACGATGTCGCCGGGCTCGAGGCAGGTGTTCGGGCGGTTGTTTTCGCGGACGACGTTGTTCTCGATCACGTTGTCCCGGTTCACCTTCACGTCGAGGAACGGCAGCTCGAAGGAGAGGATGCCGCCGGTGTTGCCGTAGGCGAGGTTGTGGTCGGCCCTGATCCCGACGCTGTTCTCGATCTCGAAGCCGCTGACGTTGCCGGTGGCGACGTTGTGGTCGATCCGCGAGTCGAACGACTGGCCGACGTAGTGGCCGGTGTCGTTGGCGCCGGAGGCGAAGGAGTGGTCGAGCCGGCCGTCGAAGACGTGGGAGGGGAAGATCCCGTACTCCTCGTTGTCGATCGCCGTGACGCCGGTCACCCGCCAGTCTTCGACGCAGGAGAGGAGCACCCCGTCGTCCTCGAAGCCTTCCACGGTGATGTTCCGCACCAGCGAGCCGTGGACGCGCAGGCTCTCGTCTTCCAGGCAGCCGGCGCCGGACTCGCGGCCGACGGAGATGCCCTCCTCCTGGTCGCCGTCGGACCTCAGCACGACCGCCTTGCCGTTGCCGCCCTGACCGACGATCGCGATGTCGTCCTTGGTGACGACCACCGCGCAGCTGCGCCCCGGCCGCGGCGGGCATTCGCCGCTCGGTTCCGTGTAGGTCCCGGGGGCGACGAGAACCGTGTCGCCCGGTTCGGCCCGGTCGACGGCGGCCTGGATCGAGCCTCCCGGCTGCACCTTCAGCACCCGTCCCGCGGCGCTCGCGGGAAGGACCAGCAGAACCAGCGCCGTCGCTACCGACAACAGCTTGATCGCGGAACGCAGGGACACGAGAAGCCTCCTTGGTCGTCACCCTGCCTCCGCAACCAATGTAGGGCCGCCTCGGCGCCGCGTCAACCGACCTGTCATCCGCAGGTACCCTTGGCCGGGTGAGCGGGATTGTGAAAGCCGGGACGGTCTCGGGGGGCGTGGTGCACGAGCTGCCGGGGGATCTGCGCAAGGCGCTGATCGCCGACGCCGCGGTGCTGGAAGCGTGGGAGGACATCACGCCGCTGGCCCGCAACGAGTTCATCTGCTGGATCGAGGACGCGAAGCAGCAGAAGACCCGCGAGCGCCGGATCCGCCGCACCCGCGAAGAGCTGGAGGAAGGCATGCGCCGGCCCTGCTGCTGGCCGGGGTGCAAGCACCGGGAGCGGACCGGCAAGCCATGAAGATGCGCGCCGCGGTCCTGGAGGAGTTCGGGGAGCCGCTGGTCGTCCAGGAGGTGGAGCTGGCCGAGCCGCGGGCGGGGGAGGTGCTGGTGCGGCTGGTCGCCTGCGGCGTCTGCCACACCGATCTCTACACGGCCTCGGGCGCCGATCCCTCCGGGTACGCGCCGGCGGTGCTGGGTCACGAGGGTGCCGGCGTCGTCGAGAAGGTGGGGGACGGGGTCACCGCGGTGGCGGTCGGCGACCACGTGGTCACCCTCTTCTCGCCGCAGTGCCGCGAGTGCATCCACTGCCGCGACGAGCGCACCAACCTCTGCCTGGCGATCCGCGAGGAGCAGAACAAGGGGCACCTGCCCGACGGGACGACGCGGATCTCGCGGGGCGGGGAGGACGTGCGGCACTTCATGGGCTGCTCGACCTTCGCCGAGTACACGGTGATGCCGGAGATCGCCCTGGCGAAGATCGATCCCGAGGCGCCGTTCGAGCACGCCTGCCTCTTCGCCTGCGGGCTCTCGACCGGCCTCGGCGCCGCGATCAACACGGCCCGTGTCCGCGCCGGCAGCACCTGTGCCGTCTTCGGTGCCGGCATGGTCGGCCTCGGCGCCGTCGCCGGCTGCCGCCTGCAGGGCGCCGAGCGGATCGTCTGCGTCGACCTCTCGCCGGAGCGGCTAGAGCTGGCCCGTGGCCAGGGCGCAACCGACCTGCTCGAGGGCGGCGAGGGCGCGGTCGAGCGGATCCTCGAGATGACCGGCGGCTTCGGCGCCGACTACACCTTCGAGGCGACCGGCAACGTCGCGGTGATGTGCCAGGCGCTGGAAGCGGCGCGGATGGGCTGGGGCCTCTGCACGGTCGCCGGCGTCGCCGGCAAGGGCGAGACCCTCGACGTCGTCCCGCGCCTATTGATCACCGGCCGCCGCGTCGCCGGCTCCTCCTTCGGCGGCGTCAAGGGCCGCGACCAGGTGCCGGTCCTGGTCGACCGCTACCTCGCCGGCGAGATCGACGTCGCCCCGTTCCTCTCGCACCGGATCTCCCTCGACGAAGTCAACCGCGGCTTCGAGCTGATGGAGGCGCAGGACGGGATCCGCAGCGTGATCGAGCTGTCTTAGCTCGACTACGCAGGCAGGTAGGTGAGGAGGACCACACCGGAGTCGAAGCGCTGCATGTCTTCGAGCTGCATCCGGACGGTTCCCCGGTCGCCGAGCACGTGGAGGTTCGCTTCGCCCCAGACGAGCGGGTTGAGGTAGACGTCGAACTCGTCGATCAGGCCCCGCTCGGCAAGCGCATAAGCGAACTCGCCGCTGCCGTGCAGGAAGAGATCGCCGGGAACTTCGTCCTTCAGCTTCGGGATCGAGTCCTCGAGCTCTCCCTTCAGCAGGGTCCCGTTCCACTCGAGCTCGCCGGAGAGAGTGTCGGAGCCGACGTACTTCGGCAGGGCGTTGACCATGTCCGCCCATTTGCCGGAGCGGTCGGGCCAGTAGCCCGCCAGCCCTTTGAAGGTCTTGCGGCCGAGGACGAGGCCGCTCGATCGCGCCTGTCGCTCGAACGAGTGGGTGCCGTGGTCGCCGTCGGGCTGCACCCACGGGCCGACCGGGTCGATGACGCCGTCGAGGGTGGCCTGCGTGGTCGCGATCAGCTTTCCCATCTCGTCTGTGACAACGTAGCCCAAGCGATGACGGGAAGCGAAGAAGCGTCGGCGGCGATCTCCCCGACCGCTCACTACACCGGCGAGACCTGGGTCAGGAACGGCCTCTCCCATCCCGAGCTGGCGACCTGGCAGGGCCGCCTCTTCCACGGGACGCTGGCGCTGCCGAACGCCGCCAGCAGGTTGCTGGGCGGCCCCAGCCTCGACGGCATGCTGCTCGCGCGCCACCGGATCATCGACGCCCTGCTCGACGAAGCGATCCAGGGGGGCGTCAGCCAGGTGATCGAGATCGCCTGCGGCATGTCTCCCCGGGGCTGGCGCTTCAGCGAGCGCTATGGGAAGGACCTCGTCTACGTCGAGGCCGACCTGCCGGCGATGGCGCGGCGCAAGCGCGAGGCGCTCGAGCAGATGGGCTCGCTCGACGAGCACCACCGGGTCGTCGACCTCGACGCCCTGCGCGACGGAGGTCCCAACAGCCTCGAGGCGCTGGTCGAGTCGATGGACCCCACCGCGGGACTGGCGATCATCACCGAGGGGCTGCTGGTCTACCTCGACGACGCCACCACGGTGGCTTTGTGGGCGCGGCTGGCGCGAGCGCTGCGGCCGTTTGCGCCCAACGTCTACCTCTCCGACTTTCGCATCACTCGACCTGACCGCGGGGTCAGCGAGCGCGCCTTCGAGGTCCTTCTCGGCGCCTTCGTCCGCGGCAAGGTCCACCCCTACCGCGGCGACGAGGCCTCGGCCGAGGCCGCCCTTCGCGCCGCCGGCTTCAAGCAGGTTTCACTCCACCACTGCGACGAGCACCCGGCGGCGGGCGAGGCCGGCCAGGAGGCCGGCGCCCGCATGCTCAGCATCGTCGAGGCCGCGGCCTAGCCGGCGTTCTCGGCCATGTACTCGGAGGGGCCCTTCTCGGCGGCGACCGGGTCCATCCACATCACCTCCCAGAGGTGGCCGTCGAGGTCGTGGAAGCTGCGCCCGTACATGAAGCCGTAGTCCTGCGGGTCCTTGCCGGCGGTGGCGCCGGCCGCGAGCGCGGCCTCGGCGAAGGCGTCCACCGCGGCCCGGTCCTCGGCGCTGACGGCGACGGTCAGCGCGGTCGCCTCGCCGGCGTCGGCGACCGGCTTGACGACGAACTCGGCGAAGCGGTCGCGCTGCAGCAGCATCACGTAGGCCTGCTCGCTGACGACCATGCAGGCGGCACCCTCGTCGCAGAAGCGCTGGTCGAACTCGAACCCGAGCCGGTCGAAGAAATCGCGGCTGGCTCCGAGGTCGGCGACGGGCAGGTTGAGGAAGAGAAGGCGGGACATGTTCGGCTCCTTGTAGGGATCGATTACCGGCAAGGACTGCCCCCGCGGCCGGAACTAATCGGTAGGTAGCATCGAGCTGTGCCGGTCGAGACCCGCCCGCCGTCGTTCGAGCAGGACCTGGAGCGCCTGCGGCCGGCGCTGACCGGCTACTGCTACCGGATGCTCGGCTCGGGCTTCGAGGCCGAGGACGCGACCCAGGAAACGATGGTCCGCGCCTGGCGGCGGGCCGACACGCTGGCCGAGCCGGCGGCGATGAAGTCCTGGGTCTTTCGGATCGCGACCAACGTCTGCCTCGACCAGATCGAGGGGCGCAAGCGGCGGGCTCGCCCGGTCGACCTGACCGAGGCTCGCACGGCGGACACGCCGATCGGGGCGCCGCTGCCGGAGACCACCTGGATTCTGCCGGTCGCCGACAGCCAGGTCGTCGACCCGGATGCCGACCCGGCGGCGCAGGCCGCCGAGCGCGAGACCCTGCGGCTGGCCTTCGTCGCCGCCCTCCAGCACCTGCCGGCCCGCCAGCGGGTGGTGCTGGTGCTGCGGGAGGTCTTGCGCTGGAGCGCCCAGGAGGTCGCCGAGCTGCTGGAGACCTCGGTCGCCTCGGTCAACAGCGCCCTGCAGCGCGCCCGGGCGACGCTGGACGAGCTGGCGCTGCGCGACGCCGAGGCGCCGGCCCGGCCGAGCGAGGAGGACGAGCGGCGGCTGCTCGAGCAGTACCTGGAGGCCTTCGCCGAGTACGACATCGACCGGATCGTCGCCCTGCTGCGCTACGACGTCGTCTTCGACATGCCGCCGCTCGAGCTCTGGGTGCGCGGCCCCGAGCAGGTCGCCGAGTTCATGCTCGGCCAGGGCGCCGCCTGTCGCGGCTCGAAGCTGATCGCGACGCGGGCCAACGGCTGCCCCGCCTTCGCCGCCTACAAACCGGACCCCGAGTCCGGCGCGTGGCTGCCCTGGTCGCTGACCCTGCTCGAGCCGGCCGCCGCGGGCGAGGGCGGGCCGAGCGTCGCCGGCGTCCACAACTTCCTCCAGCCGTTCCTGCCCTCGCTCTTCAGCTCGTTCGGGCTGCCGGACCGTCTCACCGACGCCGACCCGGTTCTCGGGTCCGCGCCGTCCTAGCCGCAACGTTCGGGCTCGACCGGACATGTAGGGGTGATGCCCCAGGATTTGACGATGGCCGATGCCCTGCCGCGCGAGCTGGCCGAGCAGCGGTTCGGACGCCTCTACCGCGAGCACGCCCGCGAGATCCTGGGCTACGCGCTGCGGCGCTGCGCCGACTCCGAAGACGCGGCCGATGCCGTCGCCGAGACCTTTCTCGCCGCCTGGCGACGGCTGCCGGAGGTGCCGCTGGGGGAGGAGGGGCGGCTCTGGCTCTTCGGCACCGCGCGGTTCGTCGTCGCGAACCAGCGCCGCGGGGAACGGCGGCGCAGCCGCCTGGCTGAGCAGCTGCGGGCTGAGCTGCGGCACCGGATGCCGAGCGAAGTGGCGGACCCGACGGGGATCCTCGAGGCGCTGAAGGCGCTCGACGACGCCGATCGCGAGCTGCTGATGCTGGTCGGCTGGGAGGGGCTGACCC
>DASULV010000021.1:0-28787 GCA_036277955.1 Solirubrobacterales bacterium | reverse complement strand
GCCGCCGCTGATCCCGAAGACCAGCGCGTAGATGTCGAGCAGGCCGGTGATCAGCATCAGCGCCAGGAAGCGCGGCACGACCAGGTTCTTGATCGGGTCGACGCCGAGCACCTGCAGGGCGTCGAGCTCCTCGCGGATCTTCCGGGCGCCGAGGTCGGCGGTGATCGCGGTGCCGGCGACACCGGCGACGACGACCGCGGTCACGAACGGGGCGAACTCGCGGATCGAGGCGAGGACGAAGAAGCCGCCGAGGCGGTCGAGAGCGCCGAACAGCGAGAGGAAGTTCGCCGCCTGCAGTCCCGGCGCGCCGAAGCCGAAAGCAACGGTCGAGACCAGCAGCGGGAACCAGCAGAGCTGGAGGGCGAAGAGGAACTGGCCGATGAACTCCTCGCCGTAGGGGTACGGCGGTCTGACCGCGGAAACGATCGTTCGCGCGGTGAGGATCATCATCTCCCCCACCTGTTCGAACAGGGACTTGGCGGGCAGAAATGCCCTGTTGACCGCGGATCCGACCATCTGCTCCTCCATCCGAGCCGGCGCCGCACGCGCGCGGAGCCCCGCTCGTTGGGCGGGAGTCTAGGGGATGAGGGGGTCCTCACTGTTGGCGGCATGTTGAGATCGCGCTAACCGCCCTCGGCCGCTGAAATGCCTGCGAAAGCGGCCAAACCCCGTGCTATGTTCGGGCCGCTTTGCGGGGGACCGGACGACATTCCCGGCGCGCCCGCCGACGAGCCATCGCGATCGGGTCTGCCGCGCTGGCGGCGGCGGCGATGTTCAGCGCCTGCGGCGGGGGAAGCGCGTCCTCGGACGACGAACCGACCGGCACCTTCCACGTCAAGGTGACCGAAGCGAGCTTCCCGACCGCGCAGAAACTCGGGCAGACGACCCTTCTGAAGCTGGGCGTCCGCAACACCGGCAAGCGGACCGTGCCGGGCCTGACCGTGAGCTTCACGATCGCCGGCAAGCAGGGCGTCAACTCGTCCCTGCCGTTCGGCGTCCGCGATCCCCAGCCCGAACTGGCACAACCGGAACGGCCGGTCTGGGTGCTCGCGCAGACCTACCCTCGCCTGCACGGCTCCTCGGACCCCGGCGGCGCCTCGACCTCGAGCCCGAAGACCTTCGCCTTCGGCGAACTGAAGCCCGGCGCGACCACCACCGCCGTCTGGAAGCTGAGCGCGGTGCGCTCCGGCAAGTACACGCTGCTGTACAGCGTCGACGCCGGGGTCGGCGGCAAGGCGAAGGCGAAGACCGACAACGGCGTCCGTCCCGGCGGCTCGTTCAAGACCGAGATCAGCGAACGCCTGCCCGAAACCAAAGTCACCGACAGCGGCGAAATCGTTGAAGTCGAGAAAGGCAAGTAGGGCCTCGACAACCGCGGCGACCCTGGCGCTGCTGCTTGCCCTGGCTCTGCCGGCTTGCGGCTCGGCCAGCGACACCTCCTCTACTTCCTCGACCTCGCCGCAGCGCCAAGGTCGAGCCAAGGGCGGCGTCGCCCTGAAGAAGATCGGCTCCTTCGACGCACCGGTGTTCGTCGCCGGCGCACCGGGCTTCCCCAAGCTCCTCTTCGTCGTCGAGCAACCCGGCAAGATCGTCGTCCTGCGGGGCGGCCACAAGCTCCGCAAGCCTTTCCTCGACCTCAGCGACCAGGTCGCCTACGGCGGCGAGCGCGGCCTGCTCTCGGTCGCTTTCCCGCTGGACTACGCGCGCAGCAAGCGCTTCTACGTCTATTACACCGACAGCGCCGGCAACATCCGCATCGACGAATTCAAGCGAGGGAGCGCAGTCAGGGCGAGGCCGAGCTCACAGCGCCAGGTGATCGTCGTCCCCCATCCGGTCAACTCGAACCACAACGGCGGCCAGCTGCAGTTCCTCGGCAACCTCCTCTACTTCGGCACCGGCGACGGCGGCTCCGCCGGAGACCCGCCGAACAACGCCCAGAACAAGGACGTGCTGCTGGGCAAGCTGCTGCGCATCGACCCGCGCCCCTCGGGCGGCAAGCCCTACACGGTGCCGGCCGACAACCCGTTCGTCGGCAAGCCGGGACGCGACGAGATCTACAGCTACGGGCTGCGCAACCCGTTCCGCTTCTCGTTCGACCGCCGCCGGCCGCGGATCGCGATCGCCGACGTCGGCCAGAACCAGTTCGAGGAGCTCGACTACACCACCGTCGCCGCCGCCAGGGGCGCGAACTTCGGCTGGGACGCCTTCGAGGGCTTCTCGAAGTACACGGACGAAAGCAGCGGCACCCCCGACCCCGGCGGTACCGTCAAACCGATCCTCGCCTACCCCCACAGCCGCGGCGGCAGCTGCTCGATCATCGGCGGCTACGTCGTCCGCGACCCTCGCCTGAAAGGTCTCCTCGGCAAGTACGTCTACGCCGACCTCTGCGAGGGGCAACTGCGCACGCTCGTGCCGCACCTGAAACGAGCCTCCGACGACCGCAAGCCCGGCCTCCACGTCGAAAGCCCCAGCTCCTTCGGCGAAGACGACCAGCACCGCCTCTACGTGGCCTCGATCGAAGGCCCTGTTTACCGCTTCGTCTCACGCTAGGCGCAGAAAATTTACGTTTTGCGCGTGTTTCGTATGAGGTTTTCTGTCTACACTTGCAACCATGGTAGTCATGGCAAGGGAAACGTGGACCGACGAGCGCCTCGACGATCTCAAGGAGCACATGGACGAGGGCTTCCGCGAGGTCAAAGACGAGATCAAGTCCTCGCGGATTGAGCTCAGAGAAGAAATCAAGTTTTCGCGGGCTGAACTCAGAGGAGAAATCAAGTCCTCGCGGGCTGAACTCAAAGAAGAGATCGCGGAGTTGCGCAGCGACATGAACAGTAGGTTCGACCGACTAACCGCCAGCTTTGACCGGCTGAACTACACCCTGATCGCAGCGCTGCTTGGTCTCCTCGCCACCCATTACCTCGGCTGAGGGTTGCGTGCCACTCCCAGCCGGGTAGATTTGGCTGACCAGCCAAACCGGCGACGAAGGGAGCATCGGGTGGAGAGCGCAACTGTTGTGAGGGCCGCCGAGGATTCGATCGAGGTCCGCAATCCGGCTACGGGAACGGTGATCGAGAACGTCCCGGTCGACTCGCCCGAGACGGTCGCCGAGACCGTTCGTCGCGTCCGCCTCAACCAGCCCGAGTGGGAGGCGATGGGAATCGAGGGGCGCTACCACTGGCTCGGCAAGCTGCGCGACTGGCTGCTCGACAACCGCGAGCGGGTCCTGGAGACGATGCAGCGCGAGACCGGCAAGGTCAGGGCCGATGCCGAGAACGAGCCGACCTACCTCGCCGACCTGATCAACTTCTACGGCACCCGCGCCGCCCAGTTCATCGGCGAGGAGAGCGTCCGTCCCCACACGCCGCTGCTGGCCGCGAAGAAGCTGCGGATCCAGTACCGGCCCCACCCGGTCGTCGGGATCATCAGCCCCTGGAACTTCCCCCTGATCCTCTCCCTCGGCGACGCGATTCCCGCGCTGCAGGCCGGCTGCGCCGTCGTCGTCAAGCCCTCCGAGTTCACCCCGCTCGGGATCGCCGAGGTGGTCGAAGCCTGGAAGCGGGAGATCGGCGGGCCCGACGTCTTCGACTGCGTGCAGGGGATCGGCGAGACCGGCGGCGCGCTGGTCGACGCGGTCGACTTCATCCAGTTCACCGGCTCCGACGCGACCGGCCGCAAGGTGATGGCGCGAGCGGCGGAGACGCTGACGCCGGTCAGCCTCGAGCTCGGCGGCAAGGACCCGATGATCGTGCTCTCCGACGCCGACCTCGACCGCGCCGCCAACGCCGCGGCCTGGGGCGGGATGATGAACTCGGGTCAGATCTGCATGTCGGTCGAGCGGATCTACGTCGAGGAGCCGGCCTACGACGAGTTCGTCAACAAGCTGACGGCAGAGGTCGGTCGCCTCCGCCAGGGCGCCGACGGCGCCGGCGACCCGAAGGACGTCGGCGCGATGACCTCGCCGCGCCAGATCGAGATCGTCGAGGACCACGTCGACGACGCCCTCGCCGCCGGCGCCCGCGCCCTCACCGGCGGCAAGCGGGTCGAGGGTCCAGGCGACTACTTCGAGCCGACGGTGCTCGTCGACGTCGACCACTCGATGAAGGTGATGCGCGACGAGACCTTCGGCCCGGTGGTCGGGGTGATGAAGGTGCGCAACGCCGACGAGGCGGTGCGGCTGGCCAACGACAGTCGCTACGGCCTCTCCGGCGCCGTCTTCGGCGAGCGCGAGCGGGCCGAGCAGGTGGCGCGCCGGGTCGAGTGCGGCGCTATCAACGTCAACGACGTCCTCGTCAACTACTTCGCCACCGAGGTGCCGATGGGCGGCTGGAAGCAGTCCGGCATCGGCTTTCGCCATGGCGAACCGGGGATCAAGAAGTACTGCCGCAGCGAGTCCCTGGTGATCACCCGCTTCGGCGGCAAGCGCGAGCTCACCTGGTACCCCTACACCAAGTCCCGCCGCCGCCTGATCGCCCCGATGGTCCGCCTCTTCAACGCCCGCGACTGGAAGCGCCGCCTCGGTCTGCGCCGCTGATAGCCGTCACCGCACCGGCGTCCGACGGCCGCTGAGCGCCGCCCCGGTACCCTCGTAGGTTCATGCCGGAGCGGGATTACATAGCTGCGACTAAGGAGCGCGTCGTCGTCTTCGACGGCGGCATGGGCGCGACGCTGGAGCAGTTCGAGCTGACCGAGAAGGACTACGGCGGCCTCCAGGGCAAATGCCACGAGGCGCTCGTGCTCAACCGACCCGACGTGATCGCGGGGGTCCACAGCTCGATGCTGGAAGCAGGCGCCGAGGTGGTCGAGACCGACTCGTTCCAGGGCTCGCGACTGAAGCTCGAAGAGTGGGGGCTCGGCGAGCAGACGCTGGAGATCAACCGCAAAGCGGCCGAGATCGCCCGCCGCGCGGCCGGCGAGCAGCGCTTCGTGGCCGGCTCGATCGGGCCGACGGGCTTCCTCCCCGCCTCCACCGATCCGACCCTCGGAAACATCTCCTTCGGCCGCCTGGTCGAGGTCTTCGCCGAGCAGGCCCAGGGGCTGGTCGAAGGCGGCGCCGACCTGATCATGATCGAGACCGCGCAGGACATCCTCGAGGTGAAGGCGGCGATCTTCGGTGCCCGTGAGGCGTTCAAGCAGACCGGCCGCGAGCTGCCGATCCAGTGCAGCGTCTCGCTGCTGCCGAACGGCGGCAAGATGCTGCTCGGGACCGACATCCAGTCGGTGCTGACGACGCTGACCGCGCTCGAGGTCGACGTGATCGGGCTCAACTGCTCGACCGGGCCCGAGGACATGCGCGACGCGATCCGCTTCCTCGGCGAGGCCTCCCCCCTGCCGGTCCACTGCATCCCCAACGCCGGGCTGCCGTTCCAGGGCCCCGACGGCGAGACGATCTTCCCCGAAGAGCCCGAGCCGCTGGCGGCGAGCTTGGGCGAGTTCGTCGAGCGCTTCGGGGTCGGCATCGTCGGCGGCTGCTGCGGCACCACGCCCGAGCACATCGCCGCGATCCGCGAGCGAGTCGACGGTCGCACCCCCGGGGAGCGCCCGGAACCGGGCGCGATTGAAGTCTCCTCGATGATGACCTCGACGCCGCTGGTGCAGGAGCCGCGGCCGACCCTGGTCGGCGAGCGGGTCAACTCGCAGGGCTCGAAAAAGGCCAAGGAACTGCTGCTGGCCGACGACTACGACGGCCTCGTCCAGGTTGCCGAAGACCAGGTCGAAGGCGGCGCCCACGTGCTCGACACCTGCGTCGCCCTGACCGAGCGCCAGGACGAGGACGAGCAGATGAGCGCCGTCGTCAAGCGGATCTCGCTGACCCAGCCGGCGCCGATCCAGGTCGACTCGACCGAGCCCGAGGTGATCAAGGCCGCCCTGGAGACGATCCCGGGCCGCGCGATCGTCAACTCGATCAACCTCGAGGCGGGCCGCGACAAGGCCGACGTCGTGATCCCGCTGGCGAAGGAACACGGCGCGGCGCTGATCGCGCTGACGATCGACGAGGTCGGGATGGCGAAGACCGCCGAGCGCAAGGTCGAGATCGCCGAACGGATCCGCGACATCGCCTGCGGGGAGCACGGCCTCGATCCCGAGGCGCTGATCTTCGACGCCCTCACCTTCACCCTCACCACCGGCGACGAGGAGTGGCGGCCCTCCGCAGTGGAGACGATCGAGGGGATCCGCCGGATCAAGGCCGAGATCCCCGGCGTCAAGACCTCGCTCGGCGTCTCCAACGTCTCCTTCGGCGTCTCGCCGCGGCCGCGCGCCGTCCTCAACTCGGTCTTCCTCCACCACTGCGTCGAGGCCGGCCTCGACCTGGCGATGGTCAACCCCAACCACATCACCCCCTACGGGGAGATCCCCGAGGAGGAGCGGGAGCTGACCGACGACCTCGTCTTCAACCGCCGCGAGGACGCGCTCGAGCGCTTCATCTCCCACTTCGAGAGCAAAGGTGAGGAGGACGCCGAAGGCGCTTCTGCGGCCGATCCGACCGAGGGCATGGAGCCCGAGGAGGCCCTGCACTGGCACATCCTTCGCCGCAAGAAGGACGGGGTCGAGGACCAGATCGAGCGCTCGGTCGAGAAGATCGGCGCCGTCCCCACCCTCAACGAGGTGCTGCTGCCGGCGATGAAGGAGGTCGGCGACAAATTCGGCGCCGGCGAACTGATCCTGCCGTTCGTCCTGCAGTCGGCGGAAGTGATGAAGCGCGCGGTCGCCCAGCTCGAGAACCACCTCGACCGGATCGAGGGCCACACCAAGGGCAAGGTCGTGATCGCGACCGTCTTCGGCGACGTCCACGACATCGGCAAGTCGCTCGTCAACACGATCCTCACCAACAACGGCTACACCGTGATCGACCTCGGCAAGCAGGTGCCGGTCGACGCGATCATCGACGCCGCGGTGGAAAACGACGCCGACGCGATCGGCCTCTCCGCCCTGCTCGTCTCGACCTCGAAGCAGATGCCGACCTGCGTCGCCGAGCTGCATCAGCGCGGGCTCGAGTTCCCGGTCTTGATCGGCGGCGCCGCGATCAACCGCGACTTCGGTCGCCGCACCCTCTACCCGAAGGGGAAAGAGTCCGACGAGGTCTACGAGCCCGGCGTCTTCTACTGCAAGGACGCCTTTCAGGGCCTCGACACGATGGACGCGCTGGTCGACTCCGAGGCACGGGCCGCGCTCGTCGAGCGGATCCGGGCCGAGGCGAAGCAGCTGCGCGAGAAGCCGGTGGTCGTCGACGACTCGCCGCCGACCACCGACGCCAGCGTCCGCTCAAGCGCCCGCACCGACGTACCGATCCCGCAACCGCCGCAGTGGGGCGTCCGCGAGGTGCCGGTCGACCTCGACGACGTCTTCCCTTACCTCGACCGCCACGTCCTCTTCAAGCTGCACTGGGGCGGCCGCGGGGTCAAGGGCGAGGCCTGGCGGCAGCTGGTCGAGGGCCACGACGGCGAGGAGGGGTTCGCGCACCGCCTGGAGCGGATGTGGCGGGAGCAGGACTATCTGCATCCCCGCGCCCGGCTCGGCTACTTCCCGGCCAACGCCGACGGCAACGAGCTCGTCGTCTTCGATCCCGAGGACCCCGAGCGCGAGCTCGAGCGGCTCGTCTTCCCGCGCCAGCCGCGGCACGATCGCATCTGCCTCGCCGACTTCTTCCGCCCGCTCTCCTCAGGCGAACGCGACGTTGTCGCCCTGCAGGGAGTGACCGCCGGCCCGCAGGTGACCGAGCTGATCGAGCGGTTGGAGAGCGAAGGGGAGTTCGCCGAGCAGCTCTACACGCACGGGCTCGGCGTGCAGGCGGCCGAGGGGATGGCCGAGTGGCTGCACTCGGAGATCCGCCGCCAGCTCGGGATCGACCCTGACCAGGGGCGCCGCTACTCCTGGGGCTACCCCGCCTGCCCGGACCAGTCCGAGCACGAGAAGGTCTGGCGGCTGCTCGACCTCGAGCAGATCGGCATGACCCTCTCCGGCGGCTACGCGGTGATGCCGGAGCAGTCGACCGTGGCGATCGTCGCCCACCACCCGCAGGCCGTCTACTTCGGGATGAAGTCCGGCTTCATCCCCGAGGACAAGGCGCCCGACGAGCTGATCGCCGGCACCGAGCGCGGCGGCGAGCTGCCGCCCGAGTCCGAGCCGGAGGCAGCCGAGGAGGGCGAGGGCTCCGAAGAGTCCCCCGCCCCCGAGCTCAGCCGCTGAAGCGCTCCGGCATCTCCGCCGGGTGCAGCGCCGGACGCTGCCAGTTGCGCCCTTCGTAGGCCTCCTCGAAGCCGGCCCGCTGCAGGTTGCCGGTGACCGCCGACCAGGAGGCGAGATCGCATTCGCCGACCTCGACGAACACGGTGTGACATCCCGCCCTGTGAGCATCCAGGAGGCGGCGGTGCAGCAGCGCGGCGTTGCAGCCACGCCCGCGAGCGTGTGCCAGCGTCTGCCCCGCCCCCAGTTGGGCGACTCCGTCGGTGATCAGCATCGAGCCGGTCGCGACGGGAATCTCTTCCGGGCCGAGCGCCGCGGTGTAGCAGTGCCAGCCGTCACGCTGTGGGAGCGAGAAGAACAGCGTCCCCGCCACCAACGGCATCTCCAGCGCTTCAGCCGCGATCGTGCTCAGCCCTTCGCCTTCAGCTTCGTCTTCCCCAAGCCGGTAGATGACGATGCCGGGGTCGACGTAGAAGTCCGGCGGCGAGCCGTCGCGAACCAGTTTCACCCAGCCCGACCCCTGCTCGTAACCCCGCCCGTCCAACCAAGCCTCTGCCTCCGTCGCACCGGGTCTGCCGGCGGCAACCGGGATCCGGTAATCGACTTCGCGGGCCCGCATCCATTCGATCGCCGCCGCCAGATGGCCTTCGACGATGGCGCCGGGCTCCGCCGCTCCTTGGATCTGTTGCAGCAGATGGACTTCGGGCAGGTCGCCGAAGGCGGTGGCCTGCACCGGCCCGAACTTCGCTACTTCAACTCCCGATTCGGAAACTGCTTCCGGGACTACCGAGTCCCACATGTCGCGCCGGAAGCGTTGCGCGACGCTCTCCAAAACTGCCGAGTCGTATCTCACGGCTCCCCTTCCCAAGTTCGCGTGAGTGATTTGGCCGATTGCTCGACTCTATGCACACCACTGTGGATTCGTCAAGGAACCTTGTCGATCTGGCTATGAATGTCACGCTCGCCCTCGCCTGAGAGCCTGAAGGCGGGCCGGCAGCTCGGTTGGATGGAACCGGCGCCGGCCGCGCGCCTCCCGGTCGGCTGTGCCTGGCCTGGGATCGGTGGCGGCACGCCTCAGCCCATCCTAAATCAATACACCGAAGTTTTTAGACCTTTTCCTCGCCGCCTAGACAACGCCGCTGCGTTTTGCGCTGCTCGAGCGCCCTTGCGGGTGCGGCTCGAGGCGAACGGGGGCGGTCGAAAGCGCCTGCACCCGCAGGTCGCTCCAGGTGAGGCCCTCGCGGACGAGCGCCGGCAGGCCCAGCGCCACGGCGGTGGCGATCTCGACGGCCTGCAGGATCACGCCGTAGGCGAGGGCGTCGGCGGTGCTGACCCCGAAGCCCGTGTGCAGGACGCTGATCACCGCAAGCTGGAAGACGCCGATGTTGGAAGGGGTCGCCGGCACCACCGCGGTGACGTTGACGGCAAAGAGAACCGCTGCGGCGGCGCCGATCCCCGCCTTGCCGTCGAGCCCGAGCGCGTAGAGCAGCGCCCAGCAGGCGCAGAGCTGGATCGCCCAGGCGGCGAGCTGCGCGGCCGCAGCGGCCGATCCTTGGCGGGGATCGCGGAAGACCGTGAGGCCGGCGCGAACCTGCACCAAGGCGCGGTGGATCGCGCCGCCGAGCCGGGCCAGCCGGCCGTTGCCGTTGCGACGCATCAGCAGCGGCGCCAGCAGGACGATGAGGAGGACGAGCAGGGGCACCAGGCTGAAGGCGAAGATCTGCTTGGTGCCGGAATGGAAAAGCGGCGTGGTCGAAACGATGATCACCCCGAGCAGGACCAGCGCGATCAGGTTCAGCATCGTCTGCGAGACCAGGGTCCCGAGCAGGACCGGGAAGGTTTCCCGCATCCGCCCGCTTCGCCGCGCCAGCGTCAGGGCGCGTGCCGGCTCGCCGAGGCGCGCCGGCAGGGTCGCCGACATCAGCACCCCGATCATCGTCGCCGAGGTGACGTCGCGACGGCGGATCGGACGGTTCGGCAGCGCCGCCCGGGCGATCCAGTACCAGGAGGCGGCGCGGAAGAAGAGTGAGCTCGCCATCAGCGCGCAGGCGATCAGGACCCAGGTCAGGTTTGAGCGGACGATGCTTTCGACGACGTTGTCGATGCCGATCTTCTGGGCGGCGAGGAGGGTCAGGCCGACCCCGAGCAGCCCGGCGACCCCGAGCCCGACCCGGCGGGCGACGGCCCGCCCCTTCTTGCCCGCCTGGGCAGGCGCGGGGTCGAGCGAAGGCAGGCGCTCAGCCGGCCGCTTCGGATTCCCGTCGGCGGGGCGGATCCCGGCCCAGTGAGCGAACTTTTCCCCAGCCGTCGCCGGCTTCGGCGCCTCGATCGCGCGCTCGTAGACCTCCGTCACCTGATCGGCCACCCGCGGCCAGGCGTAGCGCTGGGCGCTGCGGCGCGCTGCCTCCCCCATCTCCCGCAGACGCTCGGGCTCGTAGTGGGCCCGCTGCAGCTCCTCGGCCAGGCGCTGAGGGTCGCCAGGGGGCACCAGCAACCCATCGACGCCGTCGGTGACGACGTCGTTGTAGCCGGCGATGGCGGAGGCGATGACGGGGGTGCCGGCCGCGAACGCCTCGGTCAGCACCATCCCGAAGCTCTCGCCGGAGAGGGACGGGGCGCAGAGGATGTCGGCGCGATGCAGCGCCTCCCAAAGGTCGGGCCCGGAGACCCGGCCGCGGATGTCCATGAAGCGGAGCAGCTCGGGGTCGGCGACGTAGCGCAGCACGTCCTCGCGCTCGGCCCCGATCACGGTCAGCCGGCAGGGCACGTGCTCGACCAGGGCGTTGAAGGCGGTGAGCAGGATCGGCAGGCCCTTGCGCTCCTCCGGCCGGCCGACGAAGAGGATCCGCAGCTCCTCGGAGGGCGGGACCGGGTCGGTCGGCGCAGCCTCCACGTCGACGCCGTTGGGGATGATCGTGTACTCGCCGCCGAACCAGCGACGACCCGTCCAGGCGGCCGCCTCGGAGACGGCGATCCTGGCCGAGAGGCGGTTGAACAGACGGCGAGCGCCGACCGCGTTGGCGATGTAGTTCGGCAGCGGCTTGGTCGCGTAGGCGTGGAAGGTGCCGACCACCGGGTCGTGGGCGCCGAGGGTGGCGTTCCAGCCGACCAGCGGGACCAGCGGCTCGTGCACGTGGATGACGTCGAAGTCGCCGGCGCGGACGGCGCGGCGCGGGGCGACGACTCCCCCGGCCGGGAACGGCGCCAGGTTGGAGACCGACCCGTTGGCCCCGAACCCTGCCGTGCGGCCGAGCGGGATCAGGTACTCGGGCAGCTCCCGCCGTTCCGCCTGCGCCCGGTGGAGGACGCGGCTGACCCGCCCCGGAGGGTCGACGGGAGCGAGCACGCGGACATCGTGGCCACGCCCGAGGAACTCCTCGGCGAGAGCCTCAACGTGCCGGTTCACGCCTCCCTGGTAAGACCAGGAATATGGCGAAACGAGACCTATGCGCACGGGTGATCAAGAGTAGATCATCGGTCGGCAGGCGCCCAGGGGTCGGAGAGAGGGACCCAGGCTAGAGCTGGGTTGCGATCATGCCCAGCATGCCCACGAAAATCGTGCCTATCAAGCCGCCGCCAACCTGGATGATCGTGCGCTTCAGGGCCCCGATTTCTCCTCGCACGCTTCCGATATCCGCCCGGACGGCCCGAAATTCAGTGGCGACTTCGCTACGCAGGCGTCCCACGTCGTCACGGATCTCCGTGACGCGTCCGTTCAGGTCGTCGAGGCGCGAGTCGGTCCAGGTCGATCTCATCAGCTCCATGCCTCCAGCGTAGAAGAAAAAGTCTCAATTTTGAGTCACAGAAGTGTAACTTTTCGTCTGTCCTGATGTTTCCCCGCTTTTTTCGTCGCTTTCAGTCCAGGCGAAGCCGGTGAAGACGAGCAGGTAGGCCGCCCCGATCTCCAACAGGAGGGCGCCTGAGTCGTTGGCAAGAGTGCCGACTAAGGTGGCCGCCAAAGCCCCCAGGAGTCCCGCCCGCATCGCCGGCACGTCCTCCACCCAAGCCCGCAGGCGATCCCGCCGCCTGTAGGCGATGATCGCGGCCGCTGCCACCACCGGCAGGAAGGCGAGCAGGACCGGCCGTCCGAAGCTGTGGGCAGAGAGCTGCAGCCGACGCTGGGCGACGTCGGCGAGGTCGCCCAAGCCGCCGGCGTCGAGCACCGAGCGGGTGAGGTGGGCATTTGCGCCGCTGACCAAGTCGATCAGCGCCAGCAGGGCAAGGACCGCGAAGGGCGCGGCGACGATCGCCAGCAGCGCGGTGCGGCGACCGCGGCCGGCAACCGCGACGGCCGCGGTCACTGCGCCGACCGGGAAGACGATCGCGGCGCCGACGTCAGCGCCGAAGCGGCCGGCGGCGAAGACGAAGGCGGCGAGCAGGCCGGCAGCCACAAAGACACCTGCGCCGACGCGCGCTGACGCGCGCCTTGCGAAGCCCGCCAGAGCCGCGCCCGTCCCTGCCACCACCAGCACCGCCAAGAGCGCCTCGAGCTCGTTGCCGATCCCGTAGAAGCGAACGCCGAGGCCAGGGTTCGGCCCCAGTAGCGAGAGCGAGCTGAGCGGCGAGCCGGCGATCACGTCGACGGCGTAGGCCAGCACCGTCGCCGCCGACGCGACGGCAATGGCGCGATAGCCACGCAGGGCCGCGAGCGTCAGCACCGCGAGCAGCGGCGAGAGGAGGAGCACCAGCAACTGTTCCGCCGCCTCCCCCGGTTCGAGCGCCGCTCCGAGCAGAAGGACGAGCGGCAGGTAGACGAGCGCGAGGCCGACGACACGTACCGCCGGGCGAGCGAGGCGGCCGCGGCTGAGGAGGACGACGGCCAGAAGAGCCGCCAGCCAGACGACGACGTTCAGCCCGATCACCGGCCCTCGACGCGAGGAGATCACGTCCATCCGGTCGACCAGCGATTCGACCGCCGCCGGATCGACCGAGCCCTCCGAGCGGATCGGCTGTCCCGACATCTGCGAGGGCACCTCGATCCCCAGGCGCCGCAGGATCGTCGGGGCGACGTCGGTCGAGAGCACGTAGCCGTTCATCCGCGTGCTGTCGGAGGTGAGGTTGCCGTCGAACCCGGGCCCCTTGATCCCGATCGGCAGCGGCTCATCCGATCCTCCGGCCGGCCTGGCGATCGCGATCAGCAGGCCGTAGTCGCCTCTTCGCGGTAGTTGATCGAAAGCGCGGCGGGTTTCCACGAACCACCCCCCGGCACCGGCTTCATGCAGCGTCCACCGCAGCAGCCCAGGTTCGATCTCAGCGGGGGCGGACTCGGCCCGTTCGAATACTTCCGGCCACCAGCCCCCACCCTCTCCGCGCTTCGGCAGGGGGCGGTCGTAGAGGGAGTCGAAGATCCGGTTCCCCTGGCCGACGTCGAGATACGTCTGCTGAGCCGGGACGGCTCCGAGCCCGTCGCTCATCACGCCGGGCGAAAACCCGGCATCAGCCAGCTCAGCGACGGTCGTGCCGCTCGGCACCCAGGCCAGGACGACCCCCGGCTCCTTTGCGGCTGCCTGCGATGGGGCGGCCACCAACAGGAGCAGCGCTATCGTGGCTCCGATGGCCGATCGCACCTTTGCCAAGTTCAGCTTCTTCAAGATCGATCCAGCCTGGCGCCGTCGGGACCCAGAGCTCCGCGCGGCGGACAAGCGGGAGTTCCTCGCCGCCTGCGAGGACTTCGCCGTCGACCGCTCGCTGCGCGCCTACTCAACCATAGGAACGCGTGGCGACGTCGACCTGGTGCTGCTGACGCAGAGTCCCAACCTGGCTGACATCCACACCTTCCACGTCGTCCTCGGCCAGAGCGGCCTGGCGAAATGGACCACCACCCCCCACTCGTTCCTCTCGATGACCAAACGCTCGCCCTACTCGGACGAGAACGCGCGACCGGAGATCTGCACGACCGAGCGCAAGTACCTCTTCCTCTACCCGATGGTCAAGCAGCGCCGCTGGTACGGGCTGCCGCCGGAGGAGCGCGGCCGGATCATGAAAAGCCACATCGAAGTCGGCCGTCGCTACCCGGAGATCACGATCAACACGACCTACTCCTACGGGATCGACGACCAGGAGTTCGTCGTCTGCTTCGAGGGCGACGACCCAGGCGAATTCCTCGACCTCGTCAACGAGCTGCGGCCGACCGAGTCGAGCGAGTACACCGAGCGGGAGACGCCGATCTTCACCTGCGTCGCGATGTCGGTCGGCAAGGCGCTCGACGCCCTCGACGGGACCCCCAGCGCAGTCGGCGCCGGTGCCCCGGCGCTCGGCTGACGACCGTCTTTCCCTATTCTTTCGCGCTCCCATGAGCAAGATCGGAACTGAAGAGACCCCCCTGCGCGTCGCCATCGTCGGCGCCGGCCCCAGCGGCTTCTACGCCGCCGAGCACATCCTCAAGGACGGCGACCTGCACGCTCAGGTCGACCTCTTCGACCGCCTCCCCTCGCCTTTCGGGCTGGTGCGCGGGGGCGTCGCGCCGGACCACCCGAAGATCAAGTCGGTGATCCGGGTCTACGAGAAAACCGCTGCTCGCGAGGGCTTCCGCTTCTTCGGCAACGTCAAGATCGGCCACGACATCGAGGTCGAAGAGCTCGAGCGGCTCTACCACGCGATCGTCTTCACGGTCGGTTGCGAGACCGACCGCCAGCTCGGGATCCCCGGCGAGGACCTGCCGGGCAGCCACGCCGCCACCGCCTTCGTCGGCTGGTACAACGCCCACCCCGACTACGCCGACCGCGAGTTCGACCTCTCCTGCGAGCGCGCCGTCGTCATCGGCAACGGCAACGTGGCGATGGACGTCGCCCGGATGCTGGCGCTGACCGACCACGAGCTGCGCCAGACCGACACCGCCGACCACGCGATCGAGGCGCTCGACCGCAAGCAGATCCGCGAGATCGTCGTCCTCGGCCGCCGCGGTCCTGCGCAGGCGGCCTTCACCAACCCGGAGATCAAAGAGCTCGGGGAGATGGAGGACGCCGACGTCGTCGTCGACCCGAAGGAGATGGAGCTCGACCCGGCCAGCCAGGCCTTCCTCGAGTCCGACGAGGTCGACAAGACGACCCGGGTCAACGTCGAGACCCTGAAGGAGTTCTCCGAACGGGAGCCGGAGGGCAAGAAGCAGCGGATCGTCCTCCGCTTCCTCGCCTCGCCGGTGGAGATCAAGGGCGACGGCAAGGTCGAATCGATCGTCGTCGGCCGTAACGAACTGGTCGAGGAAGGCGGTGCCCTGCGCGCCAAGGACACCGGCGAGCGCGAAGAGCTCGAGTGCGGCTTGGTCCTGCGCTCGGTCGGATACACGGGCGTCCCGATCGAGGGCGTGCCGTTCGACGAGAAGCGTGGCCTGATCCTCAACGAAGGCGGTCGCATCCTCGACTCCCACGACGCCGGCCACAAGGTCGGGCACTACACCGCCGGCTGGATCAAGCGCGGCCCCTCCGGCGTCATCGGCACCAACAAGAAAGACGCCCTGGAGACCGTCCAGCACTTGCTGGCCGACGTCGAGGAGCAGAAGCTGCTGAGCCCGGAGAAGCCGGAGCCGACCGCTGTGGAGGACCTGCTGCGCGAGCGCAACGTCCGCTACGTCAGCTTCGAGGACTGGCAGGCGATCGACCAGGCCGAGGTCGGCCGCGGCGAGCCCCACGGCCGCCCGCGCGTCAAGTTCGTCCGGGTCGAGGAGATGCTCGAGACCCTCGGCGAGCCCGCCGCGAGCTAGTGCCGGCCGATCTCGACGAGCTGAAGGGGATGATCGAGGCGGCGCTACCCGGCGCCGAAGCCGAGGTGACGGACGAAACCGGCACCGGCGACCACATCCGCGCCACGGTCGCCGCCCCCCAGTTCGAGGGCATCTCCCGGATCGACCAGCACCGCCTGGTCAAGGCCGCGGTCAAAGAGCGCTTCGACGACGGCACGATCCACGCGCTCTCGGTCAAGACCAGCCTTCCCGGCTGAAGTCACACCTTCACGCGTTTCCCTACGACAAAATGTTACGTTGTGCGCGCCATGCGTGCGACATCGCCGCCTACGCTGGAGGAATGGAGGCCATGAGATCAACCTGGACCGACGCCCGGCTCGACGAATTCAAGGATCAAGTCAATGCCAACTTCAAAGAGCTTGGACAGCGCGTGGACCATCAGAGCCACCGCATCGACACCCTCCAGCACACGATGGTCCAAGCGTTCATCGCATTGGTCGTGATCATGGTGACCGGATTCATGGGCCTCGCAGGCCTGATCCTCAGTCAGATCTAGGCCGGTCGCGGCCCCTCCCTACAATCCCCCCATGGCCGACCCAGAGCTGAAAAGCAAAATCGAAGAACTGATCGCCGCCAACCCGGTCCTGTTGTTCATGAAAGGGACCCCGGACATGCCGCGTTGCGGCTTCTCGATGCGCGTCGTCCAGGTGCTGGACCAGATCGACGTCGACTACGGCGCGATCGACGTCCTCCCCGCGCTGCAGCCGCTGCGCGAAGTGACGGCGGAGATCTCCGACTGGCAGACCTTCCCCCAGCTCTACGTCAACGGCGAGCTGCTGGGCGGCTGCGACATCATCGAGGAGATGTTCGAGTCCGGCGAGCTCGCCGAGGCGCTCGGCGCCGAGCAGCCCGAGAACGCACAGGCACCGCAGGCGCAGCCGTCAGCGCCCCAGCAGTCGCCGCCTCTCCAGATCGAATAGAAGCTCGTGCGGTCTGGTTAGACCGCGGCGGCTTGCTCTGCAGCGTCCTCTTTGACCTGGAAGCTGCTTCCGCAACCGCAGGCCGCAACCACGTTCGGGTTGTTGACCTGGAAGCCGGCGCCCTGGAGACCTTCGATGTAGTCGACCTCCGAGCCGAAGACGAACTGCATGCTCACCTTGTCGACGACGACGGAGACGCCGTCGACCTCGAAGACGTGGTCGTCGTCCTTCGCCTTGTCGAAGGCGAGCGCGTACTGGAAGCCAGAGCAACCGCCGCCGCGCACGGCAACTCTGAGCGCCTGCTCAGCGCCGTCCGGCTGCGAGCCGAGCAGCTCGCCGATCTTCTCGACGGCCTTGTCGCTGAGGGTGATCGCGGCTTGGGGCGTATCGGTCACTTCACAAAGTGTAGCGGGCGATGCACGCGTCCAAAGGCGACAGCACGTCTAGAATCGCCAACGTGAGCTCGCCTGCCGAGACCGCGGTCGTCTGCGACACGACCGGCTATCTGCCGACCGAGCTGGTGACCGAGCGCGGGATCAGGACGATCAGCCTCTACGTCTCGGTCGACGGGCAGCAGGAACGGGAGTCGGAGATCAGCGACTTCGACGACTTCTACGAGCGCCTGCGCGCCTCTGAAAGCGGCGCGACCACCTCGCAGCCGTCGATCGGCGACTTCTTGGAGGTCTACGAGCCGCTGCTGGCCGAAGGCCGCGAAGTCGTCTCGATCCACATCTCCGCCGGGATCTCCGGCACCTTCGAGGCGGCCGGGCAGGCGCGCGAGCGGCTGATCGAGGAAGACAAGGGGGGCGAGCGCCTGCACGTGATGGACTCGCGCTCGGCCGCCGGGGGCATGGGCCTGTGCGTCCTCGGGGCATCGTCGGCGGCGCGAGCCGGCGCCGACGCGGCAGGCTGCCTCGCCCGTGCCGAGGAGACCCGCGACAACCTGAAGATGTGGTTCGCGATCGACACCCTCGAGTACCTGCGCCGGGGCGGCCGCATCGGCGGGGCGCGCGCCTGGATCGGCGGGGCGCTGAAGATCAAGCCGATCCTCACCCTCGAAGAGGAGATCACCCCGGTCGAGCGGGTCCGCACCCGCGCCCGCTCGCTTGAGCGGCTGCGCGGCTACGCGCGCCAGCGCCACGAAGACGGCGCCGACGGCTGGGTCGTCCAGTACATCCAGGACAAAGAGACCGCCGACGCGTTGATCGAAGATTGCTACGAGATCTACGGCTGTGAGCCGGCCTTCATCTCCGAGGTCGGCCCGGTGCTCGGCGCCCACGTCGGCCCTGGCCTGCTCGGCGTCGGCGGCGTCCGCCCTGAGCTGATCGCCTAGCGCTTAGCCGCGGCGGCGCTTGCGGCGGCGCAGCATCGCCCGCGCGCCGATGAAGAAGCCGACGGCGGCGGCGCCCATGATCAGCTGTTCTTTGTGCTCCTCGACCTGGCGGCGCCAGTCGGTGATCTCGTTGACGCGCCCGCGCAGGGCCTCGACCGAGGTGCCGAGCTCGCGGCGCTTGAGGTCGATGTCGCGGCGGATCTCGGCGGGGGAACGTCCTGGCGCACCGGTGGTCACGAAGCCTCCTTTTCGAGCATCTCCTTGGTCAGCTTCGCCTCTTCGATCGCCTGTTCCGGCACCGGCGGCGAGCCCGCCTTTACGGCGCGATAAGCGATGAAGCCGGCGAGCGCGGCAAGCAGCAGGAAGATCCCGGCGGTGACGAAGTAGCCGGCCCAGATGTTGCCGTCGAAGAGTTCTTCGCCGAGCAGCCAGGCGATCCCGTGCAGGATCATGATCAGTGCCAGGAAGGCAAAGGTGCCGGCGGCGATGCCGACGGCGGAGCCGCGGGCGAGCTTGCTGACTTTGGCCGAGACCTCGGCCTTGGCCAGCTCGATCTCCTCGCGGACGAGGACGGAAGCGTTTTCGGAGACGTCGACGACGAGGTCGGCGAGCGTGCGCTCGTCGGCGGGCGGCGGTGGTGCCGGAGGCGGGATCGGCGGCTGGTTCTGCACGGGCTCGGCCATCGGTCTCCCTACTCCGGCGGGTCTTCGTTGTAGATGCGGCGGTAGGCGATCGCCGCGGCCCGCGAGGCGGCGATGCTTGCCAGGGCGCCCATCGCGGCCAGCAGGCCGCTCCAGACGAGACGTTTGACCAGCTCGTTATCCACTCAGCTCAAACCTTTCCCCGAGGACGCGGCGGTAAACCAACCGGTCCGGTGGCGGTAGAAGATCATGCCAGCCTATTCACCGCGGCTCGAGTCCGTCGCAGATCGTCGTCACCAACAGATCCCGCGCTTGGTCAAAGTCGGTCTCCGAGGCGGGGATCGTGCCGAAGATCCAACCGGAGAGCAGTTGCTCGACGGCGCCGTAGAAGGCCATCGAGGCGAACATCGGGTCGACGTCGCCGCGCAGGGCGCCGCCCCCCTGGCCCTCGGCGACGATCTTCGCGATCCCCTCATAGGCGCGGCGAATCTGCTCGAGGTGGGTCTGGCCGAACGAGTTGGCCGCCCGCGTCACCTCGACGATGATCACCTTCATCAGCTCAGGGTCGTGGCGGTAGGAGTCGAAGATGAAGCCGGCGACGGTGCCCAGCTTCTCCCGCGGCCCGCCTTCTTTGCGGTCGGCCTCCTCGATCGCCGCCAGCAGCAGCGACCAGCGCTCGGTGAAGAGTTCGTTCAGGACCTCGTCCTTGGAGTTGAAGTAGTGGTAGACGAGGCCGTAGGCGACGCCCGCCTCGTCGGCGATGTCGGAGACGCGGGTCGAGTGGAAGCCCTGACGGGCGAAGACGCGGACGGCGGCGTCGAGGATCAGGCGGCGTTTGTCGGCGGGGGGCGCCTGTGCCATCAGCCCCTGCCTCCCGTTGCTTGCGGCCAGAGATAGGCCTCGGGCTGCCGGTTGGCGAGCGAGGGCAGCGACTCGCGGATGCGATCCTGCGCGGCGAGGTCTAGGTCGGCGGCGACGAAGCCCTCGCCGTCGGGTGCGGTGGCGAGGACCACGCCCCAGGGGTCGACGATCATCGAACGGCCGAAGGAGCTGTAGTGGGGCGGCGCTTCGCCGGACTGGTTCGGGGCGACGACGAAGACCTGGTCCTCGATCGCCCGCGCCCGCAGCAGCACTTCCCAGTGGTCACGGCCGGTGGCGAGGGTGAAGGCGGAGGGGACGGCGACGACGCGGGCGCCGCGCAGCGCGAGGATGCGGAAGAGCTCCGGAAAGCGGAGGTCGTAACAGACGGTCATCCCGAGGACGAGCTCGCCGACGGGAGCGGTGACCGGTTCGGCGCCGGGACGCTCGTGCTCGGACTCGCGGTAGGAGACGCCGCCCGCGTCGACGTCGAACATGTGGATCTTGCGGTAGACGGCGAGGTCCTCCCCGGCGGGGCCGATCAGGACCGAGGTGTTCGAGGCTTTCTCTCCTTGGTCCCCGCGCTCGGAGACGCTGCCGGCGAGCAGGTGGATGCCGAGGTCGCGCGCCCAGCCACGGGCAGCCGTGAGGCTGGGGCCGTCCAGCGGCTCCGCCCCGGCGACCAGGTCCTCACCGCCGGCCAGCAGGTTCCACTTCTCGGGCAGGGCGACGAATTCGGCGCCGGCGGCGGCGGCCGCGCGCACCTGGCGCTCGGCGGCGGCGAGGTTCCGCTCCTTTTCCCCGTTTGAGTTCAGCTGTACGGCGGCTACGTGCACTGCGCAGTTCCTCCGGTTGATTGACCAGTCAATCGGCTGACGCAGTATATGAGCGCTCAGGCGGTCAGCGCGCGCTAGAGATTCAGCTGGCGAGCGACGATGCGATCGAAGAGCGGCGTGGGAATCAGCGGCTGCAAGCGAGCCTGGACCTTCGCGTCGAGGCCGACGAGGTAGCGGGGACGGGGGCGGTTCGATTCCAGCGCGTGGGAAATCGCCTTTGCCACCTTCTCCGGTGGGATCCCGCGTTCCGCGGTGTCTTCGATCACCTTGCGGAACTTGTCCAGCGCTGCCCCGTAGAGAAGGTTCGTCTTCGGCGCCTTGGCTTCGACGTCCTCGGCTTTGCGCCGGCCGCGCTCCCAGATCGGCGTGTCGATCGAGCCGGGCTCGATGATCGAGACCTTGATGCCCCACGGCCGCAACTCCTGCCGGAAGACGTCCCCGATCGCCTCGGTGGCGAACTTCGAGGCGTGGTAGGGACCGCCGAAAGGAAAGGCGATCCGGCCGCCGATCGAGCTGAGGAAGACGACCCGGCCTTCGGCACGGCGGATCTCGGGCAGCATCGCCTGCGTCACCGCCACGTAGGCGACCAGGTTGACCTCGAGCTGGTGGCGCAGGTCCTCCAGCGGCACCGTCTCCAACGGCCCCGGTACCGCCACCCCGGCGTTGTTGACGAGGCCGTCGAGGCCGCCGTCGCTCTCGCGGGTGATCAGCTCGGCCGCCGCGGCGATCTGACCGGCGTCGGTGACGTCGAGGATCACCGGCGCGAGCCGGTCCGAGGACTCGGCGCGGAGGGAGTCGGCGTCCTCCTCCTTGCGCACCCCGGCAAAGACCTTCCAGCCGCCGTCGTCGAGGCGCAGCGCGGTGGCGCGACCGATGCCGGTGGAGGCTCCGGTGACGAGAACCGATCGCATCTGGGTGAGGCTACTGATGAGTGGCCTCGGACTGATGAGGTTCCGGAAAACGCGGCTTCCCATACCCCCAAAGGGGGAGAGTGCCGCGCTCCCGATTCTTGACACAACAGGGTGGGGCAAGAATCGGATACGCGAAGCAAGCAAGCCTGGGAGCTAGCGGCACGGCAGCATGGGATCGTCACCCGCCGGCAGTTGCTGGCTCTGGGCTTCGGGCGGAGGTCGATCGAACATCGGGTCGCACGAGGGCGCCTCTTCCCAGTAAGCCTCGGCATCTACGCGGTCGGCTGGCCGGCGCTCAATCAAAAGAGGCGGTGGATGGCGGCGGTCCTGGCGGGCGGCGAGGGTGCGGCTCTGAGCCATCGCAGCGCGGCGGCGTTGTGGGAAATCGGCAAGGAGAGGGATGAGATCGTGATCAGCGTTCGACGGCGCTGCGAACTGCAGCGCCCCGGTGTCCGCTTTCACGGCCGACCGAGCTTGGCGCCCGGTGACCTGATGCTGCGGGACGACGTCCCGGTCACCTCTCCGGCGCAGACGCTTGTCGACCTCGCGACCGAACTCGATCCGGTCGCCCTCGAGCGAGCGGTGAACGATGCCGACAAGCGGGACCTGATCGATCCAGAATCGCTGCGAAAAAACCTCCCGCGCTTCAGCGGCTGCCCTGGCATCCGTCCCCTGCGTCACCTACTCGACAAGCTCTTCTTCCAGCTCTCAGATTCGGACTTGGAGATCTATTTCCGCCGCATCGTCACAGCAGCGAATCTCCCGATGCCCCTCGCCAAGCAACGGGTGAATATGTTCGAGGTGGACTTCTTCTGGCCCGATCTCGGGCTCGTCGTCGAGACCGACGGCCTCCGCTATCACCGCACGCCTTCGGCGCAGCTCCGGGACGCCCGCCGCGACCGAGCCCACGTGATGGCGGGAATGACGCCGCTGCGTTTCACGCATTACGAGGTCCGCTACGAACCCCACCGCGTCCGCGCGGCGCTCGCTAGAACGATCGCGATGCTTCGGAAGCCCGCCCGATTTTGACCCCAGCCCGCTGGGGCGCGAATCCGATGAGGCTCTCTGGCGAGGACCTAGGCGGGTTTAAGCTTGTGAGGTCGTGAACGAAGCCCTCAAGGACGATGCCGAGCGCAAGCAGGTGACGGTCCTGTTCGCCGACGTCAGCGGCTCGATGGACCTTGCCGAGCAGGAGGACCCGGAGGAGTGGCGCAAGATCATGCAGCGTTTCTTCTCGCTGCTGGCGGAGACGGTGACCCGCTTCGAAGGAACCGTCGACAAGTTCACCGGCGACGGGATCATGGCGATCTTCGGGGCGCCGATCGCCCACGAGGACCACGCGCGGCGTGCCTGTTACGCGGCGTTGCAAATGCTCGACGACGTCTCCGAGTACGCCGCTGAGCTGCGGCGCGAGCGCGGGCTCAACTTCTCGACCCGGATCGGGATCAACTCCGGCGAGGTGGTTGCCGGGGCGATCGGCGGCGGCGAAGGCTCCTACACCGCGATCGGCCACACCGTCGGCCTGGCGCAGCGGATGGAGGCGCTGGCCGAGCCGGGCAAGGCCTACCTGACCGAGCACACCGCCGAGCTCGCCCGCGGCTTCCTCGACCTGCGTGACCTCGGCGAGTTCGAGATCAAGGGCGCGAGCCGGCCGGTCGAGGTCTTCGAGCTGGCGGGGGTCGGGCAGGCGCGGACGCGGCTCGACCTCGCCCGCGAGCGCGGCTTCTCCCGCTTCGTCGGTCGCGAACACGAGATGGAACGGCTGCGGGAGGCGCTGCGGCGGGCGAAGGGGGGTGAAGCGGGCGCGCTCGGCGTCGTCGCCGAGCCCGGTATCGGCAAGAGCCGCCTCTACCACGAGTTCCTCCAGCGCTGCCGCAGCGAAGGGACCGAGGTCTTCGAGGCGCAGGGGCAGGCACACGGGAAGTCGATCCCGTTCATGCCGATCCTGCAGATGCTGCGCGCCTTCTTCGGGATCGGCGACGGCGATCCCGAGCAGCTGGCGCGGGAGAAGATCGCCGGCCGGGCGCTCCTGCTCGACACCTCCTTCGCCGACGACCTGCCGCTGCTCTTCGACTTCCTCGGCGTTCCTGACCCCGAGCGGCCGGTGGCGCAGATGAGCCCCGAGGCGCGGGCGCGGACGCTCGCCGAAGTTCTCTGCAAGCTCGTCGGCAACCCGAGCCGGAAGAAGACGCTGATGCTCGTCTTCGAGGACCTGCACTGGGTCGACGAGGGCAGCCAGGCGATGATCCAGGGCCTGATCGACGGCTTCGGGGGCACGCGGACGCTGGTCCTCGCCAACTACCGCCCCGAGTACGCGCCGCCCTGGAGCGAGACCCCCTGCTGGCAGGCGCTCGAGCTGGCGCCGCTGCGGCGCGAGGACACCGGCGAGCTGCTGCGCGACCTGGCCGGCGAAGATCCCTCGCTGGACGGGCTCGACGAGCCGATCCACGAGCGCACCGGCGGCAACCCCTTCTTCATCGAGGAGATCGTCCGCGAGCTGGCCGAGGCCGGCTACCTGGTCGGCGAGCGTGGCGCCTACCGCCTCGCCAGGCCGATCGACGACGCCGGCGTCCCGATCACCGTGCAGGCGGTGCTGGCCGCGCGGATCGACCGCCTGGGAGCGGATTCCAAGCAGCTGCTGCAGGTCGCCTCGGTCCTCGGCAAGGAGGTGAGCAGCGAGGCGCTGGCGCTGGCGGCGGGCCTCGGGGAGGAGGCGATGGACGGAGCTCTGCGGGAGCTGATCGACGGCGGCTTCCTCTACGAAGCCGAGCTTTATCCGCAGCGCCTGCTCGCCTTCCGCCACCCGCTGACCCGCGAGGTCGCCTACGGCACCCAGCTCGCCGACCAGCGGGCGGCCACCCACGCCAAAGCCGCCCGGGCGCTGGTCGAGCTCAACCCGCCCGACCGCCACGACGAGCTCTCCGCCCTGGTCGCCGACCACCTGCGCCAGGGGAACGAGCCGCTGGAGGCGGCGCGCTGGTCGGCCCGCGGCGCCTACTGGGCCGGCCACGCCCGTCCCCGCGATTCGCTGCGGCTCTGGCACCAGGTGATGGAACTGGTCGAGGACCTGGAGGAGGACGAAGAGGTCGCGAACCTGGCGATCCACTCGCGGCTGCTGCAGCTGCAGTACGCCTGGCGGGTGGGGATGAACCGCGAGGAAGAAGCGCGGCTGGCGGCCGAAGCCGAGGAGATCGCCAAACGCCGCAACGACCTCCACTCGCTGGCGCTGCTGCGGGTCGCCGTCTCCGTGCGCCCGGGGCTCGAACACGACGCCGACGAGTGGCTGGAGGCGGTGCGGGAGACGGTCGAGCTCGCCGACCGCACCGACGACCCCCACCTACAGGTGGCGATCCGCTCGGCCGGGGCCTATGCCTACCTGATGGTGGGGAAGTTCGACGACTTCGAGCGCACGCTCGACGAGGTGATGGCGCTGGTCGGCGAGGACGGCTCGATCGGCGCCGGCCTGATCCTCGGCAGCCCGATCGCCTGGAGCCTGATGGGCAAAGGGATGGTCCGCCGCGAGAAGCTCGAATTCGAAGAGGCCGAAGCGCTGTTCGAGCGCGCTCTGCGGGTGGCCCTGGAGGAAGACGACCCCGAGACGGCGAGCTGGATCCGCAGCAACCAGGCGGGCCTGATGGCAATGCGCGGCGATGCCGAGGCGGGGCTGGGGGCCGCCCGCCGCAACGTCGAGCTGACCGACAAGCTCGGCGACGTCTTCTCGCGCACCCTCGCCCTCACCAATCTCGCCTGGATCGAGCTCAACGCGGGCGAAATCGAGGCCGCCCTGGAGGCGGTCGAACAGGCCGACCGGCTCTACCGAGGGGCGATGGGCAACGGCGGCGAGATGGCGCCCTGGCGGGCACAGCTGCGCTCGCAGGTGCTGCGTGAGGCGGGCCGCATCGAGGAGGCGATCGAGGAGGCCGAATGGGCGGCCGAGGCCGCCCGGGATACGGGAATGCTCTGGACCTACCCGATCGCGCTCCTAGCGCTGGGGCGGGCGCGGCGGGCGGCGGGACAGGCTGATGGACTGGAGGAGCTCGAAGAGGCCGCGCGGGTCGCCCGCGAGACCGGAGCGCTCTCGCTGCTCGCCGACATCGAGGCCGAACGCGAGCAGCTCAAGGCCGCCGCCGGCCGCGTCTCTTGACTATTAGCTAGGCATTCGAGACGGCCACCGGTGTAAGACCGTAGGCCCAATCCGCCAGCCGCCTCTAGTGCACGCTTAGCGCCTCCTGACGCTACGAGATAGTTAACCCGGTTCCCGTCTCAGACTCAATATTGAACGTCATGTTCAGCGCGTTACTGGTCGGGCAGAGGAAGCCTCCTTCCTCCAAGGTAGCGCCATTTTCAAACCATAGTTCCCTGATAGTCATATGGACCTCGACCCCACCTGTCCAGAAGTCGCCCTTGAGGGAGGTTGTAGCTTTGTACTTGCAACTGCCAGCGGTTGTTGAACCGACAATGTATGTGACAGATGAAGTAAATACTCCACAACTTCCACCTATAATCTGAAATTCGTCTGTAGACATAGCCGGGGTTGACTTTATGCATAGCGGCGTCGACATTGTCAGGTAGGCATTGCCAAAGCTGCCTGTACACTCCGGCAGATTATTGTGCGCGCTAGTACTTCCATCTCCCCAGAATTTCCAGGTCGATATTTCAGCTTCCACCGTTCCGCTGGCGTTTTTTAGCAGGGTCCCTGTCATCGTCGAGTTGGAGCAGTTCACAAGCGTAGTGTTGCCCGATGTATTTTTTAACTGAGCTCCGAATATGCTTGTGCCAACAATTTTATTGCCAGCGGCGACGAGAAACCCGCTCACTGTAAGCTGGGGGTCATTGCTTGCGGAGGCGGTTGCCGGGAAGGCAAGAACCGCTAGTACAACCAGCATCAACTGGCCTCGGATCAGCTTCATAATCATGGTGTCCTCCGTTATTTCCGTGCGGTCGAAGACATGGATCGTTTTCTTTACGCGTGGCGCGAACCTGAATCGAGCATGGGATCCCGGTCCAGCGGTGTCAAGAAGAAGATCGTCCCGGCACTGGCTTCGAAGTTACTCATCCATCGAGCAATCCCCCGGTTAGTCCTGCTAATCGACCGTTTTACTCTCGGACATCGGGTGACACGTGTCCGAATAAGACCAGTCGAAATCGGTTTAAAACAGAGTCTCGGGAGCGGCTTGACTCGCTAGGCGGTGCGAGCTACTGCGGCGCGCATTGGGTTCAGCGCCGGCGCTCGAGCTCGGCGACCATCAGCTTCGTGTGGAGGGCGGCGATGAAGTCCTTCAGCGGCTGGGCGCCGGCTTCGAGCAGCTCAACCACCCGCTCAGGCGGCACCTCACCGGCGAGGCGATCCATCACCACGTCGACCTCCTGGCGGACCAGCTCTTCGAGGGCGGCTTTGTAGCGGAGGGTGTCGTAGACGGTGAAGCCGATCTGCTCGTCGTAGCCGCCGGCGCGGAAGCGGCTGATCGCCTCGATGATCTGCACGTCGCTGGGGGTATAGCCGCGGCTGTTCGGCGTGAGGACGCCGATCTCAGCGAGGCGGTCGAGCACCTCTTTGGGGACGCCATAACGCTTGCGGACCTCGGCGGCGCTGGTGCGCGAGCGCTCGCCGGCCAGCGCCCGGTCGAGGATCTGGTCGCCGAGCTCGAGCATCGCCCGGGCCCGGTCGGGGTCCTCGTCGAGCACGTTCTTGATCGCCTTCAGCGGCATGAACCGCTCTTCCTGCAGGCGCTTGATCAGCTTGATCCGCTCGACGAACTCGGGCGGGTAGTAGGCCATGTTGCGGCTGGTCTTGACCGGCTCCGGCAGCAGCCCCTCGCGCAGGTAATGCTTGATCGTCGGCGCGGGCACCCCCGATGCAGCAGCCAGCTCCCGCATCCGCAGCAGCCCGTTCTCCGTGGCCGGGGTACTCACGCCCGGAACTCCCCCTGCGGCTCGGCGGCGGGGCCGGCGGCAGCGCCGGACTCTTTCATCGCCGCGATCTCCTCAGCCGAGTAACCGACCTCGGCCAAGACCTCGTCGGTGTGCTCGCCGAAAGCAGGCGCCGGCCTAGTCGGATCGGCGGGCGTGCGGCTCAACTTCACCGGATTGCCGAGCTGGCGGACGGTCCCGAGCTCCGGCTGCTCGATCTCGGTCACCATCCCCCGCGCTCGCACCAGTTCGGAGTCGAGTGCCTCGTCGAGGTCGAGGACCGGCTCGATGCAGCAGTCGTGCTCGTCGTTGAACGCTTCCCATTCGTCGCGCGTCCGCGAGCGGAAGACCTCGGCGACCTGCTGATGCGCCTCCGAGCCGGGCGCCTCGAACTGCTTCTCGATCAGGTCGGGACGGCCGACGCCGTTGCAGAGGGCGGCCCAGAACTTCGGCTCCAGGGCGCCGCAGCTGACCCAACCGTCGGCGGCCTCGTAGGGCAGGTAACAGATCAGGCCGCCGGCGAGCTGCTGCTCGCCGCGCCGCGGCACCTCTTCGTCGCAGAAGTAGCGGCCGGCGACCATCGCCAGCCAGGAGAGGGCGCCGTCGGCCATCGAGATATCGACCATCTGCCCCTCGCCGGAGCGCTCGCGCTCGTGCAGCGCCGCCATCACCCCGAAGGCGGCCATCAGGGCGCCGCCGCCGAGGTCGGCGATCTGGCCCGCCGACTGCACCGGCGGCCCGTCCTTGGCCCCGGTCAGCCCGAGCAGACCGACGAGGCCGAGGTAGTTCATGTCGTGGCCGGCGCGCTGCGCGTAGGGGCCGTCTTGGCCGTAGCCGGTGATCGCGCAGTAGACGACGCGCGGGTTGGCCTCGCGCAGCCGCTCGTAGCCGACGCCGAGCTTGTCGAGGACGCCGGAGCGGAAGCCATCCAGGACGACGTCGTGGTCGGCGACCAGCCGCAGCAGCGCCTCCCTCCCCTGCTCGTTCTTGAGGTCGAGCCGGACCGAGCGCTTGCCGCGGTTGAGCGAGAGGTAGAGCGAGGAGCGGGTGCCGAGCGCCTGCTGCTCCCCGGTCCCGTAGTACGGGGGCGCCCAGCGGATGTAGTCGCCCATGCCGGTGTCCTCGACCTTCAGCACCTCGGCGCCGAGGTCGGCGAGCAGCAGCGAACAGAAGCCGCCCGGCAGCAGGCGGGTGAGGTCGAGGACCTTGACGTCGCTAAGCGGTAGACCGCTCACGCTTCGGCACCCCCAGCAGCTCCCGTGCCTCGGCGACGCTGGCCGGCCGGCGGCCGATGTCTTCGGCCATCTGCCGCGCCTTGGCGATCAGCTCGCCGTTGGACTTGCACATCTCGCCGTTCGGCAGGTAGAGGTTGTCCTCGACCCCGGCGCGGACGTTGCCGCCGAGCACCAGCGAGGAGGCGAGCAGCTTCCACTGGTCGCGGGAGATGCCGATCACCTGC
>DASULV010000020.1:0-8749 GCA_036277955.1 Solirubrobacterales bacterium | reverse complement strand
GTTCACTTCGAGGGTGTTGAGGATCTCGTCGGCGTAGTCCTCGGCGCCGAGGCGGATTTCGCGCTCGCGGGTGCGGGCGTCCTCGACGATCTCGTCGGCGGCGCGCTCGGCCTGCTTGGTGACCTCCTCGTCGGAGATCAGGCGGGCCTGCTGCTCGCGGGCCTCGCGGACGATCCGCTCGGCCTCGCGTTTGGCCTCCGCCAGCATCTCCTGGCGCTCCTTGACGATCCACCGCGCCTGCTTGATCTCCTCGGGGATCGTCGCGCGCATCTGGTCGAGGAGGTCATAGATCTCCTCGCGGTCCACGCGCACCTGATCCGTCAGAGGGACGGGACGGGCGTTGTGGACGACGTCGTCCAGCTTGTCAATGAGGACCAGTACGTCCATTTTCAGGTCGTAAGCCTACGTGTATGCGGGGGTTTTGGTGCGGATGGGTTCGAAATGGCCGTTTTTTGCAAGGCGGCGCCCACTTGGACTGACTGGTCTTCCACAGCCTACCTGTCGCCCAGGCGGTCAGCCAGCGCGGCGGCTACAGGACCCGGCACAAGGTCGGAAACGTTGCCTCCGAAGGTGGCCATCTCCTTGACGCCGGTGGACGAGAGAAAGCTGTACTGGGCCGAGGCGATCACGTAGATGCTCTCGATCCCCGGGTCGAGCTTGCGGTTCAGCTGCGCCATCTCGAACTCGTACTCGAAGTCGGAGATCGCACGCATCCCCTTGACAATCGCCTTGGCGCCGTTTTCGCGGGCGAACTCCACCAGGAGGTTGGCGAAGATCTGCACCTCGACGTTGGCGAGGTCGGCGGTCGCCTCCTCGATGAAGGCCTTGCGCTCCTCGGCGGTGAAGAGCGTCTTCTGCTTGCGGATCGGGTTGTTGACGACGCCGACGATGACCCGGTCGAAGACCCGCGAGGTGCGGGTGATGATGTCGATGTGGCCGTTGGTGACCGGGTCGTAGCTCCCCGGGCAGACGACGGTGCCGTTGCGTTCGCTCACTCGGCCGCTCCGTAGATCGTCACGTCGGCGGCGCCGTAGCGGCGCTGGCGCAGCGGCTCCAGCGACTCGATCCGCAGCGGCCGCCGGGCACCGCTCTCGACCACGGCACGACCGTCCGTGGTCAGCAGCTTCGGCAGATGTTGATCGAGGGTCTCGGTCACGCGGTCGGCGAGTCTATACGGGGCGTCTACGAAGACGAGATCGAACTTTCCCGCTGGATCCGCCGATGAAACCTGGGCCAGCCAGCGCCCAACGTCGCCTCTCACCAGCTCGGTCCGGTCAGCGAGTCCAAGTCGCTGGACGTTGCCGAGGGCGGGCCGGGTGTCCTGGTCGACGAGGACGGCGTGCTCGGCACCGCGGGAGAGTGCCTCGATCGCCAGGGCACCGGTCCCGCAGTAGAGGTCGAGGACGCGGGCGCCGACGACGCGCTGGCCGAGGGCGGAGAAGATCGCCTCGCGGACGCGGTCGGAGGTCGGCCGCACCTTCCACCCACGCGGCGCGACCAGCTGTTGCCCCTTCAGCTCTCCGGCGATCACCCTCATAGCGGTATGGGATCAGAGGCGCCGGTGCCGAAGCGGCGGTGGGCGGCGTCGAGGAGCGGGCCGAGCGCCGGGTCGGAGAGGGAGCCGTGCGCTCGCAGCAACGCCAGCACCTCCTGGCGGGCCTCGAGCAGCAGCGGGCCGTCCTCCGGCAATTTGGCGACGGCGAAGCGCGGCAGGCCGCTCTGGCGGGTGCCGAGGATCTCCCCCTCCCCCCGCAGCTGCAGGTCGACCTCGGCGAGCTCGAACCCGTCGCGGGTCTTGGCCACCGCCCCGAGCCGCTTCTGCGCCAGCTCGCCCGCCTCTTCGGCGAACAGCAGGCACTGGCTCGGGTGCTCGCCGCGGCCGACCCGGCCGCGCAGCTGGTGCAGCTGGGAGACGCCGAAGCGCTCCGCGCCCTCGATCACCATCACGGTCGCGTTGGCGACGTCGATCCCGACCTCGATCACCGTCGTCGAGACGAGGACGTCGGTCTCGTGGGCCGCGAAGGCGCGCATCGCCTCGTTCTTCTCGTTCGAGTGCATCTGCCCGTGCAGGAGGCCGACGCGGAAATCGCGCAGCTCTCCCTCGCGCAGCCGCTCCGCCTCGACCGCGGCCGCTTTGCCGGCGACTTTCTCCGACTCGCCGACCAGCGGGCAGACGACGAACGCCTGCCGCCCCTCGCGCAGCTGCCGCCGCAGGAACTCGAACGCTTCGCCGCGCTGCTCCTCGGTGACGAGGTGGGTCGAGACCGGCTGGCGCCCGGCCGGCAGCTCGTGCAAAGCGGTGGTGTCGAGGTCGCCGTAGGCGGTCAGCGAGAGGGTGCGCGGGATCGGCGTCGCGGTCATGTGGAGGACGTGCGGCGCCATCCCCTCGACTCCCTTCTCGTCGAGGGCGCGGCGCTGGCCGACGCCGAAGCGGTGCTGCTCGTCGACGACGACAAGTCCGAGGCGGGCGAACCGGACCGTCGGCTCGATCAGCGCGTGGGTCCCGAGGATCAGCTCGAGCTCGCCGCTGGCGAGCTGGTCGAGGGCGCGGCGCCGGGTCGCGGCAGGGGTGGCGCCGGTCAAGAGCGCGAAGGGGATCGCCTCTTCGGCGAGCAGCCTGCCGAGGGTGATCGCGTGCTGCTCGGCCAGGGTCTCGGTCGGCGCCATCAGCGCCGCCTGGTAACCGGCTTCGCGCGCCCGCAGCATCGAGTAGAGGGCGACGACCGTCTTGCCGGAGCCGACCTCCCCCATCAGCAGCCGCTGCATCGGCTCGCCGGAGTCGAGGTCGCGCTCGATCTCGTCGAATGCTTTCAGCTGGTCCCCGGTCGGCTCGAACGGCAGCGACTCGAGCCAGCGCCCGACGAGCTCGCCGGGCTTGCCGAAGCGCGGCGCCGGGCGGGCGGTGCGATGGCTGCGCTTGCGGGTGGCGAGGAGGGCTTGGTGGAGGAAGAGCTCTTCGAAGCCGAGCCGCTTGCGCGCCTCGTCGACTTCGTCGGCGGCCTCGGGGAAGTGGACGGTGCGCAGCGCGTCGCCCAGACCTGAGAGGCGCCGCCGTGCCCGCAACTCGCTCGGCAAGCCCTCGATCGCGTTCGGCGCCCAGGCGACCGCCTGCGCCACCCACTCGCGGATCTGCTGGGGACGGATGGTCTCGGTGGCGCCGTGGACAGGGACCATGGTTTCCGGCTGCGGGTCCTGACGAGGGCTGTTCGGGGACCCCTGCGCAGGATGCTCGGGGTCCCCGGCGCCCTCGCCACCCGCAGAAGAGTCGTCGGAGAGGAGCTCCCATTCGCGGATGGCGAAGCCTTTGCCGCTGTATTTGCCGGTGAGTAGGAGGGCGGTCCCGGGAGTGAGCTTCGAGGCGACCCAGGGCTGGTTGAACCAAGTGGCACGAACGTGGCCGCTTTGGTCGCCGACTTTGACGCTGACCATGCGGAGGCGGCCTTTGCGGAAGGGGCGGGGCTGGGAGCCCTGGACCTCTACTGAGACGGTGGCGGTCTCTCCCGGTTGGAGATCGCCCAGCTGGCGGATCCGCAGGTCGCGGTGGCGGCGCGGAACGTGGAAGAGGAGGTCGCCGATCGTGCGGATGCCGGCCTCGGCCGCGGCTTCGGCCGTCTTCGGCCCGACGCCCTTCAGCGCGCCCAGCCCCTGCTCGAGGACGCTGGGGCGGGGCCAGTGGACCGGGGCGTCGAGCATCGCGGCGCGGTCCAGCGGCTGGGTGCTGGCGAAGGCGCGCGGCATCGCCGCAAGGCTACGGCTGCGCCGGGACGGGCCGGTCGGATCTACCGCAGCTTGATGCGCCAGCCGCGCCTCGCCGGCGTCACGTCCACGTTTCCGGCCGCATCGATCGCCTCGACCCTGAAGACGTGCCGTTCCTCTCTCAGGCGCCTGAAGACCCTGGGCGATTCGCAGGCGCGCCAGGGCTCTCCCTCGAGCCTGCAGCGGAAGGTCGACCCGGCCTCGGTCGAGGAGAAGCGGAAGACCGCCCACTCCCTGTGCCGCACGCCAGATGGACCCGACGTGATCCGCGTCTCAGGGGGAGTTTCGTCCGCGGGCGGGGGCGCCGGGATCGGCGGCGGAGGCGGCGGAGATGGTTCGGCGGGCAGAGGCAGGGGAGCCGTCGCCGTCCAAGAGATCTCTTCGCTGTCGCAGGTGCCGTCTTTGCGGTGGTAAGAGAACGTGCCTTGCGCCTGCCCAAGCGCCGGAAAAGAGCCTCCGAAGTGGAGTAGACCCAGGGCGTTCGAGAAGGAGTCGCTGACGATCGCCACCTTGCGCGTCGTCTGGCCGGTGATCGTCCCGCACGGCGGCAAGGGCACTTTGGTGAGCGCGAACCGAGTGATTTCAGCCCCTTCGGGCGACACGTCGAATTCCAGCGACCCACCCGTCGCCGCCGTACCGACATAGGTCGCGGGGTAAAGCACGTTGGCAGCAGGCGCGGCCGCAGCCGGTACCGCCGAGGCAGCGACCAGGAACACGAGCACTACGGCGGTTCGCTTCATTCAAGTACCTCCTTCGGTGCCTATTGTGCCGCCAACAGCCACCACCAGCTCGGCTGTCCCCCCTCATGGGTTTCGACCTCGACGCCGTCCGGGACGTGCACCTCGATCTCCTCGAGCGGGATCGGGGCGCCGTCGCCGGCGATCACGGTGAGGATCTCGGCGCCCTCGGCGAGGCGCTGCAGGGTGCCGTCGAGGGTCGAGCCCGCCCCGCCCCAGGCGACGATCCCGCCGTCGACGAAACCGACCGCGTCGCCCTTCTTGAACCGTCCCTGGGCATCGTCGCGAGCGGCCGGGGCGACGCCGCCGATCGCCACGCCCTCGATCGCTTCGCCGAGCCGCGCGGCGTTCTCCTCCAGCGAGGCCTCCGGGTCGAGCTCGACCAGCGCCAGCAGGCTCGCCGGCTGCGAGGTCGCCGGCACCACCCGGGCCGGCTTCTCGGAGAGCTCGCAGGCGCGCTCGGCGGCCATGATCACGTTCGAGGAGCTGGGCAGGACGAGGACCTCCTCGGAGGGGACGCTGTGGATCCCGGCGAGCAGCTCGTAGGTCGACGGGTTGAGCGTCTCGCCGCCGGGGACGACGTGGGCGCCGAGCTCGCCGAAGAGGCGCTGCAGGCCGTCGCCGGCGGCGACCGCGACGACGCCGGTGCGGCCGACGGCGCCGAGGCGGGCATCGCGTTCGGCCATCTGCTCGCGCATGTCGGCGACGTCGAGGTTGGTCACCTCGCCGACGCCGTCGAAGACCGCGACCGCGCCCTCGGGCTCGTCGGTGTGGACGTGGACCTTGAGGGTGACGTCGTCGCCGACGACGAGGACCGAGTCGCCGAGCTTCTCCAGCCGCGGCAGGTACTCGCGGTTTTCCAGGCCCTTGCCGGAGACGATGAAGTTGGTGCAGTAGCGGTAGCGGCTGTCCTCGTGGTGGGGCAGGGTGCGGCGCGGCGGCTCGTGGTGCTGGACCTCCGGCGGCACGCCGCCGTCCCCGCGCAGGCCGGCGACGACGCCGGCGAGGATGAGGACGAGGCCGTGGCCGCCGGCGTCGACGACGCCGGACTCGCGCAGCACCTCGAGCTGCTCGGGCGTGCGGGCGACGGCGCGCTCGCCGTCTTCGATCGCCTTCTCCAGCACGTGGGCGAGGACCGCGTCCTGCTCGTCGTCGCTGACGTCGCGGTCGAGGCGCTGCTGCTCGCGCTCGAGGTGGGCGAGCTGGCGGGAGAGCGAGTGGGCCATCTCGCGGAAGACGGTCAGCATCGTCCCCTCGGCCGGCTCCCGCACCGAGTCGTAAGCGGCGTCGGCGGCCTTGGCGAAGGCGGCGGCGACCAGGGTCGGGTCGACCAGCTCGCCGGGGCGGGATGCGAGCTCCTCGGCGGCGCCGCGGACGATCTGGCTCAAGATCACGCCGGAGTTGCCGCGCGCCCCCATCAGCGCCGCCCGCGCCAGCGCCTGCACCAGCTCGGTGCGGCCGACCTCGTCGACCGACTGGCCGTCGAGGCGGTCGAGCTCCTCCATCACCGCGCGCAGCGTCATCGCCATGTTGTCGCCGGTGTCGCCGTCGGCAACCGGGAAGACGTTGAGGTCGTTGACCTCCTGGCGGCGTGCCTCCAGCGAGGCGTAAGCAGAGCTGATTACCCGCCGGAACCGGGCGATTGAGGGGTCGGACATCTAGCGAGGAATCTATTGCCCGGGCGCGACGTGAGCGCGTCCAGGCCGGCAGGCGTGAACTCATCACACCTGGCGCCCGCGGCCATTGGTACGGTGCCCGCGCCAATGAGACGCTTTGCAAGTTGGACCACCAGTCATCGCAAGACCGTCATCCTCGGCTGGATCGCCGCCCTGATCGTTACGGGGATCGTGGCCAAGTCGGTCGGCCCCGCCTTCAGCGAAGACTTCAGCCTGCCGGATTCGGACTCCAAGGAAGCGCTCGACCTCCTAGAAGAGAAGTTCCCTGCCCAGTCGGGCGAAGCGGCCCAGATCGTCTTCAAGTCCGACCAGGGAGTCGAAACGGCCGGGGTCGAACGGAAGATGAAGGCGGTCTTCGCCAAGGTCGAAGACTTCCCGCACGTCAGCGAAGTCGCCAGCCCCTACGACAAGGACAGCGGCGCGGCGGCGATTAGCGACGACGGCAAGATCGCCTACGCCACGATCCAGTTCGATGCCGTCAACAGCGACATCGACAAGGACAAGACCGACGAAATCATCTCGATAGCGCAGGATGCGTCCGGAGATGGGCTGCAGGTCGAGCTGGGTGGTCAGCCGATCGCGGAAGCGACCGAAGAAGAAGGCGAAGATTCTTCCTTCATGGTCGGCCTGCTCGCGGCCGTCGTCGTCCTCCTCATCACCTTCGGCTCCGCCGTCGCGATGGGACTGCCGATTGTCACGGCCCTGCTAGCCCTCGGGGTCGGGGTCAGCGTCATCACCCTGGGCACCCACCTCTTCCCGACCGCGAACTTCGCGCCCTTCCTGGCCCTGATGATCGGGCTCGGCGTCGGGGTCGACTACGCCCTGTTCATCCTCACCCGCTTCCGCAGCGGCCTTGACGAGGGATTGGAGCCGAGGGCGGCGGCGATCACCGCCGTCGACACCGCCGGCCGCGCCGTCCTCTTCGCCGGCATCACGGTGATCATCTCCCTGATGGGGATGTTCCTGCTCGGGCTCTCCTTCCTCTACGGGGTGGCGATGGCCGCCGCCATCGCCGTCCTCTTCACGATGATCGCGGCGCTGACGCTGCTGCCGGCGCTGCTGACCATCGTCGGGCACAAGGTCGACCGCCTGCGCCTTCCCGGCTTCCGCCACAAACGACCGGAAGCCGAAGGCACCCGCTGGTACCGCTGGAGCCGCGAGATCCAGCGGCGGCCCGTGCTCGCGGCACTCCTCTCGGGCGGGCTGCTGCTGCTCCTCTGCGTCCCCGTCCTCTCGCTGCGCCTCGGCACCAACGACGCCGGCACCGAACCCCCCGGCAAAACCACCCGCGAGGCCTACGACCTGCTCGCCGAAGGCTTCGGCCCCGGCTTCAACGGCCCGTTCGTGATCGCGGCGGCGCTGCCGGCGAAGGGCGAAGACGTCGGGGTGGTCGAGCTGCGCAAGCAGCTGAACGGCGAAGCCGGCGTCGCCAAAACGACTCCGGTCGTCCTCAACCAGGCGAAGAACACCGCTGTCTTCCAGGCCTACCCCACGACCTCCCCGGAAAGCGCCGACACCACCGACCTGCTCGACCACATCCGCGACGAGATGATCCCGCCGATCGAACAAAGGACCGGCGCGCAGGTTCACGTCGGCGGCATCAACGCGATCTTCGAGGACTTCGGTAACGCCATCTCGGCGAAGCTGCCGCTCTTCATCGGCGTCGTCGTCCTGCTCTCGGCCCTGCTCCTGATGATGGTCTTCCGGTCGGTGCTGGTGCCGCTGAAGGCGATGGCGATGAACCTGCTCAGCATCGGCGCCGCCTTCGGCCTCGTCGTCGCGGTCTTCCAGTGGGGTTGGGGCGCGAGCCTGATCGGCGTCGAAGACACCGGGCCGATCATCTCGTTCTTCCCGATCTTCCTCTTCGCGATCATCTTCGGGCTCTCGATGGACTACGAGGTCTTCCTGATGTCGCGAATCCACGAGGAGTGGGAGCACCGCAAGGACGCGACCGAGGCGGTCACCCGCGGTCTCGCCCTTACCGGCCGCGTGATCACCGCGGCGGCGGCGATCATGGTCACCGTCTTCGCCTCCTTCATGCTCGGCGAAGACCGGATCATCAAACTCTTCGGCCTCGGTCTCGCCTCGGCGGTCTTCATCGACGCCGTGATCATCCGCTCGGTCCTGGTCCCGGCGATCATGCAGCTGCTCGGCAAGCGCGCCTGGTGGTTCCCCGCCGGGCTCGACCGCGTCCTCCCCCGCCTCCACGTCGAGCCCGCGGAGGGCGACCCCTCGCCGACGGGCGAGCACCCGGTGGTCGCGGCGGCTGAGTCGGATAGCTAGGGCGCCAGCGCCGCGGCGACGTCAGCGGCGATGCGCTCGGGTTCGTCTTCGAGCTGCCGTTCCGAGTAACGGAGGACGATGAAGCCGAGCTGGCGGAGGTCGAGATCGCGGTCGTGGTCTGCGTGGAAGGCGATCGAGCCGTGGTGGTAGAGGAAGGAGTCGATCTCGACCACGAGGCGATGCGAGCGCCAGAGGAAGTCGACCTCCCAGCGGTCCAGCTTCACGTTGGTCTCGGGGAGCGGGAGGTGGTGGCGGCGGGTGAGGTCGAAGAAATCTTCCTCGAGGTCTGAGCGGGCG
>DASULV010000019.1:0-4993 GCA_036277955.1 Solirubrobacterales bacterium | reverse complement strand
ACCCTGATCCACGGGATGGGCGAGCTCCACCTCGAGGTGATCGTCGACCGGATGCTGCGCGAGTTCAAAGTCGAGGCCAACGTCGGCAAGCCGCAGGTCGCCTACCGCGAGACGATCCGCAAGCGGGTCGAGAAGGTGGAGTCGCGGTTCGTCCGTCAGACCGGCGGTCGCGGCCAGTTCGGCCACGTCGTCATCAACCTCGAGCCGGCGCCCGAGGAAGGGTTCGTCTTCGAGGACAAAATCAAGGGCGGCGTCATCCCCAACGAGTTCATCGGCCCGGCCGAAGCGGGGATGCGCGAGGCGCTGGAAAACGGCGTCAAGGCCGGCTACCCGATGGTCGACGTCAAAGCCGAACTCGTCGACGGCTCCTACCACGACGTCGACTCTTCGGAGATGGCGTTCAAGATCGCCGGTTCGATGGCGATCCAGGAAGGCGCCAAGAAGGCGAACCCGGTCCTGCTCGAGCCCGTGATGGCGGTCGAGGTCGTCACTCCCGAGGACTTCCTCGGCGACGTGATCGGCGACCTCTCCCGGCGCCGCGGCAAAGTCCAGGGCCAGGACCAGCGCGGCAACGCCCTTGCCGTCCAGGCTTTCGTCCCGCTCGGTGAAATGTTCGGTTACGCGACCGAACTGCGGGCGATGACCCAGGGCCGGGCGACCTACCCGATGCAGTTCGAGCGCTACGAGGAGGTCCCCTCGAACATCGCCGAGGAGATCGTCGAGCACCGTTCGGGTGACCCGGTGGGTGCAGCCTCGTGAGCCCAACCGCAGACGGGCGCTGAACCTGGCTATATTTCCCGGGTTGCCCGCAGGCAGCGTGAGGCTGCCGCGGACGAGCCGCCCACAAGACTCAAGCAACTAGACCAGACAGAACACACACAACTTTCGAAAGGCGAACGGAGAGAATGTCGAAGGAGAAATTCGAGCGCGATAAGCCGCACGTCAACGTCGGGACCATCGGTCACATCGACCACGGCAAGACGACGCTGACGGCTGCGATCACGAAAACGCTCTCCACCGTGGGCGGTGCCGAAGCACACAGCTTCGAAGAGATCGACAACGCTCCGGAGGAGAAGGAACGCGGCATCACGATCGCGACCTCCCACGTCGAGTACCAGACGGAGAACCGGCACTACGCTCACGTCGACTGCCCGGGCCACGCCGACTACGTGAAGAACATGATCACCGGCGCCGCCCAGATGGACGGGGCGATTCTGGTCGTCTCCGCCGCCGACGGCGTCATGCCGCAGACCCGCGAGCACATCCTCCTCGCCCGTCAGGTGAACGTCCCGCACGTCGTCGTCTTCCTCAACAAGATCGACCAGGTCGACGACGAGGAACTGATCGAGCTGGTCGAGGAGGAGGTCAAGGAACTCCTCGACGAGTACGACTTCCCGGGTGAAGAGACCCCGATCATCAAAGGCTCGGCCCTGAAGGCGCTGGAAGGCGACGAGGAGGCCCAGAAAGCGGTCTTCGAGCTGGCCGCGGCGCTCGACTCCTACATCCCGGAGCCGGTCCGCGAGCTCGACAAACCCTTCCTGATGCCGATCGAGGACATCTTCTCGATCACCGGCCGCGGCACGGTCGCCACCGGCCGTATCGAGCAGGGCGTCGTCAACACCGGCGACGAGGTCGAAATCGTCGGTATCCACCCCGAGACGAGCAAAACCACCGTCACCGGCGTCGAGATGTTCCGCAAGATCCTCGACGAGGGTCAGGCGGGCGACAACGTCGGCTGCCTCCTCCGCGGTACCAAGCGCGAGGAGATCGAGCGCGGCCAGGTTCTCTGTAAACCGGGCTCGATCACGCCGCACACGAAATTCAAAGCCGAGGTCTACTGCCTGAAGAAGGAGGAGGGTGGTCGTCACACGCCGTTCTTCTCGGGCTACCGGCCTCAGTTCTACTTCCGGACCACCGACGTGACCGGGATCGCCAACCTCCCCGAGGGGACGGAGATGGTGATGCCGGGCGACAACGTCGAGATGACGATCGAGCTGATTCAGCCGATCGCCATGGATCAGGGCCTGCGGTTCGCCATCCGCGAGGGTGGCCGCACCGTCGGCTCGGGAGTCGTCTCGGACATCATCGAGTAACGGCTCCCCGGGGCGGGTCCTCCACCCGCCCCAACCCCGCCCACGGGCGGGTTGACAACTGCAAGGACATACGACCGGGGCGGCGCCCCACCAAAAGGGGCCCCGCCCTCTTTGCGCGGTAAAGCGAAGAACGAGAAGAGAGAGAAGCAGCAGAAGTGGCCACCATCGCGGCACAGAAAATCCGAATCCGATTGAAGGCGTACGACCATGACGCCATCGATCGGGCTGCCAAAGAGATCGTCGAGACGGCGGAGCGCACCGGCGCCAGCGTCTCCGGTCCCGTGCCGCTGCCGACCGAGAAAAACGTCTACTGCGTGATCCGCTCCCCGTTCAAGGACAAGGACTCGCGCGAGCACTTCGAGATCCGCACCCACAAGCGGCTGATCGACATCCTCCAGCCGTCGCCGAAAACCGTGGACTCGCTGCAGCGCTTGGATTCGCTGCCGGCGGGCGTCGACATCGAGATCAAGCTCTAGGTGGATGTGGGATGGCGGCGATTCTCGGCAAGAAGCTCGGCATGACGCAGGTCTTCAAAGAGGACGGCAGCGTCGTCCCCGTGACCGTGATCGAGGCCGGTCCCTGCAAGGTGACCGCCGTTCGCGACACCGACCGTGACGGCTACCGGGCCGTCCAGCTCGCCTTCGGCGAGGTCAAGCAGGGCAAGCTGAGCAAGGCCGAGGAAGGCCACCTGAAAAAGGCCGGCGCCGCGCCCTCCCGCCACCTGGTCGAGTTCCGGGACGAGGACCTCGGTGCCGAGGAGGGCCCCAAGGTGGGCGACGACGTCACCGTTGCCGGCTTCGAGCCCGGCCAGAAGGTCAAGGTCGCCGGGATCTCGATCGGCAAGGGCTTCCAGGGCGGGATCAAGCGCCACAACTTCAGCCGCGGCCCGGTCAGCCACGGCTCGCACAACGTCCGCGCCCCGGGCTCGATCGGCGCCAGCGCCTTCCCCGCCCGCGTCTTCAAAGGGATGCGGATGCCGGGCCAGATGGGCAACAAGCGCGTCACCCAGAAGGGCCTCGAAATCGCCGACGTCGACGCCGACCGCAACCTGCTGCTGATCAAGGGCTCGGTGCCCGGCTCGCGCAACGGGATCGTCGAGGTGAGGACCGATGGCTAGCGCCAAAGCAACCGTCCTCGGCAAGACCACCAAAGCCGACCTGCCGAAAGAGCTCTTCGCCGAGCCCTTCCACCAGTCGCTGGTCCACGAGGCCGCTAGGGCGGACCTCAACGCGCGCCGTCGCGGCACCGCTTCGACCCTGACCCGCGGCGAGGTCGCCTTCACCACCGCCAAGGCCTGGCGCCAGAAGGGCACCGGCCGCGCCCGCGTCGGCACGCTCGGCGTGCCGAACCGCTTCGGCGGCGGCGTCGCCTTCGGCCCGAAGCCGCGCAAGTACACGGTCAAGGTCAACCGCAAAGCGCGCCGGCGGGCGATGCGCTCGGCGCTCTCGGTTCACGCCGAGCGTGGCTCGGTGGCTGTCCTCGACGCTTCTACCTTCGAGACCCCTTCGACGAAGACCGCTTCTGAGGCGCTGGCGAAATGGGGGGCCAAAGGCTCACTGCTGGTGATCGTCACCGCCGAGGAGGTCGGGGCGATGAAGAGCTTCCGCAACCTGAAGCGGACCCAAGTGCTCGAGGTGGGCGCCGCCGGGGTCGCCGACGTGATCGGCGCCGCCGCTGTCGTCATCTCCGAAACCGCGCTCGAGACGCTGAAGGAGAGGCTCGGCTGATGGACGCGCGCACGATCCTCATCCGCCCGGTGATCTCGGAGAAGAGCTACGCTCTGATCGCCGAGGGGAAGTACACCTTCCGGGTCGACGATCGCGCTCACAAGACGCAGATCGCCCAGGCCGTGGAAGAGGTCTTCGACGTCAACGTCGCCGCGGTGCGGACCGCCAAGGTCCGTTCGAAGCCGAAGCGGCGCGGCCTCACCAAAGGCAAGACCCGCGCCTGGAAGAAGGCGATCGTCCAGCTCGCCCCGGGCGAGCGAATCGAGTTGTTCGAGGGCGCCGAGACCGCCTAGCAGGAGAACCTTCATGCCCAACCGCAAAACCAAACCCACCAGCCCCGGCCGCCGCTTCGCGACCTACCCGCTGCGCGAGCAGGTGACCGCCTCCGAGCCGGAGCGGAAGCTGACCGAAGGGCTGAAAAAGTCCGGCGGCCGCAATGTCAACGGCCGGGTCACCGCCCGCCACCGCGGCGGCGGCGCCAAGCGGCGCTACCGCAAGATCGACTTCAAGCGTCTCAAGGACGGCGTGCCCGCGAAGGTCGCCGCGATCGAGTACGACCCCAACCGCACCTGCTACATCGCCCTGCTGCACTACGCCGACGGCTACAAGGACTACATCCTCGCCCCTGCGCAGCTGAAAGTCGGCGACACCGTCAAGTCCGGCCCCGAGGCCGACATCAAACCCGGTCACGCGATGGCCCTGGGCCAGATGCCGACCGGCACGATCGTCCACAACGTCGAGTTGATCCCCGGCCAGGGCGGCAAGCTCGGCCGCTCCGCCGGCACCTCGATCCAGCTGGTGGCGAAGGAGGGGGAGATGGTCACCCTGCGGCTGCCGTCCTCGGAGATGCGGATGGTCCGCGCCGAGTGCCGCGCCAGCATCGGCGTCCTCTCCAACGCCGAGCACCAGAACATGAAGGTCGGCAAGGCCGGCCGCAGCCGCCACAAGGGCAAGCGCCCGCAGAGCCGCGGTGTCGCGATGAACCCCGTCGACCACCCGCACGGCGGCGGCGAGGCGCATCACACCCCCGGTGGCCACCCGGTCACCCCGTGGGGCAAACCGACGCTCGGCTACCGCACCCGCAAGAAGGGCAAGCAGTCCGACCGCTACATCGTCCGCGGCCGTCGCCGCGGCAAGAAGAAGGGCCGTTAGAGATGGGACGTTCGACGAAAA
>DASULV010000018.1:0-20753 GCA_036277955.1 Solirubrobacterales bacterium | reverse complement strand
CTGCGAGGGCTTCAGCCCGTTGGCTTTGATCTGGCGGCCGACCAGGTAGCTGCGGGCGATGTGGCGCTTCTCCTCCGTCGTGTAGCCGGCGAGCTCGATCGTCTCCATGCGGTCGAGCAGCGGCGCCGGGATCGTGTCGAGCACATTCGCGGTGGCGATGAAGACGACGTCGGAGAGGTCGAACTCGAGGTCGAGGTAGTGGTCGCGGAAGCTGTCGTTCTGGGCCGGGTCGAGCACCTCGAGCATCGCCGAGGCCGGGTCGCCGCGGAAGTCGGCGCCCATCTTGTCGATCTCGTCGATCATGAAGACGGGGTTGCGGGAACCGGCGTCGCGCAGGGCGCGGACGATGGTTCCGGGCATCGCGCCGATGTAGGTGCGGCGGTGGCCGCGGATCTCGGCCTCGTCGCGGACGCCGCCGACGGAGATCCGCTCGAACTCCCGCCCGAGTGCCCTGGCGATCGATTTGCCGAGGCTGGTCTTGCCGACGCCGGGCGGGCCGACGAAGCAGAGGATCGGGCCGGGCGATTCGGGGTTGAGCTTGCGCACCGCCAGGTACTCGAGGATCCGGTCCTTGATCTTCTCGAGGTCGTAGTGGTCGGCGTCGAGGACCTTGCGGGCGTGCTTGAGGTCCAGGTTGTCGGTGGTCTCCTTTGACCAGGGCAGCTCGGTCAGCCACTCGAGGTAGGTGCGGATGACACCGTGCTCAGCCGCGGCCGGCGGCAGTTTCTCCAGCCGCGAGAGCTCGCGCTCGGCCGCTTTCAGCGCCTGCTCGGGCAGCCCCGCCGCCTCGATTTTCTCGCGCAGTTCGTTCGCTTCGGCCTGCTGCTCGTCACCCTCGCCGAGCTCGTCCTGGATCGCTTTCATCTGCTGGCGGAGGAAGAACTCGCGCTGGCCCTGCTCGATCTCCGACTGCACCTGGGTCTGGATCTGGGTGCCGAGCTGGACGACCTCGAGCTCGCGGGCGAGGATGCGGGAGAGGTGGCGCAGCCGCTGGGCGACGTCGACCTCTTCGAGCAGTTTCTGCTTCTCCTCGACGCCGATCCGCAGGGCGCCGGCGATCATGTGGCCGAGCGTGCCGGGGTCGTCGATGTTGGCGACCGCCATCTGCAGCTCCTCGGGCAGGTACGGGATCTGCTCGACGATTTCCAGGAAGGTGCGCTGGACGTTGCGGCTGAGCGCCTCCAGCTCCGGGCCCTGCTCGGCGACGTCGGGCAGCTCGCTGATCCGGGCGACCATGTAGGGCTGCTCGGTGACGAAGGGACCGACCTTCACCCGCTGCATCCCCTGGACGAGGATGCGGAGGCTGCCGTCGGGGACCTTCATCATCCGGGCGACGGCGCCGACGACGCCGACCCCGTAGAGGTCCCCCGGTCCCGGCTCCTCCAACTCGGGGTCTTCGGAGGCGACCATCACCAGCATCCGGTTGGCGCCGAGGACGTCGTCGATCAGGTGGATCGAGCGCTCCTGGCCGACCGCGAGCGGCGCCAGGGTTTCCGGGAAGGGGACGGTGTCGCGCAGCGGCAGCACCGGCAGGGCGTCGGGCAGCGGCGCGCCGGAGCGGATCGCCTCCTCGACGTCGAGCGGCGCGTCGACCACCTCGAGGACCGGAGTGCTCTCCATCAGCCGCGGTCGATCGGAACGCGTCGGGTAACGGCCTCGGGATCGCGAAGCGGCAGCTCGATCCGCAAGATGCCCTCTTCATAGGTGGCGGCGGCGCGGTCGGCGTCGACCTCGACCTGCAGCTCGACCACGCGCCGGAACTGGCCGGAGGGAATCTCGATCTGCTGGTAGACCCGGCCTTCGGCCTCCTGCACGTGGCGCTCGCCGGCGATCGCCAGGTGGCGGCCGCTGACCTCGATCCCGACCTGGCTCAGCTCGACCCCGGCAAGGTCGACCTTGACGATCGCCCGCTGCGGGTCGCCGCAGTAGTAGACGTCGACGTTGGGAGAGAAACCGCTGGAGCGCCGGGCGACGTAGCGGGTCCGGCTCCAGTTCACGAAGAGATCACCTTGGGGCATTGCCCCAAAAAATAACCCGCTGCGGCGAGCGGGTCCGGTGAGATGCGTCTTGCGCCGGCGTGGCGGTGGCTCAAGCGGGGCGCGATGCCCAGCGCGGGGCCCGCATCAGCAGGACCGGCTGGCGTGGTGGGACAAGCCCCTCTGGTCGGTTGGGCCGGAAGGTGCCGCAGGCCTCGTTCAGCTCCAGCGCGCAGAGAAGATTTTTCCGGAAATAGCAGTCGTCGCAGGTGGGGGGCTTGGGCTTGCGCGGCACGAGGCGCATGTTTGCACCGCCGAGGGGTAGGCGCTGGGGCCGATTCCGCAAATCGCCACGACTTTGAAACAGCTCCGTCACAGCTTCCTCGCGCTTTGCGGGAGCACCGGCGGCCGGCGCTAACATGCGTCCAGATGGAGGGTCATTCCCGCAGCGAGAAGCTCTCCGCTTCTCCCCCACTTTTCAAAAGCGAATTCCTCAACTTCTTCTCCCGCGTCCACCCCGCGGTCCCGGCGATCGTCTTCGTGCCGGTGGTGGTGGCGATGGAGTGGATCGGGGCTGATCGCGGCTGGGCCTGGTGGCAGCTGGCCCTGCTGACCCTGGCCGGGGTCGCCGTCTGGACGCTGACCGAGTACTGGCTGCACCGCCTCCTCTTCCACTGGGAGCCCGACAACGCCTTCGGCCGCCGCATGCACTTCATCATCCACGGCGTCCACCACGACCATCCCAACGACAAGATGCGGCTGGTGATGCCGCCCTCGGTCTCGATCCCGCTCGCCGCCCTCTTCTTCCTCGCCTTCTGGGGAATCTTCGGCAACGCCGCCTTCCCCCTCTTCGCCGGCTTCATCCTCGGCTACCTCTTCTACGACTACACCCACTACTACGTCCACCACTTCGTCCCGAAGACGGACTTCGGCAAGCGCCTGCGCGAACACCACATGCGCCACCACTTCCAAGACCACAGCTACGGCTACGGCGTCTCCAGCCCGATCTGGGACCACGTCTTCAGGACGTATCCCCAGAAGCGCTCGAAGTACCGCTCGTAGCGTTTGCGGGAGAGGGGTCCGGTCATCCTCCTCCGGAATTGACCTCCCCTCCGCTTCCGCTCCGGGGAGAACATGCTGCGGCTCCGCCGCAGACACCAGATTGCATATCGCCGAACATTCCTCCGGAGGACGACCGGACCCCTCTCCAACACGCCTCGGCGGACGCTCTTCCGTCTTTCAGGAACTGTCGCCAGGAGGGGTGGGTGTCCGTCTCGGGACCGGCGTCCTGTTCCTCGCACAGACCAGTTAGCGAGAGAAGCCCACTTAGAGGCGAGGAACCCAGGTCTCGAGAGGGACACCCACCCCTCCCTACAAGCAGACCTTCGTCCCTCAGCTGTCACAAAGCGCCATGCTTCTTCGTCTAGGGAGCATGAACGGATCTAGGAAAGCCATAGTCATCGGTGGTGGGCCGGCTGGATTGGTTGCGGCGATTCGGTTGGCTGAAGGTGGAGTCGGGACGACGGTGCTTGAGGGGGCTTCCCACTTTGGTGGGCGGGCGGCCTCTGAGCAGCGGGAGGGGTTCTTCCTCAATCAGGGTCCTCATGCGCTTTACGTAGGCGGCCCGGCGATGCGGGAACTGCGGGCGATGGGAATCGAGTTGGAGTGGTGGAATCCCGCTTCCCCGAACTCGGTCTTCGTGCGGGGAGGGAAGGCACGCCGTTCGCTGGGCGGGACCGCTGGCCTGATGCGATTGCTGCGGCCGCTCTTTCGCACCGATCCGGAGGAGCTTCGCGAGATCTCGACGACGCGCTGGCTGCAGCAGGCCCTGCGCTCTGAAAAAGCTCGGGATGCGGCCGCGGCCCTGGTCCGAGTAACGACTTTCGTCGCCGACCAAGAGAGCCTCAGCGCCGACGTTGCCGCCACGCAGCTGAGAATCGGTCTGTTCCCTGGAGTCCGCTATCTGGAGGGCGGCTGGCAGTCCCTCGTCAATGCGCTCGTCGCCAAGGCTGAGGAGGCAGGGGTGACTCTGCGTACCCGGGCGGCGGTGCGCCTCCTCCACCAGGAGGGCGGCGGCTGGACGGTGGCCTTCGACGAGGAGACCCTGCACGCCGATGCGCTCGTGGTCGCCGCCGGCGGTCCCGATGCGGTCGCCAAGCTGCTGGGCGAGAAGGCTCCCGCGGCACCCGGTCCGGCCGCCGAGCTGAGCGTGCTCGACCTCGGCCTGCGAAGCCTGCCCCGACGCAGCCGCCGTTTCGCGCTCGGCGTCGACGCCCCCACCTACCTCTCCCGGCACTCGCCCCCCGACCACCGCGGCGGCGTCCTCCTCAGCCTCGCCAGCTACGCGCGGGAACCGCGCGCGGCGCTGGAGGAGATGGCCGACACCGTGCAGCCGGGCTGGCGCGAGCGGCTGATCTTCGACCGCTTCCTGCCGCGCATGGCCGCGGTCTCCGCGATCGCCTCGCCGCAGAGCGGCGGGCTGGCCGGGCGGCCCTCGGTCGACCGCGGCGAGGGCCTCTACCTCGCCGGCGACTGGGTCGGCTCGGAGGGCTGGCTCAGCGACGCGGCGATCGCCAGCGGCGCCGCTGCCGCCGCTGCCGCGCTGCGGAAGCCAGCCCTGGCGCCGGCATGAACGCGGACGCCTTTGCCGCCTGCCGACCACGGCTGCTGGGTATCGCCTACGGCCTGCTCGGCGAGCTGACCGAGGCCGAGGATGTGGTTCAGGACGCCTGGCTGCGCTGGGATGGGGCCGATCGCGATGCCGTCCGCAACGCCGAGCCGTTCTTGATCACGGTGACTACCAGGCTGGCGCTCGACCGCCTGCGCTCCGCCCGCGCCCGCCGCGAGGTCTACGTCGGTCCCTGGCTGCCCGAGCCGCTGGTCACCGATCCGGAGACGCCGGAGTCGAAAGCGATCGAGGCCGAGCGGCTGAGCCTGGCTCTCCTCGGCGCGCTGGAGCGGCTGAACCCGGTCGAACGCGCGGTCCTCGTCCTCCGCGACGCCTTCGACCTCGAGTACGCCGAGATTGCCGACGTCCTCGAGAAGACGCCGGCCAACGTCAGGCAGATCGCCAAGCGCGCTCGCGACCATGCCGGCGACTCGACCCGCCGGCAGCCGGTCGGCGACGAGGAGCGAGAGCGGCTGACGATCGCCTTCCTGACCGCCGCCGCCTCGGGCGACGTCACGCAGATCCGCGAGCTGCTCGCCGCCGACGCGATCATGTACACCGACGGCGGCGGCGTGGTCACCGCGGCCCGCAAACCGATCTACGGCGCCGACAAGATCGCCCGCTTCATGGTCGGTGTCCAGCGCAAGTCCCAGTTCCCCGACGATCCCGTTTACACGCCGGTGCTCGTCAACGGCGACCCGGGGCTGCGGATGGACAGCGCCGGCGAGGGCTTCCTCAGCATCATCGCGGTCGAAGTGGCCGACGGCGTCGTCCAGGGGCTCCGCTTCTTCAACAATCCGGAGCGGTTCCCGGTCGAGTTCCCGACCTCCGCCTAGACACACATCTGAAAAATCTCATCGATTTGCACCAGGGGACTGTCACAGTGTGTGTGACTCTGGCAGACTCTCCGTCCAGGGTAACTCTGAACTTTGGATGGAAAGGAACTAGATGCCCCCCGCTAACGTATTCGACGAGGCCCGCGACGCCCTTGAGAGGTCGGTCCGTGAGCTTCGCGAGCAGCTGAGCCAAGCCGAGGAAGCCCTCGAGAAGCTCGGCGGCAAAGCCACTCGCCGCGTCTCCGGTCGTGGCCCGGGCCGACGCGGCCCAGGTCGCCCCAAAGGCAGCACCAACAAAGCCTCCGGTGGCACTACGGCCCCGCGCAAACGCCGCAAACGCCGTGGCGGCACCCGTGCCGACCAGGCGGTGCAATTGATCGAATCGCAGCCCGGCATCAGCGCTTCGGACGTTGCCAAAACGATGAAAATCAAGCCGAACTACCTGTACCGCGTTCTCGGCGACCTGGAGAAAGAGGGTCGCGTGAAAAAGGACGGCCGTCAGTACTACCCGACCGGCGGCTGATCGGTACTCAACCGTTACTGCAACGGATTGCAGCAAAGAAAGAGGCCGGCTATGCCGGCCTCTTTCTTTTGGTGCTGGGTGCGGATGAGGCTCGGTTTAGATCAGCCCGAGCTGGCTGACCGCATCCCGCTCCTCCTGCAGCTCCATCACGCTGCGGTCGATCCGCTCGCGTGAGAAGTCCGGCACGTCGAGGCCCTGGACGATGCTCCACTCCCCCCCGCTGCAGGTGCAGGGCATGCCGCAGACGATTCCCTCGCCGATCCCGTAGGAGCCGTCGGCCGGGACCCCCATCGAGACCCAGTCACCGTCGGGCGTGCCCAGCACCCAGTCGTGGATGTGGTCGATCGCGGCGTTGGCGGCCGAAGCGGCGCTGGAGGCACCGCGGGCGTCGATGATCTCGGCCCCGCGTTTTGCCACCCGCGGGATGTACTCGTCGGCGATCCAAGCCTCGTCGTCGACCGCGTCCCAGGCGCTTCCACCCTCAACCTTGGCATTGACCAGGTCGGGGTACTGAGTGGCCGAGTGGTTGCCCCAGGCGGTCATGTTGGTGACCGCCGAGACCGGCTTACCGAGCTTGTTCGCCAACTGTGACTTGGCCCGGTTGTGATCGAGGCGCATCATCGCGGTGAACCGCTCCCGCGGTACGTCGGGCGCGTTCGACATCGCGATCAGGCAGTTGGTGTTGGCCGGGTTGCCCACGACCAACACCTTGATGTCGTCGGCGGCGCCGGCGTTGATCGCTTCGCCCTGGGGCTTGAAGATGCCGCCGTTGGCCTCGAGCAGATCGGACCGTTCCATGCCCGGCCCGCGCGGACGGGCGCCGACCAGGAGGCCGACGTTGCAGCCCTCGAAGGCCTGCTTCGGATCGTCGGTGATTTCGATCCGGTGCAGCAGCGGGAAGGCGCAGTCGTCGAGCTCCATCGCCGTGCCCTCGGCGGCTTCGAGCGCCGGGGTTATCTCGAGCAGGCTCAGCTCGACCGGGGTGTCGGGGCCGAGCATCTGCCCGCTGGCGATGCGGAACAGCAGCGCGTAGCCGATCTGGCCGGCGGCGCCGGTAACGGTGACCTTGACGGGGGTGCTCACTAAATCCTCTCCTCGGAGTCGGGGGTTTGGAAGATCGTTTTTCAGGCCATCGCGCGCTGGAGGTTCTCGTCGATCGAGGCGAGGAACTCCTGCGTGGTCTGGTACTCCTGGCCGCCGCCCACCAGCAGCGCCAGGTCTTTGGTCATCTTCCCGCTTTCGACCGTCTCGACGCAGACTCGCTCCAGCGTCTCGGCGAACTGCGAGACCTCCGGCGTGTCGTCCATCCGGCCGCGGGCGGCGAGCCCGCGGGTCCAGGCGAAGATCGAGGCGATCGGGTTGGTGGAAGTCGGGTTGCCCTGCTGGTGCTGGCGGTAGTGGCGGGTGACGGTGCCGTGCGCGGCCTCGGCCTCGACCGTCTTGCCGTCGGCGCTCATCAACACGCTCGTCATCAGCCCCAGTGAGCCGAAGCCCTGGGCGACGGTGTCGGACTGGACGTCGCCGTCGTAGTTTTTGCACGCCCACACGTACCCGCCCTCCCACTTCAGGGCGGCGGCGACCATGTCGTCGATCAGGCGGTGTTCGTAGGTAAGGTCGGCGGCCTCGAACTCGGTTTTGAACTCGGCCTCGTAGACCTCCTGGAAGAGGTCCTTGAAGCGTCCGTCGTAGCGCTTGAGGATCGTGTTCTTGGTCGACATGTAGACGGGGAAGCCGCGGTCGAGGCCGTAGCGCATCGAGGCCCGGGCGAACTCCCGGATCGATTCGTCGAGGTTGTACATCGACATCGCGATGCCGCCGCCGGGGAAGTCGTAGACGTCGAGCTCGACCGGCTCGGAGCCGTCCTTCGGCGTGTAGGTAAGGGTCAGCGTCCCCTCGCCTGGCACCACCATGTCGGTGGCGCGGTACTGGTCGCCGAAAGCGTGGCGACCGATCACGATCGGCTTCGTCCACCCCGGCACCAGCCGCGGGATGTTCGAGATCACGATCGGCTCGCGGAAGATGACGCCGCCGAGGATGTTGCGGATCGTCCCGTTCGGCGAGCGGTACATCTCCTTGAGCCCGAACTCCTCGACCCGCGCCTCGTCGGGGGTGATCGTCGCGCACTTGACACCGACCCCGTGGCGCTTGATCGCTTCCGCGGCATCGACCGTGATCTGGTCTTCGGTCGCGTCGCGGCTCTCGATCCCGAGGTCGTAGTACTCGATCTCGATATCGAGGTAGGGAAGGATCAGCTGCTCTTTGATGAACGACCAGATGATCCGGGTCATCTCGTCGCCGTCGAGCTCGACGACCGGGTTCTGGACCTTGATCTTGGCCACGGAGGGCGATGCTATCTGCCTGCCGTCTTCACCGTGCCTTGGCTGAGCGGCCAGTCTCGTGCCAGAATCCGGGGCGATGGCAACCGTCGAACGCCCTGTCTTCGGTACCCACGAGGTGGCAAACCAGCCGCCGCCGCTGGTCGACTACAACGTCTTCAGCGCCGACCGGGTCCTGGTCGAGGCGGTCAAGCGCGAGGGCGCGGACCGGGACGAGGCGCGGATCGCGGCCGTCGGCGAGATCGCCGGCAGCGAGCGGGCGCAGGCGCTCGGGGCGCAGGCGAACGAGAACCCGCCGCGGCTGAAGACGCACGACCGCTACGGCAACCGCGTCGACACGGTCGAGTTCCACCCCGCCTGGCACGAGCTGATGGGCCTCGCGGTCGAGCACGAACTGCACTGCTCGCCTTGGAAGGATCCGCGACCGGGCGCCCACGTCGCCCGCGGCGCCGCCTTCATGTGCTTCTCGCAGGCCGAGGCCGGGGTCGGCTGCCCGACCTCGATGACCTACTCGGTGATCCCGGCGCTGCGCACCCAGCCCGAGCTGGCGGCCGAGTGGGAGCCGCGCTTCCTCTCTTCGACCTATGACCCGAGCAACGCCCCGACTCCTCAAAAGTCGGGGGCGCTTGCAGGTATGGGTATGACCGAGAAGCAGGGCGGGACCGACGTCCGCGCCAACACCACCCTGGCCCGTCCGGTCAACGGCGGCGGGCCGGGCGCCGAGTACGAGCTGACCGGCCACAAGTGGTTCATGTCGGCGCCCCAGTGCGACGCCTTCCTCGTCCTCGCCCAAGCCGACGGCGGCATCTCCTGCTTCCTCTTCCCCAGGTGGACCCCCGATGGTGTCCGCAACCGCTTCCGCCTGCAGCGGCTGAAGGACAAGCTCGGCAACCGCTCCAACGCCTCCAGCGAGATCGAGTTCGACTCGGCCTCCGCCTGGCTGGTCGGCGACGAGGGAGCCGGCGTGCGGACGATCATCGAGATGGTCAACCACACCCGCCTCGACTGTGTCCTCGGCGGCGCCACCGGGATGCGGGCCGGCGTCGCCCAGGCGATCCACCACACCAGCCACCGCTCGGTCTTCGGCCGCGAGCTGGTCGAGCAGCCGCTGATGCGCAACGTCCTCGCCGACCTCGCGGTCGAGTCGGAGGCGGCGACGATCGGCGCCCTGCGCCTCGCCCGCGCCTACGACGAAGCGCTCGCCGGCGACGAAGAGGCCCAGAACTTCAAGCGCATCGCCAACGCCGTCCTCAAGTACTGGATCTGCAAGCGCGCCGTCGTCCACGCCGGCGAGGCGCTCGAGTGCCTCGGCGGCAACGGCTACGTCGAGGAGTCGGGGATGCCGCGCCTCTTCCGCGAGAGCCCGCTCAACTCGATCTGGGAGGGCTCCGGCAACGTCCAGTGCCTCGACGTCCTGCGGGCGATGGTCAAGTCACCGGCCGCGGTCGAGGCCTTCTTCGCCGAGGTCCAGGAGGGCGCCGTCGCCGAGCCCCGCCTCGCCGCCTTCGCCACCGACCTGCGCGACGAACTGCCCGGCGACCTGGAGACGATCGAGTCCCGCGCCCGCCACCTGGTCGAGAAGATGGCCCTCGCCCTCCAGGGCTCCCTCCTCGTCCGCTACGGCGACGAAGCGACCGCCGACGCCTTCTGCGCCTCCCGCCTCGCCGGCGACTGGGGCCAAGCCTTCGGCACCCTCCCCGCCGGCACCGATTTCGCCCGCATAATCGAGCGCCACCGGCCGGCGATCTAGGCTTCGACCGCAGATTTCTGATAATCTGATTTTGTGAAGCAGCTAAGCGCTACCGATGCGTCGCGGCGCTTTTCCGAGGTGCTCGACAACGTTGAGCGCAGCGGCGAGTCATTCGTGGTCATGCGCCACGGACGCGCCGTGGCAACTATCGGCCCCGCGAACGGCGGCGGGGGGAAGGCGCTCAAGGAGGCGCTTCGGGTCAACCGCCCGGATGGCGCTTGGGTAGACGAGCTGCGGGATCTTCGCGAGGGCCTGGAGCCGGTGAGAGATCCCTGGCGCGGCTGATCCTCGATACGACCATCCTCGTCGATGCCGAGCGGGGAGGCGATGCCCTGGCTGAATCGATCGACGACGACGATGACGTGGCGGTTGCCGCGATCACTGCCGCGGAGCTGAGAGTCGGCGTCGAGATGGCGAAAGGAGCGCGACGGAAAAAGCGCGCGCAGTTCGTTACCTCGGTGTTGGACGCCGTCGTCGTCGAGCCATATGACCTGCAGGTCGCCGAGGCACACGCAGCCCTACTGGCACACGTTCGGCGCAAAGGCACGCCCCGGGGGGCGCACGACCTGATCATCGCCGCGACGGCGCGAGCCAGGGAGCGCGAAGTCGTCAGCTTCGACCGCAGTGGCTTCGCCGAGCTCCCTGGCGTCTCCCTCGCGGATCTCGACTAACGCACTTCCTCCGCGGGATCAACCCGTCTGGCTCAGTGGGAGGTCGAATCCCGCAGCGCCCGGCCTACCTGCTCGATCGTCACCACGCCGCTGAGGCGGCCTTCGGCGTCTACGGCCATCAGGGCGCCGAGGCGGCGGAGGTTCTGGTTGGCGAGCAAGGCGTCGAGGGGGGTGTCATCGCGGACGAAGAGGCCGATGTCGTGGTCGACCAGGTCGGAGACGTGGGAGCCGGCGCGTTCGAACTCGGGGACCTCGTCGGCGCGGTCACGCATGATCAGGCCGAGGAAGCGGCGGCCGGCGTCGACGACGGGGAACCAGGGCCACCGGTAGCGGAGGAAGTACTCGTCGAGGGCCTGCTCGACGCTGAGGTCGCCGGGGATCGCCACCGGCTCGCGGTCCATCACGTCGGCGACGCGGACGTCGCCGATGCGGCTGCTGATCGCGGTCTGCATCGCGGCGCCGCGGGCGGAGCCGTTGATCACCATCCCGACCAGGGCCAGCCAGACGCCGGTGAAGGCGCGGCCGCTGAGCGCGAGGGCGATCCCGGCGCCGATGAAGAGGTAGCCGAAGACCCGCCCGAGGTTGGCGGCAAAGCGGGTCGCCGAGTTGCGATCGCCCGAGCGCCACCAGGAGATCGCTTTGGCGACCCGGCCGCCGTCCATCGGATAGGCGGGCAGCAGGTTGAAGACGAGGACGAGGGCGTTGATCGTCACCAGCCAGGCGACCAGCGCCATCAGCGCCGAGGCGTCGGAGCGGGTTTCCTGGACCGCCGCCTCGCGGAACTCGGTCCAGCCGACGCTGCCGATGCCGACAGCGGAGAGGACGACGACGATCGCGAAGGTCACCGCCGGCCCGGCCAGCGCCACCTTCAGCTCGGTGCCCGGCGTGTCGGCTTCGCGGTCCATCCGCGCCATCCCGCCGAAGATCCAGAGCTGGATCCCGGAGATGCCGATCCCGTTGCGCATCGCCACCACCGCGTGCCCGAACTCGTGCAGGAGGATCGAGCCGAAGAAGCCGATCGCGCTCAGGACCCCATATACAAACGGCGTCGTCCCGCCCTCCCCCAGCAGGCCTTCGAAGAAGTTGGCCATGTAGAGGATGACCAGGAAGAGGACGATGAACCAGGACCAGTCGACGCTGACTCTGATCCCGCGGAAGTGGAAGAGGGTGATCGACCCACCGCCGCGCATGGCACCGCCGAACATGGCCCCATGGTAAGCGGCTAGCGTCCCCAGCCGTGCCTGACGAAGCCCATTGGCTGCGGGAGCGCCTCGAGGAACTCGAGCGGATCGAGCGCCCGTCGGCCTCCGAGGGGGAGCGGCGCGCGGCCGAGTGGCTGGTTGCCCAGCTCGCCGAGCTGGGAGCTGAGGCGCGGATCGAGGCGGAGCCCGCCCACGGGACCTACTGGTGGCCACTGGGGCTGGGAGCCGTCATCGGGATGATCGGGGCGCTGCTCTCGCTGCGCGGCCGGCGCCTGCTAGGCGGCCTCCTCGGCCTCCTCGGCGCCGCCGGCATCGCCGACGACTTCCCGCCCCGTCAGCGGCGACTGCGCCGCCTCCTCCCCCGCCACACCACCTACAACGTCGCCTGCGAGCTCGGCGACCCGAGGGCCGAGCGGACGATCGTCTTCATCGCCCACCACGACGCCCCCCACTCCGGGATCGTCTTCCACCCGGGGCCGGCGAAGCTCGCCGACCGCCTCGGTTTGATCGAGAAGAACGACACCAGCCCGCCGCTGATGTGGCCGGTGGTCGGCGGGCCGCTGATGTCGGCGCTCGGCGCGATCACCGGGCGGCGCCTGCCGGCGAAGCTCGGGCTGCTCATCGGCGCCGGCACCGTGGCGGCGATGACCGACATCGGCGCCCGTCAGACCGTCCCCGGGGCCAACGACAACGGCAGCGCGGTGGTCACCCTGCTGGCGCTGGCGCGCCGCTTCGCCGCTGAGCCGCCACAGGGCATCCGCGTGATCCTGCTCTCGACCGGCTCGGAGGAGTCCTTCAGCGAGGGGATGAAGGCCTGGGGCGAGCGCCACTTCCCGGAGCTGCCACGGGAGAGCACGCTCTTCATCTGCCTGGAGGCGCTGGGGTCCGACCACCTGCTCGTCCTCCGCGGCGAGGGCTTCCTGAAGATGAACGAGTACTCGCCATGCGCGCTCGCCTTCATCGACGGCCTGGCCGAGGAGATGGGCATCTGGCTTTTCCCCAACCTCCGCCTCCACAACGGCACCGACGGCCTCGAGCCACTGGCCGCCGGCTACGAGACCGCCGCCCTCTGCAGCTGCAACGACCTCAAGCAGGCCAGCAACTACCACTGGCCCACCGACGTCGCCGCGAACATCAACTTCGGCACCGTGGAGCGGGCAACCGATCTCTGCCAGGAGGCGGTCCGCCGTCTCAGCCGGCGCTGGCTGTGACGAATTACAACGTGACGAATCCCGACTACGCACTCGGGCTTCTGCGCTATAGCATCCGCGCCCGTGCCATCCCATGACGTACTCGTAATAGGGGCCGGGCTCGCCGGCCAGCGGGCTGCCCTCGCCGCCGCCGAGGAAGGCGTCTCGGTCGGGATCATCAGCAAGGTCCATCCGGTCCGCTCCCACTCCAACGCCGCCCAGGGCGGCATCAACGCGGCGCTCAATCCGGGCGACTCCTGGGAGTCCCACGCCTTCGACACGATCAAGGGCTCCGACTACCTCGGCGACCAGGACGCGGTCGAAATCATGACCCGCGAGGCGCCGGAGGAAATCCTCCACCTCGAGCACCTGGGCGTCACCTTCCACCGCAACGAGGAGGGGAAACTCGGCACCCGCGCCTTCGGCGGCGCCTCCGCCGCCCGCACTTATTACGTCGCTGACATCACCGGCCAGGCGATCATGCACGTGCTCTACGAGCAGCTGATGAAGTACTCCGAGCAGATCGCCCGCTACGAGGAGTGGTTCTGCAGCTCGCTGGCGCTCGACGAGAACGGCGAGTGCTGCGGCGTCGTCACCCGCAACGTCGCCGATGGCTCGACGGAGCTGTTCACGGCGAAGTCGGTGATCCTCTGCACCGGCGGCAACGGCCAGGTCTGGCGGCCGACCACCAACGCCCTGATCTGCACCGGCGACGGCATCGCGATGGCCTACCGCGCCGGGGCAAAGCTGATGGACATGGAGATGATCCAGTACCACCCGACGACGCTGGCGGGCAAGGGCTTCCTGATCACCGAGGGCGCCCGCGGCGAGGGTGCGCACCTGCTCAACGCGAACGGCGAACGCTTCATGGAGAAGTACGCACCGAACAAGATGGAGTTGGCCTCGCGCGACGTCGTCTCCCGCGCCGAGCAGACCGAGATCAACGAGGGCCGCGGCTTCCCCGACGGGACCGTCGCGCTCGACATCACGGTGGTGCCGAAAAAGCGCGTGCACGAGGCGCTGCGCGAGATCGTCCTCGTCGGCCGCGACTTCGCCGGCGTCGACATCACCCGCGAACCGATCCACATCAAGCCGGGCAACCACTACACGATGGGCGGGGTCAAGACCGACGTCGACGGCCGCACCGACATCCCCGGCCTCTACGCCGCCGGCGAGGCGGCCTGCGTCTCGGTCCACGGCGGCAACCGCCTCGGCGCCAACTCGCTGCTCGACACCCTGATCTTCGGCAAGCGCAGCGGCCGCGACGCCGCCGCCCGCGCCAAGCGCAACGACTACGCCCGCACCTCGAAGAAGGTGCTGGAGGACGAGGAGGCGCTGGTCGCCGACCTGATGTCCCGCGAGAAGGGCTCCGGCCGCCGGATCTCCGAGATCAAGCTGGAGCTGGGCCAGACGATGGACGGCAAAGTCGCCGTCTTCCGCGACGAGGCCGGGATCCAGGAGGCGCTGGAAACCGTCAAGCGCCTCAAGGAGGAGGCGAAGACCGCCTACATCGACGACCACGGCAGCGTCTTCAACCAGGACCTGATTGCCGCGATCGAGCTTGGGTACATGCTCGACAACGCCGAGTGCACCTGCGTCGCGGCGCTGGAGCGCAAGGAGAGCCGCGGCGCCCAGTTCCGCACCGACTACCCGGAGCGCAACGACGAGGAGTGGCTCAAACACATCGACCTCGAGCGGACCGACGACGGCCCCGAGCTCTCTTACTCCGAGGTCACGATCACCCAGTGGGAACCGCAAGAGAGGACCTACTAATGGCCGAGTACACGATCAAAGTCCGCCGCTTCCAGCCCGAGAGCGGCGAGGGGCCGTACTGGGAGCAGTTCAACGTCGACCTCGATCCCTCGCTCTCGGTCCTCGACGGGCTGCTGCAGGCGAAGGACAACGAGGACGGCTCGCTCGCAGTCCGCTGCTCCTGCCGCGCCGCGATCTGCGGCTCCTGCGGAATGAAGGTCAACGGCCAGTCCACCCTCGGCTGCAAGACCCAGATCGGCGAGGCCCAGGAGCAGGCCGACAAGATGAAAGGAGCGACCGGGGTCAGCGCCGCCGAGGCCTCGAGCCCGATCCGCGGCGAAGGCGCCGATCTCGGCAGCGCCGGCAACCCGATCGTGATCGAGCCGATGGGGAACATGCCGGTGATCAAGGACCTGATCACCGACATGGAGTCGACGCACTGGACCAAGATCCGCCGCGTCACTCCCTGGCTGCTGCCGCACGGCGAGCCGCCCGAGCGCGAGTACATCGTCGAGCCGGAATCGATGATCGACATCACCCAGTCGATGGCCTGCATCCAGTGCGGCGCCTGCGTCTCCTCCTGCCTCTCGATGGAAGCCGACCCCGGCTTCATCGGCCCGGCGGCGCTGGCCAAGGCCTACCGCTTCGTCGGCGACCCGCGCGACGCCGAGACCGCCGAGCGCCTGCACGACCTCGCCGAGGACCCGCACGGGATCTACGACTGCACCCACTGCTTCAGCTGCATCGACGCCTGCCCCAAGGGCGTGGCGCCGATGGACCAGATCATGCGCCTGCGCCGCCGCGCCGGCGAGGAAGGGATCGAAGACCCCAACAGCGGCCACGACCACGAGATGGCCTTCGTCAAGATCATCGAGAAGAAGGGCACCCTGGACGAGTCGCTGCTCCTGCAGGAGTCCTTCGCCCCCGGCTTCAAAGGCAAGCTGAAACCGAACAAACGGGCGATCCGGGAAATGCTCGGCTCGATCCCGACGGCGATCCGCGGGATCAAAACCGGGAAGATGCGGTCGCTGCACAAGCTGATCCCGGGCGTCCACCCCAAGCTCCCCGACCAGGACGACGTGAAGGCGATCTACCGCCACGCCGAGGAGCACAACGAGGAATTCAATCTGTACATCAAGGGCGAGGAGGGCGAGCTCGCGGAGGAGGATGTCGAGAAGGGCATCGAGCGCTCCACCGCCCCCGCCGGACAGGAGGCAGACAGTGGCCAGTGAGAAGATCAAAGTCGCCTACTGGCCGGGCTGCGTCTCGCGCGGCTTCACCCCGGAGCTGCACGGCTCGATGGCGCTGGTCGCCGAGCGCCTCGGGATCGAGCTGGTCGAACTCGATCGCGCCAACTGCTGCGGCGCCGGGGTGATCGCCGAGCACAACCAGGAGCTCGCCGACACGCTGAACGCGCGCACCTTCGCGCTTGCCCAGCAGACCGGGCTCTCGATGATGAATATCTGCTCGACCTGCCAGGGCGCCCAGTCGGAGTGCCAGCAGAGGCTGGATGCCGACTCCGCCTACCGCGCCCACGTCAACGAGGCGCTCTCCGGTCAGGGCCTCTCCTACGAGAAGGGCGAGGAGGGCGGCTGGACCAACAAAAACTTCCTCTGGCTGCTGGTCGAGGACTACGGACTCGACCGCCTCGCGGAGCAAGTCAAGCGGCCGCTGAGCGGTCTGCGCGTCGGCCCCTTCTACGGCTGCTACATCGTGCGGCCGAAGGAACGGCTCGGCTACAACCACTTCCCGGACCGCGACATCTACCTCGAGAAGGTGATCGAGGTCCTCGGCGGTCAGGTCGTCGAGTACGACGGCGCCCGCAAGTGCTGCGGCTTCCCGGTGATCACGATGGCCCGTGAGACCTCGCTGCGCCAGGCCGGCACCCACGTCGGCGACGCGATCGACGCCGGAGCCGACTGCCTCGTCACCCCCTGCCCGCTCTGCCACCTGAACCTGGACATGCAGCAGCCGGAGGCGGCCAAGGTCGTCAACCGCGACCTCGGCCTCGCCGTCCTCCACCTCCCCCAGCTGGTCGGCCTCGCCCTCGGCGCCGAGCCGAAGGAGCTCGGCATGGGCAAGCACATCGCCTCGACCCGCTGGGTCGAAGAGCGCCTCACCTCCGGCGTCGCTGCTTAAACCGTCGCGACGCTAGAAGGCGTTGCTGCCGAGGATGGTGACGATCACCATGAAGAACCCGGCCATCATGTTCCGGTTCTGAGCGTCGAAGCGGGCGTTGATCGAGGCGTTTAGCGCGTCAAATCGGACGTTCATCGCCCTGAACCCCTCGTTCATCTCGGCGCGAAGCTCTCGGATATCAGTGTCGAGGCGCGCGAACGTTTCGTCGAGACGCTCGTCGGTCCACTTCTCTCTCGGCATCATCACCGCCATGAGAATAGCGTAACTCTTTAGCTGCAACGAAAGGCGCGCAGAAACAAAGAATTGCTGCGCGACTTCGTAGAGATTCTGTGACTTCTGGGCCAATGGGGCCGTTTAGGCTTGTTTCATCAACCCCACCCGCCGCGCCAGCCATTGGGCGCCGATGGTGTCGGTGAGGCCGTGGGCGACGATCGAGGCGATGATCGCGATCGCGGCGGTGTCGAAGATCAGGTCGCTGTTGCCGACGTCGGACTTGAGGACGAAGAGGGCGAAGAGCATCGAGGCGACGCCCTTGGGGCCGAACCAGGCCATGAAGAGCTTTTCCGACTGCGGGATGCCGGTGCGCAGGAAGGAGAGCAGCACCGCGACCGGCCTGGCGACGAAGAGCAGGAAGGCGACGAAGAGGACCAGCGGCGGCACGCTGTGGTGGAAGCCGGTGGCGTAGATCAGGCCGCCGAAGACGAAGAAGGTGAGGACCTGGAGGATGGCGCTGCTGTTCTCGGCGAACTCGACGAAGCCCTCCGGCACTTCGCGCTCGGATGCGCCCATCGCGATCCCGCAGACGAAGGCGGCAATCAGGCCGTTGCCGACGGTGACTTCGGCGAGCCCGAAGGCGACGAGAGCGAAGCCGACCGAGTAGATCCCCTCGTAGCGGGGAGTGATGCCGCCGCCCGGCAGCGAGCGGTGCAGGCGCCCCGCGGCGACCCCGAGGGCGACGCCGACCACGGCGCCGAACGCCGCCTCCCCCACCAGCTTCATCCCTTCGGCGGCGGCGTCGCCGCCGGGCGAGGCGAGGACGAGGAAGAAGAGGACGAAGGGCAGCGCCAGCCCGTCGTTGAGGCCGGACTCGAGGTTGAGCGTGTGGCGGACCTTCGCCGGCACCAGCCGCGAGGTGACGACAGCGGAGGTGACGACGGGGTCGGTCGGCGAGAGCACCGCCGCCAGCAGGAACGCCTCGGCCCAGCTCAGGTCCGGGAACAGGGCTTTCGCCGCCAGCGCCAGCAGGCCCATCGTGATCGGCATCGCGATCACCAGCGCCCGGGCCGTCGGGCCCCAGTGGCTGCGCAGGAGCTCGCGCTCGACGAACATCCCGTCGGAGAAGAGGGTGAGGATCAGCGCCAGCTCGACCAGCTCGACGATCGCCTTGTCGGTGGCGTCCACGTGGACCACCCCGGCCACGGCCAGTCCGAACCCCAGCGCCACCGAGAGCACCGAGGCCGAGAGCACCGTCCCCTTCATCACCCCGGAGAGGGCGGCGACGACCGCGAGCAGACCCCCGAAGAGCAGCAGCCCCTCAGCGAAGCTGATGTCCACCGACTAGACCCGGGTGCCGACGAGGCCGCGCTCGACCAGGAGCTCGGCGACCTGGACGGCGTTGGTGGCGGCGCCCTTGCGCAGGTTGTCGGAGACGATCCACATGTCGAGCGCGCGCTCGTTGCCGGGATCGCGGCGGATGCGGCCGACGTAGACGTCGTCGCTGCCGGCGGCCTCGACCGCCATCGGGTAGCGGCCGGCGGCGGGATCGTCGACGACGGTCACCCCCGGCGCCGCCGCGAGCAGCTCGCGCGCCCGCTCGGGATCGAGCGGCTCGCGGGTCTCGACGTTGACCGCCTCGGAGTGGCCGGTCACCACCGGCACCCGGATGCAGGTGGCGCTGACCTTGATCTCGGGGTCGCCGAGGATCTTGCGGGTCTCGTTGATCAGCTTGCGCTCCTCGTCGGTGTGGTCGTCACCGTCGGGGAAGGAGCCGGCCTGGGCGAGGACGTTGAAGGCGATCTGGTGCGGGTAGATCTGCGGTTCGGGCACGTCGTAGCCGCCGACGATCGCCCGCGCCTGCGCGCGCAGCTCGTCGATCGCCGCCTTGCCGGTCCCGGAGACGGCCTGGTAGGTCGAGATCACCAGCCGCTCGATCCCGGCCGCGTCGTAGAGCGGCTTCAGGGCGACGACCATCTGCATCGTCGAGCAGTTCGGGTTGGCGATGATCCCGCCGTGCCCCTGCAGGGCGTCGGGGTTGACCTCGGAGACGACCAGCGGCACGTCGTCGTGCATCCGCCAGTAGCTGGTGTTGTCAACCACGGTCGCGCCGGCCTCGACGATCTTCGGCGTCCACTCGGCGCTGACCGAGCCGCCCGCCGAGGAGAGCACCAGGTCGAGCCCCTGGATCGACTCGTCGGAAACCGCCTGCACGGTCAGGCTCTCGCCCTCCCACTCGATCTCCTTGCCGGCCGAGCGCTCGGAGGCCAGCGGCCTCAGCTCGGCGACCGGGAAGTCGCGAGCGGCCAGCAGCTCGAGGATCGTCGTGCCGACCAGGCCCGTCGCCCCGAGAACTCCGACCTTGTATCCGTCGCCGGCCATCCGTCGAGTATGCCGAGGATCAGCCGGCGACCGTGGGTCGGTGATCCGGGCCGGTGGGGTCCTCCGGCTGGACCGCGTCATCACCGAGATCGAAGGCCTTGTGCAGCACGTTGACCGCGTCTTTCACCCGATCGGCGGAGATGACGCACGAGATTTTGATCGGCGAGGTGGAGATCATCTCGATGTTGATCCCTTCGTCGCCGAGCACGCGGAAGACTTTGGCGGCGACCCCGGGATGCGAGCGCATGCCGGCGCCGACGATCGAGACCTTGCCGATCCGCTCGTCGGCGAGCACCTCGAGCGAGACGTCGCCGAGGGAGGCGATCGTGTCTTTCGCGACCGGCAGGTCGGAGCGGTCGACGGTGAAGGAGAGGTCGGCGAGCTGGTCGTCGCCCACCGGCTCGTTCTGGATGATCACGTCGACGTTGACGTTGGCGTCGGCGAGCGCGCCGAAGATCTTCCCCGCCACCCCCGGCTCGTCGCGGAGCCCGTGCAGGGTCACGCGGGCCTCGGAATCCGAATGGGTGACTGCGGTTACGAACGGGTTCTCCATGGTCTCTTCCTCTGAGACGACGAGGGTACCGGGACCGTCCTCGAAGCTGCTGCGGCAGTGGATGCGCACGCCGTGGTTGCGCGCGTACTCGACCGAGCGCAGCTGCAGCACCCCCGCTCCGGAGGCGGACATCTCCAGCATCTCCTCGAAGGAGACGTGGTCGAGCTTCTGGGCGTCGGGGACGATCCGCGGGTCGGCGCTGTAGACGCCGGAGACGTCGGTGTAGATCTCGCAGACGCTCGCCCGCAGCGCCGCCGCCAGGGCCACCGCGGTGGTGTCGGAGCCGCCGCGGCCTAGCGTGGTGACGTCGCGGCTCTCGGTCGAGACCCCCTGGAAGCCGGCGACGAGGACGATCCGGTCCTCTTCCAGCGCCTCGCTGATGCGGTCGGCGCGGACGTCGATGATCCGCGCCTTCGTGTGCGAGGAGTCGGTGACGATCCCCGCCTGCGATCCCGTCAGCGAGATCGCCTCGTGGCCCATGTCGTGGATCGCCATCGCGCAGAGCGCGCAGGAGATCCGCTCCCCGGTCGAGAGCAGCATGTCCATCTCGCGGGCGACCGGG
>DASULV010000017.1:0-26810 GCA_036277955.1 Solirubrobacterales bacterium | reverse complement strand
CGGAGGAGAGCGCGGAAGCGGCTGACACCCAAGAGAAAGCTGAGAACGAGGGGGAGTCGAAATGAGCGTTACCGCTGCTGATGTGAAGGCGCTACGGGATCGGACCGGGGCGGCGATGATGGACGCCAAATCGGCGCTGGTCGAGGCCGACGGGGACGTCGAGCGCGCGGTCGAGCTGCTGCGGGTTAAGGGCCAGGCCTCCGCCGCCAAGCGCGAAGGGCGCGGCACCAACGAGGGCGTCGTCGCCTCCTACATCCACGCCAACGACAAGGTCGGGGCGATGGTCGAAGTCCAGTGCGAGACCGACTTCGTCGCCCGCAACGAGGAGTTCCGCGTCTTCGCCTACCAGGTCGCCCTGCACGCGGCCGCGACCGCGCCGCAGTACGTCTCGACGGACGAAATCGACGAGTCCGAGCGCGAGGCCGAACGGAAAGTGTTCGAGGAGAAGGCACGCGAAGAAGGCAAGCCCGACAACGTGGTCGAGAAAATCGTCGAGGGGCAGCTGAACAAGTGGGCGAGTGAAGTCGCGCTGCTGGACCAGACCCACGTCAACGCCGAGAAACACGAGGGCAAGACGATCGAGGAGCTGCGCCAGGAGCTGGCGGCGAAAACCGGAGAGAACATCCAGATCTCCCGCTTCGCCTACTTCCGCGTCGGCGAATAAGCTGCGCCGCAGTGACTGACTCTCCCGAGCCGCGATTCGGGCGCATCCTGCTGAAGCTCTCCGGCGAGGCCCTGATGGGCAGCCAGGAGTTCGGCACCGATGCGGCCGAGGTCGACCGGATCGCCAGGCAGGTGGCGGCGATCCAGGGCCGCGGGGTCGAGATCGCAATCGTCGTCGGCGCCGGCAACATCTACCGCGGCCTCGACGGGGCCGCGAGCGGAATGGACCGCGCCACCGGCGACTACATGGGGATGCTGGCGACGGTGCTGAACGCGCTTACCCTGCAGGACGCGCTCGAGCGCGAGGGCCAGCACACCCGGGTGATGTCGGCGATCGAAGTCCAGGAGGTCGCCGAGCCCTACATTCGACGCCGAGCGATGCGCCACCTGGAGAAGGACCGCGTCGTCATCTTCGCCGCCGGCACCGGCAACCCGTTCTTCACCACCGACACGGCGGCGGCGCTGCGAGCGCTGGAGATCCACGCCGAGGCGATCCTGATGGCGAAGAACGGGGTGGAGGGGGTTTTCGACTCCGACCCCGCCACCAACCCCGACGCCGAGTTCATCCCGGCGATCAGCCACCGCGAGGCGATCGAGCGCGGGCTCAAGGTGATGGACTCGACCGCGCTCTCGCTCTGCATGGACAACGACCTGCCTATCTACGTCTTCAACATGGGCGACGAGACCAACATAGATAGGATCGTTTCCGGCGAAAAGGTGGGGACGCTGGTCTCCAGCAACCCCACTGCTTAGGAGGGACGCAGAACCGGTGGAGCTGATCGACGAACTGCTTGCGGACGCGAAGGAGCGGATGAACAAATCCGTCGAGTCCACCCGTGGCGAGTTCGTCACCGTCCGCACCGGCCGTGCCACGCCGCACCTGCTCGACCGGATCACGGTCGAGTACTACGGCAACCCGACGCCGCTCAAGCAGCTGGCGAACGTCGCCGCCAGCGACGCCCGCCTGCTGACTGTGACGCCGTTCGACAAGAGCGCGATCGGGGCGATCGAGAAAGCGATCCAGGAGTCCGACGTCGGCCTGACGCCGAACAACGACGGCAACCTGATCCGCCTGCAGATCCCGGAGATGACCGAGGAGCGGCGGCGCGAGATGGTCAAGGTCGTCCACGGGGTCGCCGAGGAGGGTCGGGTCGCGATCCGCAACATCCGCCGCGACATCATGAGCGACCTCCGCGACCTGAAAAAGGGAGGCGAAGCCGGCGAGGACGACGAGCGCCGAGCCGAGGCCGACCTGCAGAAAGAGACCGACGCCGCCATCGCCGAGATCGACTCCCTGCTCAAGGGCAAGGAAGAAGAGATCCTCGAAGTCTGAGGACGGCGGGCCCGCCGGCGTGACCGCAGCCAAATACGTAGCGATCATCACCGACGGCAACGGCCGCTGGGCGAAACAGCGCGAGCTGCCGACCGTCGAGGGACACCGGGCGGGGGCCGACACGCTGAAGGCGCGACTGCGCGACGCCGCCGAGCTGGGGATCGAGGAGCTGACCGTCTACTCGTTCTCGACCGAGAACTGGAGCCGGCCCGAGGACGAGGTGCGCGGCCTGATGGGGATGATGGGCGAACGGATCGGGACCGAAACGCCGGAGCTGAAGGACGAAGGCGTGCGGATGCGCTACATCGGCCGCCGCGAGGGCCTCGACCCGGCGCTGGTCGAGCGGATGGAGTGGTCGGAAGCGGAGACCGCCGCGAACGAGCGGATCACCCTCTTCGTCGCCTTCAACTACGGCGGCCGGGCGGAGATCCTCGACGCGGCGCGGCGGTTCGAGGGCGGCTCGGACGACGATTTCGCCCGTCTGCTCTACGCGCCGGAGATGCACGACCCCGACCTGTTGATCCGCACCAGCGGCGAGCAGCGCCTCTCCAACTACCTGCTCTGGCAGTGCGCCTACTCCGAGCTCGTCTTCCGCGACGAGCTCTGGCCCGACTTCGACCGCGCCGCCCTGGAGGCGTGCCTGCGCGAGTACGAGACCCGCCAGCGCCGCTTCGGGAGCCGCACGTGAGCGCGGAGGGAGAGGAGCCGAAGGTCACGGTGGACCTCTTCGACGACGAGATGTTCGAGGACGAGCCACGGCCGGCTCCCAGGCCGCCGCGCGAGCCGCGCAAGCGCTCGCGCGGCGGCAGCGGTGAGACCGCGAAGCGGATCCTCGTGGCGCTGCCCTGGATCGTCTTCGCGATCGCGATCACCATCGCCGGCGGGATCGTCTTCACGCTGGCGATGATCGCGGTCGGGGTGATGGCGCTGCGCGAGTTCGACGCGATCGCCAGGCGCTACCGGCCGCTCGTGATCCCCTCCTACATCGTCGTCGCCGGGCTCGTCCTCGCCGCCCACTTCGGCACCGCCTTCAACGTCCTCTACGTGCTGGCGGCCGCGTTCCCTTTGATCTTCGCCTTTGCGGCTCGGCCTCAGCACCAGGACGGGGCGACGGTCGCGATCGGCGTGACGCTGCTGGGCGTGCTCTGGATCGGCATCCCGCTGGCCCACGCCGTCCTCCTTCGCGACCTGCCCTCTCACGGGGCGGCGCTGCTGATCGACGTCCTCGTCGGCACCTTCGTCGCCGACACCGCCGCCTATGCGACCGGCCGCATGTTCGGCAGCCACAAGATCACCCCCAACATCTCGCCCAACAAGACCATCGAGGGCCTGATCGGCGGCTTCCTGATCGGGACGATGGGCTTCTGGTTCGCCGGCCTCTACCAGGACTGGCTGTCCGGAGTAGACGCCCTCCTGATCGGCGCCGCCGTGGCCGCCGTAGCCCCGATCGGCGACCTCTTCGAGTCGATGCTGAAGCGCGACCTCGGCACCAAGGACACCGGCACCCTCTTCGGCCCCCACGGCGGCCTCCTCGACCGCCTCGACGCCGTCTTCTTCACCGTCGTCGCCGGCTACTACCTCGCGGTGGCGCTGGTCTACTGAGCCGATGAACGACGACTGGCGTCTGCAGATCGATTTCGTCGACGAGGGACCGCTCGATGCGTTGCAGGACCGCCTCGACGCCGAGGAGCTCGAGCACGACCTCAGCGAGGCCTTCCACGACCGCGTGATCGTCTCCAACAACGGGACGACGATCTTCCTCTACGCGGGAGACCGTGAGCAGGCCGAGAAGGCGCAGGCTCTGGTCGAGCGCCTTACCGCCGAGGACGATGAGGAGGTGACGATCGATTTCAGGCGCTGGCACCCGATCGCCGAGGAGTGGCGGCCGGCTGACGAGCCGCTGCCGGACGAGCCCGACGAGGAAAAGGCCGAGCGCCAGGTCGCGATCCAGCGCGAGTTGAAGGAAACCGAAGAACGGGGCTACCCCGAGTTCGAGGTCCGGGTCAACCTGCCCTCGCACCACGAGGCCGAGCGCTTTGCCGACCGGCTCCGTGCCGAGGGCCTGCCCGTCGTCCAGCGCTGGAAGTACGTCCTGATCGGCGCGATCGACGAGGAGCACGCCAAGGAACTCGCAGAGCACATCCGCAACGAGGCTCCCGTCGGTAGCGAGGTCGCCGCCGAGGGAACCTGGGCAGCCGCCTACGCCGAGCGCCCCCGCAACCCCTTCTCCTTCCTCGGCGGCCTGGCCGAATAGAGGTGGGCGGTGAGACCGCCCAGCGCTCTCCGTATCCTCTGTAGGGCATGAAGAAGGTCCTCGTACTCGGGTCGACCGGGTCCATCGGAACGCAGGCGCTGGAAGTGATCGGGCGCTCGGATGAGCTGCAGGCGGTCGGCCTGGCGGCCGGCTCTGCCTGGGAGACGGTGCTGGAGCAGGCGCGGGAGCACGGGGTGCCGACGGTGGCGCTGGCCGACGCCGACGCCGCGCAGCGGGCCAGGGGCGCCTGGAGCGGCCGGGTCCTCTCGGGAGACGAGGGGATCCGGGAGCTGATCGCTGCTTCGGGGGCCGATCTCGTCCTCAACTCGATCGTCGGGGCTGCCGGGCTCGGTTCGACGATCGTCGCGCTCACCGAGGGGATCGACGTCGCCCTGGCCAACAAGGAGAGCCTGGTGCTGGGCGGCGAGCTGGTGATGGCGCTGGCCGAGGGCACGGGGGCGCGGCTGCTGCCGGTCGACTCCGAGCACTCCGCGCTCTTCCAGCTGATCGGCGCCGAGGCGCCGGGGACGGTCGAGCGGCTGGTGCTGACGGCCTCCGGCGGCCCCTTCCGCGGCCGCGACGACCTCGCCGACGTCAGCGTCGCCGACGCGCTCGCGCATCCCACCTGGCGGATGGGGGGGAGGATCACGATCGACTCGGCGACCCTGATGAACAAGGGCTTCGAGGCGATCGAGACGCACCACCTCTTCGGCGTCGGCTACGAGCGGATCGAGGTCGTCGTCCACCCGCAGTCGCTGGTCCACTCGCTGATCCACCTCAACGACGGGTCCTCGCTCGCCCACCTCGGCTATCCCGACATGCGGGTGCCGATCTCCTACGCGCTGCACTTCCCCGAGCGCGCCGACGTCGACGTGCCGCGGCTCGATCTTGCCGCCGCCGGCTCGCTGACCTTCGAGCAGCCCGACCTCGAGACCTTCGCCTGCCTGCGCTTGGCGCTGGAGGCGGGCCGCGCCGGCGGCACCGCCCCGACCGTCCTCAACGCCGCCGACGAGGTCGCCGTCGCCGCCTTCCTCGAGGAGCGGATCCCGTTCACGGCGATACCCGCGGTGATCGAGCGTGTTCTGGAGGAGATGCCCGCCGCCGCCGTCAGCCACTTCGACGACCTCTTCGCCGCCGACGCCGAGGCGCGCGAACGCAGCCAGGAACAGGTCAGAGAGCTGGCGCCCGCATGAGCTGGTTCCTCGTCTTCCTCGGCTTCTGCCTGCTGATCATCCTCCACGAGGCCGGCCACTTCTTCGCCGCCAAGGCGACGGGAATGAGGGTCGAGCGCTTCTTCCTCTTCTTCGGGCCGACGATCTGGTCGGTCCGGCGCGGTGAGACCGAGTACGGGATCAAATCGATCCCGCTCGGCGGCTACGTGAAAATCACCGGCATGAACCCGGAGGAGGACGTCCCTCCGGAGCACGTCGAGAACGCCTACTTCCGCAAGCCGGTCTGGAAGCGGATCGTCGTCGTCGCGGCGGGGCCGGCGGTGAACATCGTCCTGGCGTTCCTGATCCTCTTCGGGGTCTACGCGGTCAACGGCCGGCCGGAAGTCGACCAGCGGGTCGGCGCGGTGAAATCCGGGATGCCGGCGGCCAAGGTGCTGCAGCCCGGCGACCGGGTCGTCGCGATCGACGGCAGGCGGTTCGCCGGCGCCTCCGCGGGCGAGCGGCTGGAACGCTTCGCGAAGACCGTCGGCTCGCACGAATGCGCCGGCAAACAGGTCGACGGCTGTGTCGCGAGCACTCCCGTGAAGATCGAGGTGGAACGCAACGGCGCGACGAAGACCTTCTCGGTCTATCCGCGCTACGACAAGGAAGCCGAACGGTCGCTGATCGGGTTCTCCTACGGCAGCAGGATGGTCAGCCTCGGAGTAGGCGGTGCCGCCTCGGAAGCCGCCGACTCGATCGGGGAAGTGGCCAGCGGTACCGTCCACGTCTTCACCCACCTCTTCGAAGAAAAGCAGCGCGAACAGGTCTCCGGGGTGGTCGGGATCAGCGACGTCGGCCACCAGGTGATCGAAAAGGGCCTCGAACGGGCGCTACTGCTCCTTGCCCTCGTCAGCCTCTCGCTCGGGCTGATCAACCTGCTGCCGATCCTGCCGCTCGACGGCGGCCACATCTTCTGGGCCCTGGTCGAGAAGCTCCGCGGCCGGCCGGTCTCCCTGCGGGTGATGGAGCGGGCGACGATGGTCGGCATCGCCCTCGTCCTGATGCTCTTCTTCCTCGGCCTGTCCAACGACATCGGCCGGATCACCGGCGAAGGCTTCGAAGTCCGGTAGGCACCTGCCGGCAGGCCCGTGGGGTGGGCTCAATAGACTTCAAATATGGCTTCTAAGCGGCAGATATTCGTCGGCAACGTGCCGATCGGCGGCGGCGCTCCGGTCGCCGTGCAGACGATGACCAAGACCGAGACCGCCAACCTGTCGGCGACGATGGAGCAGATCCGCAAGGTCGCCGACGCGGGCGCGGACCTGGTGCGCTGCGCGGTGCCGCGCGAGCAGGACGCCGAGGCGCTGAAGACGATCGTCAAGGAATCGCCGATCCCGGTGATCGCCGACATCCACTTCAACCACACGCTGGCGCTGAAAGCGATCGACGCCGGCGCCCACTGCATCCGCCTCAACCCGGGCAACATCGGCGGCCGCGAGAAAGTCGCCGAGGTGGCGGAGAAGGCGAACGCCAAGGGCGTGCCGATGCGGATCGGCGTCAACTCCGGCTCGCTGCCCAAGCACCTGCACGCGCTCGAGCGCGAGGCGCCGGTCGAGGCGCTGGTCGCCGCCGCGATCGAGTTCGTCGAGCTGATGGAGGGCCTCGACTTCGAGAACTTCAAGGTCTCGATCAAGTCGACCAACGTGCCGTACACGATCGCCGCCAACCGTCTGCTCTCGGAGAAGATCCCCTACCCGCTGCACCTGGGCGTGACCGAGGCGGGGACGAAATGGGGCGGCTCGCTGAAATCGGCCGTCGGCCTGGGGACGCTGCTCGCCGACGGCATCGGCGACACGATCCGGATCAGCCTCTCGACCTTCCACGCCGAGGAGGAGGTCAACGTCGCCTGGGAGATCCTCAAGGCGCTGCAGCTGCGCGAGCGCGGCCCAGTCCTGATCGCCTGCCCGACCTGCGGCCGCCTCCAGTTCGACATGGACTCCGTCGTCGCGGAAATCGAGCAGCGGCTCGAAGGCTACGAGGAGCCGGTCGAGGTCGCTGTCCTCGGCTGCGCCGTCAACGGCATCGGCGAGGCCAGCCACGCCGACTTCGGCATCGCCGGCGCCAAGAACGAGGGCCTGATCTTCGCCGGCGGCAAACCCCTGCGCAAGGTCCCGCAGGCCAAGCTCGTCGATACCCTCTTCGAGGAGATCGACAAGTCCCTGGACCGCGGCCAGGTCGAGTTCGACGAGGCCGAGTCCCGCGAGGGCGCCGAGTGGGTCGCCAACATCGAGCGCGAAAACGCCGGTGACCTCACCCCCGAGAAGATCGCCGCGATGGAGGCCGAAGCCGTAGAGCGCGGTGAGTCCGACAAGGTCCTCCTCGACGAGGACGCCTCGCCCACCGCAGGCCGCCGCTTTACGCGAGCCTAGACCCGGATTACGTCGACTTCGTCGAATGAGGTGAAGTCGGCGTCCTGGGTCAGCACCGCGGCGCCGTGGTGCGCGGCAGTGGCGGCTATCCAGGTGTCATGGCGACGGAGGCGGCGATCCCGGGTCCGCTCGGAGGCTGCGATCCGCGCAAACCAACTCGCGATCTCGGGTCCGATCGGCAGCAGGGGATAGAGCGATTGCACGCGGGAGAGGGTTGAGAGGCGGCTGGCCCTCTCTTGGGCGTCGGCGGCTCGTAACACCCCGAGCTCCAGCTCGGCCACGGTAATTATCGAGACAGCGATCTTCTCGGGCAGGGGGCCGAGCTCTCGTCCGGTCTCCTGTGCGATGAAGACAGAGGTATCTGCGACCGCTTTTTTCAATCGTCCAGCTCGGCGCCGCGCACGTCAGCCAGGTCCTGGAGCAGTTTCGGGTCGACAGGTGCCTCCCGCACGATGCGCCGGAGCTCGCTCGACGGCACCCAAGGATCCCGTTTCTCGACGTGGGGGAATATGTCCGCGACGGGTCGACGGTTGACGGTAAGCGTCAGCTGTTCGCCGGCTTCCAGGTCGGCGACCACGGAAGACGTGGAGTTCCGAAGTTCGCGAATTGAGACCTCTCTGGCCATGACACGACTGTAGCAACTGGTGCTACGGGCGGCCGGGATAGGTTTCGCTGCGTGAGCCGCCTCTCCCAGACCTTCCTGCCGACGCTGAAGGATCCGCCTGCCGATGCGGAGGCGATTTCGCACAAGCTGATGGTGCGGGCCGGGTTGATCCGGCAGTTGGGGGCCGGGTTGTGGAGCTATCTGCCTGCCGGGTGGCGGGTGGAGCGGAAGGTGGAGCAGATCATCCGCGAGGAGATGGAGCGGATCGGGTGTCAGGAGATGCTGATGCCTCTGTTGATGCCGGCCGAGCCCTGGGAGAAGACGGGGCGGTACGCGATCGAGGAGCTGTTCAAGCTGCAGGACCGCAAGGGCTCGCCGCTGGTGCTGGCGATGACGCACGAGGAGGCGGTCACCACGCACGTGGCGCGGGAGGTGCGCTCCTACCGCGACCTGCCGCTGATGCTCTTCCACATCCAGACCAAGGAGCGCGACGAGCCGCGGCCGCGCGCCGGCGTCCTGCGCACGCGCGAGTTCACGATGAAGGACGCCTACTCCTTCGACCGCGACGAGGAGGGCCTGGCGCGCTCCTACGAGCTGCAGGCAGAGGCCTACGGACGCATCCTCGACCGCTGCGGGGTGCGCTGGTACCGGGTCGAGTCCGACGTCGGAATGATGGGCGGCTCCGACGCCGACGAGTACATGGCGCCCTGTCCCGCCGGCGAGGACGAGGTGGCGCTGGCGCCCGGGTATGCGGCCAACGTCGAGATCGCCTCGGCCGAGCCGCAGCCGGTCGAGCTGCCGGCGCCGCTTGGTGCGCCGGAGGAGGTCGCCACCCCAGGCCTGACCAAGGTCGAGGAGGTGGCGAGCCACCTGGGGCTGCCGCCCGGAGCCTTCATCAAGACCCTGCCGATCATCGTCGAGGGCCGTGGCATGGTCCTGGTCCTGCTGCGCGGCGACCACCGGCTGAACGAGACGAAGCTGCGCAACGGGATGAAAACCGACTTCCGCCAAGCGCGCCCCGAGGAGATCGAGGAGCAGCTCGGGCCGCCCGGGTACCTCGGGCCGGTCGGCAGCGGCTTGCCGATCATCAAGGACGCGGCGCTGACCGGCAACTCCTACGTCACCGGCGCCAACAAGGCGGACACCCACCTGCGCGGCGTCGACCCCGCCCGCGACTTCGAGGCCTACGAGATGGACGTGCGCAAGGTCGAGGCCGGCGACAGCGCGCCCGGCGGCGGCGCGATCGAGATCGAGACCGCGATCGAGGTCGGCAACATCTTCAAGCTCGGCACCCGCTACTCGGAGCCCCTCGGCGCCACCTACCTCGACGAGAACGGGGCCGAACACCCGGTGGTGATGGGCTGTTACGGGATCGGCCCGGCGCGGATCGTCGCTGCGGCGATCGAGCAAAGCGCCGACGAGCGCGGCATCGTCTGGCCAAAGGCGCTCGCGCCCTGGCAGGTCCACCTCGTCTCGCTGGCGAAGGCGGGGGAGCCGGAGCGCGAGGCCGCCGACAAGCTCTACGAGCAGCTGCTCGAGGCCGGCGCCGAGGTCCTCTACGACGACCGCGACGCCGGACCGGGGGAGAAGCTGACCGACGCCGAGCTGCTCGGCTGCCCGCTGCGGATCGTCGTCGGCCGTCGCGGCCTCGCCGAAGGCGTCGTCGAGGCCTCCGAGCGCGTGACCGGTGCCGAGCACAAGCTGCCCCTGGAGGACGCCGCCGCCCAGGCGCTGGCGCTCCTCGATGACTGAGGGCTCCTCCAAGAATCCCTTCGGCCGCGGCCGCACGCGCCGCCTCTTCGGATTAGACCGCAGCGCGCCTCCTCCTCCGTCTACCCGCAAGGGCGAGCCGCTGCGCCCCTGGACGATCCCGAACGCGGTCGGCTACCTCCGCCTGGCGGCGCTGCCGGTCTTCCTCGTCCTCGCTTACAGCACCGAGGATGGGACCTCCCTCGCCTCGGCGATGGTCTTCTGGGCGATCGCCGCCGGCGACTACCTGGACGGCATCCTCGCCCGGATCACCGGCCAGTACAGCCGCATGGGCGCCCTGCTCGACCCGCTGGTCGACCGGCTGACGATCCTCGCCGGCGCCGTCGTCTGCTGGAGCTTCGAGCTGCTGCCGCGCTGGGCGCTGGCGCTGATGGCGCTGCGCGAGCTCTCGATGCTGATCCTCGCCGAGTACGGCCTCCGCCACGGCGTCGACATCGAGGTCAACTGGCCCGGGCGGATCTCGGTGTTCCCGCTGATGGGCGGAATCTGGCTGGCGCTGCTGTCCCCGGGCTGGGTCGCGACCGCCCTCGTGCTCTGGGGACTGGCGATGGCGATCCTCGCCACCGTGCTCTACGCCCGCGCCGGGATGCGCGCCGTCCGCGCCCAGCGCGCTGCAAGCTGAGCTCCAGATCGACCCCAACCCTTAACCTGCGGTTGAACCTTTTGCCCGCGGGGGGTTATCATCGGCCCCTCGTCAACGGAGGCCAGGCCTCCTCGAGTTAGGAGCACGATGGAGGACACCTTTCCCGATCTCGGTTCCCTCAGCGACAAGGAGCTGAAGGACATGATCGACAACCTGACCGCTGAGGAGAACGAGATCTCCTACAAGCGGCGCGTCCTGCACGGGAAGATCGACATCCTGCGGGCCGAGCTGGTCAACCGCCTGCGCCACAAACGCGAGGCGGGCGAGTCGGTGATCTCCGGCGACGACGTCGAGCAGCTGACCCAGATCCTCGCCGGCAGGGCCCAGCCGCTGACGGAGGACGATCCCGCCGCCTGAGCGGGAAGGACCATGGCTGTCCACTGTCCCGAGTGCGGCTTCGCGAACCCCGAGGGCGCGAACTACTGCCAGAAGTGCGGTGCCTACCTCGGCGGGCCGAAAGAGGCCGGCGAGGAGCCGACGACGATGACCTACCGGGTCGACGAGACCGGCGAGATGAAGCCGGTCGACATCGACGAGGTGGTCGAGGAGAGCGGCGCGGCGTTGGTCATCCGCAGCGGCGGCGGCCGCGCGGGGGAGAGCTTCAGCATCGCCGACGAGCGGATCTCGATCGGCCGCAGCCCTGACGCCGGCGTCTTTCTCGACGACGTCACCGTCTCCCGCAACCACGCGCTGCTGGTCAAGCGCCGCGACGGCCTCTATATCGACGACCTCGGCTCGCTCAACGGGACCTACGTCAACCGGCGCCGGATCGAGTCCCACCGGCTCGCCGACGGCGACGAGATCCAGGTCGGCAAGTACAAGCTGAGCTACCTGGAGCGCTGAGGTGACCGTCTCCGAACATACGGGCCGCGGCGCCGAAATCGGCAGCCGACCGCGCAAGGCACTGACGATCGGCGCCGTCTGCAAAATCCTGCAGAGCGAATTCGACGACGTCTCGATCTCGAAGATCCGCTACCTGGAGGACCAGAAGCTGCTGAGCCCGCGCCGGACCTCCGGCGGCTACCGCCTCTACAGCCAGTCGGACGTCGAACGGCTGCGGACGATCCTGCGGTTGCAGCGCGACGAGTTCCTGCCGCTGCGGGTGATCCGCCAGGAGCTCGCCTCCGGTGGCGACCTCGCCTTCGGTGGCGGCGACGGTAGCGAGCGCAAGCCGGCGGCGGGCGGTGTGCGGCGGGCGATCCTCGTCGACACCTCGCGCGCCTACCTGACCCTGGAAGAGATCGTCGAGGAGACCGGTGCCCGCGAGGAGCTGATCCGCGAGCTCGAGAACTACGGGATCGTGCAGCCGGAGAAACGCGAGGGGAAGACCGTCTACGACGAGACCGACCGCGAGATCGTCCGCGCCGCCAACGAGCTCTCGCGGGTGGGCGTGGGCGCCCGCAACCTACGCGTCTTCCGCTCCAGCGCCGACCGCGAGGCGAACCTGCTGGAAGCGCTGCTGGGCCCGTCGCTGCGCTCGCGCAACCCCGATCGCCGCAAAGAGGCGCTGCAGAGCCTGGAGAGCCTGGCGGCAACGGTCTCTCACCTCAAGCACCTCCTGCTCGTCCGGGATCTGCGCCGGCTGGCGGGAGAGTAGGCGCGGCGCCGAGGGCGCCCGAGGATGGCCCGCGTCACCCGCACGCGCGAGATCGAGGCGCCCGCGGCCGAGGTCTGGAAGCTCATCTCCGACCCCTACAACCTGCCGCGCTGGTGGCCGCGGACGGCGCGGGTCGAGAACGTCGACGCCAAACCGGGGGGGAAGCGGACGGCGTGGACGAAGGTGCTGCAGACGGCCGAGGGGCGGGGGGTGCGCGCCGACTTCCGCTGCGTCAGCTCGGCCGAGCGCGAGCGCTACGTCTGGGAGCAGGAGCTGGAGGGAACGCCGTTCGAGCGACACCTCAAGGGCCTGCGGGTGGAGATCGGCCTGCGCGAGCGCGACGGCGGCACCGAGGTCAGCCTGACCGAGGAGCAGACCCTGAAAGGCATGTCCAAGTTCGGCTCCCCCCTGATGCGCCGAGCCCGAGGCGACGTCCTCGACGAAGCGCTGGACGGCCTCGAAAGGGCGCTGGCATGACCGACACCTCCCGAACTGCATCAACTTATTCACCTGGCAGGTGGTCAAGTTGATGCAGTTGCCGCGGAGGGACGCGAAGTGGTGGGGGTGGGGGGACCCGGCGGTGGCGCCGGCGCTGGATGACGCGGCGCTGGGGGTGTTGCGGGAGCGGATCGGGGAGCTGGAGGGCTGGCCGCTGGCGCGCTCGCTGGAGGAGTTCGAGTTGCCGGGGGCGGAGGAGCTGCCGTCGGCGCTGGTCGAGGCGGTGGGGGCGGAGAACGTCTTCGTCGATGACGAGGACCGGCTGCGGCATGCGGTCGGACGCGGGTACGTCGACCTGGCGCGGCTGCGCAACGGGTCGCTGGAGGCTGCTCCCGACGCGGTCCTGATGCCGCGGAGCAAAGGGGCGCTGCAGCGGGTGCTCGAGGTCTGCGCCGCCGAGGGGGTGGCGGTGGTGCCGTTCGGCGGCGGCACGAGCGTGGTCGGGGGTGTCGAGCCGGTACGCGGCACGCATGCGCGCCTGGTCAGCCTCGACCTCGGCGCCCTGCGCGACGTGGAGGTCGACGAGCGCTCGCTGACCGCGCGGCTCGGCGCCGGCCTGCGCGGCCCCGAGGCCGAGGCGGCCCTGGGGCGCTCTGGGCTCACCCTCGGGCACTTCCCGCAGTCCTTCGAGTACGCGACGATCGGCGGCTTCGCTGCAACCCGCAGCGCCGGCCAGGCCTCGAGCGGCTACGGCCGCTTCGATGCGCTGGTCAGCTCGGTGCGGCTACTGGCGCCGACCGGCGAGCTGACGACGCTGGAGACGCCTCACACCGCCGCCGGGCCCGCCCTGCGGGAGCTGGTGGTCGGTTCGGAGGGCGCCCTCGGCGTGATCCCGGACGTGACGGTGCGGGTGCGGCCGGCGCCGCAGGTGCGCCGCTACGAGGCGTGGATGGCCGAGTCCTTCGAGGCGGGCTCGGAGATCGTGCGGGCGCTGGCGCAGGGCCCCGGCCTGCCCGAGATCATCCGCGTCTCCGACGAGGAGGAGACCGAAGGAACGCTGGCGCTGTCGGGCCCGCGCGGCCTCAGCGGACGCCTCTTCGGCGGCTACCTGGAGATGCGCAAGCGCCGCGGCGGGTCCCTGGTCATCGTCGGCTTCGAGGGCGACGAGGAGCACGTGGCGCGCCGGCGAGCCCTCACCGTCCGCGCCCTCCGCGACGGCGGCGCCGCCTACCTCGGCCAGGCCGCCGGCCGCGCCTGGGAGCACGGCCGCTACCAGGGCCCCTACCTGCGCGACACGCTGATGGAGATGGGAGCGATGGTGGAGACGCTCGAGACCTCCCACACCTGGAGCCGGTTCGAGGAGCTGCACACCGCCGTGGGCGAGGCGATCCGCGGCGCCCTGGCCGCGCAGGGCACGCCCGGGCTCGTCTTCTGCCACCTCTCGCACGCCTACCGCGACGGCGCCTCTCTCTACTTCACCTTCATCTCCCGCGCCCGCCGGGGCGCCGAGGTCGAGCAGTGGCGCGCGGTCAAGCAGGCCGCCTCGGAGGCGATCGTCGCCCATGGCGGCACGATCACCCACCACCACGCGATCGGCCGCGACCACGCCCCCTACATGGAGGCCGAGATCGGTGCGAGCGGCATCGAGGTGCTGCGCGCGGTCAAGGAGGAGCTGGACCCGGCCGGGATCATGAACCCCGGCAAGCTCCTGCCCGGCTAGCTGCCTTCAGGCTTGCCGTCGAAGGATTCGAGGTAGAGGCGCGCGAAGGTGCCGCGCAGAAGGGGTTCGCCGAGGAAGCGGGGGTGCCATCCTTCCACCGGCGCTTTCGCGAGCTCCGCTTTCAGCCGCTTCCGGTTGATCTTCGAGATCAGCAGCTGGACTTTGACTTCGGTTTCCATCAGGTAGAGGAAGTGGATCGACCGCAGGTCTTCGGAGAGGCTGCCGTCGGCGTCGACACGGGGGCGGCTGAGGATCGTCATGTCGTTGCGCGAGCTGTATTGCCAGAGGATGTATTGCTCTTGGGCGGAGGCCGGTTTCAGTCCCTCGGCTCTGACCTTCAGCAGCGCCGCGCCCGAGGGGGCCTTTACGTAGTGAACCGTCCCCGAGGCTTCGCTTTTGTAGACCGGTTTCAGGTCGATGGTCATCGGCCCGTCGTCGATCCGGGAGCCCGGCGCGGGGGGCTTGGGCGCGGGCTTGGTCTCGGTCGTGGTGCTGGTGTCGGTCCCGGTGGAGTCGGCGTCGCCGCTTCCTCCGCAGCCGGCAAGGGCAAGGGCGAGAGCCACTGCGCAGATGAGGGGACAGAGCCGGCTCATTTCCGGTTCGCGAAGCCGACGATCGGCCCGGAGACGGCGCCGCGGAGGATTTCGGTGCCGGTGTACTGCGGCGCCTCCTTTTCCTTCGTCGCCTGGGCCAGCGACGCTTTCAGCTGCGATTCGTCGGTCGCGGTGACGGCGATCTGACCGAAGGTTTCGTTCGCCAGGTAGGCGAGGAGTTCGACCGGGACTTCGACCTGGGCGCGGATCTGGCCGTTCTCCCCGACTTCAGTCGAGGCAAGCGGCAGCATTTTGTCAGGCGAGGCGGCCAGCCAGACCGTGTAGCCGCCGCACTTCGGCAGCGGGCTCAGCCCTTCGATCGCGAGCTGGAGGGCGAGGCTGTTTTTGACCCGCCCGAAGACCGCGAGGCCGCGGGCTTCGCTGCCGTCGACCGGGTCGAGCACCGCCCGCGTCGGCTCTTTCCCGCCTTTGATCGCTCCGGACGCCAGCGCCGCGATGATCTTCCCGTTCGGCTTCGACGCCGTCCCGGTGGGCTTTTCGCAGTTGCCCTGGGACGCCGAGGCGGTGGTGGTACTGGAGGAGTCGGAGCCGTCGTCGCCGCCGGCGACGAAGAGGATGACGACGAAGAGCACGACGATCGCGACCCCCGCCAGGATCGCCCACAGCCCCCGGTTCTCGAGCAGCTTCGCCTCGTGCGCGATCTCCTTCGGGCTGTGCCCATGCTCGTGGTGGGGCATCGGTTTGACCGGCTCGGGCTTCTGCCTCTCAGACGGCGTCTTCGGCTTCGGCGCGTCAGGCGAGGGGGGTCCCCCCGCAGGAGCCTCCCCATCTTTTGCCACGGAGGGGGGACCCGCCTCGCCCCCCGGCTGCGGAATCGGAGGCGCCGGAATCCCTTCCGCTTCGAGGTCGGCGGCCGCCTGTTTCGCCCGCGCGTGGACGTCCTCGACCGAGGTCCCCATCAGCGCCGCGAGGTCCTCGTAGCCCTGCGCACCTCGCTGCGCGAGCAGCCGCAGGATCGCCTTCTGGTCGTCACTCAGCGACACGAGGGGGCAAGCCTATTAGGCTGGCGCCCTGTGAACGCCGACCCACCGATCGACCGGCCGCACTTCGACGCGCTGATCGGAACCGAATGGCTGACTCACGACCCCGACGATGCCCGGGTGCGGCTGCCGCTCCGTGACGAGCTGCGCCAGCCGTTCGGCCTCATGCACGGCGGCGTGATGTCGACCTTGATCGAGAGCATCTGCTCGCGGGCCACCGCCGGCGCCGTCTGGGACGACGGCATGGCGGCGATGGGCCAGTCGATCGACGTCAGCTTCATCCGCCCGGTCACCGAGGGCGGGGTCGAAGTGCGCGCCAAAGCTCGCCACCGCGGGCGCACCACCTGGATCTGGGAGTGCGAGGTCTTGAACGACGAGGGCAAGCTCTGCGCCCTCTCGACGATGACGATCGCAGTGCGCCCCAGGCCGCGATAACCGGCGCCTGACGGCGTCCTCAGTCGCTCGCGTGCAGAGCACGCCACGCTCCCTGCGTCCTTGTCAGGCTTGGTTCTCGCAACCTGGTCTATCCCCCGAACCTGTTGGTGATCGGCAGGCGCCGGTCCTTGCCGAAGCTTTTCGGGGTGATCCGGATCCCCGGGGCCGCCTGGCGCCGCTTGTACTCGGAGCGGTCGACGAGGCGGATCACCTCGTCGACGGTCTCGGCCGGCATTCCGGCGGCGATCAGCTCTTCGCGGCCTTCGTCGCGCTCGACGTAGCTCTCGAGGATGCGGTCGAGCAGGTCGTAGGGCGGTAGCGAGTCTTCGTCGAGCTGGTCGGGGCGCAGCTCGGCCGAAGGCGGTCGCTCGATCACGCTCGCCGGCACCAGCTCGCGCCCCTCGCGCTGGTTGCGCCGTTCGACCAGTTCGTAGACGAGCCCCTTCGGCACGTCCTTGATCACCGCGAAGCCACCGGCCATGTCGCCGTAGAGGGTCGCGTAGCCGACCGACATCTCGCTCTTGTTGCCGGTCGTCAGGACCAGCCAGCCGTGGCGGTTGGAGAGGGCCATCATCAGGTTGCCGCGGATCCGCGCCTGGATGTTCTCGGCGGCGAGGTCGGGCTCGGAAGGCCGGGCGGGGTCGCGCGGGACCTTGTCGTCGCCCTCGCTCGGTTCCTCGCCGGGGCGCAGCAGCCCGTCGAGCGCCCGCTCGTAGCCCTGCATCATCGGCTCGATCCCGATCTCGATCAGCTCGCAGCCGAGGTTGGCGGCGATGTCGCGGGCGTCCTGCTGGGTGTCGTCGCTGGAGTGGGGGGAGGGCATGACGACGCAGGAGAGCGCCTCCGGACCGACCGCGTCGGCGGCGAGCATCGCCACCAGGGCCGAGTCGATGCCCCCGGAGAGGGCGACGCCGACGTGCTTGAAGCCGTTCTTGCCGACGTAGTCGCGCAGGCCGAGCGTCAGCGCGCCGTAGACCTCGTCGAGGTCGGAGAGCGGCTCGGCCAGGCGGCAGCTCCCCTCGTGCGGAACCTCGCAAACCAGCAGCTCCTCCTCGAACTGGGCTGCGCGGGCGATCACGGTGCCGTCGGGGGCGGTGAGGAGGCTCTGGCCGTCGAAGACGAGCTCGTCCTGGCCGCCGACCAGGTTGCAGAAGGCGAAGTAGGCGTCGTAGGCGCGCGAGCGTTCGCAAAGCATCTGCTCGCGCTCGCGGCCCTTGCCGCGGTGGTAGGGAGAACCGGAGGGGTTGGCGATCAGCCGCGCGCCCGCTTCGGCCTCGGCCTGAGCGGGGCCGCCGGGGAGCCAGACGTCCTCGCAGATCGTCAGCCCGGTGGGGAGGCCGTCGACCTCGATCGTCAGCGGCTCGGAGGCGGGGATGAAGTAGCGCTGCTCGTCGAAGACCGAGTAGTTCGGGAGGCGGTTCTTGCGGTAGACGGCCTGCACCGCGCCGTCAGCGAGAACCGCGGTGGAGTTGTGGGCGTGACGGGCGTCGCCGCCGCCGGCGACCGGCTCGGCGAAGCCGACGAGCGCGGTGATCCCGGTTGCCTCCTCGGCCAGATCCTCGACCGCGCGCTGGTTGGCGGCGAGGAAGTGGCGCTTCAGGTAGAGGTCCTCGGCCGGGTAGCCGGGGATGCAGAGCTCGGGGAAGATCACCAGCTCGGCGGCCTCCTCGCGGGCGCGGCCGATCCACTCGGCCACTTTCGCCGCGTTGGCGTCGATCGCGCCGACGGTGGGGTTGATCTGGGCGAGGGCGATGCGCATCGGCTGCGGAGGCTAATGCCTTCATCAACAGCACCCCCCGTCTTCTTCATCAACAAAGCTACTTTTCGCCCCCAGTAGGGTTTTCGGGGCATGCGGAACCGCCGGCGCCACCTGGTCGGAACCACGGCGGCGCTGCTGGTAGCCCTCGCCGCGGTGCCCGCTGCCCGGGCCGCGACGGACCTCGCGGAAGCCTCGCTCGCCTCCGAATCCCAGAAGCCGTTCATCCTGCCGCAGGCGCGGCCGACCGAAGAGCGGTCGCGGCCCACCGACGATCCCGATCCCAACCGGAACGCCTACTCGGTGCCGGAGGCGAAGAGCTCGCCGGCCTGCTCGCCGCACTTCTGCGTCCACTGGGTCGACCAGGGGCTCGACGCGCCCAACCTCAGCGACCGCGACGGCGACGGCGTCCCGGACTTCGTCGAACGGGTGCTGCGGGTCGCCGAACACGTCCATCAGGTCGAGAACGAGAAGCTGGGCTGGCAGGAGCCGCGCAGCGACGGGCGCCAGGGCGGGCGCAACGGCAAGACCGACGTCTACCTCTCGCAGATCGGCGGCGAACTGTTCGGCTACGCGGCCCCCGACCGCGGCCAGGCGACCAAGGACCACCGGATCCCGCGGCGGCTGCACGGCTACCTCGTCCTCGACAACGACTACAGCGCCTTCGAGTTCCCCCACACGAAGCCGCAGAACGACCTCGAGGTCACCTTCGCCCACGAGTACGACCACATCCTCCAGTTCGGCTACGACGCCTACCAGGACCCCTGGTTCGCCGAGTCGAGCGCGACCTGGATGGAGGACCAGGTCTACAACGGCATCGACGACTACCTACGCTACGTCCGCCGCTGGGTGAAGCTCTGGGAAACGCCGCTGACGACGAGCTCAATCAAGGAGTACGGCAGCGCCGTTTGGAACCAGTGGCTGGCGCGCCGCTACGGCGAGGCGATCGTTCGCAAGGCCTGGGCCGGGGCGCTGCGGGCCAAGCCGGGCGGCTTCTCCGTGGCCAGCTACGAACGCGCGATCCGCGCCGCCGGACCCTCCGACTTCAGCCGCGACTTCACCCGCTTCGCCGCCGCGGTGCCGGAGTGGCGGACGGGTGAGGGGTTCCGCGAGAGCCGCCTCTTCCCCGACGTGCCGCGGCAGGGTCACCTGCCGCTGAGCGGACGGAAGCTGACGCGCTTCCTCAACCACACGACCTTCCAGCTGCTGCGGGTGCGGGCCAGACGCGGGCGCGCCGTGGTCGTGCGGGTGACGGCGCCGCGAGGGACGGCGGCGGGCCTGGCGCTGGTCGGCCGGCTCGGCAGCGAGCGGCAGGGGCGGACCGTCTCGCGGGTCAACTTCAAGCGCGGGGGAGGGCGGCTGACGGTGCGGCTGCCGCGACCGGGCCGCTTCTCCCGGATCACCGCGGTGGTCGTCAACGCCGACGGGCGGGCGCGCGGCTTCAGCGCCCGTCGCCTCGACTGGCTCTACCTCACCGACGGCTTCCCGTTCGAAATCAGCGGCGGGCTGGTCCGCTAGCCGCTCGGCGCGGCGTCAGGATTGGGACTCGGCCGCGACCGGGCCGGCGCCGTTGCTCGAAGCCGCGGCGGCCTTCGCCTTGGCCTTCGGCTTTTTAGCCTTCTTCTTGCCCGCCGCCTTCGGAGCGGTCTTGATCGCCTCAAGCGTCGCCGCCTCGAGGTCGAGGGCGAAGCTGTCGAGGTCGGCCATCGCGTCGTAGTCGCCGACGAGGCCGAAGTTGACCTGGCCGTTGTAGGACATGATCCCGACGCAGAGCGCCTGGCGCCGCGCCAGCGGCACCATCGGGAAGAAGGACTCCATCTTGCGGCCGAGGACGTAGAGCGGGAACTGCGGCCCGGGCACGTTGGTGACGACGAGGTTGAAGAAGCGCTGGGCCGGCTGCAGGCGCGCCGCCTGGGTGGCGATCGTGCCGGGGGCGAAGTCGGTCAGTTTGGTGAGGATCTCGGCCCCGACCGCCTGGCCGGAGGACTTGAGGTCGCCCATCTCCCGGGTCACCACGTGCAGGCGCTCGACCGGGTCCTCGCACCAGACCGGCAGCGGCGCGAACATCGCCGAGATCCGGTTCCCGAGGGCACCGTGCTCCTCTTCGGCACGGACGCTGACCGGGACCATCGCCCGCAGCTCGAGGCCGCTGGTGTCGTGGCCGCGAGCGCGCAGGTATTTGCCGATGCCGCCGGCGACGATCGAGAGGATGACGTCGTTGACGGTGCCGCCGTGGGCGTCCTTGACGCGTTTGAGGTCGCCGAGGTCGGCCTGGACCATCTGGAAGCGGCGGTGCGGGCCGATCTCGACGTTGAAGACCGAGTGCGGGGCGCTCATCCCGGCCGCGACCATCTTCGAGGTGGCGCCGAGCCCTTGGATCACCTGGCGCGGGCCGCGGAAGGCGGCGCGGACGCCGCGGTAGATCTCCTTCGGGCTCGTCAGCCGCTCCTTCAGCGCTTCGGTCAGCAGTTGGGTGTCGGTCGGTTCGGGGGCGGCGAGCCACGGCGGCGCCTTGTCCGGCGTCCCCTGCGGCTCGGGATCGAGGTCGAAGAGGACGGTGGTGATGTCGACGCCGGAGACGCCGTCGACCAGCGCATGGTGGCTCTTGCCGACGATCGCGAAGCGGTCGTTGGTCAAGCCCTCAACCAGCCACAGCTCCCAGAGGGGCTTGGAGCGGTCGAGCTGCTGGGAGAAGATCCGGGAGGCGAGGTTGCGCAGCTGCTCGTCAGAGCCCGGCGCCGGCAACGCGGTCTGCCGCACGTGGTAGTCGAGGTTGAGGTGCGGGTCGTCGACCCAGACCGGCCGGCTCTGGCCGAGGGGGACGAAACGCAGCTTCTGGCGGAAGCGGGGGACCAGGTGCAGGCGCGAGGCGATGTGGTCGCGGAATTCCTGGTGGGTGGGCGCCTTGCCTTCGAAGATCGAGACCGAGGCGACGTGCATGTGGGCGCCGGAGCGCTCCAGGTGCAGGAAGGAGGTGTCGAGGCCGCTGAGTCGTTCCGGTTTCGTCATATGAGACATAGTCGCATGTATGTCTAGGCGGGAGGTAAACGATCTGAACCGTGCTCCAGAGCCGAATCTGGCGGGGCCGGTGCAGTTTCGATTTCATGAAGCTTCTGTGTGCGCCCGCTCACATTTGCGCAACGATTCTCGACCTAGCGTGTTTGGTCAGGTAACGAGCTAAACAACCTGCCGAGTCTCTCGCGTCCGCGCGGGAGAACGGGGGACCCACTGCCGCGCCAGGCGCGGCCGGGGCGAATCGGGTGGCGAGCCGCCCGTAGCGGGAGCCGGAGGTGCGGCGACTGCGAGCCCGTCAGCTAACCCCGTAGGCAGCTACGAAAGCGAGCTGACTTACATGCGAAAACTCCTGCCCGCGGTGGCGGCTGCCACTGCGCTGACGATCGGCCTCGCGCCGGCGGCGGCGCGGCCTGCAGGCCATCACCACCACGAGCGATCGCGCTCCCACGTTTCCCTGCACCTCACCACGCACAGCGTGCTGAAGGGGAACGGCCTGGCGGTGCGCGGCAAGGTGCGGCCGAGTGGCCGACACCGGATCAAGATCGTCTTCCGCGGTCCTGAGGGTGGCGTCCGCGGCGTGACGACGAAGGCGAACGGGACCTTCGCGGTGCGCTGGCTGCCCGCGCAAACCGGCACCTACGCCGTCCGCGCCTATGGCGTCCACGACCGGCGGATGGCCGGATCGAAGAGCCCGAAGCGCAAGCTGACGACCTACCGCCTGGCCGGCGCCTCCTACTACGGCCCCGGCCTCTACGGCAACGGCGTCGCCTGCGGCGGGACGCTGATGCCGGGGACGATGGGCGTGGCTCACAAGACGCTCCCCTGCGGGACGAAGGTGAAGCTGCGCTACCACGGCCGCACCGTGACGGTGCCGGTGATCGACCGCGGCCCCTACGTGGCCGGCCGCGACTACGACCTCACCGAGGCCGTCAAGGACAAGCTCGGCTTCCCGGGAGTCGGGACGGTCATGGCGACCCGTTAGGACGCGAGTCCGAGCCGGAGCTGACCGTCTGTCGGCTCCGGCTCGGCCGTCTCCTCGCGGGAGTCGAAGCCGGCGACGCGGACGCCGAGCAGGCGGACGGGTCGCTGAGGGTCGTAGGCGCGCAGCAGGTCGAGGGCGACCGGGCCGACGATCTCCGGGTCGTTGGTCGGCCCGTCGATCGTGTGGGAGCGGGTGACGTTGGTCCAGTCGTCGAGCCGGACCTTGATCCCGATCGTCCGGCCCTCGAGCTCCCGTTTGCGCAGACGTCGGCAGAGCTCCTCGGAGAGCTCATGCAGGTGGCGCTCCAGCTCCGCCCGCTGGGTGACGTCGACGTCGAAGGTGATCTCCGTCGATTGCGATTTGGTCTCGTGTTCGGGGGTGATCGGCGTGTTGTCGAGCAAATTGCCGCGCGCCTGCAGCCAGGCGCCGGAGCGCGGCCCGAAGGAAGATTCCAGCTCCTCGCGGCTGCGCTGGCGCAGGTCGGAGAGCGTCCGGATCCCGAGAGACTCCAACCGCGAGACCGTTTTCGGCCCGATCCCGGGAATAAGACCGGGGGAGGTGTCGGCGAACCGCTCCAGAGCCTGCTCCCGCGAGAGCACGACCAGCCCCCGCGGCTTGCCCAGCTCGCTGGTGATCTTCGCCAGCATCCGCGACTCCGAGATCCCGACCGAGCAGGTCAGCTGCGTCTCCTCCCGGATCTCCGTCGCGATCCGCCGCATCGTCGCCTTCGGGGAGAAGAGCCCCGTCAGGTCCAGATAAGCCTCGTCCAGTCCCACCACCTCGACCACCTCGACGTTCCGCCGCAGCACGTCCATCACCTGCCCCGAAGCCTCCCGATAAGCAGGAAAGTCCGGCCGCAGGTAGATCGCGTCCGGCAACCGCCGCCGAGCCACCGCCGCCGGCATCGCCGAATGAATCCCCGCCAGCTTCCGCGCCTCGTAGCTGGCCGTGGTCACCACCGCCCGCGGCCCCGACCCGCAAACCACCACCGGCTTCCCCCGCAACTCCGGCCGCCGCCGCAGCTCGACGGACGCATAGAAGGCATCCATGTCGAGATGGGCGATCGTCCGCTCGAAGCTCACCTGTTGATCGTAGGGCGGCGAAGAGACGGGACTAGCCGAGTTCGTCTCCCAGGCAGCCGGAGCCAAGTGAGACGTGGAGGATCAGCGCCGTCAATACGACCACCGGAAGGAGGAGGTCGCCGAGCAGGGCTGCTCCGACGGCAGGAAGCACCGCGAATCTCCTCGTGTAGAGGGCGGCCGCAAGGCCGATCGCCGCGGCTATGGCGGCTGAGGCGATGAGGAGGACCGCGAGGTCGTCGTGGAAGCACAAGAGCACCAGCGAGCCGGCGATCGCAGAGCCGACGGCCACCAAACCCAGGCCCAGCCGTTCGGCGGGCGTCCTTTCCATCCAGATGCAGAGCCATGCGAAACCGGCCCAGACTGCGAGGACGACAAGCGCGAAGAGCACCCCCAGAGCCTGCTCGGATGCGCTGGTTCCTTCGCAGACCGCGAGCAGCGAGGCGGGGACGCGGGTCATGGGCGCATCTTCGGCCACTTCAGTCCCTCCCTTGAGTCCGAGAACCTAGACTTCCCCCCATGGCGTCCCCGGAGGCGAAGAACCTCGAGGCGATCTCGAAGGCGATCGACCAGCACAACATGAACTGCCCGTTTCCGGCGGCGGAGGTGCGGATGAACCCGTTCGAGGTCGAGCGGTTGGGCTGGGACACGATCCGGGGGTTGCCGGTGGTGCCGGACGGCGAGATCGGGACGGGGCGGTTCCGGATCGTCTGCTCCCGTGATCTCGAGGACGACGGTCTGGAGATCGTCGAGGCGGTCGGGAAAGAGCTCGAGAGAGAGGTCGTATAGCCGGCGCATCTCTGCGTCCTCGGTCGCCCAAATAGCGCTGCTATTCGGGCTCCCTGCGTCCTTGACCTGCTTGGCTCTACGACCTCTCTCAGAGGTTGAAGAAGTTGATTCCTGAGCTTTCGAGCCAGTTCTGGGCTTCGATATTGAGGCGGGACATTTCGCCGCTGAGAATCAGGAAGCCCATCGCGATCAGGATCACGCCGCCCACCGCGACTATCGCCTGGTAGTGGCGCTTGACCACGGCGAAGGCGGTCGTCATCCGGGAGAAGGCGAGGGCGGTGGCGATGAAGGGGATCGCCAGGCCGGCGCTGTAGACGGCGAGGAGGAAGGCGCCGCGGCCTGCTGAGTCGGCCAGCGCCGCAGCGCCGAGGATGGCGCCGAGGGTGGGGCCGATGCAGGGGGTCCAGGCGATCGCGAAGGCCGCTCCGGCGACGATCGGGCCGCCTTTGCCCGCCCGCGCCAGCAGGGCGTCGACGTGCCACTCGCGGTTCAGCCGGGTGATGAACAGCGAGGCGACGAAGAGGACGCCCATGGCGATGATCAGGGCGCCGGAGAGCTTCGTCAGCAGGTCCTTGTGCTCCTGCAGGGCGGAGCCGAGCCCGGTCGCCGTCAGCCCGAGGAGGATGAAGATCGCCGAGAAGCTGGCGACGAAGAGCAGGCTCGGGCCGAGGACCTTGCGCCAGTCGGCGTCGTCGAGCTCGTTGGCCGAGACCCCCGTCACCGCTGAGAGGTAGCCCGGAACGAGGGGCAGCACGCAGGGGGAGAGGAAGGAGACGATGCCGGCCGCGAGGGCGGCGAAGATGCCCACCCCCGAGGCGGGATCGGAGCTGACGACAGCGAGGACCACGACCCCTCAGGTTACCCTCAGGGCCGTGCCGGGCCGCTCATCCTCGCCTCTCTTCAACGCCTCCGGGAGGGCGCGAGAACTGCGGGCCTCGCCGCTGTTCGCGATCGGCCCGAGCAAGCCGGGACCGGCGCTCCGGCGCGGCGCTCTGCTGGCGGCTCCGATCGGCTTGGTCCTGATCGTCGAGCTCGGCTTCGACAACCCCACGCAGGGGGCGATTGCCGTTGGGGCCCTGATCAACGGCTTCCCGGGAATGGACGCTCCTGCCAGGCCCCGCGCCGCTTGGCAGGGAGCGACGGCGCCGCTGATCGGCCTCGCCGGCTGCCTCGGCATCCTCAGCAGCCAGACTGGGGTGACCGCGGTCCTCGCCCTCGGCCTGCTCGGGCTCCTCGCCGGCTACTGCTTTGCCGTCTCGCTGCGCCTCGCGATCGTCGGCCTCTCGGTGACGCTGGCGATGCTGATCGCCCAGGGCCTCTTTCTCCCGGCCGCCGAGGCGCTGCCGGCGCTCCTCTGGGGCACGATTGGCGCCCTCACGCAGGTGGCGTGGTCGCTGATCGTCTGGGTCGCCTTCGACAAAGGCGCCGACGAGCCCGAAAAAGCCTGGGACGGGGCCGCCGCGGTCGCCACCCTGCGCTCCAACCTCACCCTCAGGTCCGAGAGCGCCCGCCACGGCATCCGCTTCGGCGTCGCCCTCGCGGCCGGCGTCGCCGCCTACTGGATCCTCGGCTTCGACCAGCACGGCTACTGGGTCCCGCTGACGATCCTCTTCGTGATGCGCCCGGATCGCGGGGAGACCGACCACCGCCTGATCCTCCGCGCCCTCGGCACCGTCCTCGGCCTGGTCGTCGCGACCTCGCTGGCCGAGGCCTTCGCCGGGGACGATCTCGTCCTCGGGATCGTCCTCACCGTCGCCGCCGCGCTCTCCTTCGGCCTGCTGACGGTCCAGTACGCGCTCTTCACCGCCGCGATCACGACCTTCGTCGTGGTGATGAGCACGACGGTGGGGGAGGGGGCCGTCGAGGCCGCCGGCCAGCGTGCCAGCGGCACCGCCCTGGGCATCGCGATCGCCTTCCTCGCCTGGCGGCTCTGGCCAAATCCGCGCGGCGCGGTAGATTTGGCTGGTCAGCCAAACGTGGGAGGAGCGGAGACTTGAGCAGCAAGACGTATGTGATCGGGGTCGGGATGACCAAGTTCGAGAAGCCCGGCACCAAGGAGGGCGACTACCCGGACTGGGCCAAAGAGGCGGGGGATAAGGCGCTCGCGGATGCCGGCATCCCGTACGAGGACGTCGAGCAGGCCTACGCCGGCTACTGCTACGGCGATTCCACCTACGGCCAGCGGGCGCTCTACCAGCTCGGCCTGACCGGGATCCCGGTCGTCAACGTCAACAACAACTGCTCCACCGGCTCCTCGGCGCTGTTCCTCGCCCGACAGGCGGTCAAAGGCGGCCTCGCCGAGTGCGCCCTGGCGCTCGGCTTCGAGAAGATGGAGCCGGGCTCGCTCGGCGTCAAGTACACCGATCGCACCAACGCGCTCGACAAGCACGCGATGCGGATGTTCGAGATCCGCGACCCGGAGGCCTCGCCGCCGGCCCCGCAGATGTTCGGCAACGCCGGCCGCGACCACATGCAGAAGTACGGCTCCGAACCCGACCACTACGCCTGGATCGGCTGGAAGAACCACAAGCACTCGGTCAACAACCCTTACGCCC
>DASULV010000016.1:0-20093 GCA_036277955.1 Solirubrobacterales bacterium | reverse complement strand
CCCAGCCGGCACCGCCGCAGGGCAGATCAACGAACCGACCAGCATCGCCACCGCCCCCAACGGCAACGTCTGGGTGACCGAACGCGGCAACCGGGTCCAGGCCTTCAGCGAATCGGGGTCCTTCATCCGGGGGTTCGGGTCCGCGGGCGCCGGGGACGGGCAGTTCAACCTGCCGGTGGGGGTCGAGGTCGACAACGCCGCTCACGTCTGGGTGCTGGACCAGAAAAACAGCCGCATCCAGGAGTTCACGGAAAACGGCAGGTTCCTCGGCAAGTTCGGAAGTCAGGGCACCGGTGCCGGGCAGTTCTCCTTGAGCAACCCGGCGGGCATCGCCAGCGATGGCGAAGGTCACCTCTGGATCACCGACTGGGGCAACAACCGGGTTCAGGGGTGGAGCGCCTTCAGCTTCCAGACCAACGCCGAACTCCTGCCGACGCAACCGCCGGACGACCCTGAGGTGAGCATGACGAACTGGAACGGCCTGGTCACCAGCGTCGTCGGCGAAGGAGCGGGAACGAACACCTACTCCTACAGCGGCGACGACCTCGTAGCCAACAAAGGACCGGAAGGGGAAACGAAATTCCAGTACGACGCCGGCGGGCGGATGACCAGGGTCGAATTGCCGAACGGAACCGTTGCCACCGTCGCCTATGACACCACCTTCCATCGCGTCACCTCGCTCACCGTCGACCCCGCGGGCGCAGAACCGGCGAAGACGACCACCTTCAGCTACACGAACGATCCCCGCAAGACCGTGGTGACCCCGTCCGACGCCTCGGCGATCACCTACGAATTCGCCGCCGACGGCTCCATCTTCAAGTGGTGGAACATCGTCAAAGGCGGCCCGGAACTCTCCCTCGCCGGCACCCTCTGGGTCAACCAGGAAAAAGAAATCACGGTCGGCCTCCACAACCTGGAAATCCAGGCTGACGCGGTAGAAGGCGTCTCCTCCATCCAGGTCATCGCCAACGGCGACACCGTCGTCGAGGAACGCACCTGCGATCAGGACCCGGCAACCCCCGGCGTCGATTGCCTCCACCAGGTCGACGAATGGGTAGTCGAAACCGGCAGCCTGAAGCCCGGCGTCATGAACTTGGAAGTCGTGGCGAAGGACCGGATCGGGAACATCTCTAGCAAGCGCTTCTGGGTCACGGTCCCATATACCCCGCCACCCAATCCCGAAGATCCACCTAAACCGACCTTTTCGCAGATAAAGACGTTCCGGGAAGAATTCGGCCTCGATCTTGATCTGAACGCTTCCACGAGCCAGCAGGAGCTCAACAACCGCATCTACGACCTTTTGGGCGCCTGGGGTAATCCGCAGACGCCTGACGGCGAAGTAGCACGTTCTTCAAGCGAAAAGTGGGGCGTGCCGATGCGTCCCATCGACGTGGCCGAGATGGAGTATCGGGAACGCTACATCGACCAAGCGGCGAGCGCTATTCCTGCTTGGGCTGCTGCGCACGCACCGGGATCCTACGCGGGCTATTTCGTTGACCATCGACATGGCGGGATCATCCACGTCGGATTTACCTCGAATCAAAGTAGCCTGGTCGCCTCGCTGAAAGCCGAAGCCGGGCTCATGGCGCCAGCTCGGGTTACCACGTTCGACACGGTTCCCCAGCACCCACTGGTCCAAGACCTAGGGAAAATCGCAACTGAAATCCCTCAGCTGGTTGTCAACCGGCCGGATATCAATGCGATCCTTGCGAAAAGCGAACTCGATGTACCCGGAAACCGCGTAGTTGTCAGTTCAACGCAGCCGGCAACCGCGTCGGCGTACTTCTCCTCTGTGTTTGGAGCGAGCGCCCCAATAGTTGTGAAATATGTCCAGGAAAAGCCTCGGCTGCGAGCTCGTAGTAGAGGTGTCGACAAACGGCTTTACGCAGGGGATTGGATTTCGGCCGGGCCATGGGATTGCACGCTCGGCTTCGGCGCGAGCGAAGATCGTGGGGTAAAACCAAATGGTGAATCCCAGACGCTGGAGTTTGGCCTTACTGCGGGTCACTGCTGGCAGGTGGGGACCGAGGTGGACCGTGTCGCTTTGAAGAGCGATGGCAGCAGGGTCTACATTAGTTTGGGAGTCGTGAAACGAAGGGCGTATTCAGAGGTCCCCAACGGAATCGAAAAAGATGGGGAGGCCATCCTCTTGAATGGCATCGAGACGCCACGATGGATCTATTGGTCGCAGGCGGTCCAGTATCGGGTGGGGGGAGCAGAAGCTGCGATCCCCGGGAGCACCCTCTGCACTTCAGGAACGTACGGAGGAGTCGACTGCGGCATAGCTAGTGCTCCCTTCGCGGCCTACAACACGGAAGGCGGCCCGGCATGGGTAGTCGAAAGCTCTGCCGTCACGACCACAGGGGATAGTGGAGGGCCGGTTTGGAACATCGAGACCGGGAAGGCAGTCGGATTGGTTGAGGGAGGCTACGGCGATAAGGGGCCAACCTGGTTCACGCCCCTTAAACCGGTTCCTCTCCCAAACGGGACGACTGCGCCCGGACTACTGGAAGAAATGGATGCCGCAGGCGGCGGCCCGTTCAATATCGCTAAATAAAAAGTTCTTCGCGGGAGAACCATCATGAGAACGATAAGGGGCATAAGCTATTTCTTAACAGCAGTTGCCTGTTGCGGCCTCTTGTGCTTTCTGTCGTCCATTTCGCTCGCTTCTCGAGCGACGGCACAAGGTTTGGCTTGCAAGGAGCATGTAGCGGTCGACTACGAGGGGGTATTTCGCACTATGCCAAAGCTGAATGAACCCTCCGCTTCCGGTCGTGTCCACTTCGGTCCCTCGGCGCTTCGTGTGACGCAGGCGTCTGAGAGTGCTGTGCAAGCCCCCAACGGCGCCTTCGGCTACTTTGTCTATCTAGGGGTAGATGAGCGACGGTTCACCCTGCGGTGGCTTGTAACTGCCCAAATAGTCCAAATAGACTCACAGGGCCAAGATCGCAGGGTGGTAGCGACTCTGAGACGACGCGTAAACGTTCTAAAGTCGACCATGCTCCTCGATTTTTCCGTGCCACTTCGGAGCAGGCCGGGTCTCTATCGTTACGACCTAGATATTCGGAAGCAGTCAGGCAAGTTCGTTGGGGCGGTCAGTCACTATGTGCGGGCAGTTAAGCCGAAATTCTCAGTGCGTCTTGATTTAGCCAATTCCACGTTGCACCAAGGCGATAAAAGTATGAGCAGAGTGCTCAACTTAGGAACCACTGAACTGTATTACGGAGAAGGCATCGAAGTTCAGCAGCTACGGGAATCGGAATGGGTTCGAGCCCCGGAGTTCTCCCCTACCCATGTTCACAGACGCGCTGCTCGGTTGCTTGCCGGTCAGGCGGGTCCTTGCGAAGCATTTCAAGTACCTGAAACCGTACCCACTGGTCAATACCGACTTGTCAAGCGCGTTACAAGCTTCTACAAAGACCGGTCAAGGATCATTCGCACTCCCTTCGAGGTCGTGGAGTAGCGGACTCAAAGTGGGGCCATTAGGAGGTGCGGGCTTATGATCCCTCGTGGGGATGCTGGAGCAAGAAAGCTCCGAAACCGGTAGGACAAGGACACCGTATGGGCGGCGACGGGCAACCAAGCAGATAGGCGCTATAGCCGGTCGGGAGGCCGTGTCCGCATCTCGGACGGGTACGCGGGGTTAAGAACGGCGATGGCAACACGAACTGAGCTAGGGGCAATCGGACAAATGCAGAGGGCGCGCGAGCATCGCAATGCCGTGATCGCGATGATGTTTGTGCTGCTCCTTACCATCTCGATGGGGTGCGGTGGCGCGGATAGCGATACCGGGTCTCCAGCTTCAGCTCGCCGGCTTGATGGCGCAAAGCAGCCTAAGGCGAAGGAGGCTGTCCTTGCGCATCAGTGGGTAAAGGCTGGCCCGGAGGTCGATCAGCTCGCCGTCTATGAGGGCGGTTACAAGCCCCCTGCACGTCGCAGGGAGGGAGCGATCCTGGCCAAGGGCTCGCAGTGGAAACAGCGGTCGGTGCAGCATGTACCTGGCCGAGGGCAGACGGGAATGCCTGTTCAGTGGCATATCTTGGAACCGCCTACCGAGTCGACGGTGTCTATCGGGAGCGATGTTGCCTACTGCCCGGGGTCCGGTCGGGTTCCCCGAATCAGCGGGGTCAAACAGATCAATCGGCCAGGGGCCGTCATTCTGACTGCTTACTTCGCCGGACGCCCTCCCCATTTCTCTGGGACTGAAGCCTGTCTAGGGGCCCAGATCGGCACCAGGGTCCACATCCGGGGCGGCTTGAGAGGTCGTCCCCTCTACGACGGTAGCCAGTCTCCTCCAAAGAGAAAGCGCTGGCCTCGGTAGCTCGATGCGCGTGCCAGAGCCCCTAAGGCGGCAGCGGTATTAGGCTCTCCCTATGGGAGAGAACTGGGCGCTTGCCGCTTATGAGGCCTTTGCGCCGATCTACAACGAGTTCAACCACCTCAACGACTACGAGATGTGGCTGGGCGACGTGCTCCTGCCCGAGCTCGAGAAGCATGGTCTGAAGCGGGGGAGGGCGCTGGACGTGGGCTGCGGGACCGGTCGCGCCTTCGGGCCGTTGCTGCGGCGGGGTTGGGAGGTGCGGGCCTGCGACCTCTCGCCGGGGATGCTGGAGCGGGCGCGGGAGGAGGGCGGCGAGCGGGTGCAGCTCGACGTCGTCGACATGCGCGAGCTGCCGAAGTACGGGGAGTTCGAGCTCGTCCTCTCGCTCAACGACGCCGTCAACTACCTGCTCGCCGACGACGACCTCGAGCGGGCACTGGGCCGGATGCGGGAGAACCTAGCCCCTGACGGCCTCCTTCTCTTCGACGTCAACTCCAAAGGCACCTACGATTCCGGCTCCTGGTCAGGCGGCAACCACGTGGTCGAACACGACGGCCGCAGTTGGACCTGGTACGGCATCGGCGAGGTGGAGGGCCGGCCGTCGGTCTTCGAAACCCGGATCGAAGGCGACGACATCGAGCCGATCGTCCACCGGGAGCGCTTCCGTCCCGAAGCCGAGGTGCGAGAGGCGATGGCCGCCGCCGGCCTCGAGTGCCTTGCCGCCCTGGGCATGCAGGAGATCGACGAAAAGGTCGTGCTCTCCGACCCGCCTGACGAAGGCCGGGACTACAAGGTCGTCTACATCGGCGCCAAGGCCGATTAACGCGACGAGCGCAAGGAAAATCGAAGGTCGCCCGGCTCCATCCGCCAAGGCGACCTCCTTAGTCGGCGAAGAAGATCAGCCCGACTTTGTTACCTGGACGAACGGCATGTTGCCGTGGGTGGCCGCCAGCTTCATTTGACACCCCCTTTCCCTTTTTATTTGCTTACCCGCAGCAACGCTACGCCGACCAACCCCGGAAACTTGTCCGACACTCCATTTGATAGGTAACTATTTCTAGTGCACTCAACTAGGCAGGAGTACTCGACAAGTTCTACGACGCGCCTGCAACGGATTCGTGTAACCAGCGAGCCCTCGTCGTTGACCCGGTTAGGTGTGGTGTACGCGCACCCGATCCGGCTGCGGATCGTGACCGAGCTTTACATGAAGGGAATGAGTCCGACCCAGTACTTCGAAGAGTTCGGCGGAGCCAGTAAAAACCTCATTCACTGGCACTTCAGGCAGTTGGCCTCCCACGGCTGGCTGAAGAAGGTCAAAACCGAAAAGAGGAAGAGCGGGCGGGGCAGGCCGCAGGACGTCTACCGCGCGACCGAGCTCGCGGTAATCGGAGATGACACCTGGCGCGAGCTGCCGCTCTCGATTCGCAGCGCCTTCTCTCATCGAACGCTGGAGCAGATGAGGGAGCAGGTGAAGGCGGCGTTTGCCTCGGACACCCTCGACTCTCGACCTGACCGCCACCTGACCTGGACCCCGGCTTTCCTCGAGACAGAGGCGCTGGCGCAGCAGCTTCAGGCTATGACCGCGTGCTTCTGGGCTGTGCTCGAGGAGCAAGCCGGCGCCCGGGCGCGCCTCGAGCTTTCAGGCGAGGACCCGGTCTTGATGACCGTCGTGCTCGCGGGTTTCGAATCGCCCCCCGTGGGAGCCGAGAACGGCGCGCGACCAGGGTCCGCGCCGGCACCGCTCGGTTCATCAGACCAGCTCGCCTCTGAAGTGCCGTGGATGATGCGGCTGGCGAAGGTGTTCGTGGATCCGCTCAACCTGAGGATCATCACCGCCCTGAACCTCGAGACGATGAGCCCCTCTCAGCTCGCGGCCAGGTTCGAAAGCCCGTCGGTGTTCTCGATCGATCGTCGCTGCAAGCTGCTCACAGAGCTCGGCTGGATCTTCAAGGTGGGAGAGAAAACCGGAGGCGAGCGCCGCGGCGCGACTGAGAACTTCTACCGAGCCACCGGCCCCGCCGTATTCGACGGGGACGAGTGGTACGGACTGTCGTCGACAGCGAGGAAGGGCGCAAGCGCGACTACCTTTCGACAGTTCTGGGAGAGAGTCACAGAAGCCCTTTCCGCCGGCACCTTCGATGCGCGCATCGACCGGCATCTGACCTGGTGCTCCCTGCTGGTCGACCAGCAGGGCTGGGATCGGGTGATCGCCCTACTGGACAATTACTTCGCCGATCTGCTGACGGTTTGTCGCAAGAAAAAAGTTTCGCCAAGGAGTTCGAACGGGTCGATGGGGACCTTTTTGCTCGCCGGCTTCGAAGGCCCGCAGATCCCATCGGCGGAGGATCCGGCAGTTTTCTAGCCCGTTTCCCTTTTTTCAACCTAATTAGTTTGATCTGCGTTTTCCGCTGCAGAAGGATGCCGCGGCAGACCGATGCCGAGGGAATCCTTCGAATCTCCGGAAGATCGCCTGCCAGGGCAGCCGACCAAGCTCGAGCCGAAACTGCAGGACGCGCTCGACCACCCCGTTCGGCGTGAACTCCTGCGGACTCTCAACCGGAGCGCTCGATCCCGCAGCACCGTCGAGATTCGAGCCGACCTGCAGCCCTTCCGCCCGAGCCAGCTCAGCTATCACCTGCAGGTCCTACGGCGCTCAGGCGTCGTCGCCTCGGACGTTGCCGACCGTGATGCCACCGGCAGCGGTCCCCGCTACGCCTCGGAGGTTGCCGAGGACGGCGAGGTCAGGGCCGTTCTTCGGGCGACAGAACGGGGCGACATGGAGCGGAGAGAGGCTGCCGTGGCCGCGAGCGCTTCCCCTCTGCTGACGATGTTCCGCACCCCGCGCCCGGTCCGGACGATTCGCCTCCGCGGGCGCACGAGTGGCCAGGGTGACGAAAGCTCCGGGTAGCGCCGCCGTTAGCGTCGGGGCGCATGCCCGACCTGCTGATCCTCTTTCTCGCCGCCTGCGGGACGGCGCTCGCTACCGGGCTCGGCGCGATTCCGGTCTGGTTGCTGGGGGAACGCGCGGTGGCGCTGACGCCGTTCCTGCTCGGCGTGGCGGCGGGGGTGATGGGGGTCGCCTCGATCTTCGGGGGGCTGATCCCCGCGGCCGAAGAAGGTTCGGTCTGGGACGTCCTCGCCGGCCTGTTCGTCGGCGGGGTGCTGTTGGGGGTGGCGCGGCGGCGGCTCCAGCCGGGGGCCGCCTTCATGGGGCGGCGGGGGCCGGGAACCCGGACCTCGGCGCTCGTCTTCGCGGTGCTCTTCGTCCACAGCCTGCCCGAGGGCCTGGCGGTGGGGACGGCGTACGCCTCCGACCGGGCCGGCCTCGGCCTCTTCGTGATCGTCGCGATCGCGATCCAGAACGTGCCCGAGGGGACCAGCGTCGCGATCCCGATGGAGGCGGCCGGCTTCAGCCGGATGCGCCAGTTCTGGGCCGCCGTGGGGACCAGCGCGCCGCAGCCGGTCGGCGCCGTCATCGCCTATCTCGCCGTCGAACAGGTGTCGGCGCTGCTGCCCTTTTCCTTCGCCTTCGCCGCCGGAGCGATGCTGAGCCTGATCGCGATCGAGATGCTGCCGCAGGCCTATGGGGACCGCCGCCGGCTCGGGCCCACCCTCGGCCTGCTCGCCGGTGCCGGGGTAATGCTCGGGCTGGATCTGCTTCTTGGCGTATAAGTCAAGGCCAGATTTTGGTTCAAGTTGTATAACTGGTCGGCCGTGACCAGTCTGGCTGTTGAGATCAAGGAGATCCTCGAGGTCGAGGCTTCCGAAGCGCTGGCGGCGGGATGGGCCGAGGTGCGCGAAGAGGAGGCCGAGATCGGTCTCACGCTCCACCTCGAGCCGATCAACTTCGCGGCGGCGCCGCTCGAGGTCTACTTCGACTCCGACCAGCTGCTCGTCTGCTCGCCGGGCCGCAAGGACATGGTCTGCGAGTTCTTCTCCGAGGATCCGGAGGAGATCAAGCGGCAGGTGCGGGCGCTGACCGCGGCGGTCGTCAGCGGCGGCTACTCGGAGCGGGTGCAGGAAGGGACGACCGAGATCGTCGCCGAGTGGCCGGGTCCCGAGGGCAAGCAGCGGGCGACGCGCAGCCTGCTGGCGCTGAAGCCGCCCGGCAACAACGGCTGGCGCGAGATCACCTACGAGTCCTACAGCTAGAGGAGGGCCAGGACCCCGAGGGCGACTACGCTCGCCGCGACAACGGCGAGGGCGAGCGCGGTGGTCGCCCGGTCGAAGCGGCCGAGCGCGTGCTCTCCCATCAGCTCGCGGTCGTTCGCCAGCGAGCGGACGAACGGCAGCAGCACCAGCAGCAGGACCGCGTTCAGCGCCTGGGTGAGGAAGAGGATCTCGATCAGCGGCGCGCCGGGGATCAGCACCAGGCAAGCGGCCACGGTGACCACGGCGCCGAAGCTGACGTAGAAGGTGCGTGCCTCATCGAAGCTGTCGTCGAGGTCGGCGCGGCGGCCGAGCGTCTCGGACATCGAGTAGGCGGTGGAGAGGGGGACGATCGCCGCCGCCAGCAGCGCCGCCCCGAGGAAGCCGAGGCCGAAGAGGGTTGCCGCGGCGCCGCCGACGAACGGTTCCAGCGCCCGGGCGGCGTCGCCGGCGTCGTTGATGTCGATCCCCTGCGGGTGCAGGGTCGCGGCGCAGGCGATGACGACGAAGAAGCCGATCACCCCGGTGAGGACGGCGCCGACGATGACGTCGACCCGCTCGTAGCGCAGATCTTTGACCTGCAGCCGCTTGTCAACCGCGTAGGACTGGATGAAGGCCAGGCCCCACGGCGCCAGCGTCGTCCCCACCGTCGCCACCGCCACCAGCACCGCGTCGCGGTTGAGCGGGATGCTGGGGACGACGAGGCCGCGCCCGGCCGCGCCCCAGTCGGGATGGGCGGCGATGCCCGCCACCACGTAGGCGACGAAGACCGAGCTCAGCAGGAGCAGCAGGTGCTCGACGCGGTGGAAGTTCTCGCGCAGGACCAGGGCCGAGATCGCGATCGCCGCCAGCGGCACGCTGACGTAGCGGCTGACGCCGGTGAGCAGGTCGAGCGCCGCCGCCACCCCGGCGAACTCGGCGCAGAGGGTGCCGGTGTTGGCGACGAGCAGCGCGGCCATCACCGCGCCGGCGGCCCGCGGTCCGAAGCGCTCCCGCACCAGCGTCAGCAGACCCTTGCCGGTGACGACGCCGAGCCGCACCCCGACCTCGTGGAAGACGATCAGCGCCGCGGTCGAGAGCGCCAGCACCCAGAGAAGTTCGTAGCCGTAGCGGGCGCCGAGGATCGAGTAGGTGGTGATCCCCGCCGGGTCGTCGTCGGAGAGGCCGGCGAGGATGCCGGGGCCGACCACCGCCAGCAGCGCCGCGACGCCGCCGAGGCGCAGCAGCCGGTGGCGGTGGCGCGCCAGGCGCCAGTGCGTGTGCCGGCCGGGGGTGCGATGCGGGCGGGGCTGGCGCCGGTGGGGGTGGATGGCCACGTGCGCCCATCCTGACGCGACACCGGGATAGACTCGCCGCGTACATATCGGTCGGTGGTCAAGGGAAGTCCGGTGCAAGTCCGGCGTGGTCCCGCCACTGTGACCGGGTGGAGGAGTTCGCGGGCGCCCTCGGGCGTCAGCCACTGGAGGCGACACAGAACCTCCGGGAAGGCGCGTCCTCCCTGATCCCGGAAGCCAGGAGACCTGTCCCCGGCCTAGCCAATTCAACCCTCGAGGAAAGGGTGGCGTAAATGCCAAGAATCACCCCGTTCCGGCTGGCGGCCGCGTGCACGCTGGCGGTAGTTCTGTCCCTCGCTCTCACCGCGGGCGCTTCGGCCAAGGGCTTCCAGGCCGAGCTGCGCGTCGTCGGCAGCGGCAGCAAGGTCCTGGTCGAAAAACCGATCGCGACCGCGACCACCACGGTCAAGACCAGCCCCGACGCCGAATGCTTCGGCAAGGGCTCCGGCGGCAGCGGCGACCCGGTGACGATCAAGGGCAACACCGCGATGGGCCTGCTCGCCCGCGCCTCCAAGCTGGTCGCCTCGCTGCGACCGCTCCTGATCAGCGACAGCTTCGACTTCGGGCTGGCGCTGTGCGGGATCGGCAAGAGCGTCGCCAAGGGCAGCTCGTCCTGGTACCTGAAGATCAACCACAAGTCGCTCGCCGTGGGCGGCGACGTGGCGAAGATCCACCCGGGCGACGAAGTGCTCTACGCGTTGGTGAAGACCGAAGCGCCGGACTACAAGTACCCCGAAGAGCTGGTGCTGACGGGGCCGGACACGTCCAAGCCGGGCATGCCGTTCGAGGTCCGCGTCTTCTCCTACGACGAAAAGGGGAAGAGCAAGCCGGCGGCCGGGGTGAAGGTGACCGGGGCGAGTGCGCCGACCGGCGCCGACGGCCGCACGACGGTGACGCTGACGAAGCCGGCGAAGCTGCTGGCGACGGCGGCGGGGGAGATCCCCTCGGCCCGCGAGCCGGTCTGCGTCAACGGCAAGTGCCCGAAGTGAGCGGACGCATCGACAGCTCCGTCAAATGAGACGACGCCGTGGCACGGCGGTCGCGATCGCGCTGCTCGGTGCAGCGCTCGCGGCCGCCGGCTGCGGTCTCGGCCCCGGCGCCGACGTCGGCTCGGTTGAGCTGACGGTGACGCGCGAATTCGGCTCCGTCCCGGTCCTGCACCGCTCGCTGGAGGCGAAGGAATCCGACACGGTGATGCGGGCTCTGGAAGCTGACGCCGACGTCGAGACCCGCTTCGGCGGCGGCTTCGTCCACGCGATCGACGGCGTCGCCGAGGGGGAACGCGAAGGCGACCCCTACGACTGGTTCTTCTTTGTCGACGGAGTCGAGTCCCCGGTCGGGGCGGCCGACGTCGAGCTCCAGGGCGACGAGCGCGTCTGGTGGGACTACCGCGACTGGAGCGCGACGAACCACGTCCCGGCAGTGGTCGGCTCCTGGCCCGCCCCGTTCACCGACGGCGTCGCTGGCAAGCCCTACCCGGTGGTGCTGGAGTGCGAAGGGGGCGGCAGCGCCTGCGCGGCGGCACGGAAGGCGCTGAAGGGCCAAGGCGTTGAGCTGGCGTCGGGGTCGCCGGAGCGGGCGATCCGCATGCTCGTCGGTCCCTGGAATCGCTTGCGAAAGGACGCAGCCGCGCAGTTGCTCGAAGCGGGCCCCGCGGAAAGCGGGATCTACGCGAACTTCGAATCTTCCGAGCTGGTAGCGCTCGATGAGAATGGAAATCTCGACAGGCGCTTCGGGTCCGGCGCCGGGCTTGTCGCCGCGACGAGCCGTTACGGCGGGCCGCCGGTCTGGCTCGTCACCGGCGGGACGGCTGCGGGGGTGCGCGCCGCCGCCGATGCCCTCGATGCGGCGCACCTGCGCGACCATTACGCGGTGGCGATCGAAGGTGGACAGGCGACGCCGTTGCCGGTGAAGGCGCGATGAAGTCTCCCTTTGCTTACAAGCCGCGGCGCGGTCCGCTCCAGGACGCCTCGGCGGGCGCCGCGATTGCTTACCTCGGCGCGATCGCCGTCGTCGCCTTCCTCTACCTCAACCCGCTGATCCTGCTGGCGGCGCTTGCCGCCGCAAGCCTGGCCGGCGTCCTTGCGGGCGCCCCCCTCGCCGTCCGCGCGGCGCTGAAGATGGGCCTCTCGCTGGCGCTCCTGATCGCGCTCGTCAACGCCCTGGTCACGACCCGCGGTGAGACCGTGGTGGCGCGGCTCGGCCACTGGCCGCTGCTGGGCAGGGTCGACGTCACCCTCGAGGCGATCGTCGCCGGGGTCTCCTACGGCCTGATCGCGGCGGCGACCATCGTCGCCTTCGCCGTCTATTCCGCCTGCGTCGACCCCGACCGCGTCCTGCGCGCGCTGCGGCCGATCGCCCGCCGCTCGGCGCTGACCGCGAGCCTCGTCTCGCGCCTGGTTCCGGTCGCCGCCGCCGACGCCGCCCGCCTGCGCGACGCGGCGACGCTCCGCGGCCCCGGCGCTGCTCCCGTCGGCAAGGCTCCGCTGGCGCGCCGCCTGCTCGCCGGCTCACTCGACCGTGCCGTCGACGTTGCCGCCACCCTCGAGTTGCGCGGCTACAGCCTCGACGCCCCCCGAGCCCGCGATCGTCGTACCGCCTCCCGCTACAACCGCCGCTTCTACGCCGTCGCCGCGCTCGTCCTTGCCACTGCGATCGTCGGCAAGGCCCTAGGGGCCGACGATTTCCAGGTCTACCCGGCGCTCGCCATCGGCTTCGGCCCCGCCACCCTCGCCGTAGCCGCGATCGTCACCCTCAGCGGTCTCGCGCCCATGAAGCGTCCGGCAAAGCGCCGCGCTGTTTCTGCCCGACGGCGGATGGAGGAAGGGGTGGCGCGTGTCTGAGCTGGCGATCAGGCGAGGGGCGGCGCCGGCGCTGGCGGTGGAGGGTCTCGGATACTCGTATCCGCACGCGTCAAAGCGGGCGCTGGAGGACGTCTCGCTGGAGGTGGCGCCGGGGGAGTTCGTCCTTCTCGCGGGTCGCTCGGCCTCAGGGAAGTCGACGCTGCTGAAAGCCGCCTGCGGCCTGGTGCCGCACTTCCACGGCGGCGAGATCGAAGGAGAGGTCCGCGTTGCCGAGCTCGACGCGCTGGAGGCGGGGCCCGGCGAGCTCGCCGCCGCCGTCGGCTATCTCGCCCAGGACCCGGAGACCCAGGTCGTCTCGACTACCGTCGCCGCCGAGATCGAGCTGCCGCTGGAGATGCGCGGCGACGCGCCGAGCGACCGCGCCCGCGCGGTCGAGGAGGTGGCGCTGGCGCTGGCGATCCCGCACCTGCTCGACCGCGCCGTCGACACCCTCTCCGGCGGCGAGCTGCAGCGCGTCGCCCTCGCCGCCGCCCTGGTCACCCGGCCGCGCCTGATCCTCCTCGACGAGCCGACCTCGCAGCTCGACCCGGTCGCCGGCGACGAGCTGATCTGGCTGCTGCGGCGTCTCAACGAGGAGTGGGGGGTGGCGGTGCTGCTGGCCGAACACCGGCTCGAGCGGTGCCTCGCGGCCGCGGATCGGGTGGTGGCGATGGAGAACGGTGGCATCGCATTCGACGGGGCGCCCGCGGAATTCCTCCGCTGGTCGCATGAAGGCGATGCCGCGCTCTCGACTCCTGCCGCGCGGCTGTTCTCGCTTGCTGGACTCGAACCGCTCCCTGTGGGAGTACGGGATGCTCGGCAGACGCTTCGGGGAATAGGGGTGGGGCACCCTCCCCACATTGCAAGTAGGAGGGTGCCCCACCCCTATTCCTCCGAGCCGGTGTTGAAGGCTCAGAACCTGTGGGTCGAGCTGGATCGCGGCGAGGAGCTGCGGGACGTCTTACGGGACATCGACCTCGAGGTGCGTCGGGGCGAACGGATCGCGTTGATGGGGCGCAACGGCGCCGGGAAGTCGACGCTGCTGAGGGCCGCCGCGGGGCTGCACGAGCCCGTGGCAGGGAAGCTCGCGGTTGAGTCGATCGCCCTCCTCACTCAGAACCCGAGCGACTACCTCGTCCGCGAGCGAGTCGGCGACGAGCTGCCGGGCGAGGAGGGGATGGCGGCACTGCGGGTGGTCGGTCTCGAGCACGCAGTCGACGCCGATCCGCGTGACCTTTCGGGCGGCGAGCGGCAGCGCCTGGCGCTGGCGATCGCTCTGGCGGGGCGCATGGAGGGCGAGGAGCTCCCCGCCGTCGTCGCCCTCGACGAGCCGACCCGCGGCATGGACCACGCTCGCAAGGACGAGCTCGTCGCCTTGATCCGCACCCTCGCGGGCGATGTCGCTTTTGTCTCCCATGAGGAGACAAAAGCGACACGGGGTGCCGCGGTCGTGGTCGCCACCCATGACGTGGAGTTCGCCTCCGCGTTCGCAGAGCGCGTGGTGCTGCTCGGCGAAGGCGTCGTGATCGCCGACGGGCCGATGGAGGAGATCCTCTCCGGTGGCTGGTACTTCGCGACCGAGGTCGCGCGGGTGCTCGACCTGCCGGATGTCGTCACCCCCGAGCAGGGTGCGGCGGCGCTGGAGGGGCTCGGATGAGCTGGCAGCTGACGAGCTTCGTCATCCTCGGCTTCGTCCTGCTCGCCGGCTTTGCCTGGTACGAGCGCTCGCGGCCGCCGTCGCAGGTCGTCGCCCTGGTGGCGGCACTCGCCGCATTGGCGATCGCCGGCCGGATCGCCTTCGCGGCCTTCCCGAACGTCAAGCCGACCACCGACATCATCGTCTTCGCCGGCTACGCCCTCGGCGGCGCCCCCGGGTTCGCGGTCGGCGCCTTCGCCGCTCTCGGCTCGAACCTTTGGTTCGGGCAGGGGCCCTGGACGCCGTGGCAGATGGCGGCTTGGGGCTTATGCGGGGTCCTGGGTGCGGCGCTTGGGCTCGGCACCCGCAACGCCGGCCGCTTCGCGCTCGCGGGAATTTGCGGGCTTGCAGCCATTTTGTTCGGCACTCTGATGAACTTTTCCACCATGGCGATCTCTGGAGGGGAGCTGTCGTGGGAGAAGTTCTGGTTCTTCGAGAGCCGGGCGGTCGCTTTCGAAGTCGCTCACTTCACCGCCAACATCGCCCTCGCGCTCGTCGCCGGCCCGGCGATGGTGCGGATGCTCGTCCGCTTCCGCGAGCGCTTCGAATGGCAGCGTCCCACGGAGCCCGAAGCGGACGCGCCCGCCGACCGCGGCTTCGGCAGCGCCCTCCGCAGCGGCGGGGTCGCGGCGGTGCTCCTCGTCCTCCTCGCCGCGGCCTTCGCGCCGTCCGCCCGTGCCGCAGCGGCCGATGAAGCCGTCGTCGTCGGCCGCGCACTCCACTGGCTCGAAGCCCAGCAGCGCCCCAGCGGCGGCTTCGCCGCCGACAAGGGCCGCGAAGCGGGCGCGGAAATCACCTCCTGGGCGACGATCGCCCTCGCCGCCGCCGGCCGCAACCCGCTCGACGTGACCGCCGGCGGCAAATCTCCGATCGACTTCCTTCGCTCGCACGCCAACGAAGTCAAGGACGCCGGCGACGTCGCCCGCACGATCCTCGCCCTCGACGCGGCCGGTGCCGACCCGCGCCGGTTCGCCGGCGAAAACCTCGTCGACCGTCTGCTCGCGGAACGGCGGCAGAACGGCTCCTACCAGCGCTGGCCCGCGACCAGCGCCTACGCGGTGCTGGCGCTGCGGGCGGCGGGCGCGAACGACTCGACCGCCGCGACCGTGGCCTGGCTGCGCAAGGTGCAGGGCAAGGACGGCGGCTGGGGGAACAATCCCGGCGATGCCGCGACCCCGGAGATCACCGGCGCCGTCCTGCAGGTGCTGACGCCGGGCTCGGACGCCGGCGACCGCGCCCTCGCCTACCTCCGCGAGGCGAAGCGCCCCAACGGCGGCTTCGCCCCCGGCAACAACCTCCAAGCCAACGCCCAGGCCACGGCCTGGGCCTCGCAGGGTCTGCTGGCGACCGGCAAGGACCCGGCGAGCTTCGGCCCCGGCAAGAGCTCCTTCGCCTACCTGCGCGAACTGCAGGCGGAAGACGGCCACTTCCTGCAGGCGCCTGGCCAGGAGGCTTCTCCCGTCTGGGTGACCGCCGACGCGATCGTTCCCCTGGCCGGCGCCCATCTCCCGGTCACCGCGCCGCCGCGGGTGCCGAAGCCGAAGCCGGCGTCGCCGAACACCAACTCCTCCGGCTCGACCGGGGGCATCCCACCCGCCGAAGCCCCCGCGCCCAGCTCCGGCAAGTCGCCGAAGGAATTCCTCGAAGGGTTCGAAGAAGGGGCCGGCGCCCCGGTCCCGCCGAGCTCGGGATCCTCCGGCAAGGGGGGCTCCTCCGGAGCGAAGCCGGCAGAACCGCCCGCCGGCATCCCGCTCCCGGAAGGATCGACCGCTCCCGGAACCGCTCCCGCGCCGGATAACCCGTTGCCGAGCGAGACCACCGGGGAACCCGCCTCCGAATCGACCGCCGACTCCAGCAGCAGCACCGCCGGCGCCATCCTCCTCGGCCTCCTCGCGGGCTGCGTCCTCTTCGCGCTGGGCTTGGCCGGCCGCAAAGGCTGGATGCGCTGGCGCTACGGCCTCTGAGTCACAGATTCGGCACAAAGCCGGCGCTGAATTTTTGCGATAGCGCCTTAGTTTCGTTACAGCCAAAACATTACGCTAGGATCATGGTCGTGATGACGCCACGGGAGACCTGGACCGACGAGCGCCTCGACGAGTTCAAAGTGAGCGTCAACCAGCGGTTCGACGAGGTTGACAAGCGGTTCGACGCTGTTGACAGGCGGTTCGACGCTGTTGACAAGCGCATCGACCGTCTCGAGGCGCAGATGCATGCCGACATCCGTGAACTCCGACAGAGCATCGAGCGGATGAATATAAGAATGACCACCGGCTTCATCGGCCTCGCCGGCTTGATCGTCTCGGCCCAGATCTTCTTCTAAAGAGGGAGCCGCCTCCCTATACCCTCGACGCATGGACGTCGAGACCGCGATCCGCACCCGGCGCACGCATAAGGCGTTCGCGCCGGAGCCGCTGCCGCGGGAGCAGATCGACGAGCTGCTGGAGCTCGCCTCCTGGGCGCCGAACCACAACCTGACGGTTCCCTGGCGCTTCCGGGTGATCGGACCGGAGACGCTGGGGCGGCTGAAGGAGGTTGCCGGGCCGGAGGGCGCCGCCAAGCTGGACCGGGCGCCGACCCTGATCGTCGTCTCCTGTGTCCTCAGCGACGATCCGGTCGAAGTGGAAGAGGACCTGCACGCCACCGCCGCCGCTTCCTACATCGTCCTGCTGGCCGCCCACGCTCGCGGCCTCGCCGGCTACTGGCGCACGCCCGGGATCCTCCGCACCCCCGAGGGCTGTGCCGCCGTCGGCCTCGGCGAAGAGGAGCGCTTCGTCGGCCTCCTCCACCTCGGCCACCCGCGCCAGGAGAAGCCCGCCCCCGAACGCCCCGGCGCCGACCGCACCACCACCCACCTCGACTGATGCTGACTCGCGCGCGGGCCATAGAGGAGATCGCCGGCAAGCGCTTCGAGGTCGTGGTGATCGGCGGCGGCATCACCGGCGCCGGCGCCGCCCTCGACGCCGCCTCGCGCGGCTACTCGGTCGCCCTCCTGGAGCGCGGCGACTACGCCGAAGGCACCTCCAGCCGCTCCTCGAAGATGGTCCACGGCGGCCTCCGCTACCTGCAGAACTTCGACCTCGGCCTCGTTCGCGAGGCGCTGCTCGAGCGGGCGCTGATGGTCCGCCTGGCGCCGCACCTCGTCTACCCGACCCCGTTCCTCGTCGCCGCCCTCGGCGAGGAGCGCCGCGACCGCAAACTCGGCCTCGGCCTGAACATGTACGACGTGATGGCGACGACCCGCACCGGCCGCAGCCGCCGCGAGCGCCGCGCCGCCCGCGAGGAAGAGGAAGACACCTACTGGGCGCCGGATCGCCACCGCACGATCGATGGCGACGAGGTGCTGGAGCTGGTGCCGGCGCTGGCGGCGCGCGAACCGAAGGACGCCTACCTCTTCTACGACTGCCAAACCGACGACGTCCGTCTCGTCCTCACCGTGCTCGGCGAGGCCGAGCGCTTCGGCGCGGTGATGCTGAACGGGGCGGAAGTGACCGAGGTGCTCTCCGAGAACGGCAAAGCGACCGGCCTCGCCTTCGTCGAGGAGGAGTCCGGCGAGCGGATGGAGGTGAGCGCCGACCACGTCGTCAACGCGACCGGCGTCTTCGCCGACCAGATCCGCCCCGAGGAGCTGCTGGGCGAGGAGGACGTGCCGCGGATCGCACCCAGCCGCGGCACCCACCTGCTGATCGACCAGGCCGACCTGCCGATGGGCAAGGCCGCCTGCATCGTCCCGGCCGGCGAAGGGCGGATGATCTTCTCCCTGCCCTGGTACGGGCGCACCCTCGTCGGCACCACCGACAACGACTTCGAGGGCGACACCGCCCACCCGCGCCCGGCCGAGGAGGACGTCGCCTACCTGCTGGAGGCCGTCAACGACTTCTTCGGGACGAGCATCGGCGAGTCCGACCTGGTCGGCGCCTACGCCGGGGTGCGGCCGCTGATCTCCACCGGCGACCCGCGCAAGTCGGTCGACATCTCGCGCAAAGCCGAGCTCTACGAGACCTCCTCGGGGATGCTGACGATCACCGGCGGCAAGCTCACCACCTGGCGGCGGATGGCGAAGCAGACGGTCGACCGGCTGGTCGAGCGCGAGGGCCGCGAGGCGCCCTGCCACACGCACGAGATCCCGCTCGGGATGCCGGCCCGGCCGGAGGACCTGCAGGCGCCCGCCGGGGTGGGGGAGGAGGCGCTGGAGCAGCTGGCCTTCCGCTACGGCCACGCCGCCCGCCGCGTCCTCGATATCGCCCGCGCCGAGCCGAAGCTGGCCCGCCCGATCGTCTCCGGCCGTCCCGACCTGCTGGCCGAGGTGGCGCTGGCGGCTCGCGCCGAGCAGGCGCGCAGCGTCGCCGACGTGCTGCTGCGCCGCACCCGGCTGGGGATTCTCGCTGCCCCCGAGCTGCGCTCGGCGAAGGCGGTGCGGCCGATCGCCGACGTGCTGGCGTCCGAGCTGGGCTGGTCGCGGCGCCGCCGCTCGCGTGAGGCGGAGGCGTGGCTGGAGGTCGCGGCGCAGGAGGGCGTCGATCCCGCTGCGGCGGTGAGCCAGGTCGGCTGACGCGGTCCAGCTTCGCGGTCGAATAACCTGCCGCGCGATGACCAAGACCGAGCTGGAACGCAAGCACCTGTCCGACCTGCACCTGCTGGCCTCCGAAGCCGGCATCGAGAAGTACCGGCTGCTGACCAAGGCGGAGCTGGTCGACCGGCTCGCCGAGGGCAACGGCAACGGTGCCGCGACCAAGGGTCGCCCGAGCGAGGGAGGAGCCGCCGCCGAGGAGCGCCAGGAGCGCCCGCGCCGCCGCCGGCGCAGCAGCGGCTCGCGCGAGCCGCGCGACCGCAGCGATCGCGAGCCGCGCGACCGTCCGGAGAAAGCACCGGAGCGCGAGCCCGCGCCCAAGCCGATCGCCAAAGAGGAGCGGGTCGAGCCGCTCGCCAGCCGCGAGCGTGCCGAGCCGGCGGAGCCGGCCGGCGAGCCCTCGCGTCCGCGCCGTCGCCGCAGGCGCCGCTTCGGCCGCCGCAAGCAAGGCGTGACCCTGCAGACCCTGCTGCTGCCGCCCGAGGCCGGCCGCCAGGCGCTGGTCTTCGCCGAGAGCCGCGAGGGCTGCACGACGCTGCTGCGCAGCGTCGCCGCCGACCTTTCCGCCGACTCGAAGGGCCCCGACCCCGTCGCCCTGCTGATCGACCCCAGCCCCGAGGAACTGGCCGACTGGAAGCGCGAGGCCCCGCAGGCGGAGATCGTCTCCGCCGGCCAACCCCGCCACGCCAGTGACGCCTTGGCGCAGGCCGCTTCCCGGGCCGGCAAGGGCGAAGACGTGATCCTCCTCGTCGACTCCCTCACCCGCCTCGGCGAGGCCTACGGCGATGCGGAAGCCGCGAAGGAATTCTTCGACGCCGGCCGCGCACAAGGATCAGCCGGTGGGGGATCGCTGACGGTCGTAGCTGCTCTAGAGCGCCCTGAGTCCGACTGACCAAGCAGTTCAAGGACGCAGGGAGCGTGGCGTGCTCTGCACGCGAGCGACCGAGGACGCCGAAATGTGCCGGTCAGGCGGGCTCAGCGCCTGTAAGCGATGCGGCGCCAACTGGGCTCTTTGCTGAGCTCGATCAGCTCGTCGCTGCGGTCCGGCTGCACGTAGCCGAAGGTCTGGGTGCGCTCGTCGAAGACGACGTCGAGCTCGCCCTCCTTGACCCGCTGGTCGAGCCAGGCGCCGCGGAAGACGAGGCGGCGGATCCAGTGGACGAGGCTGCGGTTGGAGGGGCCG
>DASULV010000015.1:0-24680 GCA_036277955.1 Solirubrobacterales bacterium | reverse complement strand
GCCGCCCTCGGCGCCCAGGCGCCGCGCGGCGTCCTCCTCTACGGCCCGCCCGGGACCGGCAAGACGATGCTCGCCCGCGCCGTCGCCGCCCAGGCCGGGGTCGACTTCTTCGCCGCCTCGGGCTCGAGCTTCGTCGAGATGGTCGTCGGCCGCGGCGCCGCCCGCATCCGCCGCCTCTTCAAAGAGGCGCGCAAGGCCGGCCGCGCGGTCATCTTCATCGACGAGCTCGACGCGATCGGCGGCTCCCGCGGCGGCGGGGGCGGCGACGGCGGCAGCAGCGAGCGCGAGCAGGCGCTGAACCAGCTGCTGGTCGAGCTCGACGGCTTCGAGAAAGACCCGGGGATGGTGATCGTGATCGCCGCCTCCAACCACGTCGACAAGCTCGACAAGGCGCTGCTGCGCCCGGGCCGCTTCGACCGCCGCGTCCTCGTCGCCCCGCCCGACCGCAAGGGCCGCGAGGCGATCCTCCGCTCCCACGCCCGCAACAAGCCGCTAGCCCCCGACCTCGACCTCGCCGACGTCGCCCGCAAGACCACCGGGCTGACCGGCGCCCAGCTCGCCAACGCCCTTAACGAGGGCGCGATCATCGCCGGCCGCGCCGGCCGCTGGTACATGACCCGCGAGGACCTCGACGAGTCGCTGCTGCGCCAGGCCGTCGGCTCCCAGCAGGCGCGTCGCCTCAGCTCGAAGGAGCGGCGGATCGTCGCCTACCACGAGGCCGGCCACGCGCTCTGCCGCAAGCTGCTCGGGCTCGACCCGCCGGAGATCCTCTCGATCGTCCCCCGCGGGCCGGCGCTCGGCTTCGTCGCCCACTCGCCGCAGGAGGACAGCTACCTGAAGTCCCGCGACGAGCTGCTCGACGAGGTGGTGACGCTGCTGGGCGGCCGCGCCGCCGAGGAGGTGGTGCTCGGCGAGACCTACTCCGGCGCCTCCGACGACCTCAACCGGGTCCACCTCGTCTGCAAGCAGATGGTCTCCGAGTTCGGGATGGGGGTTGCGCTCGACCACGACGGCCCGCCGCCGATCGCGCTGCCGACCGCCGACTACGCGGTCTCCGACGAGACCCGGCGCGAGGTGGACCAGGCGGCGATGACCCTCGCCCGCGAGGCCTACCGCCGCGCCCGCGCCCTGATCGCCGCCAACCTCGAGGTCGTCGACCACCTGGCGGTCCTGGCGCTGGAGCGGGAGACGCTGACCCGCGAGGAACTCGACGAGATCTTCGCCGCGCACGAGCTGCGCGGCCTCGCCGCGCCGGGCTCCGGCGCGGCCCTGATCGCGATGAGCCGGGAAACGCCTCGTTCGTAGGTTCGTCTAGTAATGGTTTGTTAATTTGACCAAATTGTCACTCGCTGAGTAGACTGGCTGGCCAGACGGCCAGTGAGTGACCATGAGCATTACTTTCCGCCGGGCCGATCGATGGCTCGGCGGGTTCACGGGGAGCGATCGGTGGGCCTCCTCTACGGGCAGCGGGCGCTGCTCATCGGAGCCCTCGAACCGCTCACCTACACCGGCACGATGCTCTCGACCACGGCCGGCGACCACCCCTTCACCCGCCTCGCCCGCACGGCGAAGATCCAGGAGACGGTCTTCCTCGGCACCAAGGCCGAAGCCGAGAAGGCCCTGGCGGCCGTGCACCGCCTGCATGAGCGGATCAAGGGCGAGCTGCCCGAGCCGGCCGGCCCCCACCCCGCCGGCAGCGCCTACTCGGCCTTCGACCCCGAGCTGATGCTGTGGACGCTGGCGGTGATCGCCGACTCCGGCCGGGCGATGTACGAAGCGATGGCCCGGCCGCTGAGCGAGGAGGAGCGGGAAGCGCTCTGGCAGGACTACGTCCGCTTCGGCGAGCTCTTCCTCCTCCCGCGGGAGTCCGTCCCGGCCACCTACCGCGAGTTCCAGGCCTGGTTCGACGCCAAGCTCGCCGCCCCCGACCTGCAGGCGACCGAGCACGGGCTGGAGATGGCGCCCCTCGTCGCCTTCCGCCAGCCGGTGCCGATCGGCGCCCGCTTCAACCTCGAGACCCAGAACCTGATCATCAAGGGCACCCTGCCCGAACGGGTGCGGCAGATCTTCGGCATCCCCTGGTCGCCCGGTCGCGAGGCGGCCTACCGCTCGGTCACCGCCGCTCACCGCCGGGCCCGCCGCGCGATGCCGCGGGCGATGCGCCGCGGCCGCAACGACTACTTCTTCAACGTGGTCACCCAGGCCGAGAAGCGCCGCGGCGGCACCCCGACGCCACCGCTCACCCAGCGAACTGCATCAGATTTCCACCCTGCGGGGTAGGAAATCTGATGCAGTTCGTCGATGGCCCCTGAGCAGCCCCGCTGGTGGGCGATGCGTCCGGCGCAGAACCTGAAGCCCGCCACCTACCGCTGCCCCCTCTGCGGCGAGCGCCTGCCGGCGCTCTCCGAGCACGCCCTGATCTGGCCCGAAGGCGACAAATCCCGCCGCCGCCACGCCCACACCGAGTGCGTCCTGGGAGCCCGCAAGCAGGGTCGGCTGCCGACCGAGGATGAGTGGCGGGCGACGCAGCGGCGAGAACGCACTTCTCCCTGGGCGCGTTTGCGCGCCCGCCTCTTCGGCAAGGATTGAGCCCATGCTCGAGCTGCTCGCCGTCGCCGCGGCCGGGGTCGCCGCCGGCGCCGTCAACTCCATCGCCGGGGGCGGCGCTCTGATCACCTTCCCGACCCTCGTCGCACTCGGGCTGCCGCCGCTCTCGGCCAACGTCACCCTCACCACCGGGATCGTCCCGGCCAGTGTCGGCGGCGCCCTCGGCTACCGCGACCTGCTGCGCGAGCAGAGCGAGCGCTTCGTCCGCCTCCTCGTGCCGCTCTTCCTCGGCGCCCTCGCCGGCTCCGCCGCCCTCCTGCTCACCTCCGACGCCGCCTTCGAAGCGATCGTCCCGGCGCTGATCGCCGCCTCCTGCGTGCTCCTGTTCCTGCAGCCCCGGCTCACCCCGCGCATCGCCCACGCCGGCAACGAACGCTCCCCCTACCTGCTCGGCAGCATCTTCTTCTGCGGTGCCTACGGCGCCTACTTCGGAGCCGCGGTCAGCATCCTCATCCTCGCGATCCTCGCCCTCTTCGTCGCCGACTCCCTACAGCACCTGAACGGGATGAAGATCGTCCTCGCCGGTGGCGCCAACCTCCTCGCCGCCGTCGTCTACGCCTTCCTCGCCCCGGTCGAGTGGAGCTACGCGCTGACGATCATGGTCTCTTCCTTCGCCGGCGGCCGCATCGGCGCCCACTACGCCCGCCGCATCCCCAGCGACCCGCTGCGGATTTCAGTCGCCGCGGTCGGCCTCGTCGTCGCCGCCGTCCTGGGGCTCCGCGCCTTCGGCTAGCCCGACCGCCCGCAGCGCTTCCTCCCAGCTGTCGTGGGCGCGGCCGCGCCGCATCATCCCGTCCTTGAGCTCGAAGCTCCAGGAGACCCGGACGGCGAACATGCCGCGGTCGCGGCTGTCGAAGACGGTGCCCTGGACGGCGCCGCGGTCGCCCTCGATCCGCATCCGCTCGACCTGGTGGTCGAGGTACTCGAGGCCGGAACCGAACTGGGCCAGCCATTCGGCGACGCCCTCGCGGCCCTTGTAGGTCTGCTCCCCGCTCCAGAGGGTCGGGGTCCATTCCGCCTGCGGGTGGATCAGGGCGAGGACGGCCTCCGGCTCGCCGCCGATCATCGCGATGAAGATCCGTTCGATCACCGTCGGCCCGTCCTGGGCTGGGGAGCTCAAGGCCGGTCGCGCCGCAGGCGCCGCGCCTCGTCGCGAGCCTCTCGCGCTTCCTGGCGCGCGCGCAGCGCCTCCTCGCGCGCCTCGGCGGCGAGCCGGCGCTGCTGCCGCGCCGCCTCCTCCGCGTCCCACTCGTCGGTGTCCGCGCCCTCGTCGTGGGCGCGCTGGCGCTCGTCCTGGACCCGCTGCTGCTCGTCGATCGCAGACTGGTTGCGGTCGCGGGAGGCCTGCTGCGCGTCCTGGGCGCCCTGCTGACGCCCCCGGGCCGCTCGCTCGCGGTCGAACTCGGCGGCGAAGCCGCCCTCGGCGCCCTGCCTTTCCCGGTCCATCCGGGCCCGGTCGGCTTCGCCGCCCGCCTGCTGGTGGTCGAGCGCGCGCTGTTCGCGGTCGCCCATCGCCTGGTCGAGGTCGAGCAGGGACTGGTCGCGGTCGAGCTCGCGCTGCTCTTCCCGGCGCTCGCCGCGCCCGTCAGCCATCGGTCTCCCCCCTGCCGAGGCCGAGCGGCTGCGGGCGGCCGATCAGGTACCCCTGGGCGAGGTCGACGTCCAGCTCCCGCAGCAGGTCGAGCGTGCGCTCGTCCTCCACGCCCTCGGCGACGGTGGTCATCTCGAAGTTGCGGGCGACGTGGATCATCGATTCGACGACCCGGCGGTCGGCGGGGTCGGCGCCGAGCCCTCGGATGAACTCCATGTCGATCTTCAGCTGGGTCACGGGCAGGTGGCGGAGGTAGGTGAACGATCCGTACCCGGTTCCGAAATCGTCAAGCGCGACCCCGCAGCCCATCTTCGTCAGCTCGCCGACGAGGTCGCGGGCGCCCCGCATGTTCTCGGCCGCAGCGGTCTCGGTGATCTCGAAGGTCAGGTTCTTGGCCAGCGAGGCATCGCGGTTGAGGCTGCCTTCGATCGCGCTCAGCAGCTCGCGGCTGCCGAGGCTGCGGGCGGAGAGGTTGATCGCCACCGGGATCCGCTCCCCCAGGCGGATGCCCTTCTCCACCGCCCAGAGGTCGAGCCGGCGGATCAGCTCGCTTTCCTCGACGTAGGGGAGGAACCGGTCCGGGGGGACGACCTCGCCGTCGAGCCGCATCCGCACCAGCAGCTCGTAGTGGTGGATGCTGCCGGTGCGCAGGTCGAGGATCGGCTGGCCGTGGAAGAAGAGGCCGCCGTCGCCGAGCGAGCTGCGCAGGCGCCGCCGCCAGACCAGCGCTTCGGTGTCGCGCTGTTCGGCCCGCTCGCGCCGCCGCGCCTCGCTGACGTCGTGGGCGACCGTGCAGACGGCGGTCACCTCGCCGGAGACGCCGCGGATCGGGAAGGCGCGCAGGGAGACGTCGAGCTGCTCGCCGCTCTTGGTGATCCGCTCGGTCTCGAAGGCGACCACCTCGCCGGCCGCCGCCTGCTTGAGGATCCGCTTCGCCTCGCCGCGGCGGTCCGGTGGGATCAGCAGCTCGGACACGGGCCGACCGATCGCCTCCTCGGCGCTGTAGCCGTAGATCCGCTCGGCTCCCTGATTCCAGCCGGTGATGACGCCGGAGGGGTCTTTGGTCAGGACGGCGTCGTCGGAGGAGCGGATGATCGCGGTCAGGCGGCGGTTCTCCTCCTCGCGCCGCTTACGCTCGCTGATGTCGCGGACGACGAGGGTGCGCATCGCCTCGCGGTCGGGTGCCGGCCCGATCGTCACTTCGACCGGAAAGGCGACGCCGTGGGGGTCGTAGGCGCACAGCTCCAGCGGCTCCGGCAGCGTCTGCGGCTCGGCGGCGGCGAGGATCTGCTCGATGGCGGGACCGCCCTTGCCGTCGTCGAGGAGGTTGCCGACCGGCTTGCCGACGATCTCGAAGTCTTCGCGGCGGAAGACCCGGTAAGCGCGCTCGTTGCAGGCGACGATCGTGCCGTCGGGGGCGAAACAGATCGCGGCGTCGAGGGCGGCGGCGTTGACCGCCCCCGTCACCTCCGCCTCGCGGACGCGGACGCGGGCGTCGCGCCAGCCGCGCTGGGCGACGACGAGGCGGATCGAGGCGGCGAGGAGGGTGAGCGCGGCGAGCAGGACGGTGCCGACGCTGAGGCGCGAGTAGTGGTCGTAGACGAGGGCGGCGAGGGCGATCGCGACCGCGATCACGGAGAGGATCACGACGAGGCGACCGCTCGGCGTCTCGCGGCGGTCCTGGCCGAGGCCGTCGCAGGCGGCGACGGCGATCAGGGCCGCGCCCGCGAACGAGGCCGCGTCGGCGACGTCAAGGCCGAAGACGGCGGTGAGAACGCCCTGCGCCTGCATCGGGTCGGCGACGGCGAGCAGGCCGAAGCCGCCGGCGAGCATCGCGAAGCGGGGGTTGAGGGGCCAGCCGTGGTTGCAGAAGGCGGCGGCGACGGCGAGTGCCAGGACCAGGTCGAGGGCGCTGTGGAGGGTGTCGCTCGGGGCGCCGGCGGGGGCGAGGAAGAGCCATGACCAGGCGGTCGCGAGCCCGAACAGGCAGACGCCGAGGCCCTGGGTGATCGCGCGGCGGAGGTCGAAGCGCCCGCTGGCCACCAGCACGGTGCCGCCGCAGACGACGCAGAAGAGGCCGTAGATGACGGCGGGCGCGCCAGGTATCCCTTCACCGCTGCTCTGGGCGAGGTGGAAGGCCGACTCGGCGGCAGCGCCGAGGGTCAGGCCGATCGCCAGCGCCGCCCAGACCAGCCGCTCCCGGGGGTGCCAGAAGAGCGCGCCCCCGGCGGCCACCGCGGCGCACAGCAGCGGCACGTAGAAGGAGGGGTCGGCGGGCGCCGGGCTGTCGATGTCCCGCATCAGCCCGATCCCGAGCGCCTCCGCGACGAGCAGGACCGCGGCCAGGATCCACACCAGCAGCAGGGCATGGCCGATCAGTTCTTTGAGCGCTCCCGAGACTGGTGGGAGTCGGCGCGCCCGGTGCGGGCTGTCTGGAGGCACTGGGCTCAAGGTCAGGTGAAGTTCGCGTTAGAGGCTGCTCCAATCTTCTCGGCGGTCTAAATGTTTCTCTTTAATCGCGCGTGCTTGCAGGTGAGCTCAAGTGTCGGGGCAAAAGGGGGGACCCGGGTAAGGCGAGCCTCTACCGCTCGGGTGCGCTCGGCGGCAGGGCCTCGAAGCAGAGCAACCCGGCGATCGCGTGGATGCCCTCCTTGCCGGAGCTGGTGAGTCGAGATGCCGCTGCGGTCTGCTCCTTGAGGATTCCCTCGAGCGCCTTGATCTGAATCGTCGTGACTTTCCGCCACCCTCGCTCGTCGAGCAACAGCGGCGTGCGCGTCAGGTGGCGATCGTCACGACGATCGAAGAGTCCCGCCTGCAGGGAGCTCGCCGCGTCGGTCATCAGCGTTTCGATGACATAGCTGGAGAAGGCGTTGCGCACGCGCGGGCTCAGCTTCTCCCAGTCGGGGTTGTGGATGAGTGGTCGCTCCACCGCCCGGTAGAAGTGGGCGACAGAACCGCGTACCGATTCTTCTTCCCGGATCTCGACAAGCCCCAGCTCGTCCAGCACCCGCACGTGGTAGCTGACGTTGCTGAGCGGAGTCTCGATCTCCGCTGCGATTTCTTTGGGGCTCGCCGTCCGTTCGGTGAGGATCGTCAGCGCCTTCACCCGAACCGGATGGTTGAGGGCCTTGACCAACACCTCCTGTGGCGATTTGTCGAGCTGTCGCTTTCGCTTTCCGACCTTCCGCCTCTTCCGCGCCATGCTCTTCCTCCCTTGCGTCGGATGTGCTTGAGCGATGGAGCATAAGTGCCGTAATCTTTCGTCGCTAAATGCGCGAGTCCGCAAGACCGCTGAAAACGTTTAGAGCATTTATGCCCTCTCCCCTATCGACGAGGAAAAGCGATAGGGAGGGAGGTGAGGCAGCGTGAAGATCCAGCAGACGATCGCTGTGCCGGCGGTCAATGTGACCAAGTCGGCCTGAAAAGCGGGCGGGCCGCACCATCGTTAGGGGCCCGCCTGTCCTTCACTCTTCCCTCTAGCGATCTAGCAAAGGGGGTGAAGCAGGGTGAAGATTCGAACGACGGGCTCGGTGCCGGCGGTCAGCCTGACCAAGTCGGCCTAAGAGACGACCCGGGCGGCCGCGTCATCGCGGCTGCCCACCCTCTGCGTGGTGACCCTCGATGGGCGGTACTGGGCTCGAACCAGTGACCTTTCGGGTGTAAACCGAATGCTCTCCCAACTGAGCTAACCGCCCGGGGCTCTCATTATTGCTCGCTGCCGGGTTCGTTGAACCTGGAGCGGTTGCCGCCCGTACGCCGGGGCATGACGCAGATAGAGAGGTGGCAGAGTCGGAGGGGCTTCTTGCTCCTGATCGCCGTCGCAGTGCTGGGAGTAGCGGCGCTGCAGGGAGGGCGCGCGATCGGCGCGACGGCGGAGGCGAGCGGCGCCAAGGGCGTCCGCATCGAAGACCTCGCCTTCCACCCACCGACGCTGAAGGTCAAGAGGGGCGCCACGGTCGCCTTCGCCAACTCGGACAACACCACCCACACGGCGAGCAGCGGCAGCTTCGACACCAAGCGGATCGCGCCGGGCAAGTCGGTGGCGATCAAGTTCAACAAGAAGGGGACCTTCGCTTACCACTGCAAGATCCACTCCTTCATGAAGGGCAAGATCGTCGTCGAATAGCCTCGGTGGGGATGGACGTCCCCACCCTCTGGCGGGCGGCGCTGCTGCAGCTGGCGGCCGTCGCCCTTCTCTCGATCGCCCTCGCGCTGGCGCTGCCCCACAGCTTCTTCGAGGACTGGGGCTGGATCGCCGGCCCCGGCGCCTGGATGCTCTGCGCCGCTTTCACCGCCCGCGTCCTGCGCCTGCCGCTGGGACCGACGCTGCTCGGCGCCGCCCTCGCCGGCCTGCCGAGCGTCCTCGCGGTGGTCGTCGGCGTCCACTGGGCCGGCGCGGTCCTGGCGGTGGCGCTGTTCGCCCTCTGGTGCGCGCGCCTGCGCGAGCGCGGCGCTACCGCCCGAGCTTGACCCCGACCTCGGTGCCGGCGGGGAGGGTCTTGCCGGCGGGTCGGTACTGCTTGACGATCCGGGCGCCGCGAGTGCGGTGCCCGCGGATCGGGCCGAGGCTGCAGCCAGAGCGTCGCAGGGCTTCGCGAGCGGCTTTCAGGGTCTGGCCCTGGAGGAAGGGGACGGTGCAGGTGGGAATCGCAGTCGGCGTATTCATCCCCTGTTCGGTCAGCGGCAGCATCTCGGCTTTGACGCTTTGGAAGCCGCCCTCATACCCAGCGCCTGCAACAACCGGGTAGTAGAACGGCGCGCCTCCGGCGAGTGGATTGCCGGCGCGATGTGCACCGTCAGCGTGATCAGGTTCGGCTCGGTAACGGCAAGCGTGGTCGGGACGGAGACTCCTTCAGCGTCGTGAGCCAGCACTGCCGTGATTGAGAAGTTGTGGTGTTCTTCGGAGTCGGTGGTGTAGACCTCCGCTTCACGGTCGTTGATCTGTCGCAGCGCCTGATCCTCGCCCAATTTCACTTCCCAGCAGTAGTCCTCGGGGTCTTCCGGACCCTGGATGGCCTGGAAGGACATCAGCCCGCCCGGAGTCGACGAGCACGGTTCGGCAACCGCCGCCGTCGGCACCGCCAAGCACGCCAGCACCGCGACCATCGCCAACAGCAGCACCCGCCTCACTCGACCACCGCCAGCTCCGCGATCGCGTCGCCGCGGCTCTCGAAGACGATCCCGGCGTCGGTCAGGCCGGCGACCTCGAAGATCCTCTGCACCTGGTCCGAGCAGCCGTAGAGGACGAGGCGGCCGCCTTCGCCTTCGAGCTGGCGGCGCACCTGGAGGAAGAGGGCGATGCCGGTCGAGTCGACGAACTCGCAGCTCTCGAGCCCGACGACGACGGCCTTGTTGTCGCGCGTGACCCGCTGCAGAACCGCCTGCAGACGCTCGATGCTCCAGAGATCGAGCTCGCCCTCGAGCTGCAACTCGCATCGGTCCGGCCCGATCGAGCTCTCGGCGATCTGCAGGATCTGCCCCCCAGCCATGACCCCCATTGTCCCAGGATGACGACTCCACCCAGAATCAGGGGGTGAGGTCGTGGACCAGTTGTCCAGCCGGGCGGATCGCACCGATGCGGGCGACGGTCTCACCGGCGTAGAGGGCGCCGGCGTCGATCAGGGTCGACGGCGCATCATCCGTCGGCCCGGCCGGCGAGAGCAGCCGGCTCCCCGGCCGCTGCGCCCGGACCATCCGCAGCTGCAGCGCCGGCGGCGCGTACCGCGCCCCTGGGGCGAGCAGGTGGTTGAGGAGCCGGTTGAGCCGTGGGCCGTGGGAAACCTCGCGGCGTTCGTCCTTTCCTGACGTATTTCGCGGGAAGGACGAACGCCGGCCGAGGAAGTGGTCGGTTGCGGCGTTCGGGACGACGCGATGCGGGGCGGGCCAGCCGGCGCCGAAGAGGTCGGTGAGGACCGTCTCTTCGGCCTTCAGGAGGCGCTCCTTGTATAGAGCGTGGGCGCGGCTCTCCTCGGAGAGGAGGAAGCGGGTGCCGGCGGCGGCCGCCTCGGCGCCGGCTTCGAGCGCCGCGCGCACGTCCTCGCGCCCGGCGATCCCGCCGGCCAGCAGGACCGGGTACTCCCGCGGCAGCACCCGGCGCACTTCCTCCAGCAGCTGCAGCGCCGGCGTCGTCCCGCGCACGTGGCCGCCGGCCTCGACGCCCTGGGCGATCACGCCGTCGGCGCCGGCCAGCTGCGCCCGCCGCGCCTCCTGGACCGAGCCGCATTGGTGCAGCCAGACGCCGCCGGTCCGCCGTCGCGGCTCGCCCCAGAAGGTGACGACGACGTCGGCCGCTTCCGCCGCCTCGAACCAGTCGCGCCGCGCGAACGGCAGCAGCACGTTGACGGCGAGCGGGCGTCCGGTCAGAGCCCGCGCCGCCGCCAGCTCGCGCCGGATCGCCTCGGCGCCGTTGACCGCGATCGTCCCCAGGCCCCCGGCCTCGGACACCGCCGCCGTCAGCTCGTGCCGGCTGATCCCGCCGCCCATCCCGGCTTGGACGACGGGCAGCTCCACCCCCAGACGCTCGAGCAACGGCGGCACGCGGCCAGTCTAGGCCGCGCTCCCCGGCTCAGCTAGAAACGGACCTCCGTTCCCGGCGGGTCGTAGACGCTCGCCAGCCGCGCCAGGGTCAGCGCCCCGAGCATCAGCCCGAAGTCCCGCAGGGCGATGTCGTAGTAGCCGGAGTAGGTGAGCAGGTCGAGGATGATTCCCGCCAGCCAGGCGGCGACGACGTAGGCGCCGTAGCGCGGCTTGAGGAAGACGAAGACGCCGGCGACGATCTCGACGACGCCGACCAGGTGCATCGCGGTCGAGGCGCTGCCGGGGACGATGCTGTTGATCCAGGGCGCCAGGTACTGCTCCCAGTCGACCATCACGTTGAAGAACTTGTCGAGGCCGAAGAGGATCGGGGCGACGGTGAAGGCGATGCGCAGCAGCGTGAACGCCTGGTAGGCAGGGTCGCTCTTCAGCCGTTCGCCGAAGCTCGGCGCGAGCGTCGCCTCGCGCGGGTCGAGGGTTGCGGTGGTGGACATGGGACCTCCTAGGTCGGGTCGGAGTTGATCTGTGCCCCCTTTGCGTCACCAACCGCGCGCTTCTTACTTCTCCGCGTCCAAGTCGTGGTTGACGTAAGAACCTGGCGCGCGCTGTCGCTAACAATGCATGGCGACCGCTTTGATGACCGCTCCCACCGAGATCCCATGGATCGATCGCCTCCGCGCCGAAGGAGCCGAAGGCCAGGCCGCCGTCGCCGACCTGCATGCCCTGCTGCTGAAGGCGGCTCGCTTCGAGATCGGCCGCCGGGCCGCCGAGCTCTCGCACCTGCGCGGCGGCGACCAGGAGGACCTCGCGCAGCAGGCCGCCGACGACGCGCTGATGGCGATCCTGCGCAAGCTCGACGAGTTCCGCGGCGAGAGCCGCTTCACCACCTGGGCCTACAAGTTCGCCCTGCTGGAGGCGGCGGTGAAGGTGCGCAAGCGCGCCTGGCAGGGGCGCGAGATCCCGCTCGAGGACGAGGCCTGGAGCCGGCTCGCCGACGCGGGCGCCCCTGCCGGCCGCGGCGCCGAAGACGCCGAGCTGTTCGCCGCCCTGCGCGAGGAGATCGAGCGGCTCGGCGAGCGCCAGCGCGAGGTCCTGGTCGCGGTCGCGCTCAACGGCGTCCCGATCGACGTCCTCGCCGAGCGCCTCGACTCGACCCGCGGCGCCCTCTACAAGAACCTGCACGACGCCCGCCGCAAGCTGCGGGCCGCGCTCGCCGAACGCGGCTTCCGGGTAGGAACGGGCGGAGAGGAGGAAGCATGAACCCCGACGAGAAACGCGACGCCGTCCTGGGCCGGGTCCTCGGCCCCGGCGCCCCGGAGCTGACCTGCGAGCAGTGCTTCGAGGAGCTCGACCGCTACGTCGAGCTGACCCTCGCCGACGAGGCCGCCGACTCCCGGATCCCCGGCATGCGCGCCCACCTCGACGGCTGCCCCGCCTGCGCCGAAGACTTCGCCAGCCTGCGCGACCTCGTCACTCAGAAAGGCGACTGACTCCGGCGGCAACGTCTCCGTCTGCATCGCCGTACCCAAAGGCCACTGCTGTAACCAGTTTTGCCGGTCGAACCTGTTGCAGCATTAATGCTCTAACAGTCTGGTTCGTTAACCGGGAGGCTCCGGGTCGCCGTGCCGCCCCCACGCCGCAAAGAGCCACGCTCGCCCGAGCACGCCGCCCTCGGTGAGGCCGTCCGCTTCCTGCGCCGCGAAAGCGGCTTGAGCCAGGAGCAGCTCGCCGAAGGCGCCGGCACCGACCTCACGCAGGTGGGCGGCATCGAGCGCGGGGTCCGCAACCCGAGCTACACGACGCTGCTGCGACTCGCCGACGCGCTCGACACGAGCGTCGGCAAGCTGGCCACCCTCGCGGACGAGCTGCGCGCGAAGGCCTAGCGGCCGCTGGGCCGCCTCAGGACTTCGGCGACTCGAGGTCGAGGCTCTGCCGCACCCACGTCGTCCTCTTGGTGAGGGCGGTGGGCCGGTAGAAGTGAGCGACGCTCCCCCGCACCGGTTCCTCTTCAGCCAGCTCGATCGCGTTCTTGTCCGCCAGCACCCGCACGTGGTAGCTGACCGTCGGCAGCTTCTCGCCGGTCAGATCGGCGAGCTCCTTGGGCGAGAGCGGGGCGTCCGCTTCGAGGTAGAGCTTGAGCAGCCGCCGGCGGGTGGGATGGTTGAGCGCGGTCACCAGTTCGGCATTGACCGTGTGGGGATCCTTGTTCTTCGGGCGCTTCGCCGCGTCAACCTTCCGCCGCCGTGGTCGACTCTGCTCCATCCACGTCTCCTCTGCCCTAGCTCTCAGTTCATACGACCGCGGGCAGTGATTTACCCAGAGGAAGTTGTAATGGTGGATGCGGGCCGCGCCTAGCCCACTTTTTGGCGCCATTTGGCGTGGATGGTCAGATCGGCAGGAAGAAGCCCGACCGGCGGGAGCGCCCGGGCATCGCCCGTTCGAACCCAAAGGCGGCCGCAATCGCGGGGAAGCCGTTCTCGCCACGTTCGCATAGACGTTCATCCGCCTTCTGTGCGATGTCTTCGATCCGCTCCACGGATTCCCTCAGCTCCTCCATCAGCTCCCGCCATCCCTGCTCGTCGAGCTTCATCGATCGCCAGCTGAGGTGGCGGTCGAGGCGCGAGTCGAATTTCTGGGCTCGAAATGAAGCGAGCACTTCCGCGACGATCGACTGGAAGACCAGGGCGGAGATTTCGTGCCTTGCCTTCGGCGAGAGCTGCGCCCATTCCGCATCCTCGATGTGCGGCCGCAGCGACGCCTTGTAGAAGTGCTCGGAGGCCCCGCGCTTCTTCTCCGTGCGGACCAGCTCGATGCAGCCGTGGTTGGCCAGCGCCTTGACGTGGTTGCCCACCTTCTTCAGGTCCTCGCCGATCTGGCGGGCGATCTCCGAGGCGCTTGCCTCGCGTTCGTTGAGGATCGCCAGCGCGTCGACTCTGATCGGGTGCTGGATCACGAAGACGACGAGCTCGTCTATCCCCTTGAGTTTCTGCGTCCCGGTCTCCATGCCCCTCCCGTTGGAGCTTCTGAATGCTCCATACACCGTCAGCCTAAACCCGACTTGGTGGTCGGCACAAGTACCGCTCACGCCGGCATGGAAGGTCGGATAAGTCTTTAGCGTTCGCCTCAAGGCCCGGCGCGGGGCCGGGCCTCTCACGGGGAGGGGAGGTGAACGAGATGCAGATCGGAGCCACGACTGAGGTCATGCCGGCCCACTTCACCAAGCACAACTAGGTGCATAGGGGGGCCGGTCGGGGCCGGGAGGCCGGCCCCCCGGTTCAGCCCGCGACTCGGTAGCGCAGGTGCGTGACGCCCTCGCCCTCGAGGACCCGGATCGGCTCGAGCTCGATGTGGTCGGCGCCGAGGTGCTCGAAGAGCCGGCGGCCTTCGCCGAGCAGGACCGGGATCAGGTGGATCTGCAGCTCGTCGAGGACGCCGGCGGCGAGCGCCAGCTGCGCGGTGCCGGCGCCATGGACCAGCACGTCCCGATCAGCCGCGGCCTCCTTGGCGGCGGCCATCGCCTCCCCCACATCACTCACAAAAGTGACCAGCCCATCGCTCCTTCTCCTTCTTTCGCCGGCGGGACCTCCAGCTGCGCCTCTACCCATGCGACGAGCGAGCCAAGCCGACGTCGACGTCGCCCTGACGTTGTTCCAAAGCGGCCCGGACGAGCTATCTACTCCAGAGCACGATCCTTCGTAAGGATTCCGAGTGGATGTCCGTCGGCTTGAAGGGCGGGGGTTGTTGGCATTGCAAGAGGGATCGCGGGGATGATGCGACCGAGATGAGACCCGAAAAGTCTCGCCTTCGTGGATCGAGAGCAGTTCGGTCTCCGCGCCCGCGTCGGTGACTACCTGACGCGGTTGCTCCAGCCTTTTCGTACTTGACGGTGTGTACTTGGGGAGGTAGGGCGCGGGACCCACGGTTCAAGGGGGTGCCGAAGATGACCCGAACCAGTTTGCCGCTCGCGAGTCAGGGTACGAGTACCAGTTACGCAGGCGAGCGAAGGAAGCCATGGCGAACGCACGGGGCGATGGTCGTCCTGCATCCCGGTCAGAACGGCAGCTCAGCCGCGGCCACCCACGGAGACAAGGAGCGTTATCCACTCATGGCCACTCAAGTGAACGTCGGACTGTTCGTACGCCTCGAGGCGCTACCGGGTAAGGAGGACGACGTCGCGGCTTTCCTCGACCAGGGCCTCGAACTGGTCCAGGAGGAGCCGGACACGGACCGCTGGTTCGCCGTCCGGTTCGGGCCTTCGTCGTTCGGGATCTTCGACGCGTTCCCCGACGATAGCGGCCGCCAGGCGCACCTCAACGGCGCCGTCGGGAAGGCGCTGGCCGACAACGCGGGTGAGCTGTTCGAGCAGCCGAACGTCGAGCAGCTGGACGTCCTTGCCGAGAAGCCGCCACAGTAGGGCGGCCGGGTGCGGGCGGGCGCAGCCGATCCCCGAGACGGCTTCGTCTCCGTACGCGGGGCGGGGGAGCACAATCTTCGCGCCGTAGACCTCGACGCGCCGCGCGACGCGCTTACCGTGTTCACCGGCGTGTCCGGCTCGGGGAAGTCCTCGCTCGCATTCGGGACGATCTACGCGGAGGCGCAGCGACGCTACTTCGAGTCGGTGACGCCGTACGCACGGCGCCTTCTCGACCAGCAGGACGCGCCGAAGGTACGCGACATCACCGGCCTGCCGCCGGCGATCGCCCTTCAGCAGCGGCGCGGCGGTGCGACTTCGCGCTCCAGCGTCGGCACCGTGACGACGCTCTCGAACTCGCTGCGGATGCTGTTCTCCCGAGCCGGCACCTACCCACCCGGAGCCGAGGAGGTGCTGGACTCAGACTGGTTCTCGCCGAACACCGCGATCGGCGCCTGCCGCGAGTGCCACGGCCTCGGGACGATCCACAACATCACCGAGCAGACGCTCGTCCCCGACCCCGCGCTGAGCATCCGCGAACGCGCCGTCGCCGCCTGGCCCGGGGCGTGGCAAGGCCAGAACCTCCGCGACATCCTGGTCACGCTGGGCTTCGACATCGACAAGCCATGGCGCAAGCTCAGTCGTAAGGATCGCAATTGGATCCTCTTCACCGACGAGCAGCCCACCGTCGAAGTCAACCCTGACCACGCCGAGGTCGATGCCGACTACTACTACAACGGCACCTTCTCGAGCGCCGAACGCCACATCCGCAACACGCTCGCGAACTCCCAGAGCGCGGCGATGCGACGGCGCGCCCTGCAGTACGTGGAGACCGCTCCGTGCCCGGTGTGCCACGGCAAGCGGCTGCGGCCGGAGGCGCTGGCGGTCACCTTCGCCGGCTACGACATCGCCGAACTGTCGGCGCTGCCTCTCACCACCCTGGCCGAGGTCCTGCGTCCGGCCGCCGAGCTCGAGGACCCCGAACCCGCGCATCTCTCGCCCCTCTCCGGCGAGCGGACCGACGTGGCCAAGCTGATCGCCGGCGACCTTCGCGAACGAATCGCGGTCTTGGTCGAACTCGGCCTCGGTTACCTCGGCCTGAGCCGGACGACGACCACGCTCTCGCCCGGCGAGATGCAGCGGCTGCGGCTGGCGACGCAGTTGCGCTCCGGGCTCTTCGGCGTGCTCTACGTTCTCGACGAGCCTTCGGCCGGGCTCCATCCGGCCGACGCCGAGCCGCTGATGCTCGTCCTCCAGCGACTCAAGGAGGCGGGCAACTCGCTCTTCGTAGTCGAGCACGACATGGACGTCGCGCGGCGGGCCGACTGGATCGTCGACGTCGGCCCCGACGCCGGCGAGCACGGCGGCGAGGTGCTCTACAGCGGCCCGGTCGAGGGACTCGCCGAGGTCGAGCGGTCGATCACCCGCCGTTATCTCTTTCCCGAGTCGGATTCGAGATCCGTGCGGACGCCTCGTGACCCGGAGGACTGGCTGGAGCTCCGGCACATCACCCGACACAACCTGCGCGATCTCGTGGTCAGGTTCCCGCTGGGGCTGCTGACCGCGGTGATCGGCGTGTCGGGCTCCGGCAAGTCGACCCTGGTGACCCAGGTGCTCGCCGACGTGGTCGGCGCCGTGGCGCAGGGGGCCGAGGCCGAGGAGGACGATGCGGAGTCCGCTGAGGACGGCGAGGTCGTGGGCGTCGAGGCCGCGGGACTCGAGGCGCTGTCTCGGCTGGTCACCGTCGACCAGAAGCCGATCGGGCGCACGCCCCGGTCCAACCTCGCCACTTACACGGGGATGTTCGACGCGGTCCGCAAGCTGTTCGCCGCCACCGACGGAGCGCGCGAGCGCGGCTGGGGGCCGGGCCGCTTCTCCTTCAACGTCGCGGGCGGGCGCTGCGAGACCTGCCAAGGGGAGGGCTTCGTCGCCGTCGAGCTGCTGTTCCTCCCCGGCACCTACGGACCCTGCCCGACCTGCGGCGGAGACCGCTACAACCCGGAGACGCTCGCGATCACCTACCGGGAGCACACCATCGCCGACGTCCTGCGGATGACCGTCGACGAGGCCGCCGACTTCCTCGCCGACGTCCCCGCCGCGGACCGCAGCCTCAGCACCCTGCGCGACGTCGGTCTCGGCTACCTGCGCCTCGGCCAGCCCGCGACCGAGCTCTCAGGCGGCGAGGCCCAGCGAATCAAGCTGGCGACCGAGCTGCAGCGCGCCCGCCGTGGACACACGCTCTACCTGCTCGACGAGCCGACCACCGGGCTGCACCCGGCCGACGTCGAGCTGCTGATCGCCCAGCTCCAGCGCCTGGTCGACGCCGGCAACACGGTCGTCGTCGTCGAGCACGACCTCGACGTCATCGCCTGCGCCGACTGGACCATCGAGCTCGGCCCGGGCGGCGGCGACTCCGGCGGCCGGATCGTCGCCACCGGTACCCCGGCGCAACTCGCGGCCACGCCCGAGAGCCGCACGGGTCCGTATCTCGCCCGGCACCTCCCCTGAGACGGGCCGGCCGACGAGCGCGTCCGCTCCCCTCGCGCCTCGGTCGGCGGCAACGAACCCGCGACCTTCGGCTGGCGGACGCTCGCATGAGGAGCGGGATTGTTGCGCTGATGACCGAGATGAGACCCGCAGAGGCAGGTCGCCGAATCAGTGCGTCTGGAGCTCCGGCTTGAGGACCCGAGTGCTGCCGTCAGCTGAAACTAGAACCACCGAAAGACCTTCGTCCGCGGCACGCTCGATGTCGATCATCTCGCGGTATTACCGATCGTACGCTCGACCGCGCGGAAGAACCCGCAGGACGACGATCACCCGGTTCTCGTCATCGAAGCTGAAGCGCACGCGCCAGTGGCCAACCCGTAGCCGCCATTGGACCGAGTTGAGTTTCCGAATATCTCCCTCGCGCGGCGCTGCCACGAACTTGTCGAGGGCATCCAGAATCCGCCGCTGAACCGGTGGATCAAGTCGCTTCAGATCACGCCGAGCCGGTGGCGCGATACGCAGTGACCAACCGGTGGTCAATCGAGATCAAGTTCGGCGCGCAACTGCTCCGAGGAAATTGATTCTCCCCGGTTATGAGCAGCGAGCGCCTCGGCCGCGCTGGCGTCCTCATCGGCGTCAGAGGGCTCGTCATCAAGCGGAGCGGCCGCAAGCGCATGCAGCATCGGGTCATCGCGCCGACGCTCGACAATCACCAACGCGGCCTCGGCCTCCTGGTCAGAAAGCTCATCGACCAGCTTGTGAAGTCGCTCCTTCGTGGTCATTGGCCCATGGTACCGCCGACGAGGATCGAAAAGGAGACCTGGGCCACGATTGCCTCAAGGTTGGCCCCTACTCTGGAGCGCGGAACAGGATCACGCGCCACCATGTTCCGTCAGATTGAAAGGACGGGGGTCCTCCGCGTGAGGAGCGGGATCTCGGTGGCGATGTGACCGAGATGAGACCCGCAGAAACAGGTCCGGTGATTCAGTGCGTCTGAAGCTCCGGCCTGAGGACCCGAGTGCTGCCGTCAGCTGAGACCAGAACCACCGAGAGACCTTCGTCCGCGGCGCGCTCGATGTCATGGCCGGCAGAGGGAGCGTCGGCGTCGACAAAGGCAGCGCGCTCGGGATAGGGCGAACGGCCCTCGATCGCGAGATCTAATGCTTCGTCCATCACCTTGGCGGCGGGAGAGCGCTTGCTGTCGGCGGTCACTGCCTCTTCCATCCTTCGATCATCTCGCGGTATCCGCGCTCGACCTCGGAGATCGCAGCGCGCATTCCTTCCCCAAGAGTACCGCTGTGGAAGACCTCCCCCGGCTCCTTGCCCCCGCTGCGCGCATATCGGTGCATCTCGTTGTGGCCATGGGCTGCGTCGTAGACGCGGATCGTCTCCATCCCTTCCTCCGTCTCCAGGAGCAAGATCACTGCGAAGTCGAGAACTTCGTTGCCTGGGTCGTGAACTCAACCCGGAGCAGTGCCCCCAAGGCGCTGTCGAGGATGCGGCGATAGAGGGCTCCCATATCTGAAGACAATAATTTTCACCGCGGACCTCAAGGCCTCCCTACTGAGCAGCTCGTGGTCAAGCCGACGAACGTCTGTCATTGTCGTGCCCTCGGACAGACAAAATCCGGCAGGGCCGCGGCCGGATCATCGTCGAGCCGGCAGAGAAGATCGGCTGACGGCGTTTTCGATTGGGGAAGAGGCGGAGGGCGGTATACCCATGCGTACCGCTTTGGCGCCACGGTATTTTTTCCAATAGGGTGCCCCGGATGCCCGGCGGCGGGAACCATGGTTTTGAAGCCTCCAGTCAACCAGCGCCGACGCCGTGGTGGGAGGTCGCATACGGCGTAATCCTCCTGACGAGTACGGTCGGGCTTTCCCTAATTGCCGCCGCGAGCAACCTGACGGCCCTAAGGGCGGTGACCAATGTTGGGTGGTACTGCTGGCTCCTTCTGTGCTCCCTGAGCGCCGTTGGCATCTTCCTCGCTTTCCTCGTAGAGCGGAGAGGTCTCCACGTGCCGCTCTATTGCAGCCTGGTCCTCTGGATCGGGGCCTTCTGCGGCATATTCACCTTCGACGATGCGTGGAAGGTCATCACCGAGCCCGCGCCTGAACAACGGGACATCCCGGAGTCCGCGCATCTGGATCTCCGGAATCAGCTCATCCGCGACACCTCCTTTGCCGAACGGAACCTGCGCGGATCCAACTTCAGCGGCGCGACCCTCACCCGGGTCGACCTCAGCGGCGCAAACCTCTCTGAATCGGACCTGCGTGAGGCGACCTTCAACAACGTCGATTTTTCCGGAACCGACCTCTGCGGAGTGGACCTTAGGGGTGCTGACATGCGCGGCGGGCGAGGACTGCGGGCGGTCCAAGATTGGTCCTACGTCTTCTACGACAACCGCACTCGCCTTCCAGGTCCCGTTTCTTATCTCCTGATGACCCGCCCCGGACCCATTCCCGATAACGGGCATGACCTCCTGTATATGTGCAAGGCAAACCTGGTCAGACGGCTGCGCAGTTGATCGACCGCGATGACAGCCGCGTCAAGACGGTGCTCGGTGCAATGGATGAACACCGGCGTTGGCTCTTTCCCTTCCTCACCGCTTTCATCGTCGCCATGCTGATCGGCGTCCTGCTTCTGGATGTCACCGGCTCTCCCCCAAAGCCGTTGCTACCCCGGGAATTCCGCTTGATCGAGGGTCGGCTCAGCAACCTTCCGGTTGAGTTCAGCGATATCCGCTCGTGCAGCTGCTGGCACGGCCCGCGAGACGAGGCACAGCGCAAGTACAAGTTCCGGATCGTCAACCACTCCGACAGGGTGGTCGACATCGGTGGCGGAGTGAAATCCGCTATCCGCCTGATAGTCGCCTACCCGAAGGATCGGCGGCCGACGATCACGATGCCAGCCGCAGGGCCAATATTCGCAGAAGTGCAGCTCGGCTCCCCAGCGGACGAGCTTACCCCGATTACCGAACGCATCATCAACGTCAAACCCAGCCTGATCCGTGAGTCCAACGAGCTCTTCGGTGCTCCAGAGGACTACCGAATCTGGGCCCTCCCACCCTCACCAAACAAGGTCGCTGAGTTCTTCTCGCCCACCGGAACGGCACTTGGCCCTGGCCCGGCCAGCATCGAAGCCGGCAATCCGACCTACCCGACCGTGGTGGACCAGACCGAGGTTCTGCCAGGCGAAGAATATGCCGGCCACAAGCTCGGCCACGGCACCTGGAGCTTCTACATCCCCATCCCCCACCGCTTTGCCAGCCGCTTCAGGGACTTTTCCCACTTCGAATTTGAACCAATCCTCCCGCGGCAGGACTACGAACGCCACGTTATCTTCATCGGCGTCGCGGCGATGGAAGTCAGCGACAACGGCGAAGTTCATCTCCTCGGCTTCGCCCCCGCCCCCTCCGAAAACGCGCTGGTAAGCCCGCGAACTCTCTGATCAAGAGTTTGGCCGGAGACATGCCAGTAGGTTTGAAAGGAGGAGGGGCGTCCCCACGGGAGCGAGATTGCGGCGGCGATGCGACCGGAATGCGACTTGAATTCGCGGGGTCAGTCCCCGAGCGCATAACGTTGGGGCATGCCGAGGGTTGAGCGGGATCCTGAACGCGGCCGAGCCGCTGCAGCGAAGTTGAAGGCGCTCGGCGTCAAGGGAATCCTCATCAAGGCAGCCGAGCAGGGGTACATCACGCAGCTCGCATGCAAGATGCCGGAATGCTTCTGCCCCGAGGACCTTGGAGGCGCGTGCTACTTCGACCCGGTCAACGACGAATTGAGCGACTGGATGCCCACCCACGAGCACTTCCCTCGCTCCAGGAGAGAGGGTGGCCACCGAGACGTGGACAACGCCATCCTTGCGCACCGTCTCTGCAATCGCATCGACTACTCCATAAGTGCTGGCCGTCCGTATGCGAGGGATCTCGAGAGGGTCAGGAAAGCCCGCGAGGAAGCGATCCGCCGCAACGGCGAAAGCTAGCTTCGGACATCTCTGACGCCTTGATCAAGCCGTTCTCCACCGGATTGAAAGGAGGACGGTCCTTCGCATGAAGAGCGCGACCGTGGCGGCGATGTGACCAGGATGGGTCCGGCAGGTAGTGGGCTCACCACCGAGACCCCGTGCATCGAAGCGACCCAGCACAGTCAAACCGCCCCATATAGCTGGGGCCGACTACCGAGTGCCCCCACTAGAGCAGCCCATGTGGTGCCCGAGAGGGAGATTGCCCGATGCCGCGAACTCCACAACATGGATGACTGGCTACCCAAGGGAAAGCGCACCCGCGCTACCTTCTTCACGGTCGTAGTACTCCTATGCGCGGTCTTGGCCATTGTCAGATGGGCAGTTCTTCCGCTTTTCGGAACCTCGTCAGGGGATCCGACCGAGGTCATCGCAGAACTTATTGGCGACTTCATTGCCACGGCGTTGGCTGGCACCGCTTTAGCGCTAATCCTGCAATGGCTTTTTCCGGGTCCAAACCGCCCTCCGATCGTCGAGAACGTGCCCGCGCATGAGATTGGGAGGCGTCTGGAAGATGCGTTGCCGAGCACGCGCCGCTGGTGGTACGACGGTTCTACGGGTCGCTATCAGCGTTCGACGACGATGCCCGGACTCGCTCGGTTCGCGCGAAGCAACGGGGTTTCTCGCGAGCTGCACATTGTGATCCTCGACCCCACGGACGAGAGCCTTTGCCGGCATTACGGCAACTATCGCAACGGCATAGCCAAAGCTGACGAGGAGTATTCGGTTGACCGTGTCCGAATTGATATCTACGCAACGATCTTGGCAGCTTTAGAGTTCAACGAGCGGGAGGCGGTGGACATTACCCTCGGCCTCAAGAAGACGATGTCCATACTGCGCTACGACCTCAGCGACCAGCAGCTGGTGATAACCAAGGAGAGCAAGACCGACCCAGCTATTGCGTGCCCATCCGACAGTTTCTATTACGACGCCTTTTTGGAGCAGCTCCGAATGAACCGCAAGCAAGCGCGCATGCTTGACCTCACGCAAGCGAACGTGCCTACCGATGGCTTCAATCGAGAGAGTGCTCGCAGCGCCCTGGTCGAACTCGGTATCGCTACGAACAGCCTCGATACGGATGTCGTGGTTGACGCGATCATTCAGAACGCCACCACCCCGGAGCAGCCTTATTCCTGACCTCCGCGAAGACATTGATAAGGCTTTTCGTATGCGGATGTGGGAGGCGGTCTCAACCAAGACGATGGCCCTGTTGGATGGAGTGCGGACTGGCAAGATTGTGCTCGACGCCACTGCGCACCCGCTCGGTTTCATTCACGCTCCACTTGCCGACCGGCGCAATGGGTCACGACTTCGGCTGCATCTCTGGCCGGAAGAACCCTTCGAGCCGCAGTCCCCAGCTTGGTTTGTCCATCGCCATGCCTGGCCACTTCGCAGCTTTGTGGTCCGGGGCAGGATTCGTGACCGTCGCTACCGCGTCATCGAAGCAGCTGATGGTTCGAGCTGGCTCTACAACACGGTCTACAAACCTGGTCGGTCGGTGCTGACACCTTCCTCAATCACCGTCTGTTGCAGCCCGCTCAATAGCTCCATCGAGGAGCAGGGATCGGTGTACCTGGTACCGCCTGACGCCTTTCATGCCTCCGAGGCTTTGATTCGTTCCGTAACCGTCGCTGAGTCGGGGGTTCCCACGGGGATTCCACCGGTTGTGGTGGGTGAACATTTCGAGAGGGAGGTCAGCTATCGTCGGCGAAAGGTGGAGCCTCACGACCTCCGCAATGTGGCTGCTCAGATCATCGAGGCCACTTAGTCGCCGCTCTCACCACCCCCTTAATCAGGTCGATGTCCCTCACTTCACTAGGAAGCAAGCCTCTGCTGCGTGGATTCTGCAAAAGCCAAGGCCAAAGGCCGAATGTCCTCGCTGTACCGCAATTGCCGTAGTACATAGGCAAGAGCGACCGCTTCGATCTCCTGCTGGCTCTCGGCGACACCTAACGCCCAGTTACGCACTGTCTTGATGAACTCAGGATATGGGCAACCAATCACGAAGCTGTCCAGGTCGGCCCACGCTGACATCTGTGCCACCGAAGGCCATGCTCCCCGTCCTGCCTGGGCGCCAGGATGAAACACCGCACTCAACTCTAAGGTGATGGCGTCAAGGCAACCACAAGCGTTCGCAGTCTTTGCATAGTCGATCAACACAGGCTTGCCCAATCGATCAACGAGGATATTTTCACCGTGCAGATCACCGTGCTGAATGCAGCTGCTAGTCAACATCTCCAGATCGTCAAGGTCGCGGATCTTTCCCTCTAGTTGCCCGCTATTCACCAATCCGTCGCTCCCCACGATGTCGCGGCGAAGCATGGAAAATCGCTTTGGTGCGACCACAGCATTGCTATGCAAAGCAGAAAAGCCATGCATTAGTGCGTCTACCGCTGAACATGCCGCTGCTTCATCGCCTGATAGGCAGGTGAATACGTTTCGGTCATAGCGATCCGCAAACCCATAGAACACTCCACCCTTTCGTGCGGCGCCTGCAATCACTATGTCGGCTTGACCGATCATAAGATCGGGCGGAAGACGAGTTGCCATCGTCCTGACTTTATTCGCCTCCCGCTTTATTCGCGGCCTATCACCGATCTTGGCGACGACACTGCGCGTACCACGTCCTTCTGAGTCGCGCACTTCCACCCGCAGCGTCTTCTCAGCTGAGTGGCCTCCAAGCTGGCTTAGGGTCGCCCCTGCGCCCTCCGCCCGACGAGCGAATACCTGAATAGCGCGACCCTCACCGTGGTTGAGGTCCACACCAGTCAGTTCGATGTCGGCAACACCGGCTGCGCAGGACACATATTCCTTAATTTGGCGCTTGCACTCCGGAAGATCCTCCTTATTGTAAAAGCTAAGCATCGGGAGGTCTGATCCGAGGCCAAACGGGTCGGCTTGAGCCCCACGCCTAACCAGCCCTCCTCCAGCATCTTCAGCATCGGAGCAGACAATTACGGGGATTCCGCCACACTGCTTGAGGATCGTGTCTAAGACCTCTTCACCATGTTTACGCTCTGGGACGCTCAC
>DASULV010000014.1:0-10956 GCA_036277955.1 Solirubrobacterales bacterium | reverse complement strand
CGGTCGCGGCCCCGGCCACGCTCGAGCTGGAACTGGAGCGCTACGGGCTCGAGTGGGCGTGGCCGGAGGTCGACCTCGCCCACCCGCTGGACGGGGGCGGGGGTGCGACGATGCTGCGCTCGCTGGAGGCGACGGCCGCGGGGCTGGGGGAGGCGGGTGCGCGGTGGCGGCAGATCTTCGGCCCGCCCTCGCGGGGCTACGAGACGCTGACCGAGGACATCTACCGCCCGTTCATCCACCTGCCGCGCCACCCGTTGCGGCTGCTGCGCTTCGGGCTGCCGGCGGCGGCCCCGGCCACGCTGCTGGCGCGGGTGCTGGGGACGCCGGAGGCGGCGGCGCTCTTCGGCGGTATCGCCGCCCACGCCTACGCGCCGCTCAACCGGCCGCTCAGCTCCTCGATCGCGATGGCGCTGATCTCCTCCGGTCACGCCTACGGCTGGCCGGTGGCGAAGGGCGGCTCGGCGGCGATCGCCGAGACCTTCGCGGCGGTGATCCGCGAGCACGGCGGCGGGATCGAGACCGGCCGCCGCGTCCGCTCGCTCGACGAGCTGCCGCCGGCCGACGCCGTCGTCCTCGACCTCGCCCCGCGCGGGGTGCTGGAGCTGGCCGGCGACCGGATGCCGCCGCGCAGCGCCCGCGCCTACCGCCGCTACACGCACGGTCCCGGCGCCTTCAAGCTCGACCTCGCGGTCGAGGGCGGAGTGCCGTGGGCGTACGAGCCCGCCCGCCGCGCCGGCACCGTCCACGTCTGCGGCTCCTTCGAAGAGGTGGTCCTCGCTGAGCGGGAGGTCAACCGCGGCCGCATGCCCGAGCGCCCCTACGTCCTCGTCGCCCAGCAGTACCTGGCCGACCCGCAGCGCTCGCAGGGCGACCTGCACCCGATCTGGACCTACGCCCACGTCCCCAGCGGCTACCGGGGCGACGCCGCCAACGCGATCCTCGACCAGCTAGAGCGCTTCGCCCCCGGCCTGCGCGAGCGCATCGTCGCCACCTCCGTCCGCACCCCCGCCGAGATCGAGGCCGCCAACGCCAACTTCCCCGGCGGCGACATCCTCACCGGCGCTAACACCCCGCTGCAGACCCTCCTCCGTCCCGGCGTCTCCGCGAACCCTTACTTCACCGGCATCCCCGGCGTCTTCATCTGCTCCGCCGCGACCCCACCCGGCGCCGGCGCCCACGGCATCAACGGCTACAACGCCGCCGAGTCCGTGATGCAAGCGCTTTAGATTCTCAGTGTGGAATTCGGCACTCACAAGGTGCTCAATTCCGCACTGGTTCGCCTGACCGTTTTCGGGTTGTTAGGTTTGGATCGTGACTGAGTTCTTCCAGCCACCCGATCCACCGAGCTTCGTTGCCGAACCTGCTCCACATGAGGAGTGGATGGGTCCAGCGCGGGGAGAATTGCCAAGCGTCGTTCCGATGGAGCGTGTGGTCGCGGAAACCGAAGAGGTGGCGGTCTATGTCGACGCTTTCTCGGTCTACACGGCCGGGTTCGAGCTCAAGCTCCGCGTTGTCGCCAGGGACGATGAGAGCAAGCTGGATCCCTTCGGTATAGATCATCGACTGACAATGCAGCAGACGGGCGAGATCGCACCCGAGCTGTTGCGTCTTGGATTCCAGTTCTCCGACGGCTCCAAGGTGACCAATACGGGCGCGTGGGCAGAGGCGGAAGTGGAGGGTCTTCGAGGACGGCCTGAGGCCCCGGTGATGGACGAAACTGGGGGGCGCTGGTCGGAAGGAACGTGGTCGCAGGGTTATTGGGTGTGGCCGCTGCCCCCAGGTGATTCCTTCGACCTCGTCTGCGAGTGGCCCGCAGCTGACGTACCGTTGACCCGTACCGCTATCGATGCCGCTCCAATACGCGAAGCGGCCGCGCGGGCGCGGCGACCTTTTTCCGACGCCTTCTAATCGCCCACCTCGACCGGCCGCGAGGGTGGAACGGGAGTCGGTTCGCCAACGACGGCTTCGAGGCGGCGCACGCTCGGGACCATCAGCACCGCCGCCTGCAGGAGGGTGAGGGCGACGGCGCTGAGCCAGAGGGTGGTGGAGATGCCAAGGCCCGCCGCGACCGGGCCGACCAGGGCGAGGCCGAGCGGCTCCAGCGCCAGCGAGCCGAGCCAGTCGTAGGCGGTCACCCGCGAGAGCGCCTCGTGGGGGATCTGCTGCGCCTGGGTCGTGTCGTAGAGGATCTCCGCGAGGCTGACGGTGCCGCCGGATACCAGGGCACCGGCGGCGATCACGGCGGCCGAGGACGGGATCGCGAGGAGGAAGATCGGCAGGGCAAAGAGGAGGACGACGCTCTCGCTGACCAGCAGCGGGCGGCGCGGGCGGATGTTGAGGGCGACGAGGCCGCCGAGCAGGCCGCCGACGCCCCAGGCGGCGGCGATCAGCGCCCAGGAGCCGGAGCCGCCGAGGGATTCCTTGGCGACGGTCGGCCCGAGCACCAGAAAGGCGCCGGGGAAGATCAGGTTGCTGAGCGCCAGCGCGAGGATGATCGCGACCATCCAGCTTCGGCTCGAGAACTCGCGCCAGCCGTGGCGGAGCTCGGCGAGGAAGTTGTGCGTTTCCCCCTCCGGACGCAGGCCGGGCGCCCGCACGCCCCAGAGGCAGGCGGCGCTGACCGCGAAGGTGGCGGCGTCGATCGCGAGGGCCGAGCCGGGCGAGCCGAGCGCCAGCAGGATCCCCGCCAGCGCCGGGCCCGCGACTTTGCCCATCCAACGCGAGAAGGAGAGCAGGGCGTTTGCCTCCTGCAGGCGAGAGGCGGGGACGATCTGGGGGACGAGCGCGTTCGAGGCCGGGTTGAAGAAGGCGGTGGCGCCGCCGTCGACGGCGTAGAGGAGCGCCAGCTGCCAGATCTCCGCGGCGCCGGTCAGCAGTAGCACGGCGATCAGGCCCATCGAGATCATCCGCGTCAGGTCGGCGCCGAGCATCGCCCGCCGCGGCGAGATCCGGTCGGCGATCACGCCGCCGACCAGGACCAGGGCGATCAGCACGAGGCTGTGGAGGGCGAGGACGATCCCGAGGTCGGTCGCCGAGCCGGTCAGGTCGAGAATCGCGAAGGCCAGCGCCACCGGCGAGATCCCGTCGCCGATCAGCGAGGCCGTGCGGCCGAGGAAGAGCCGCCGGTAGGCCGGTTCGTCAAGCACGCGCAATTTTCCTCCCGCCCGCATCGCGCCAGGATAGGACGAGGCGCCCGAGGGTTAAGGAAGCTCTGGCGCGGGGTAGCTCGCCCTCACAGAATGGGGACCTCGTCCAAAAGCATCGACGACGCGCGGAGAGCCGAGGACGAAGGCCGCCCCGAGCACAAGTTCGGCTCCTCGGCGCCGCTGACGATGGGGGTCGAGGAGGAGCTGCTGCTGGTCGACGAGGGCTGCGGCCTTCTCGCCACCGGCGAGCAGGTGCTGAAGGAGATCGACCCCGAGCACCGCGACGGCGTCTCGACCGAGATCTTCGCCACCCAGATCGAGCTGAAGACCGGCGTCTGCCGCGACGCCGGCCAGGCGGCGCGCGAGCTGGCGGAGGTGCGGCGCGCGGTCGTCGCGACCGGGGCGCGGCTGATGGGCTCCGGGGTCTACCCGGGCGAGGCGGGGGAGCCGCAACTGGTCGAGAAAGCGCGCTACGAGACGGTGAAGAAGGACCTCGCCGGCCTGCTGGCGACGCCGCCCTGCGCGCTGCACGTCCACGTCGGCATGCCCGATCCCGAAACCGCGGTCGCCGTTGCCAACGCGATGCGCCACCACCTGCCGCTGCTGGCGGCGCTGACCGCCAACTCGCCCTTCCGCGACGGCGCCGACACCGGCCTCGCCAGCGCCCGCGCCGCCGCCGTCCGCAGCTACCCCCGCTTCGAGCTGCCGCGCGCCTTCCGCGACTACGACGATTTCCTCCGCGTCGCCGACCAGCTGATCGCCGCCGCCGGCGTCTCCGACTACACCTACATCTGGTGGGACGTGCGCCCGCACCCGAACCTCGGCACGGTCGAGGTCCGCGGCATGGACGTGCAGGCGACGCCGGAGGCCAACGCCGCGATCGGGGCGCTGATCCAAGCGCTGGCGGCGAAGGAGATCGACCGGCCCAGCGCTCCCGGCCTCACCCGCGAGGCGATCGAGGAGTCCTACTTCCAAGCCGAGCGCTACGGCCTCGAGGCCCGCATCATGGTCGACGAAAGCACCGCCGCCCCCGCCGCCGAGGTCGCCCGCGGCATCCTCGACGAAGTCCGCCCCTACGCTGAGCAGCTGGACGGCGCCGGTGCCCTCGAAGAGCTCGAGCGGATCGTCAGCGAGGGCAACGGCGCCGACCGTCAGCGCCGCATCCACGCGGAGCGCGGGATCGAGGGCCTGCTCGCCGACCTGGCCGAGCGGACCCGCGTCTGACGCCGGAGCTCCTACTTGAACTGGAAGCTGGTGAGGTCGGCGCCGAAGGTTGGGTTGTAGATCACCTTGCCGAGGTCGACCCGCTCGGAGACGAAGGTGGAGAGCGTCCGGGTCCCGTAGGGGACCCATGGCGCGAGCTTCATGTAGGCCCGGTCGAGCGCGGCATAGCGTCCTTCCCGGGCAGGGGTCAGGGGAGAGCCGGCCAGGCTCGCGATCTTCGAGTTCAGCGAAGGAGTGTCTATTTGCGCGAAGTTGCTGTTGTTTCGCCGCAGGATGCTCGAGCCCGCCAGGAGCGGCTGGAAGAAGTCGTCGGGATGCGGGTAGTCCTCGAACCAGTCGCTCCAGCCGGTGTCGAGGTTCGGGGTCGAGGCGTTCCCGATCACCGTGAAGTAGAAGTCGGCGCTCACCACCTTCAGCCGTACGTGAAAGCCGAGCTTTCGCAACACGCCCGCGTAGTAAATGCCCGCTTCTGCGTTTGGTGATTCGTTGTCGGTCCAGACGGTGATCCTGCGGTCTCGTGGATTCGCCTGCCTGATCATGCGCCGGGCCTTCGTCAGGTTGTGCGGGTAGAGGTTGAACCGGCGGTAGCCGGGCATGTCCGGCGGCAGGATCTGGTGGGTCGGCGTCACTTGACCCTCGTAGATCTTCCGTAGGCGCGAAGCATCGACCGCGTAGTTGACCGCTCGCCGGACCTTGAGGTCGTCGAAGGGCGGCTTCTGCGTGTTCATCCAGAAGTAGTAGGTGCTCAGAGTTGAATCGAGGCGGAACTGCTTCCGGTGGCGTCGTTCGATCTCAGAGAGACGATCGGTCGGCGGCGGATCCTCCATCCAGTCGAACCTGCCCTCCTCGACACCGTTCACCTGCTTGTTCCGGTTGTAGAGGACGTCGACCTCGATCCTGTCGACGTGCCCGCTCGGCAACTGCGGCATCAGCTTGCTGTTGGTCGACTCCCACACCGGGTTGCGCTTCAGCGTCCACCCGTCTTCTCGCGAGGCGTCGATGACGTAGGGGCCGGTGGCGGGGGGAGGGTGGAAGCTGGCGTCGTGCATGGGCGTGCTGGGCGGGACCGGCGCGACGAACATCAGCGCCAGCTCCTGGGTGAACGTGCCCCGCGGCCGCGCCAGGTGGATGACGATCTTTCCGGTGTTGTTGTCGGTGACGATCCCGCCGATCCCGCCCCGCCTGGTCAGCCAGAAACGTTCGGCGCCGACGATGCCGGTGTAGAAGGGGGCGCCGCCGGAATTGACCTTGAACAGGCGCCTGACCGCGTACTCGAAGTCCGACGCATGGACCGGCGTCCCGTTCGAATATTTGAGGCCGCGACGCAGGAAGAGCGTGTAGGTGCGGCCGCCGTCGGTGATCTTCGGCAGGCTCTTCGCGAGGCCGGGGATGACTTCGGATCCCGCTTTGCCCTCGGCATGCCGGTAGGTGAGGAGCGGGATGTAGGTGTCGTACATCGCCGTCCAGCCTTCCTGGGTGTAGGAGAGCTGCGGGTCCATGTAGTCGGGGAAGGAGCTGAAGGTGGCGCGGAGCACGGTCGGCCCTTCCGGTTGCTCCGTCTGCCCGGCGCTCGCCAGGGCGGCGGACAGACAGAGGCAGATCGCCGCTATAGCAACGGCAATTCCCAAGAGTCCTCGGCCCCCTGCCCGCTTCACCGCAGGCAGATTAATGAGGGAGTCGGCAGGTAGGTGGCGCAGCTACTGCGGCGCCGGCAGCTTCAGCCGTTTGCGCGCGGCGACGACGGCGGCGACGGAGGAGCGGCAGGCTTTGGCGATCTCGCCGTTGCCGTGGCCGGGGCGGCGGCGGACCTCGAACTCGACCAGAGCGGCGCGGCGGAGCTTGGCGCGGTCCTCGATCGAGCCCTGGGGGGACGCGTCGAGGGCGGCTTGGGCGGCGCGCTCACGCCGGCAGAGCAGGCAGAAAGTGCCCTCTTTGGAGCTGGTCCAGCTCGCGGGAAGCTCGACCTTCTCGCCACCCAGATGGCTTACGGTCACCCCGCACTGGTCGCAGGTCCATTTTTTCGCGGTAGTAGTCGTTGAAACGCTCATAGGTGTATGGATCGGCGGAGGAAGGCGGCCGAACCCGTGCATCCACGGTAGCAAAGCGGCCTGTTCGGCCTGCTAAATCGCGCTTTTTGGCTCCGCTGGACCTGCTGCCTACACTTGAGATATGTCCACCGAGGGAGCCTCAGTGCCCACCTACACGCTCTACCGCCGCGGTCTCGAGCTGCTCGAGGACGGCGACTTCGAGCACGCGACCGCGCCGCTCGCCGAGGCTGCCCGCCGCGATCCCGAGAAGACCTCGATCCGCGAGGCCCTGGGCCGCGCCTACTTCCGCTCCGGCCGCTTCGCCCCGGCCGCGGTCGAGTTCGAGGCGGTGGTCGAGTCCCACCCCGTCAACGACTTCGCCCATTTCTGCCTCGGCCGCGCCCTCAGCAAGACCGGCGAAATGCGCCGCGCCCGCCACCACCTCGCGCTCGCCTCGAACCTGCGACCCGACCGCCGCGACTACCGCTACTACCGCCGCCTGCTCGACGCGTAGGCGGCGGGGCAGCCGAAGCTGCCCCGCCGGTGAGTTCGAGTGTCAGCTGAGGAGCGGGATCACGCAGCGGAATTTTTTGGTTTTGGAGGCGAGTTCTGAACCAACCGTCCCTGACGCCGAAACCGTGACCACTGCGTAGAGATCCGGACCTGAGACGTTCGTGACGTTGTTCGTCCACTCATCCCCAGCCGCAAGCGTGATGCTCGGCTGCTGGGAGAAGGCCGCGAGAAGCAACGGGCTCGGAAGCTCGCCGCCTTCGTTGGCGCAGGCCGCCGCGGCGGCCGCCGGCGTCAAGGCACTCGAGTTCGCCGCCGTCTGCCAGCACGCTCCGGCGAAGAGCCGCGTGCTCGGTTTGCAGCCGGCGTGGTAGCCGTTGACCGTCTGCGCGCTGACCGCGTTGGCGGCGTTCAGCGCCGTCTCGGCGTCTTTGGCGGACTCGGCCGTCTCGGCGTGGAAGGCGGAGGGGACCTGGCTGAGAGTGGAGACATCCACCTGCAGTCCCGTCACCGAACCGGGCGCCAGCCGGTCGCCCTGGATCGAGCCCGGCGCCAGCTGCATGCTCGGGATCGTCCCCGGCTTCAGCCGGTTCGCCGGCACCGAGTGCGGCGCCAGCCGGTTCCCCGGCAGCGACTTCACCTTGATCGCATGCCCGTTGATCTTCCCGGCCGCGTAGACCGTCCCCGCCAAGGCCGCCACCAGCGCCACCGCCGCAACCACCAGCGCCGGCGCCTGCCGCCAGATACCCCTGCTCATCGTTTCTCCTTTGCCTCGAGTCGATTGAACGAGACCCCACCACTTGGTGGGGCGCTTGAAGCGGCGGGCACCCTAATCGCGCAAATCTCCGATTGGACAGATGTCTAGAGGCGAGCTCAGCAGGTGTCTGAGGCGACCTGCAGCGGTCGAAAGCCGCTGCATCTAGCAGATATGCCGCAATACTTACAAAGAGTCTTTTCAAGTATTGGGTAGTACCCGAATGTTCAAAACAGATAAGGTCATCCGCCGGAATGACCGATCAACAAAATTTGAAGGGGCGGGGAGAGGTGCCCCGGAGGGTGGCCGGGAGGCGCAAGCGGCGCTTGAGTTCTACTGCAAGCTTCGGCGCCCTGCTCCTCATCCTCCTCGTCGCGGTGCCCGCGCTGGCATCCGAAAGCCCCGAACCCGCGGCCTCGACGCCTCCGAGCGCGGCGCAGATAGCCGCGGGCCTGGAAGCCGCCGAACGGGAAGAAGCGGCGCGGTCTCGCGAACTGGAAGAACCCGAAGCTGTCCGCGAGCGCGATCTCTCCGCCGATGCCTACGAAGACGCCACCACCGCGGAGTCCCAGCAGTTGCTGCTGCAGACCTTTCAGGAAGAACTCGGGCGGCTGAACTCAGACCCGGCCCGCGCGCTGGGGGACCTGCACCTCGTCGACGTCTTCGGCGAAGCGGTGGCGACGGTGCGCGATCCCGAAGGCGACGGCTCGCTCCTGGAAGCCGACATTCCGATCCGGGCCGAGAACGAGGAGGGCGATCTCGAAAAGGTGAAGCTGGACCTGGTGGAAGGGGCCGATGGCTTCGAAGCCGAAAATCCGCTCACCGAGGTTCTGATCCCGCCGGCGGCCGACGAAGCGTTCTCGGTCGGAGACGAAGGCCTCAGCCTCGTCGTCCAGGGAGGGCAGGGCACTTCCGGACAGCCCCTCGGGGAGATGAACGTCTACTACCCGGAGGTGCAGAAGGACACCGACCTCCTCGTCGCCCCGGTGACGGGAGGCCTCGAGCTCTTCGACCAGCTGCGGTCGGGCGAAAGCCCCGAGGCGCTCCACTTCCACCTCGACCTCCCCGGCGACGCCTCCCTGCGAACGGTCGCCGCCGGCGGCGCCGAGATCGAACGTGGGGGAGAGGTGATCGCGGTCATCCCTCCGCCGGTCGCGGTCGATGCGCAGGGGACGAGCGTGCCGCTGGAGCTGGAAGCGGAAGGAACCGACCTGACCCTGCGCGTGCCGCACCGCGGCGGCGACTTCGCCTACCCGATCCTCGTCGACCCGGCGATCGAAGAGAACTACAACTCCGCCTGGTACTCCTCGACCAACTTCAGCTCCCTCAACGGCTGGCAGTACAAAACCAACGACCCGACCGAAACCTACCTCCTGCACGACACCTACTGCCTCAACAGCGAACTGTGCTCTCCGAGCGGCCGGGGCCTCTTCATCTCCAGCATGAACCGCAACATCCCGACCAATACCTACGGCCAGTGGTACTACGACGTCCCGGGGGGATCGACCTCCTATATCCCCTCGATCTACCCGACCGCCAGCGCCTACCTCAACCCCTTCTGGCGCAGCAACGGGAACTGCACATGGGAAGACTTTCCACAGCCCCACGACTACGACGGCGCCTACGATGCGGCCGGCAACTGGGTGGGGGCGGTGGAAACTGATCGGGCCCAGTGGTACGGGAACGCTTCCATCTTCACCAAAGCACGCGGCATCGCCATCGGTCTCAGCACCGGCAACACCAGCGTCAACATCCCCTGCTGGCGCAACATCATGCTCGGCGGATTCGTCGTCCGGCTCGACGACAGCGACAAACCCGTTTTGGGCTCGGTCACCGGTTTCCCTGCCGGCTGGACCGGGGCAAACGCGACCGTCAACGTCACCGCCAACATCAGCGACGGCGGCCTCGGCGTCCGCAACGTCAAGGTCTACCCCACAGGGATGCCGGACATCCCGCTGATCTCGGAAGGGAGTGAATGCCCGGGCACGAAGACCAATCCCTGCCCGGCCTCCCGCGTCGCCCAGTTCTCGCTGAAAGCCGAGAGCTTCGACGAAGGGGAAAAGCTGGTCCAGGTCTCGGGCTGGGATCCGACCGGCAAGCCTTCGAACACCTTCACCACGACGCTGAAGATCGACCGCCAGCCGCCGCAGGTGACGATCGGCGGGCAGCTTGGCAAGGCGACCCACGAGACCGAAGGCGACGCCAAAGACCCGACCGAATGGGACGAACTCGGGCTCCCCGTCTACACCCTCACCGTAGAAGCCAGCGATGGCAGCAGCGCCAGCGGCGAAACGAAACGCTCGGGCGTGAAGAGCATCGAACTCTTCCTCGATTCGGAAACGACGCCGAAACAGGCTTGGACCCAGGGCTGCACGGCAGGCAGCTGCCCGATGACCAAAAGCTACGCGCTGGAAGTGGCGACGCTCAGCCCCGGCAAACACGTGCTCAAAGTCGTCGTCAAAGACCAGCTGAACCAGCCGCGGACGCGCGAAATCGGCTTCGAATTCGTGCCGGCGACCGGGGTCGACGACGACTACGTGATGCAGCACTTCCCGCTCCCCGACGGGAAGGACCACTCGCAAGAGGCGACGTATGGAGGGCCTGAACTCGCGGTCAACGTCGCCAACGGCAACCTCGTCTTCCGCGAAGAGGACGTCGACGTCGAAGGGCCGAACGTCGACCTCGAGGTGGAACGCGTCTACAACTCCCTGCTGCCGAACGAAGACAACACGGAGTGGGGGGACGGCTGGACCCTGGCGCAGACGCCGGAACTGGAACCCGTCGACACCGGCGGCACGCCGGCTCCCGACCTGGCGAAGGTGGTCGACGACAGCGGCGGTCTCAAAGACCAGGTGGAGCTGCCGGCGACCAGCGGCTCGGCCGAGTTCGACCCGAATCTCCAGGCCACCGTGACGAAGACCGCTGCCGGCGGCTTCGAGCTGACCGACGAAACCGGGCAATCCGAGGAGACGGTCGAATTCAACTCGGCGGGCCGCGCCGAAGGCGTCGATGCAGCGGGTCAAGCAGCGGTCGACTTCGACTACGCGAGCGGGGGCACGATCTCGGACATCGCGGTGGAAGACCCCACCAGCTCGATGGAGGCGCCGCCCGACCCGGACTCCCTCGAACCACTGCTGCCGCCCGCGCCGAAATACGACACCTCCTTCGGCTCCGCAGGCACCGCCCAGGGTCAGTTCCAGCAGCCCGCCGACGTCACCGTGGATCCCGAAGGGAACCTCTGGATCCTCGACCGCGGCAACAACCGGGTCCAGAAGCTCAGCCCCGGCGGAGCGTT
>DASULV010000013.1:0-20246 GCA_036277955.1 Solirubrobacterales bacterium | reverse complement strand
GCGACCGCCATCGGGTGGGTGGCGGCGCACTCGTCGTGCAGCAGGCCGGGGACGGTCAGCTCGGAGCTGCGGGTACCGCCGCCGATCCGGGTCTCGGCCTCGATCACCGTCACCTCCACCCCACGCTTGGCAAGGACGGCCGCGCAGGCGAGCCCGTTGGGCCCGGAACCGACGACGATCGCGCTGCTCACGAACTCGCCACCGGGAACGGCTCCTCGTCGAGCCAGGGCTGGCGCTTGGCCATCTCGGCGACGTCGACGTAGCCCTCCTCGACCAGGCCCTCGGCCGCGTCCCAGATCCGGTAGCGCTGGCGCTGCACCTGCGCCGGCTGGCTCTCCAGCGTCACCACCCGCAGCTCGCCTGGCGCGAATCCGCAGCGCTCCTGCACCGCCGCCAGCAGGCGCTGGTCGTGGAAGTGGCCGTCGCCGAAGTTGTAGCCGAGGACGACGCCGGCGACGAGCTCGCCCTCGCGCACGTCGTAGGCCTCGACGTCATCGACCGCCCGCGCCGTCAGCCCGTTCAGCGCCCGCCCGTGCGAGTGCATCGAGCGGAAGGCGAGCCCTTTGTAGAGGAGGACCTCGATCATCTCCGGCTCGTAGAACTTCTTCAGCTGCTCGCCGACGATCGGCGCCGCCTTGACCAGCGAGCGGTCGAGCTTCGCCTCGGCTCCCGTGTCGCGACGGAACAGCCACTGGCTGGTCGCCCAGTTGCCGGCGTAGTAGCGCATCGAGGGCAGGAAGCTGATCAGGTCCGGGCGCAGGTTCCCCAGCACCGGCAGGCCGACGCAGGTCAGCGCCAGGATCACCAGCAGCAGCGGGTCGTCGATCGTCGAGAAGGGGACGCCGCCGTAGTGGCCGAAGAGGAAGAGCAGGCCGAAGATCATGAACACGTTCCACTCCAGCGGCACCGCCAGCGGGAACGTCGAGAGGATGTGGGCGTGGAAGATCACCATCCCGGCGACGGCGAGGGTCTGGACGATGCCGCCGCTGGTGAGGATCAGGACCAGCGGCAGGGTGAACTCCATCACCGTGCCGAGATGGGCGGCCGCGGCCCCCATCCGCGAGGGCCGCAGGTCCTCGGGGTGGCTGCGGTAGAGGCGCCGCTTCATCGCCCGCGAGCGGTTCCAGGGCGTGTTGCTGATCATCACCGTGACCACGAAGGGGAAGTGGCGGTTGAGCTTCGAGGAAGCGGCGCCCCACCAGATGCAGAAGAAGACGAGCTGGGCGGCGATCACCAGGTTGGTCAGCGGGAAGAGGAAGATCAGCGAGAGGTTGCCGTAGATCTCCGCCCGCGCCGCCAGGAACGGGACCTTGTCGCGCAGGCCAAGCGCAACGAGAATCGCCAGCAGCGCGGCGACCGCGACCGGGTCAAGGCGCGAAACCGTGCCGTCGGTCCAGGACGCGGTCGCGTCCACCCCCGGCGAAATCAGCAGGTAGAGCAGCGCCGCCAGCAGCGCTCCATATAAGGAGACGTCGAGCCAGGTCCGCGTCGTCCCCCGCGTCCCCGGCACCCGCTCCGGCCACGGCGGCAGCCGCGTCGTCCCCGGCCGCAGCCAGTAGAGGAAGCCGCCGACCATCGGGCTGAAGCGCAGGGTCAGCGGCAGCGAGCCGGCGCCGAGCCCCAGGACCTCCCAGAGCATCGTCCAGATCACCGCCTTCTCGAAGACGATCGGCTCGGTCCAGTGCGGCCAGCCGCTGGTGGCAAAGATCAGCAGGGCGCCGAGGCCGGCGTAAGCGAGGACCTTGAAGACGTAGAGGAAATAGACCGCGACCGGCGTCCCGAAGCCGTTCAGCGCCCAGTCCTGGGCCAGCGGCTTGATCCGCTGCAGGTGCGGGAGCCGGCGCCACTCGGCGACCTCGAACGGCGGTGGTGCCGGGTCTAGGAGGCCCATGCGTCCAAAGTTCTCAAACGGTGCTCAAATTCGACCCGTGCGATGACGATGACTCTACGTCTTGTCTGGAGCACCGCCAACTTCTTCCCCACCCCCGGGCGCAAAACCACTCTGGGGCAGCCACCAAGGCGCCGCTGCGCCTGCGGCAGTGCCCGCCGTGTCGCGAACGTTCGGCAATGCCGAACAAAAGCGACACGCCCTCTTCGGCGACCAGCCGCTCGAGCCGCTCTCCGTGCGCCTCCTCCAAGCCGCCGGAGTCCTCTCGCTGCTGCTGATCCTCGTCGTCGTCAACTCCCTCCTCAACAGCGCCGGCGGCGAAAGCCCGTTCGACCCGAACCCGGTCGCAGCGGCAGCGGAGCAGACCCGGGAGGTTTCGGGCATGCGGATCGAGATGACGATGCGGGTGACCGGCAGCACCGAAGGCGCAGTCACGATCACCGGCAACGGCGCTTTCAACGGCGACACGGGCCTCGGCGAGTTCACCTACGACGCGTCGACGCCGAAGGGCCGGGTCCGGTTCGACGCCATCCTCGGCGAGAGCGCCTGGTACTTCCGCTACCCGCAGTTCCGCGGCCAGCTGCCAGAAGGCAAGGAATGGGTGAAGCTCGAAGGCCTCGAGGCTCAGGGCGAGAAAGACACGATGGGCGTCGAAAGCCCCGACGAAATGCTCGAAACCGTCGGCGCCGCCGGCAGCGTCGCGCGCGCGGGGCGGGTCAAGGTCCGCGGTCAGCAGACCACCCGCTACCGGCTGACCCTGTCGCCCGAGGCGGCGCTGGAGGTGCTGCGAGCGGAGGGCAAGACCGAAACCGCCGAAAAGCTCGAAAACGGCTCCGCCCAGTTCGTCGGGCCGATCCGGGTGGAAGCCTTCATCGACCGGCGCGGCATTCTCCGCCGCGTCCGCACCTCCTCAACCGCGAGCGTGCAGGGGCAGACGATCACCTCGAAGGCCGAGATGGATTTCTTCGCCTTCGGGACCGAGCCCGACATCCAGACCCCGGACGACTCCCAGGCCTTCGACATGGGGCCGATGCTCGAAGAAAGCCTCGACGCGCTGGGGCAGGCCAGCTAAGCCTCGTGCAACCCTGGGAGGGATGGCTTACCGGCGCATTTTTTCCACCCCTCACGTTCTCCAGCTGACGATCGCCTCGGTCGTGGCGCGGCTGCCGGTGGGCATGACCGGGGTCGCCTTCGTCATCTACGTCCACGACCGCACCGGCTCCTTCGGCGCCGCCGGAGCGGTCGCCGGCGCCGGCACGATCGGGCTGGCGCTGACGGCGCCGGTGCTGGGACGGCTGGTCGACCGGCGCGGACCGCGGCCGGTGCTGGTGCCGGCGGCAGCGGTCGCGGCGGCGGCGCTGACGGCGACCGTGGTCGTCGGCGACAGCGGTGGCGGAACCGTGGCGCTCGTCCTCCTCGCCGGCCTCGCCGGCGCGGCGATGCCGCCGGTCGGCGGCCTCCTGCGCCACCTCTGGCCCGACCTCGTCGAGGAGGAGCTGCTGGTCAACGCCTACGTCCTCGACTCGATGCTGATCGAGGCGGTCTTCGTCACCGGGCCGCTCCTGACCGGCCTCCTGGCCGCGACCGCGGGGCCCGCGGCGGCGCTCCTCGTCGCCGGCGGCCTCGGCTTGATCGGCACGGTCTGGTTCGTCGCCCTGCCGCCGCTCGGCCGGGTCGAGCCGGCGCCGCCCCACCACCGCACCCGCGCCGGCGCCCTCGCCTCCCCGACCATCCGCCTGCTCGTCTTCACCGGCATCCCGGTCGGCTCGACCTTCGGCGCCCTCGACGTCGCCCTGCCCGCCTTCGGCGCCGCCCACGGCAGCCCCGCCCTCGGCGGCCCCTTCACCGCCGCGCTGGCCTTCGGCTCGGCCCTGGGGGCGCTCGCCTACGGCGCCGCGCCGGAGCGCTTCGGCACCCCCGCCCAGGTCAGCGTCCGCCTGGCGATCTTCCAGCCGCTGATCTGCCTGCCGCTGCTGCTCGCGCCGTCGATCGGGCTGATGCTCGCGCTCGGCGTCCTCGCCGGCTCCTTCATCGCCCCGACGATCACCGCCCGCACCCAGCTCGCCCGGGTCGCGATGCCGCCGGGCACCGGCACTGAGGTCTTCACCTGGCTCTCGCTCTCGATCATGATCGGCGCCAGTGCCGGCTCGGCCGTCGCCGGGCCGGTCGTCGAGGCCGGCGGCTGGCGCGCCGGCGTCGTCCTCGCCGCCGTCCTCCCCGCCCTCGGCCTGCCGTTCCTCCTCGCCCGCCGCGGCCTACTGCTCGCGCAGCCGCCAGCGGTAGTCGAAGCGCAGCCGCGACCCCATCAGGCCGTCGTCGACGAGGCCGGGCTCGGGTAGCCGGGCGACGAAGTGGTAGCGGCGCTCGGCCCCGGCCGGCAGGAAGCCCAGGTGCAGGGTCGGCATCGCCGCCAGGAGCCCGCGGTAGACAATCTCCGACGAGCCGACGGTGAGCTCGCGGATCCGCAGCCGCAGCGCTCCCGCCAGGGAGGCGCCGCCGGCGCCCGGCGTCTGCGCCAGCCGGCGCCGCGAGAGCTCCAGGCGCGCCGGGGCGCCGAGGTTCCGGATCGTCAGACTGCCGTCGACCGAGCCGCCCGGCCGCAACGCCGGCGCTCTGAGGATCGCCGCTTCGCCGCGGGAGTCGGCGATCCGCAGCGCCCCGGCGGCCGAGGCGCCGACGTCGACCGGCCGATTTTCCGCCAGTTGCGGCTCCGACCAGGCGAGCGCCGCGCTCGCGAGGGCGATGACCAAGGCCAGGGCGGCCACCGCGACGGTCGCGCGGCCGGGTCCCCCGTCCATCAGAAGTCCTTGTCGGCCGCCCCGGACTCGGTGACGGCGGTGGTTGAAGTGCCGTTGCCGGCGGGGTCGGTCGCCGATGCCGAGGGGGTCCAGGTCATCGTCCCGGTCGCGGCCGCGGTCGTCGCCGCGGCGGACTGGGTGCCGAGGGTGACCGTCACCACGTTGCCGCTCATCGCCATCGTCGAGGCGGTGCCGGTGGCGCCGAAGGTGATGCTGGCGCTGGTGTAATCGGCGCGGCCGAGGTTGACGCTGCCGAGCGGCAGCTGCGTCGCGTTGGTCGCGTTGAAGACCGTCACCGTGTCGTTGGCGCTGCCGGAGCCGTTGTTGAGGCGGAGGACGACGTTGGTGGAGGCGCCGGACCAGCCGGAGAGGATCGAGTTGGGGTCGATCGCCTTGCTGAAGGAGAAGGAGATCGTGTCGCCGGCTTGCGCCAGGCCGTTGGTGGTGCCGACGTTGGGGGTCTGGACGTCGGTGCCGGCCGGGACGGTGTTGTCAACGACGACGCTGTAGCCCGACTGCGTCCTCGAGTTGCCCGCCACATCGGTCGTGGTCAGCGAATAGGAGTAGCTGCCCGCCGCGAGGCTCGTGCCCGCGGTCAGCGAGGCGCTGCGGTAGCCGTAGCTGACCCCGCCGGCGGTGAAGCTGCCGGCGCTGAGGGCGACCGCGGTCGAGCCGGAGGTGATCGAGCTGACGTTGGCGGTGACGGTGGAGACGCCGCTGGCCGGGTTGCCGGTGTCGCTGACGTTGGCGTAGACGTAGTAGGTCCCGCCTTTCTTGATCTGGCCGACGGTGCCGCCCCCCGTCTTCGCCAGCGTCGTGGCGCTGACGGTCGGGGCGCGGAAGTCGGTGGCGGCGGTGATCGTGTTGCCGGCGTTCGGCGCGGTCCCGGTGAAGTTCCCCCAGACGCTCTGGCGCGCCAGCGCCGCGGTGCCGAAGAGGACGGCGGCGATCGCCGCCGCGACGATCGCCGGACGGGTGCTCACAGGGAGTCGGCCTCCTGCGGGCGCGCCTCGGACGCCGGCCGCCAGATCCGCACCAGCGCCGCCCAGAGGAGCAGCAGCGCCGGGATCGCGATCAGGGCCAGGCGAGCCGGGCCGCTGTCGATCCAGGAGAGGGCGTAGCCGATCTTCGGGATCCGGTAGGCGACGTGGCCGATGCTGCCGTCGGCGGGCACGCGCCAGCGCTCGGTCGAGGTATTGGCGTCGCCGCGGGTGACGAAGGCCACCTCGTCGCCGAGCGGCCGCACCGACTGCACGCGGTGGGAGAAGAGTTTGCCGGTCCCTTCCGGGTCGACGAAGGTGACGACGTCGCCGACGCGGGCCTCGAGCGGGGAGATCGGCCGGGTGACGACGACGTCCCCGGTTTCGATCGCCGGCGTCATCGAGCCGGAGCGGACCGTGAAAGAGCGGAAGCCGGCGAGCTGCGGCGCCGTCGCCGCCAGCAAGGTGCCGAACAGCAGGCCGAGCCCGATCCAGAGCGCGAGCATGCGCAGGCGGCGGGCGGCGGCGCTCACGGCAGCGTCTCCTCGCTCGGTTCGAGGGCGACGGCGACGTCGCGGCCCTCGTAGCCGGTCTCGACTTCGGCCGGGATCCAGGCGGTGACGCGAACCCGCACCGCGCCCCCCGGGGGCAGTCGCACGGCGTCCGCGGTGCCTTGCCGCAGCGCCTGCAGCGTTCCTTCGAAGAGAGCGTCGCCCTGGCTTTCGACTCGCACCTGGGCGATGCCGTCGAGGGCGGTCGAGCTCGGCTTCGCCCGCAGCCGCACCGCCAGCGTCTCGCCGGTCTCGTTGCGCAGCGCGAAAGCGCCGCGAGCGTGGTCGCCCGGGCGCAGCGGTCCGCTCGCCAGCAGCGGCTGCGGCGCCGCCGGCGCCGCCGCGACGGCTCCGTCGAGCGTCGCCGTGAACCGCAGCGAGGCGGGTAGCACTCCGCCGTGCCCACCGGCGGGACGCGCCATCACTATCAGCGCCGCGACCAGGCCGAGCCCGATCGCGGCGCCGATGGCGCGAGTGAACCTGTCAGCAGCAAGGGTGCTCATGACAGTTCGACTGGTTCGTTACCTAGGCGGCCGCTACTGGTTGCGGGCCTCCCAGGTGAACGTGTGGGACCCGGTGGTCAGACCCTGGGCGGCGTCCGGGGCGCTCGACTGCAGCGTCGCGGTCACCTGGTAGATGACGGATTCGTTGGTCGCCCATTTGGTGCCTGAGCCGGGAAAGTCGACAACGCCGTTGGCGTAGCTGTTTTTGGTCGTGCCGAAGTTCTGCAGCGTGCCCGTGTAAAGCGCGCCGCCGGAGTCGGCGACGAACCCGGTGCAGCTGGGGAAGCTGGGGGTGGTCTGGGTGCCGGGGGTGATCGTCAGGTCGACGTACTGGCCGAGCGAACCGATCGTGCTCGTGGTGTAGATGCGAACGTCGGCGTCGAGGCTGCCGGTGTAGGTGACTTTGATGCATTTGCTCACCGATTCGCCGGGCTTGGCGGCGGTGAGGCTGTACATTGCGGCGCCGGCGTCGTTGTCGGCGAGTGCGACGGTGCCGGCGGTGATCGTGTTGCCGGCGTTGGTGGTGGTGGAGCTGAAGGCTCCGAACACGCCCATCGCGGCGAGGCTGCCGAGCGCGCCCACGCAGAGCGCCGTCAGCAGGACTTTGGTGGTGGTCTTCATTTGGGGTACCTCCTTGCTAGTTCACTCGTTCCGCGGCTTTCGCCGCTGCGCACGAGATCGGAGCCCTGAATAGGAGGTACGTCCGGTTTCTGTCTGAAAAGCGTATGAATCCGTCAGGCCGTGCCTGGTCTGGACGAATGTGGGATGCGATAGCGGTAGCCGAAACCGCGCACGGTCTCGATCGGATCGGCCCCCGCCTCGTTCAGCTTGCGCCGCAGGTAGCTGACGTAGAGCCGGACCTGATGCGGGTCGGCGTCGGCGTTTCCCCAGACCTCCTCCAGCAGCTGCATCTGGCTCACCACCTGGTTGCGGTTGCGCATCAGGAAGGCCAGGAGCCGGAACTCGGTCGGCGTCAGCACCACCTCCTTGCCGTCAACCTCGACCCGGCGCCCGGCTCCGTCGAGTGTGACCGTCCCGTCCTCGAGCGTCTCCTCCTCGCTGCCGCCGCCGCGCGCGCCGCGGCGCAGCAGGGCGTTGATCCGGGCGACAAGCTCCTCGCGCCCAAAGGGCTTGGTCACGTAATCATCAGCACCGTCTTCGAGACCTCGCACCTTCTGCACCTGCTCGGCCTCGGCGGTCAGCATCAGCACCGGGGTCTCGCTGAGGTCGCGGATCCGCCCCAGGACCTGCCAGCCGTCGAGCTCGGGCAGGCCGATGTCGAGAACGACCAGGTCCGGCCGTTGCTCGAAGAAAGCGCGGATCCCGGCGCGGCCGTCGCCCGCCTCGCGCGCCTTCATCCCCGCCCGCTCGACCAAGGCGACGACGAGGCCGCGGATGTCAGGATCGTCCTCGATCACGAGGATCGTCGCGTCGGACACGGTGTAACCAATAACCGATGGGAAGGTCGGAAGGGCGCCGGGTCGAATTCAGCCGAGCAGGAGCCGATAAGGAGAAGAGTGGAGGCGAGCAACCAGATCGAGACCCCGACGGCTGAACTGCGCCATGTCGGCCTGGCGGAGATGCTCGACCTGCACGGCGAGATCGTCTCCAACATGGGCGAGGGCGTCTGCCTCGTCACCACCGGCAACGAGCGCATCGTCTTCGCCAACCCGAGCTTCGAGCGGATGCTCGGCTACGGCCCCGGCGAGCTGATCGGCCGTCGCGCGAGCGAGGTGTTGGTCCCCGAGGACCCGACAGCGGACGAGCTGGCCGAACGCGAGGAGGCGAGGCGCTGCCTGCAGGAGCGCGGCACCTGCACCTATGAGGGCAGGCGGCTGCGGCGGGACGGGACGACGCTCTGGTGTCGAACCACTTACACGACCTTCCACCACCCCCGCTACGGCTCGGTCTGGGTGGGGGTGCAGCAGGACGTCAGCGAGGAACACCGCGCCCGCGAGGCGGCGGCGAAGCTGGAGCGGGCGAAGTCGGAGTTCCTCAGCTCGATCTCGCACGAGCTGCACACGCCGCTGACCTCGATCCTCGGCTACACCGCCCTACTGCGGGAAGACACCGAGGGGCTTCCGGAAGCCGGTGACCATCTCGACGTGATCGAGCGCAACGCCACCCGCCAGTTGCGCCTGGTCGAGGACCTGCTCAGCATCGCCCGCATCCAGGCCGGCGAGTTCGAAGTCCACCGCTGCCCGGTCGATCTTGCAGAGGTGGTCCGGCTGGGGGTGGAGGGAATGCGGCCCGCGGCGAAGGAAGCGGGCCTGCGGCTGGAGCTCGAATCCGACTGCGCGGCGCCGGCGCGGGTGCTCGGCGACGCCGACCGCTTGGACCAGGTGCTCGCCAACCTGCTCTCCAACGCGATCAAGTTCACCCCGCACGGCGGCCGCGTCACCGTCGCCCTGAAGACGAACCCCGAGGAGGCCGTCCTCACAGTCACCGACACCGGTCCCGGCATCCAGCCGCAGGAGCGGGCGCGGCTGTTCGAGCGCCTCTTCCGCGGCGACGACGTCGAGCGCCTGCAGGTCTCCGGCGCCGGCCTCGGCCTGGCGATCGCCCGCTCGATCGTCGAGGCCCACGAGGGCACGATCGAAGCCCGCACCGACCCGCGCGGCGGCGGCGCGACCTTCGAGCTGACGCTACCGCTGCTCCAGGCCGACTAGCGGCTAGCGGCGGCCGCAGGCTTTGCCGCGGGTGTGCTTCGCAGCCCGCCGGTGACCCAGCTTGCGCTTCTTGCCGTGGGCCTTCGCCGTACGCGCCTTGCCCCGGTGAGCCTGCGGGCAGGGCTTGCTCTGCACGGGCGGCACTTCGGCCGGCGGACCGGGCGGCTGAAAGGGCGGACCGCCGCCGGGGGAGCCGGGCGGTTCGCCGCCGCCGAAGTCCGGCGAGACGTTGAAGGAGACGCCGCCGAAAGCGGTCGCGTCTTCGTAGGCGTTCTCGCCCTCGAGGCGGAAGAAGTATTCGCCCGGTTTGATTTCGTCGGCTTCGGCGTGGACGGTGACCGGCTCGGTGCCGGAGCCGATTTCCGCGGCGCTCTCCTCGCAGGGGACGGTCCTGCCGAAGCGGGCGACGCCCTCGCCCTCGGCTTTTTCGAAGCCGGCGTAGTGGAAGGTTTCCGCATCGACGAAGCGGAAGCGGCAGCCGGTCAGCGGCGCGCCTTCGGGGTCGACGGTACCGGTGAACGTCACAGTGTCAGGTCCGGTCTGGGTGGCTTCGACGCTGACAAAGGTGGGCTTGGGGCCGTTCGTGGTGGTGAACACCTGATCGCTGCCGACCGTTTCCCCGGAGGCGTTTTTCGCCACCACCCGCCAGTGGTATTCGGTTCCGGCCTGCAGCGGCCCCTCGAAGAAGACCGGCAACTGCTTCGCCAGGGACACCGGGTCATCGCCGGCAGGGAGGACACCGTCGAGCGGTTCATGCAGGGGTCGGTAGCTTTCGCCCACCTCGCCGTACATGACTTCGTAGCTCGTTTCGAGCCCTTCTGGGTCGATCGCGAAGCGCAGCGTCGCTTCGTGGTTGCGGATCGGGCTGGGCGTGCCATATTCGATCGCAGGCGCGCCTGCTGCGGCTGCAACCCCGGCCGAAGCACTCACGGCGATCGCCAGGACGAATAGGAACGCCAGCGCTCGCTTCATCTGTCGCAGCGTATCGGTCATTGCGGTACTCAACGACCTTGCGGGCGCAAACTTCTAGTTCCGGGTACGGGATCAGGCGGCGGCGCGGAGGCCGATCGGCCGCGCTATCCGCGGCGGCAGCTCGCGCGGTCGCGCCGGCAGCTGCGTAGGCGAAGACATCCCGAGAGCGCGGCCCGACGAGGCGACCGAGAAGAGGACGCCGTCGGGCTCGCGGAAGAAGAACCAGCGGGTGCCCTCCTCTTCGGAGAGGCGGCTGACGGTCGCGCCCATCCCGATCACCCGCTGGCGCCAGGCCCGCTCCTCCCCCGGCGCGCAGCGCCAGGCGACGTGGTGGACGGTGCCGGCGCCCTGGAAGGGCCGGTTCGGCGGCGGCGCGTCGCAGGCGTAGCGGGCAGGGGCCGGCGGCAGGCCGAGCTGCCACTCCCCCTCGCCGGCGGCGCTGAAGCCGAGCCGGCCGGCGAGCAGGTCGAAGCTCTGGACGCTGCCGGCGACGAAGGCGCGGACGCCGGCCAGCTTCAGGGCCGCTGGCAAGCCCGGAACGGGCTTGGCGTCGAGGCGACGGGGGCGCTCGGACGCCGGCCGCGGCATCAGTTCGTGCGCGAGGCCCTCGGGGTCGGAGAAGTGCAGGGCGATCGGATCGCCGGCGCTGTCGTAGCTCATCCCGGTCGCGATCCCGCAGAGCTCCAGTCGCGCCGCCCACTGCTCGAGCGCTCGCCGTCCCGGCACCCACCAGCGGATGCTGTGGATCATCCCCGGGCCGGGAGTGCCTGTCGGCGCCCCGGGCGAGTCGGCGAAGCGGAGGACCGCCGGCCCCTCGCGACCGTCTCCCAGGCAGACGTCGCCGGGTCCGGCGTCCGGCCCCGGGCACCTCGTCGGGTCAAGGCCCAGGACTCCGGCGTAGAAGTCGAGGCACTCCCCCCGGGAGGCGGTGATCGCGCTGACGTGGTCGATGCCCAGAAGCTGCATGCCGATAATTGTATACTAAGTTCATCAACAAACTTCCTAACATCCTCTACATCCACTCCCACGACACCGGGCGCTACGTCCAGCCCTACGGCTTCCCGGTGCCGACGCCGAACATCCAGCTGCTGGCCGACCAGGGCGTGCTCTTCCGCAACGCCTTCTGCGCCGCCCCGACCTGCTCGGGCAGCCGCGCCTCCCTGCTCACCGGCCAGTACTGCCACAACAACGGCCTGCTCGGCCTCGCCCACCGCGGCTGGGAACTGAACGACTACGGCCAGCACCTCGTCCACCCCCTGCGCGAGGCCGGCTACCGCTCGGTCCTGATCGGCGAGCAGCACATCTCCGAGGACCCGGAGGTGATCGGCTACGACGAGGTGATCGAGGTCGACAGCCACCACGCCGCCGACATCGCCCCGACCGCGATCGGCTGCCTCGGCGAGACCCCCGAGCCCTGGTTCATGTCGGTCGGCTTCTTCGAGACCCACCGCACCTACCGGGTGCCGACCTCGGTCCGCGACACGCTCTACTCGCTGCCGCCGGCGAACCTGCCGGACACGCCGGAGACCCGCGCCGACATGGCCGCCTTCAAGGCCAGCGCCCGCTCGCTCGACCAGGGGATCGGCGCCGTCCTCAACGGCCTCCACCAGGTCGGCCTGCAGGACGAGACGCTGATCATCTGCACCACCGACCACGGTCTCGCCTTCCCCAACTCGAAGGCGACCCTCTACGACCGCGGGATCGGGGTGATGCTGATCATGCGCGGACCGGGCTTCCTCGGCGGCCGCGTCGTCGACGGGTTGGTCAGCCACCTCGACATCTACCCGACGATCTGCGAGCTGGCCGGGATCGAGGAGCCGCCCTGGCTGCAGGGGACCAGCCTGATGCCCCTGGTCCGCGGCGAGACGACCGCGGTCAACGACGCCCTCTTCGCCGAGATGACCTACCACGCCGCCTACCAGCCGCTGCGCGCCGTGCGTACCGAGCGCTTCAAGTACATCCGCCGCTTCTCCGACTACGACCGCCCCGTCCTCGCCAACTGCGACGACTCGGCATCGAAGTCGATCCTGACCGAGGCCGGCTGGGGGGAGCAGCGGGTCCCCGAGGAGCAGCTCTACGACCTCCTCTTCGACCCCAACGAGCTGGGCGACCTCTCCGGCGACCCCACCCGGCAGCAGATCCTCAGCGAAATGCGCGACCGCCTGCTCGAGTGGATGCGGGCGACCGAGGACCCGCTGCTGCACGGTCCGGTTCCCGAGCCGCCCGGCGCCTGGTCCAACGACCCGGCCCAGACGAGCCCGAACGACCCGACCAGCGCGGCAGAGCGCTAGCGGCTGGCGCCGAGGAGCAGCCGCCCGTCGTTTGAAACCTCGGTCCCGGGAGACACGGAACCCATCGGCCCCAGGCCTAGGCGACTTGAACGCTCAGCCGTCGATCTGTTCCTGAACCAGGGAGGTGGTGTCGAAGACTTCGCTCGAGTCCGGGACCTCGATCTCGGGTTCGAGCCCGAAGTCGGTGAAGTCGATCGTCATATCGGTGGTGATCATCCCCTCGCCCTCTTCTTCCGGCCTCGACTGGACGATCCTCATCCGGCGTATCAGCCCCTTGGCGTCGATCCAGGCTTCGACCTGCAGGGGCGTGCCCTCCTGTTCGACGAGGGCGGCGGTTTCTTCCCCGCCCATTTCCCGCAACCGCTTCGCGTTCTCGGCGACGCTGACCCTGCCGCGGTAACGCGTGGTCGGCACCCCGCGTACCTTCTCCGTTCCGACCTTCTCCACTCCCCCGGTCACCATTTCGAGCAGCGCCAGTTCTCCCATCACGTCCCCGTTGGCCGGGACCGAAGTGTCGAGCTCGTCTCCGAGCGAGTAGTCGATCCCCATCCACTCCTTCCCGTCCGGCAGCGTGCCGAACGAGGTCGAGCGCATGTATGCCTGAGTCCCGTCCTGCACGAGCTCGATCTTCACGGGCTTGCCCGCCTCCGGGTCGGTCGCGATGATGTATCCGCGGCTAAGTCCGGAGTCGGTGTAGACCACCTGGCCGGTGAGGACCAGCGGCTTCGAAAGCCCGGACTTCGAGATCGCCCCCCGCACCACGGCCCGCCCGCCGCCTTCCCGCTGCGTCTTCACAGCAGCCTCGGCGATCGCGTTCAGCGGCCCGCCCGCTCCGTCCCCGCCCCCTTGCTGCGAAGCAAAGACGACAAGCGCGGCGATCAGGATTGCGAGCCCGACACCGAGCAGCCAGAGACGCCGGCGCGGCGGCGCCTGCCTCTCGGGACTGGCGTGTGTATTCAGATCCTGCAGAACGCCGGCAAGGCTATCGGCTCATACTTGAGGCATGGAGCAGGCAACCGTTCAGCCACCCGTCGCCCCCGAGCCACCGACGGCTGAGGAGCTGGTCGAGGAGCGCGATCGGTCGCGGCTCAAGAAGCTCGGCGGGCTCCTGATCCCGGTGGCGGTCCTGGCCGCCAAGGCCAAGCTCCTTCTGCTGGCCCTGGTCAAGGTCAAGGCGGTGACGACGCTGGGGACGATGTTCGTCTCGATCGCCGCCTACGGCCTCGCCTTCGGCTGGCCCTTTGCCGTCGGCTTCGTCCTGCTGCTCTTCGTCCACGAGATGGGGCACGTCATCCAGCTGCGCCGCGAGGGAGTCGAGGCCTCCGCTCCGGTCTTCATCCCCTTTCTCGGCGCGGTGATCGCGGCCAAGTCGATGGGCGAGGACGCCGCGGCAGAGGCCCGCGTCGGCCTGGCCGGCCCGATCCTCGGCACCATCGGAACCCTGATCCCGCTCGCGATCTGGCTGGCGACCGGCAGCGACCTCTGGCGCGCCCTCGCCTACATCGGCTTCTTCATCAACCTGATCAACCTGCTGCCGGTGCTGCCCCTCGACGGCGGCCGGGCGATGGCCATCCTCGGCCCCATGGTCTGGATCGCCGGGATCCTCATAGCCGTCGCCGCCACCGTCGTCTTCCTGGGCCCGTTCATGCTCCTCTTCGTCCTCCTGCTCGGCGGCCCCGAGCTCTACCACCGCTTCAAGAACCGCCACTCCGAGGAGAGCCGCAAGTACCACTCAGTGCCGGCGAAAACCAAGCTCGCCGTCGCCGCCATCTACCTGAGCCTCGCCCTTCTGCTCATAGTCGGCGCTGCAGAGACCTACGCCCCTCGCACCCTCTAGCCGGTGGACGGGCGGCGAATTCAAGCCTGCCCCGACATGTATTTTGCTCGTCTCAGCCTGCGCCCGGCCTATCCTTGAGGTCATGGAACAGGCATCCATCGATCGACTCGCCGCAGCGCAGCTCACGAGGAGCGAGCGCCGAGCGGTAGAACGGTTCGCGTCGCGGCTCGACGATGAGCTAGGGGCTGATCTGCGCGGTCTTTGGCTCTACGGCTCGCGCGCCCGCGGCGCCGCACACCCGGAGTCCGATGTCGACCTACTGGTCATCGCCGAGGGTGGCCGCGACCGTTACGGGCGACTCGCCGGCGATCTAAGCGAAGAAGTTGCAATCGCCGAGGGAGAGAGCCCCTTCAACTACTCGGTCCACGTTCATGACCCTGAATGGCTCCAACGGCGTCGCGAGATCGAGTCCTTCTTTATCCAAGAGGTCGACCGAGACAAGATCGTCCTCGCCGGGAGCGCGTTGGATTGAGCCCCCGCTCACGGGAGTTCATGCAGCAGGCGCGTGATCGGCTGACCGACGCCAAAGCAATCTTGGGAACCGCCCATCTGCCGTAGTTGTCAGCGCCGCCTATTACGGAATGCTCTATGCGGCCCGAGCTGCCCTCTCGGAGCGAGGCGAGTTCGCCAAGACCCACAGCGGGACCTGGACCTTGTTCAGCCAGGTCTTCGTGCCCCAGGCGAGTTCGACCAGCGCCTAAGCGCACTCGCGCGCCGCGCCAAGGACGCTCGGGAGGAAGGCGACTACGAGGCCACACCAGCGAGCCCGGAGGAAGCCGCCGAATTCGTCAAAGGCACCGCCGAATTCATCGCCGCGATAGAACAGCTGCTGGCGGGCTGAGATCGAGTAGCCATACCGCTACCGCGTTCTGCTCCAAACGGAGAGATCATCGTCCCCGTAGAAGCGGCGTTGGATTTCGCTCCACAGGCGAGAAAGCGGCGCCACGTCTACGAACCGCTGAGGGCGCCGATGGAGGACACCCCGGAGGAATCGACTTGATTTTGGCGGCGACGGAGCTGCAGTCGCCGCCCAAATTCAAATCAAAGTGCCCCGGCGGCGCTTGCGACGCCCCGGGGCCGGCACAGGAGGCGAAACTCCCATGCAAGAAGAGCCTATTGGCGCTGGCGCTTTTTCACGCGCCACGACCGCTGTCGAAGACGCCCGCGACCAAGCGCAGGCCCTGCGCGAGGTCTTGTTCATCTACCCGGAGACGTTCACGTTCGACGAGCTGGCGCGGTTGATGACCGTCGGCTCGACCCAGCTCATCGAACGCGACCGGGTCGAGCGCGCCGTCCGCGATCTGGTCGCGGCAGGTCTGTTTCATCCGCGCACCGACGACGACGTGATTCGGCCGACGCGGGCAGCCATCAACTTCTCCGCCCTCATGGATGTCTGATGGCAACCGCCGAGAGACAAGATCCGCGTCAGGACCCACCTCGGACGGACGGCCGACTCAGGGATCAAGAGGTTGCCGAGCAGTTCGGCAAGAACCTGTTGAAGGCGCGCCGCCGCGCGGGCTTCTCGCAAGAAGAACTCGGCAAGCTCGCCTCCCTGCACCGGACCCACATCGGCTACATGGAGATGGGGCGCCGCCTGCCGCGTGTCGACAACCTCGTCAAGCTGACCTCGGCGCTCGCCGTGAGAGCCGACGAGCTGCTGCAGGGGATCGACTGGATCGTGACCATCCCCACGAGGCCGGGCAGCTTCGACGTTGACCCGCGGGGCTGAGGGAGTAGGCCATGCCGAAGAAACCGAAGGGGGATCTCAGCCCCGAAGAGGTGCTCCTGTCCATCCTCCAGCATCCGCTGCGCCGAGAACTGCTGAAGCTCTACGTCGAAGCGAGGGAGATGCGGAGCCCCAAGGAACTCACGCTCCCCACGAACGGCCACCTCTCCAACGTCGGCTACCACGTCCGCGTCCTCGCGGAAAAGGGCGCCGTCGAGCTCGTCGCCGAACAGGCGCGCCGCGGCTCGGTCGAGCACTTCTACGAGCCGACCGCCCTTGTTGACGAAGTGCCCTGGGGGCGGGCCGCCCTCAGGCTTCCAAGCCTCAACGACGCCCACAAACCATCGAGCACCAAGGAGGACCAGCAATGAGTGAGAACAAGCGCGCCAGCAAGCGCTCCAATCGGTCGGCCGCAGAGCCGAAGAGCGGGCGCCTCGGCCCCGGCGAGCTGGACAAGCTCGTCCTCGGCTACATGCGCCGGCACAAGAAAGCCGCGCCGCACACGCCGGGTGCGGTCGCGAAAGGCATCAAACGCTCGTCGGGAGCGGTGGCCAACTGCCTCGGCCGCCAAGAGAAGAAGGGGCAGGTGCGGCTGGTCAAACCCAAGCCGCGCGAATACGAGCTGGTCCAGTCCACGAAGAGCTAGGGAGGAAATCCAATGCCCGATCCAAAAGTGACGACCATCCGAATGCCCGACAGAATGAAGTCGGACCTCGCAGCCATCGCCCGCTCTCACGACATGTCGGTAGCCGACGCGATCGCAGAGGCGCTTGAGCAGTACATCGTCGCTCACCGCAGTGAGAAAGAGTTCAAGGAACGATTGGCGAGGCGCCTGGAGGAGGACCGTGAGGTCCTTGACCGCCTGGGAGAAGACTAAGTCGCTTTCTGCGACCCGTTGACTGGCGTTTAACGGGGCCGGGGAGGCGCGGCTAGGCGGCTTGTTGGCGTCGCCGCCTAGCCGACTTTGTGTGCTTCACCGGGAAATGAAGCCAGCTGATCATCACCGCCTCATCCTTCAACGGCGGTGCGTCGAGCACGATGTCGAAGCGCGACCATACGCGAAGGCGCGCGTACTCCGGTCCCGGCACTTCCTCGCCCCGCATAAGAAATCCCTTCCGTCTGATCTCTTCCCGCAGCCCCTCGGCCACAGCCGAACCCTTCAAATGGGGCGCAAGCCGGCGCCGGTAGATGCCGAGACATGCCTGAGAGAACACCAGCTGATCGAGGATCCGGTCGAGGTCGCGTTTGGGCCGCTCGGGACGGAGATGCAGCGCCGCCCAGCGCTCCTCATCTAAGCGATCACCGGTATCCGAGTCGTCATCGTCGAGAAGGCGAATTACCTGCGGACGCACTGGCTCGTGATGCACCTGAAGGCTGGCAACGGCAACCTGTCGAGCCGAAGGCCTCCCAAAGATGTCCGTTCTTAGGCTGGCCATCTCACCTCGGATCGCATCCACCGTCCAAAGAAGGCCAGATTCGTCGCCCAGCAGCCTGACTGTGTCGCCGGAGCGGACCGGCCGCTCGATGGAAGGCAGCGGCGGGGCTTCGCTTCGGTTACCTGGCTGCCTGGGCTGCCCCTGGGCTTGTTCGTCTCGCCAGGGCCGCGCAATACGTCGCGAGGGCAAATCACTGACGGTTCCAGCCTTGACCCCATTCTCAAAGCGGACCCGAACCCGCGCCTTACTGCGCACCTCGGATGGCGTCTCCAGAACCGTCACCTTGCGATAGCCGCGCCCGCCGAGTTGATAGGCATGACCAATCTTCATGTCCTCCGAACGCATGTTCGTAAAGTAGCTCCCAGCGCCGACGTCAATAGGTGGCTCGACCTAGATCACTCGGCTGCACCGAACACGACTTGGAGCAGGTCCTCGATGAAGCTGGACACCTTCTTCTCTCCAGGCCTGTATTTGACGGGGTGGCCGCAGTCATTTCGAAGATCCAGCGCCTCCCCCAGCCTCTTTCGCTCAGACTTTTCGAAGATGCCGAGATCGCCAGTTAGCTCGATCAGAAGGCTGTCCTTGACGTATGCAAAATCATCCTTACGACGAAACTTCGCCCTCGGATTCCGCTTCTGCAGGTGCTCCTGGATCGATGCCTTTCCTTCGGACCAGATGCGCTCTCGGATCTCATGAACTACACCGCTCCATAGGAAGACAACCGCTGCCCGTCTCGCGCCTATTTCGAGGCACCGGATTGCCTCCTCGACGTAATCTCGAACGGTCTGGTCTTCGACTGATTGAGCCAGCCGCGACAAGAGACTCACATCCTCTTGTACCTGAGGCGTCGCATCAGCCAAGCCAAGGCTCTTCTCCACATGAGCCTCTCCGGTTTTCGTAATCCTCCAATGCCCGGCACCCATACGGTCAACCAGCGGTATCAAGCGCGAGAGCACATGGCTCAAATTTGCTTTCCGCGAGCGAGGGATATTGGCCTGGATCAACGCCTTGCGGACCTCATCCACGCTGGCGAAGGCTTTAGCTTCGTGGTGCTTGAAGAAGTAGAGAGTCGCAACTACCTGCTCCCGCTTAGGACTTGATCGAATCGGATGCAGGAACTCTGCGAGCGTCACGATCCACTAGGAAGCGGCTGCTTGCCCTTTTTCACTTTGTACTGCTCCTTCAGCCAAGTCTCCCCACTCGGCTGAATCTTGTAGCCGTTGTCCTGCTTCCGGACCACCTTTTTGGTGGTGTTTCGAAAGGTGAGGTCCGGTCGGTTCGGCAGGGTCAAATCGAGCGATTTGGCAGCCGATTTGATCGCTTCCAGGGAAAAGGGTCCTCGACCGTGACGCTGATACAGGATGGCGAGCGTCAAATAGAGATTGTCTGACTCTTTATCGCTCTCGTGCTCCTCAATCAGGACATCCTCGCTTACGCCTGATTTGGAGCTGCCCGAGCTATCGCGCCCTTGGCGCTTTCGATCCTCGTGTTTCTCGTGCGCCGGCTCGTCATCCGGACTAACAAAGGGTCGGAGTATCGCCCAGGCGTCCTCCCGGAGGACTGGGTCCAGCTCTTCGATCACCTTGCTAGCGGACTTCAGCCGCCTCGTTAGCTCTTTGAAAGCAGTCTCGTCCATATTCAGGAACCCATGATGACCTGTCGGCCGGATGTCACGAGACTGGTTGCGGTTTCTTCGCTAGTCTCCATGCCTCAACAGGAAATTCTGACCGGCTGGGAGCTAGTGCCTGGCCGAAGATGGAGGTAGATCCATGTCCCAGGAATCCAGCGTCGACAAGACCGGGAAGACCAAGGGCGGCGCACCGTACCGGGTTGAGCGTCGGACCCAGAGCAAACGGGGCGGTAAACAGCTCAGCGGTTACGCCGTGGACATCACGATCCGGGTAAACGGCGACCAAGCCTACTTCCTGCAGGATCACAACAGCAAGCGCAACGTGATGCCTCATAACAACCGCGAGGAGCTAGTTGAAACGCTTCTGCAAGAGCTGGAGCGTAATCACTTGGAGCACTTCGGGCGCCCCTAGTAGCGGAGCACGGCTTGTTGAGTCCGCGCGGCGGCCGAGAGGCGCCGCGCGGAAAAGCAAGAACCACTTGTCCGTAGACCTTTCCAGTTTCTCGATCAACTGCCAGGCCTTCGGGACGGCTCTACAGGCGTTCGAATCCCGGGTCGTCCCACCAAAGCGAGAATTGCTCACGTAGGGCCTCTGATTCCGCTGCGCTGATTCGGACGATTCGGAAGAGCCGGTTCCTCACTGCCCCAGCCGAGGTGCCCACCGATACACCGCCCCCCTCCCAGAGGAAGAAGCGGTCATGGAACGGCGCGTAGCTCTTCGTCCAACGGCCCACCTTCCCTTGGAACGAAGCTGGGGGGAGCTCGACATCGGGGCCAATGAGGACCCTTAGGGATGGGCTCTGCAGGCCTTCTAGAAGCGACCAGTCCTTAAAGAAGGCGTCAACCACCAGCAGCTCACCAGTCGCCCGCTCAAGCACGGCCCTCAGAGCCGTCCGGCCCTCGGCGGCCGTCTGAAAAATGCGGTTCCTTACGCCACCGCGGCGGAGGTCCGCGTACTGTTTTCG
>DASULV010000012.1:0-31686 GCA_036277955.1 Solirubrobacterales bacterium | reverse complement strand
GTAGGTTGGGATTCGGCTTTGGTCTCCTCCATTGGCGTTCCCTGAGTATGGGAGCCCCGACGGCGGAAGTCCTCGCCCCGCTCCCCCCTAATTTCCGGGATGGAGCCGGCGGATCGTGCTCAGACGGCACCGAGCCGGGGTCACCGCACCGGGTTGCAAGGGAGCGCGAGAGGCAGGTCGCGGTGCCGGAGCCGCCAGAGGGGCCGGATAATCTCCGCCGCGTGATTACGGGAGAACTCAAGCGTCGGGTCGATGCGATCTGGGATGCATTCTGGTCCGGGGGGATCGCTAATCCGCTTGAAGTGATGGAGCAGATCACCTATCTGCTCTTCATTCGACGGCTCGACGACCTGCAGAAGGCTGCCGAGAACAGGGCAAGCCGCTTCGGCGAGGGGGTCGCGGGGCCGATCTTTCCGGCTGGCGAGGACGAGTCGGGCAGGCCGTTCGCCGACCTCCGCTGGTCGCAGTTCAAAAGTAAGGCGCCCGCCGAAATGTTCGAGATCGTCGGCGAGCGGGTCTTTCCGTTCTTGCGCCAGCTCGGCGGCGATGGTTCGACCTATTCGCAGCACATGCGCGACGCCCGCTTCACGATCCCCACCCCCGCCTTGCTGGCCAAGGTGGTCGACATGCTCGATGAGATGCCGCTGGAAGGTCGCGACACCAAAGGCGACGTCTACGAGTACATGCTCAGCAAGATCGCCACCGCGGGGCAGAACGGGCAGTTCCGGACCCCGCGCCACATCATCTCCCTGATGGTCGAGATGACCGCCCCCCAGCCCGAAGACGAGATCTGCGATCCGGCATGCGGAACCGCCGGCTTCCTCGTCGCCGCATCCGAGTATGTGCGGCGCGAGCATCCAGACGTGATGCACGACGCAAAGGCTCGCGAGCACTTTCACGGAAGCATGTTTCACGGCTTCGACTTCGACAGCACGATGCTGCGAATCGGCTCAATGAACATGCTGCTTCACAACGTCGAGCGTCCCGACATCCGCTACCGGGACTCCCTCTCGGAGGGAGCCGCCGGCGAGGAGGAGCAGTACTCGTTGATCCTCACGAACCCCCCGTTTGCGGGCAGCCTCGACTACGAGACCACGGCGCAGAACCTGCTCCAGGTCGTAAAAACGAAAAAGACCGAGCTCCTCTTCCTGGCCCTGTTCCTGCGGCTGATGAAAACCGGCGGGCGGGCTGCCGTGATCGTTCCCGACGGCGTCCTCTTCGGATCAAGCAAAGCGCACAAAGGACTCCGCCAGGCCCTGGTCGAGGACCAGAAGCTCGACGCCGTGGTCAAGTTGCCCTCAGGAGCCTTCAAGCCGTACGCCGGGGTCTCAACCGCGATCCTCCTCTTCACCAAGACCGAAAGCGGCGGCACCGACTTCGTCTGGTTCTACGACGTAACGGCGGACGGCCTGAGCCTCGACGACAAGCGGACGGCCCTGCTCAGCGAGGACAAACTCGGGCCGGTCCCTGAGACGCCACTCTCGCCCGACGAGCACAGGAGGAACAACCTTCCGGACATCTTGGTGCGCTGGAGCGAACGAGAGGGCAGCGAGCGCGAGCGGCCCCGTACCGCGCAGAGTTTCTGCGTGCCGAAGGACGAGATTGCCGCGGAGGGGTACGACCTCAGCCTGAATCGATACCAGGAGGTCACCGTGGAGGACCCTGTGCACCGTCCGCCGGCTGAGATCCTTGCCGAGATCGAGACGTTGGAGGACGCCATCCGCGAGGACGTCGCAAGCCTCAAGAGCATGCTCGAGTGACCCCGCCGACGTACCAACCGTTGAGCGAGCTGGCGACCTTCACCAGCGGCGGTACGCCGAGTAAACGGCGTCACGAGTACTACGCCGGAGACATCCCGTGGATAACCGGAGCCGACATCGATTCAGGCGGCAGTTATTCGCACCGCTTCTCGATCACCAGACAGGCGGTTGAGCAATCGGCCGCTCCGTTGGTTGATTCGGGGAGCCTGCTGCTGGTCACTCGAACGTCGGTGGGCAAGGTGGCGGTCGCGTCGGATCCCGTTTCCTTCAGCCAGGACATCACCGCCGTGCACCCGGATACCTCCCGGCTGGACCCCTCCTATCTTCGCTGTTACCTGGAATCGAAGCGTTCCTTTCTCGAGAGCCGGGCCCGGGGCGCAACGATCCGAGGCATTGCACGCGACGCGCTGGCCCAGTTGCCGGTTCCACTTCTCGACCCGACCGAGCAGCGCCGGATCGTGGAAGTGCTGGACACCACCGACAAGGCCAGGCGCCAGAGAGAAGAGGCACTGACGGCTGCTCGCTCCTACTCGAGCGCCCTGCTTTCGCGGATCCTCGACGCCGATCCCCCGATCGAGGAGCTGGGGGCCGTGAGCCAGCTGATCACGAAGGGAACCACCCCGACCACCCTGGGCCATCGGTACGCCGAGTCCGGCATCCCGTTTCTTCGCGTACAGAACCTCTCGCACGGGGAGGTAGTGCTTCCCCCGGGCTCCCTCTTCATCGACCAGCCTACCCACGAGAGTCTGCGACGATCTTGGATCTATCCGGGAGACGTACTCCTATCGATAGCCGGGACGATCGGCAGGTCCGCCCTCGTCGCAGATCAAGCCGAGGTGATGAACTGCAATCAGGCGGTGGCGATCGTGCGCTTGACGGATCGCCTCGATGGTGAGTTCGTTCAAGCCTGGCTGGACTCCGAGTTCGCACAGCGTGAAATGCGCGCAGCCGGCGTAACCGGAACTATCTCGAACCTCAGTCTTTCCCGCATCAGGAAACTGAAGGTCCCGGTACCGTCAGCGAGCCTTCAGGAGGAGTTTCGGGCGGCGAGTAGGAAAGTCAAAGCTCTGGCGAAGCTCCACGAAGCTCACCTCGCCAAGCTCGACGAGCTGCATTCCTCCCTCCAGGCTCGCGCCTTCAAAGGTGAACTCTGACGATGGCCGGAGGTGGAGCTCAGGGACGCCCTCCCAGCAACTTTCTCTTCCTCGAACCCGGATGGCCAGATCTCAGCGCGGAGGCTCTCCGGGCCGAGCAGAACGTGTTGGCCGATCCGCGGATCGCCTGCTTTTACAGCCGCCGCACGCTCGAGCTGACCGTGCGGTGGATCTATGACGCAGATCAGGCCCTGAAGAGGCCTCGCTCGCGAAACCTTTCGGCGATGCTGTTCGAGCCGACCTTCGCCGACGCGGTCGATCCCAAGATCCGCACCAAGATGGACGTGATTCGCAAGGAGGGCAATGCCGCCGTCCATCGAGCCAGGGCGGTCACGGCGGAGGAGGCCGGTCGGGTCGTGCGGGAGCTCTTTCACGTCCTCTACTGGCTGGCGCGCACTTACGCGTTGAAGCCGGAGTTCCTCCCGCCCGCAAGTCTGTCGTTCGACTCCCAGGCAATTCCGAGTCCCCCTTCCACTCGACGACGGCAGGCCGATCGGGAAGCACTCCGCAAGCGCTCGGCGGAAGACACCGCACGAGATGAAGAGCTCGAGAAAGCCCGAACGCAGAATGCCGAGCTCCAAGCCGAGCTGGCACGGCTTCGCTCTGACACGGCGGCGGCAAAAGCTGTCAACGAAGCGCGGATCGACCCACACGACTACGACGAGCAGGCGACTCGGGACCTCTACATCGACTTGCTGCTGAAGGAGGCCGGGTGGAAACTCGACAGCGAGCAGGAACGGGAGTTCGAAGTCACCGGAATGCCGCCGCCGTCCAAGACCGGCATCGGCTACGTCGATTACGTGCTGTGGGGCGAGGACGGCAAGCCCCTGGGACTGGTCGAGGCAAAACGGACGCGTCGCGATCCCCGCGAGGGCCGCCAGCAGGCAAAGCTCTATGCCGACTGCCTCGAGCAGCGTTTCGGACAGCGGCCGGTGATCTTCTACTCCAACGGCTACGAAACCTGGATCTGGGACGACAGTCGCTATCCCCCCCGCTCGGTGCAGGGCTTCTTCACCCGGGACCAGCTCGAACTGCTCGTCCAGCGACGCACCGCCAGGAAGCCGCTCGGAGAGGTCGAGATCGACGCGGGAATCGTCGAGCGGCCCTACCAGCGCCGGGCAATCAGGCGCGTCGGGGAAAGGTTCGGCGAGCAGAACCAGCGCGGCGCTCTGGTCGTGATGGCGACCGGTGCCGGCAAGACGCGAACGGCGATCGCGCTCGTCGATCAGATGATGCGAGCCGGATGGGTCAAGCGCGTCCTCTTCCTCGCCGACCGCCTCGCTCTGGTCAACCAGACGGTGGGCGCCTTCAAGACCCACCTGCCCGACGCGACCACGGTCAACCTCGTCACCGAGCGCAGCGCGGAAGGTCGCGTCTACGTCTCGACCTACCCGACGATGACGGGCCGGATCGGCGAAGCAGAGGCCGGCGAGGAGAAGCGGTTCGGACCGGGGTTCTTCGACCTGGTGATCATCGACGAGGCCCATCGCTCCGTCTACCAGAAGTACCGGGCGATCTTTTCCTACTTCGACTCGCTTCTGCTCGGGCTTACGGCCACCCCGAAGGATGAGGTCGATCGCAACACCTACGGCCTGTTCAACCTCGAGCCCGGCGTACCGACCGACGCGTATGACCTGGACGAAGCGGTCGCCGACGGTTTTCTCGTCCCACCCCGGGCAATTTCCGTGCCCCTGAAGTTTCCGCTCAAAGGCCTGAGATACGCAGATCTCAGCGAGGAGGAACAGGAACAGTGGGAGGAACAGGACTGGGGCGACGAGGAAGTGCCCGAGGAAGTGAGCGCCGACGCGGTCAACCGCTGGCTGTTCAACACCGACACCGTTGACAAGGCGCTGGAAACCCTGATGACCAGAGGACACAGGGTCGCCGGCGGCGACCGCCTCGGCAAGACGATCGTTTTCGCGAAGAACATCCAGCATGCCGAGTTCATCACCGAGCGTTTCGACGCCAACTACCCCGAGCACGCGGGCAACTTCGCTCGCGTCATCACCCACAAGACCTCTTACGCACAGAGCCTGATCGACGATTTCGCGACTCGGGACAAGGGCCCGCATATCGCCATCTCGGTGGACATGCTCGACACCGGCATCGACATCCCGGAGGTCGTCAACCTCGTCTTCTTCAAGCCGATCCGCTCGCGGACCAAGTTCTGGCAGATGCTCGGGCGGGGGACCCGCCTCTGCCCCGACCTCTTCGGACCCGGAGACGACAAGCGCGATTTCTACGTCTTCGACTGCTGCGACAACATCGCCTTCTTCAACCAGGAGATCGAGGAATCGACCTCGGCGGTGACGCCGTCGCTGAGTCAGTTGCTTTTCCGCGAGCGCCTCGACCTCCTCCTCGCCGTGCGAGGGCGCGGTGAAAACGACGGCGACCCGGAGGGGCCGACGGAGCTAGACGCTGCCCTCGTCAACCAGTTGCGCCGCCAAGTTGCCGGTATGAACGTCGACAATTTCCTGGTTCGCCCTCACCGCCGCTGGGTCGAGCGGTTCCGATCCGACGATCCCTGGGCCGACCTCGACCCGGAGTCCGCGGATGGACTGGCAGAACACCTCGCCGGCCTGCCGAGCGCCGACCGAGACAGCGACGAGGACGCGAAACGCTTTGACCTGATGATCCTCCGGCTCCAGGTTCACCAGCTGAGATCAGAGCAGGGCGGAGAGCGCCTGCGCCAGCAAGTTCAGGAAATCGCCGCGGGCCTGCTCGAACAGACCGCCATCCCGGCGGTGCGCAAACAGCAGGAGCTACTGGATGATCTAGCCGGAGACGTCTGGTGGGAAGACGTCACCGTGGCGATGCTGGAGACCGCTCGCCGGCGGATTCGGGACCTGGTGAAGCTCCTGGAGAAGCGCAAGCGGACCTTCGTCTACACCGATTTCGAGGACGAGCTGGGTACGGTCGAAGAGCTCTCACTGCGCGGCGCGCCGGTCGGCGCCGACTACGAGCGCTTCCGCGAAAAAGCAGCCGCATATCTCCGCGCTCACGAAGGCCACCCGGCGCTCCAGAAACTGCGGCGCAACGTTCCCCTCACCGCCCTCGACGTCGAAGAGCTGGAGCGCATGCTGCTGGAGGCAGGGGTGGCGAACCCGGCGGACCTGGATACCTTCCGCGAGTCACCTGGGCTGGGTACCTTCGTCCGCTCCGTGGTCGGACTGGAGAGAGCGGCCGCGACCAAGGCGTTCTCGAATTTCATCGAGGGCCGGAACTTCACCGCGGCCCAGCTCCACTTCCTCAGCCTGGTGATCGACCACCTCACCGTCAACGGGATCATGGAGCCGAGCCTCCTCTACGAACCACCCTTTACCGAGCTCGCCCCGCTGGGCCCCGAGGGGCTCTTCTCAGAGGCGGACGTCGAGCTGCTGGTCGACACGATCGAGCAGGTGCGAAGGAACTCAGAGCCGCCTGATTCGGAGTCAGGCGCGTCCATCAGCTAACCGTCGTATAGGCTGACGCCGCCTGAGCGCTCAATACCTCTGGTGGTGAGGGCGCCCAGCCTGCCTATGCCAGCTCGATCTCCCTTCAACTGCCAGCTCGACCCGATGCGCGCCTTACTGCTCGGGCTGATCGGAGTGTTGATGCTCGGATTGCCGGCCCCTGCGAGCGCGTCCACCCTGCTCACCTTCGAGGACTACGACACCGGGACTGAAATTTCTACTCAGTACGCCGGGCAGGGCATCGTCTTCAAGGATGAATACGGGTTTTATCCGGAAGTTCGCTGGGATGAATCCGCCTGGACCAATCCCGTGCTCTCCGGGACCTTTGGCTTCGGATCGCCGATCACGGCGGAATTCGTCGTTCCCGGGACGACGACGCCGGCGGCAGTCGAAGACCTGGAAATGGATGTCGGCTTCATAGACGAACCCGCATCGACGGAACTGGTCGTCGAACGGACCGGAGGCTCCACCGTCCTCTACGCCGACGAATACGGCTTCAACCACCTGTCCCTCAGCGGTGGCGGCATCACCGGCTTCGTGTTGCAAGGGAACGAAGAAGATCCGCACGGCTTCGAGCTCGACAACCTCGCCTTCACGGTTCCGCCCCCACCACCGCCTCCTCCGCCACCTCCGCCTCCTCCGCCACCACCTCCGCCGTCGCCTGTCTCCAGGTGCCCCAGGTTCGTCGTCTTCGACACCCGCGGCTCGGGCGAACCGCAGGGAATCAGCAATCCCGGCGAAGCCTTCCTGCGCGGTTTCCGGGACCGCCTCCGGTCGCTGAAGGTGGGAGGCGTGGTCACTGCCGCTTCAAATCTGTATCCGGCGGTCGGCGTCTGGTCCTGGAATCCCCTCAAGGTCGGTGAGCGACTGAACGGAGTCGGCGCGATCCTCGGGATCGGCAAGCTCGGCGCCTACACCGACAGCGCCCGCGAGGGCGAGAAGGGAGTGAAGTCCTTCGTCCAGAAACAGGTCAACTCCTTGTGCGGCAAGGCGGGCACCAAGATCATCCTTCTCGGCTACAGCCAGGGCGCCCAGGCGACCGGCGACGCCTACGAAGACCTCAGCGCGGACCTGCGCAAGCACGTCGCCGCGGTGGCCATGTGGGGAGACCCCCTTTACAACCACAACAATCACCCGGCGGATCGGGATAGCCGCGACAAGAACGGGCTGCTCGGCACCCGCAAGGGCCTGCCCGACGGCAAGAAGGTCTTTTCCTACTGCAACACCCACGACCCGATCTGCCAGTGGCCGATGACCAATACCGAATACATCTGGTACCGCGGCCGTGAGCACAGCCTCTACTACAAGAGCAAGCCCCCGCAAGCCGAAAACAACGGCAAGGAAGTTGCCTCGTTTCTGATCAAGGGCTCTTGAATTCGCGGCGGTCCAGCCTCAGCGCATGGGGCTGAACAGCAACGTCCCACGCCGCGACGGCCGTTAGCGCGACTGCGGCAGTTTCGCCGCGCCGGCGCGGTAGTCCCAGTAGGAGAAGACCCGCTCGCCGGGCCAGCGATCACGGACGACGTCGCGCAGGCCGAGTGCCTGCAGCTCCGCCAGCGCCGCGCGCTCGGGCTCGGTCACGTGCGTGTGGCCCTCGTAGGCCTCGGGATCGAAGACGTCCTCGTCGGCCGGGGCGATGTTCATATCGCCGCAGACGACGGTCTCCCCGCCGCGACGACGTCGCGCAAGGCCGCCAGCCACCGCAGCTTGTACTCGTAGTGCTCGGAGCCGGGTTCGCGCCCGTTCGGCACGTAGACCGAGAAGACCCTGATCCCGGCGCAGGTGGCGGCGACGGCGCGCGCCTCCGGATGCGGGAAGCCCGGCGCCTCCGCCAACCCGGGCACCACGTCCTCCAGCCCCACCCGCGAGAGGATCGCGACGCCGTTCCAGCTCGCCTCGCCGTGGACGGCGGCCTCGTAGCCGCGGCCCGTCAGCTCCTCGGCGAGCAGCTTGGCGAAGGCCTCGTCGGCCAGCTTCGTCTCCTGCAGGCAGACCACGTCCGGCTGCCGTTCGTCCAACCACGGCAGCAGCCGCGGCAGGCGCTGCTTGACCGAGTTGACGTTCCAGGTGGCGATCCGCACTCTCCTGACGCTACCCGCCGGCAAGCAGGTGCTCCTGGTCTCCGAAGACCTCCCCTCGCTCCTCGCCTATTCCCGCGACGGTCGCTGCGAGGGCTACGACGGAATCGGGCTCCGGAGCAGCTAAGCGCCGAGCCCGTGCGGGTGCAGGTGGTCTTCGGTCATCCGCTTCAGCCCCACCCGGTCGATCTTCCCGGTCGGGTTGAGCGGCAGGTCGGCCAGGGGCGCGGCCGGGGCTTCGAGCGGGAGACCGTCGATCAGCACGCGACATTTCTATCGGGTCGCGTCGTCGGCTATCCCCGCTGCGTGATGGAATGCCGCCGTGCGCTCCCTCCTCGGCGACCGGAAGCACTGGGTCTGGCTCGCCGTCTGGCTGGCGACCCGGGCGCTGATCGTCGCCGAGGTCGGCTTCTGGGCGACCGCGCACCCCCACCTCCAGGACGTCAACCGCTACGAGGCGTGGTCCCACACGCTGACCAGCGAAGGCGCCTTCCCGGGCGGCGACGCCTGGCAGTACCCGCCCGGCGCCGGCCTCTTGATGCTGCTGCCGCGGCTGATCCCGGCCGGCTACGGCGAGGCCTTCGTCGGCCTGATGCTCCTGGTCGACTTCGTCGGCCTGGTGCTGCTGGCCCGGCTCGGCCGCCGCGCCGGCAACGACACCGGCGTCTGGGTCTGGCTGCTGGCGATGCCGCTGCTCGGCACCTTTGCGGTGCTGCGCTTCGACCTCGTCCCGACCGTGATCGCGATCGCCGCCCTGCTCGTCGTCCACCGGCGCCCGCGGTGGTTCGGGGCGCTGGTCGGGGTGGGAGCGGCGATCAAGCTCTGGCCGGTGCTGCTGCTGTTCGGTGAGTGGGACCGGCGGCGGCTGATCGTGGGCGTCTACACGACCGTCGCCGTTGTCGCCCTGATCTTCGTGGGCTCGGCGATCGCCTTCGGCAACCCCGTCGACTTCCTCTCCAACGGCGGCGACCGCGGCCTGCAGGAGGAAGCAGTGGCGACGATCCCCTGGCAGCTCGAACAGATCGTCAGCGGCGACCCCTACCCGCGCGAGATCCGCTTCGGCGCCTGGGAGGTGGATTCACCGACCGCCGACACCGTTGCCACCGTGCTCGGGTGGCTGACCCTGGCGGCGCTGGCCGCGGCGGCGGCCTGGTGGTGGCGCCGGCGGCAGCGGATTCGCGAAGGCTGGGACCGGCTGGCCGACGCCGCGGTCAGCCGCGACTTCGTCTTCACGATTGTCCTCCTCGTCGTCGTCACCAGCCGCGTGCTCAGTACCCAGTACATGGTCTGGCTGCTGGGACTGGCCGCGGTTGTGCTCAGCGCCGGCACCGCCCGCCTCGCGCGCCCGGCCTGGGTCGTCGTCGGCGCCACCGCCCTCTCGATGGCCACCTTCAAATCCCCGGAGCTGACCCTGATCCGGGACCTGGCGCTGCTCGGCGCCACGGTTGACGCAGTCGTGGCGATGATCCAGGTGCTTCGGCGACCGGACGAAGTACTCCCCGCAGACCGGGGACAAGTGCGTTCGGCTCCGGACGCGCGCTCTACTGCTTGACGCTGTCGCGGCCGGGGCCGCCGACGAAGCGGTCGACGCCGCCATTGCCGAGCAGCGTGTCGCGGCCAGGGCCGCCGAGGAGAAGGTCGTCGCCCGGGCCACCGCCGAGCTGGTCGTTGCCGCCTTCGCCGCAGACGATGTCCTTGCCGCCGAGGGCGGAGACTTTGTCGTTGCCGGCGCCGGCGGCGATCACGTCTTTCTTCGGCGTGCCTTTGATCGTGTCGGCGCGGGCGGTGCCGACTTTCGTCGCCTTGAAGCCGCCGCACTTGACGACTGGTCCGGGCGTATTCGGGCTCGGCGAAGGGGTCGGTCTCGAGTTCGGCGGAGAAGTCGAGCCGGAGCCCGAACCACCCGAACCCGTCCCAGTCCCAGGTCCCGGTTCTTCAGGCCCGGGTTCTTCCGGTTCTTCCCCTTCTTCGCCCGGCCGGGTTCCCGGCGCCTCGCGCTCGAAGTGGAGCAGGGCCGGGACGCCGCTGCCGTTGGCGACGTAGACGTCGTGGCCGTCGGGGCTGACGTCGACGCCGAAGGGGCCGTCGAGCACGCTCGGCCCGAAGCCGGCGCAGCCCTGGAATTCGTTCGCGCGCAGGCAGCGGATGAAGCTCATCGTGCCGCTCGGCGATGCGAGCCCGAAGGTGCTCAGCGCCGAGTCCTGGAAGGCGACGGTGTAGAGGTTGGCCGCGTCGGGACTGACCACCGCGTCGGTCACCGACGACAGGCCGGTGCCGGTGGATTCGTCGAGCTCGGTGCAACCGGGCGCGTCGACGTTGAGGTCGTCGGCGAAGCAGTCTTTGCGGGTCAGCGCCCCGGTCAGGGCGTCGCGGCTGAAGTGGTAGACGGCGCCGAGGCCGGTCTCGTCGGTGACGTAGGCGCTGGATCCGTCGGGGCTGAGGGTGATGTGGTTGAGGAAGTTGTAGTCGACGCCCGTGTCTTCGGTGCAGTTCGTGGTGAATTCGGCGACGTCGCCGTCGTCGGTGCAGGCGACGAAGCTGAGCGTGCCGCCTTCTTCGCGTTTGAACCAGGCGATCGCGTCGCGGCCGACCGAGGTCACGTAGAGGAATTTCCCGTCCGGGCTGATCGCCAGGCCCGAGGCCGCCTGCAGCGGCTGCGCCTGCGTGGAGCAGCCGCTCACCGTCACCTCGCGGTAACAGCTCTGCGGCGCCAGAGCCGCGGAGAAGTGGTTGAGGCTGTAGTCGTTGCTGACCGAGTAGACCGATTTGCCGTCGGGCGAAACGACGACGCGCGTCGGCCCGTCGAGAGTGCCCGCTTTCTGCCCGCAGCCGGAGTCGAACAAGTCGTCGTCTTCGACGCAACTGGCGAAGCTCAGCGAGCCGTCGGCGGCGACGCTGAGCCGGACGATCGCGTCGGAGGTTTCCGCCGCGACGTAGAGCGAGGCACCATCCGGGGAGAAGGCGAGCCGCCGCGGCGCCTGCAGCGTGTTGACGGGAAGGTGCGTGCAGCCGGCGTCGCCGCCGTTGTCGATGCAGCTCGCGAACGAGATCGCCCCGGTCGCGAGGCTGCGTTTGAAGACGACGATCGAGTCCGTGTAGTCGGCGACGTAGACGAAGCGGCCGTCGGGGCTGACGGCGACGTACCGCGCGCCCTCGAGGACTTCGTCCGGCACCGCGCTGCAGGGACCGGTGGCGAACTTCGCGAGGCAGTCTTTAAAGGTGAGGTCGCCGGTGGCGGCCTGCGCCGAGGCAGCCCAGGCCAGCATGCAGAGGACGAGCGCGAGGGGGACGAGACGACGCACGTTGCGATCCTAACCGCACCCCAGCGGACTTTTCCACTCTGAGAAACTTCGCGGATGGCCGAGCGGGACGTGTTCCTCCAGAAGCGCATCTTCAACTGGTCGGAGAAGCTGCCCGGCTGGCAGCGCGGCCTGATGCGGCTGCTCTGCGACGGACCGCTCGACGAGGCGGAGCGGGCGCGGGTGCTCGCCGTCTTGCTCGGGGAGCCGGGCGCGCCGGAGCTGCCGCCGCTGGAGCTTGCCGACCTGCCCGCCGACGAGGGCGCCTACGGGACGGTCGAACTGCGGGCGATCCGCAACCTGCAGAACGTCAACAGCCTCGCCGGCGACCAGGCGCTCGGCTTCGGCCCCGGGCTGAACATCGTCTTCGGCGAGAACGGTGCCGGCAAGAGCGGCTACGGGCGGCTGGCGCGGCGGGTCTGCCGGGCGGCCGAACCGGGCGAGGTGCTGCACGACGTCTTCGATCCCGGCCGGGCGGAGGCGCCGCAGACGGCTGAGTTCGAGATCGCGGTCGACGGCGAGGAGCGGGTGGAGAAGGTCGACCTTGGCGCGGAGGCGCCGCGGGTCCTCTCGGCGATCACCGCCTTCGACGCCAGCTGCGCCGAGTTCTGCATCAGCCGCTCGAACCTGATCGAACACACGCCGCGGCCGCTGCGGCTGCTGAAAGAACTGGTCGAGGCGCAGGGCGAGCTGGCCGAGGAGCTGGCGGAGCAGATCGACGCGCTGCGCGACGCGCTTCCCGAGCTGCCGGAGCTGGACGACCCCGAGGCGGCGGCGCTGCTGGCGCGGGTCGAGGCGGGGGAAGCTGCCCGCGAGGAGGTCGAGGCGTTCGCGCGGCAGAGCGAGGACGAGCTCGCAGAGCTGCGCGAGCTCGAGAAGGCCGAGGCGACGATCGCCTCCGACCAGAGCCGGGAGCTGGAGACCGCCGCGCGCAAGCGCGCTGCCGCCGTCGAGCGCCTGGCGTCCGCGCTCGAGGAGGCCTGGGAGCAGCTCGACGACGAGGCGCTGGAGGAGATCGCCGAGCTGCGCACGCGGCTGGCCCGCGCCTCCGCCGCGGTCGACCAGGTCGCCGCCGAAGCCTTCGCCGACCAGTCGCAACCGGGCACCGGCGGCGAGGTCTGGCGCGAGATGTGGGAGGCGGCGCGGCGCTTCGTCGAGGCCGGCGAGGGCTCGTTCCCGGACGAGGCCGCCGACGCGACCTGCCCGCTCTGCCAGCAGGACCTGGAATCGGCGGCGCGGGAGCGGATGCAGCGCTTCGAGGCCTTCGTCTCCGGCAACCTGCGCGAGCAGGTGCGGCTGGTCGACGCGGCGCTGACCGAGCACCTGGAAGCGCTTCCCGACCTGGGCGAACTCGCGCACACGGCGGAGGTCGCCGTGGCGGCCGCCGGCGAGCACCTGCAAGGACCGGCCGACGCGGCGCTGAAGGCGCTCGCCGACCGCCTCGCGATCGTCACCGGGCGCAGCGAGCCGTCCCTCGACCGCGGGCTCGAGTTGAAGCCGCTGCGCGACTACGTCGCGGTCCAGGTCGCCGAGGCCGAAGGGTTCGCGGTGCTGCGCAACGAGCGCGAGCGCGCCCGGGTCGAGGCGCGCCTGCGGGAGCTGCGGGCGCGGCAGACGGTCGCCGAGGCGCGCGAGGAGGTGCTCGCCTATATAGAGAGCCTGGAGGCGGTCGCCGCCCGGGAGGAGGCGCGGCGGCAGCTCTCGACGGCCTCGATCTCCCACCGGATCCGCGAGCTGAGCCGGCTGGCGATCACCGACCGCCTGAAGGAGGCACTCGAGCAGGAGATCGGCGAGCTCGACCCGATCGCCAACCGCGTCGAGCTGAAAGCGTCGGCCAGCAAGGGCAAGCCGGCGGTCCAGTTCAAGCTGCGGGCCGAGGGGCGCGAGAAGGTCGGCAAGGTCCTGAGCACCGGCGAGCAGACCGCGCTGGCGACCGCCTTCTTCCTCGCCGAGCTGCGGGTCGCGAACGAGCGCAGCGCGATCCTCCTCGACGACCCGGTCTCCTCGCTCGACCACCAGCGCCGCGAGCACGTCGCCACGCGGCTGGTCGAAGAAGCCGCCAAGCGGCAGGTCGTCGTCCTCACCCACGACCTCGTCTTCGTCTACTACCTGCAGGAGAAGGCCGAGGAGCTGGGGGTCGAGCTGCACGGCCAGGCGCTGGAACGCGCCTTCCACAGCGTCGGCGTCGTCGCCCAGGAGCTGCCCTGGGAGGTGAAGTCGCCGATGGAGCGGGCGAAAGCGCTGCGGCACGAGCTGAAGGCGAAGCTGATCCCGCTCTACAAGGGCAACGACCCGCGCTACGACGCCGAAGCGCACCGCTGGCGGCTGGAGCTGCGCAAAGGCTACGAGCGGATGATCGAGGTCTACGTGCTCGGCGGCACGATCGAGCGCCAGGCCCGCAACATCCGCGTCCGCAACCTGCACAAAGTCAGGTGGAGCGCCGAGCTGGCGCGCGAGATCGACGCGGCGGTGAAGGAGCTCTCAGGCGGCGCCCACCAGGAACCGCTCGGCCGCCAGTCGCCGGCGCTGACGCCGAAGAAGCTGGAAGCACTGCTGGAAAAATTCGCCGCCCTCTGCGCGAAGACGAAGCCGGTGCAGGCGCGCCAGGAGGACGAGGGAAAGAAGCCGGTCACCCAGATCGGCGTCGCCTGAGGCACCAGGGGCAGCGCGGGATGCCCCCGCGCTGCCGAAGCCAACTGGATCGATCACGCAACCGCGCGGCCGAGGAGCTCAGCGTTTGCAGCTATCGGCCAGAGGGGTCCGCCGGCTTGCGGCCTTGCCGTTCTGCCCGGCGATCTTCACCGTGGCCTGCGCCGCCGCTCCACAAAGGTTGCGGGAGTTCTGCAGCAAGCCCTTCTTCCCGCCCTTCATCTTCAAGACGAAGCGGGAGATGGGGGCGTCCGGGACCGGGCTGAAGGTGGTGCGCATCCCTCCCCTCACCGAATCGATCCGGCCCGGGAGGTCGACGTCGATCTGTCCGCGCAGGGCAACCACCAAGTCAGGCAGCGGATGCGTGCTCGAACGGAGGTAGACACGGCCTTTGAGCGGCTCGTCCAGCAGGGGCGTCTTGGCGGTCGCGAATCCGTAGATCGAGCCCTTCGGGCAGTTGTTCGACCGGAACTGGACTCGGGTGCAGACGGTCCCGATGTGGTTCTGCGCAAGGAACTCGGAGTGCGGCAGCGCCACCGAGACCCGACGCAGGTTCGCTTCGCCCTTGTGAGTCTTCAGCACGGCCTTCAGGGCCGGGTAGGCGCCGCGCTTCGTTCCGCCCTTCAGCCTCAGCGCGAGCTTCGGGTGGAGCGCTAGGCGTTCGCAGGCGGCCGCCTGGAAGCGGACATCCGGTTCGGCCACGGCGCCGCTCGTGCTCGTCACCCGCGATGCGACCGCCATCGGGTCACAGCTCGTCGGATTGAGGGTGAACCGGTCTCGGTCCGTGAGGATGCGGATGTGGCGGTAGGAGACAGGGACCCCCTCCAGGATCTGCGGGAGCACATCGCTCTTGATCGTCACCTGGGTAGTGGTGGGGTCGACGTAGAGGCCGGCTCGGGATACGACCGTCCCGAGGTCGAAGGGGCCCGCCTGAGCGGGCACCTTGACCACGAGGCTGTAAGGCGCCCCCTTGTAAGCGCCCGCGAGGAAGACGCCCGTAGGCGCCTTGCCGGGCTGCGGGATCCACAGCGGAGAGGACCCCTCTCCCACGGCAAGGGAGCTGGACCCCACTTGTGACGCCGCGGCGCAGTTCCCGGTGCGGGCAGCTGCATCGGAGCAGAGCGGGATCCCCGCCAGCTTCGCCAGCACCCCCTCGGGAAGGGTGACGTTGAAGTGGAGGATGTTCTGCCCCTTGGTGTCATCGGTCAAATCGAAGACGAGGGGTGAGAAAGACCCCGCAGTAGGGCTTACCGTGCCGGTGTTGAGCCCCGGCGAGAACGCTTGCGCTCCGCAAGCCTCGTTGACGCTCATTTCCGTGGTTCCAGCCACCGGGGGGTTGCCCGACCAGGGCCCGAATTCGAAGGACGTCCGGTAGGTGCCGCAGGCAGGCGGATTGGTCAGGACGCCGCGAGGGCCTGACTTGAAGCGAAGAACCAGCTCGCGCATCGGCACCTGGGGGGTGTCGGTGAAGGTCGCGGTCAGCTGGCCGGTGGACTGGTCGGCATGGATCTCCCCGGGGATCTTCACGTGCACGCCCAGTTCGTCCGAGACCAGCCAGATGCGGAACAGGTGCCCCGGTTCCGGAGTCCGCTGGTACAGGGCGCCGTGCATCCGCCTGGAGAGCGGCGGCACATCGAGTTCGGCGGTGCCGATCTTCGCCGCTTCAGGGCACGCGGACTCGACTGCTTCGCCGTAATGGGCCTGCTCGGCGCTGCAGGCCTCGAGCCCGTCCGCGGCCGTCGGCGAGATCGTCATCCCCTGCGGGAGCGTCACTTTGGCATTGCGCAGCTGCGAAGTCGCGAGGCCTTCCGCGGTTTCGTTCTGCGGGATCTTCAGCGTCGTCTCAAGCCCCGTGGGCGCGCCGGCCTCCTGCGAGGTGGGAGCCGCGGTGAAGCTCGGCGCGAAGTCGAGTTTGTCGCAGCCCGTGGTGGTCGGGAACGGCACCGTCATCGTCGAGAAGGCGCCGGGCAGCTGATAGCTGTCGGTGGCCACGGTCACAGACAGCGGCTGGCCGCAGCTGGTCGGGTTCGTCATGAACGGCGCCGGCTCGAGGCCGCTGGGCCGCGGCGGCGATTCCGACTTTGCTTCTGGGAAAGCTTCGTGGGCCGTCAGGCGGAGGGTGTCGTGGCTGGAGGCGGCGGGCACACCCCAGAGTTCCGTTCTTACACCGATCACCAGTGAGGAGGGGGGGTTTTCGATCGTCGCGGTCAGCCCGTAGTCGGTGCCGGAGCGGACGTTGATGTTGATGAAATACGGCAGCGTCGCCGCGTAGAACCCAAGGCGCGCCACCGTGCCTGAATTCGGCGTCTCCAGGTTGTAGATCGGCTCAGTGAGATCCACCAAGCCTTGCTGGCGAATCCGCGTAACACCAACCTGAGAGTCCTGTGAGCAGCCTTCTCCTCCGGTATTTACGGTAGAGAACTGCTTGATCGTGCAAGGTGGAACGGCGTGGGGATTGCCGAACAGCCCCGGCGGCAGCTCGGTCCTCACACTCTTGAGCCTGGCGTAGGGTTCCCGGTTTCCGTTGGGGTCCGGCGCGCTTGACGGATCAGTCTTCAGGTTGAAGTTGATGACGACATCGGGGTGGGCGCCGGCCTGCGTGGTCGACTCCGAGGCTTCAACCGATTCCAAGCCGTAGTCGCTGAAGGCCCCGTGCGCCGCCGGAGCCGCCCAGAGCAGCATGGCGGCAAGCGCGGCCACGATGACCGCAACTCGGTTCAGGTGTCCCTTCACGATGCTCATCTCACGCCTCCACGGTTGCTCTCAGCCGCGATCCGGTGCGCCTGACGATGTTTCTGTTTTTTGTGCCTGTGGTGCTTGTGCCTGTGGTGCTTCCTCCGGTGGTGGCGGTGCTTGCGGTTCCCAGGGCCGTGGAAGAGAGAGCTTCCCGCCGCGGGGGCAGCGGGGGCAGCCGAGCCCTGGCCCTGACAGGCTTCCTGGCAGGGAGCCGAGGCGGGGGCCGCAGTGGGGAAGCCACCGTTCACCCTCGCGTCGTAGATCGATTGACCCACGTCATCGATCGGGAGGAGCGAGTCGCCCGTCCGGAAGAAGACGTCGTGGCCGTCCGAGGTCATCGAGTAGAGGTGGTCGTCCCCGGCGCTGCGGCCTGAAGAGATCAGCCAGACTCCCCCGCCGTTCTTCCACTCGTAGACGTCGGATCGATTATCGGTGTCCTCCGGAACGAGCGAGTCCCCGGTCTCGAAGAAGACCTTTTCGCCGTCGTCGGTGACGTTGAAGAGCCGCGAGATGGCATTGGTCGCTGCCCCGAGCGTCGTTACGCGGGTGGTCTGCAACATTGCGTCGGAGGTCGGGGGGTCGGTCGGATCGCACGACAGGCAGACGATGTTGCCGGTCGCGGTCGAGTACCGGTAGATCTCAGAAAAACCCTTGCTGTCGTAGGGATATCCGGCCACTCCATGCGACTGGAAGACGAAGACGCTGCCGTTAGGGGTGGACCGGGACGGGTCGTCGGCTCGACCGACCTGGCCCGTCTGTTCAGGCCCAACCGCCAGGACCCACTGGCCGAGATGGACGAGGAAGGTCCCCGCGAAGCTTTCAAAGTCCTGCTCGGACAGCGTCGCGACGTACTTGACTGCCCCTTCCTTCCAGACGTAGAGGTTCCGCGCTCCCGCTTCGCCTTCTTCGTCAGGCGGCTGCAGCTGGCGGGAGGAGAAGTAGACGTGCGAGCCATCGGCCGAGACGTTGACGACCGTGGATTCGCCGCCGGTCCCGATCGGAGTCAAGTCTCCGGTCCGGGTGTCGAAGGCGAAGATGTTCCCTTCCTTGAGGAAGAAGACGCGGTCCCCGCTGGCCGAGATGCCGGCGTAGGTCGGGTTCCCAGCCTCGATTTCGAGGGTCGAGGCGTCGTCGATCCGCACGTACATGACTTCTTCCACCATGAACACGACCGCCGAGCCGTCTTCTGAGGCGCCCAGGTACTGGGCGTCCGCGGCGGGCGTCTGACCACTCGGCAGGATCGAAACGAGTTGGGCGGGTCCCAGGTTCGGGCGGTCGTAGATTGCTGCCACTCCGCTGGGAGGCGCGTCCGCCGTCAACGGGACGCTTTCGCCAGGGAAGGTCGTGAAGATGACGTGGGAGGCGCCGGGGCTGATCCAGCGTCCCTTGGCTTGAGGGTCTTCGCCGCTGGGGCCGCGCCCGAGCAACTCGAAGGTTCCGTCGGGCAGCCTCACGTAGTGGGCCTGTCCCGGCTGGTTGATGTCGAGCGAGCCCCCCACGGAACCACTGGTCCAGAAGGAATATCCATGGTCGGGCGTGCTGCCCCCGGAGTGGGGGAACACGGCCTCAGAGCCGGTCGGGGAGACTTGCTCCGTCGACCAGCCAGATTCGCCCCGGATCGACTCGTATCGATCTTCCCCACCGTTGCCTCCAATCCCGGGAAGGGCCCTTTGCGACTCGAAGATGAGCCGGCTGCCATCGGGAGCGACGAGCTGAGTGTCAAAGGCGTCGCCCGCAGTGAACATGCTGAGTCCTGCGCCTCCCGTGTTAGGCGGGGTAACCAGCTCATAGGCTCTGTCGTCGGGGAGAAGCGCCGACGAGCGCGTCAGGGTAGTGAAGGTCTGATCCGGACCAACTACCGTTTCGACCGAGTTGCTGACAACGATGCGGTAGTGGTAGGTGGTCCCTTGGCTGAGGCCGAAGGCGTAGGCCGAAACATCCACGGCTTCAAACGCCAGATCGGTGGACTTCGCCGCCGTTCTACTGCCATAGGCGGAGGTCGTCCCGTATTCGAAGTAGTAGGTGGCTTCGTCATTGCCCGGTTCGATCGTCGCTCGAAGCTCGGCTTCGGTGTAGCTGGGGGCAGCCGACTCGTCCAGGACGGTCGGAGCCACAGGAGGAGGCGGAGGCACGAAGAGAAAGACGCGGTTCTTGCCGGAATCAGACACATAGATCCGGCCGGTGCCGGGGTCGACGGCGACCCTTTGAGTGTTTTCGAGGATTCCCGCCCCGAATTCGCCGAGAAGATCGAGGCTGTCCGAGTCGTATTCAGCGACGTGGTTGCCGGATGCGACGTAAAGAATGTCGTTGGAGAGATCGACCGCGATGCCACTGCCGCCACCACCCACTACTTCGGTCGGAACGGTTCCCGCTTCGATCTCGCCCGACCCATTGGCTGCGTACTTGTAGACGGTCCCAGAGCCATAGAACTGGACGAACAGATCGCCACGGGAGTCGAATGCCACGGAGCTGGGGTGGCCCTGCGCGGAGACATCGATCCGGCCCGTTTCGCTGCCGCTCGGATCGAAGATCACGATTGAGGAGCTGCCGTAGTCGGCGACGTAGACGTTCCCCTCGGCGTTGACGGCGACTCCCAGAGGTTCGCTGAAGCCCGGCGTGGCGTTCAGCGTTTCCACCTGTTCGTAGGTTTCGGTCGCAGGATTCAGCTCGAACTTCTTCACCGCGTTGTCGAGCACGTCGGCGACATAGACGGCACCCGCCGAGGCGCTGCCCGAGTTGTCAACCGCGACGCCCGAAGGTTCGTTGCCGAAGAAGAATCCGAAGATGTAGGGAGACGAGACGCCGGTGGGCGCTTCGCCTTCCGGCCCGTAGATGTCGACTGTGTTTTCGTAGCTCCCATCGGCAACGAAGACGTTTTCGGTGGCCTGGTCGATCGCGATGCCAGAGGGGCGAGCGAAGTTGCCGAACGTCTTCCAGAGGATCGGCGAACCGTTTGCAGCGGACGGAGCTACGAAGAGGCTCAACATAACCGTCAGCGTGAACGCCCAAGTACAACACTTAACTCTCGTGGTAACCCCAGAGTCCACCCGTGTCCCCCTGCCTGCCCATTTTTGTCTCTGTCAGTTCGAAACCGCGGCGAGAACCTCCCGCCGATCCTTCGCTCAAGGGATTAGGGCTTTTAAAAACCGGATTGTCAATTTGCCTCGGGTGACAGTCCGAGCGCATCACGGCTCGACGTCAAAGTCGGAACAGTTTGTGCATTAGTCGAGCTTGCGCTGCAGGTACTGCAGGGCGATCACGGTGGTGGCGTCGCGGATCTGCGGCAGCGCCTCGTCGAGCTGGGCGAGGTCGAGGCGGACGATCTCGATCTCCTCGTCCTCGTCCCGCTCCCCGCTGGCCGGCGAGAGGCCGGTCGCCTCGAAGATCGTCACCTTCTCGGTGAGGAAGCCAGGGCTGGGATAGACGACGTGCAGCAGGCGCCACTCCTGCGCCTGCAGCTCCGCCTCCTCGGCCAGCTCCCGCTGCGCACACTCGAGCTCGCTCTCCCCCTCGTGGTCGAGCGTGCCCGCCGGGATCTCCAGCAGCTCTTCCTCCTCGACCGCCTCGCGCGGCTGCGCGACGAGGTAGGCGAACTCCTCGTCGTGCGCCAGCACCGCGACGGAGCCGGGATGCTCGACGACCTCCCGCTCGACCTCGCTGCCGTCGGCGTGCCGGTAGCGCTTGGCGACGAAGTCGACGTGCTTGCCACGGTGCAGCGGCTTGGTCTCGAGGAGTTCCATGCCGCTACTCCATCAAACCGAACATCCGCTTGCCGCGCTCAGGCGGCGGCGCCCGGAGCCGATAGGTACGCCTGTAGATGGAACCGGGCACGAGACGAGTCGCAGGGCAGCACGTCCGCGCCCAGGCCAGAGCCAAGTCCTGGAAGCGGTTCTTCGGCGGCAGCTTCAAGCGCGACTACGACAGCTGGGCGCAGGGAGCCGTGGGGGAGGAAGTCGTCGGCGGAATTCTCGAAGGCCTCGCCGCCGAAGGCTGGCACGTCATCCACGATGTTTCCTTCGGCCGCGGCAACATCGACCACATCGTCGTCGGGCCGGGTGGGATCTACACGATCGAGACCAAGAGCCGAGCCGGCAAGGTCTGGCTGGAGCACCTGGATCCGAAGATGCTGGCCCAGGCTTATGCGGAGAAGAAAACGCTGGAGACGGTTACCGGGATGAAGGTGGAGGCACTGCTCGTCTTCAGTCAGGCATACATCGTCGAGAAGGTGCCGGCCAAGCGCCGTGGTGTGACGATCCTGCCGGCAAGGAGCCTGCAGTGGTTCTTCTCGCGGCGGCGACCGATCATGACTCCCGAGAAGGCCGTCGAGATCCACGCCAGGCTGGCGTTCGCAGTCGGGCAAACGACCAGCTAGCTCATCGATCACCGCGGTGAACCGGAACTACCCCCGGTCCTCGCGGTCTCGCGGATTCAGCTGGAGGTCGGGAAGTGCATCGACGCGCCTGAAGGCGCCTGCGTCTCGGGCCACCGCGCGGTGATCGCCTTGCCGCGGGTGTAGAAGCGGACGCCCTCGGGGCCGTGGATGTGATGGTCGCCGAAGAGGGAGTCCTTCCAGCCGCCGAAGGAGTAGAAGGCCATCGGTACCGGGATCGGGACGTTGATGCCGATCATCCCGATCTCGACCTCGCGCTGGAAGCGCCGTGCCTCGTAGCCGGAGCCGGTGAAGATCGCGGCGCCGTTGGCGTAGGAGTTGCGGTTGATCAGCTCGATCGCCTCGTCGAGGTCGCGGCCGCGGACGACGGAGAGGACCGGGCCGAAGATCTCGTCGGTGTAGACCGACATCTCCGGGCTGACCCGGTCGATCAGGGTCGGCCCGACCCAGAAGCCGCCGCCGTCCATCTCCAGCTCGCGGCCGTCGACGGTCAGCCGCGCGCCCGCCTCGGCACCCTGGCCGATGTAGTCGACGATCCGCTCGCGCGCTTGCGGCGTCACCACCGGGCCCATTTCCGAGGCGGGGTCGAGACCGGGGCCGACCTTGATCTCGCGCGCCCGCCGGGCCACCTGGTCGACCAGCTCGTCCCCCGCATCGCCGATCGCCACCGCGACCGAGATCGCCATGCAGCGCTGACCGGCCGAGCCGAAGCCCGCCGCCGCGAGCTGGTCGGCGGCGTAGCCGAGGTCGGCGCCGGGCATCACCACCGCGTGGTTCTTCGCCCCGCCGAGGGCCTGCACCCGCTTGCGGTTCTCGGTCCCGCGTGCGTGGACGTACCGCGCGATCGGGGTCGAGCCCACAAAGGAGACGCCGGCGACGTCGGGGTGGTCGAGGAGGGCGTCGACCGCGACCTTGTCGCCGTGGACGACGTTGAAGACGCCGTCCGGCAGCCCCGCCTCGGCGTAGAGCCCGGCGACGAAGTTCGAAGCCGATGGGTCGCGCTCGGAGGGCTTCAGGACGAAGGTGTTGCCGCAGGCGATCGCGACCGGGTGCATCCACATCGGCACCATCGCCGGGAAGTTGAACGGGGTGATCCCGGCGCAGACGCCAAGGGGCTGGCGGAAAGACCAAGCGTCGACGGTGGTCGAGACCTGGTCGGAGTACTCGCCCTTCAGCAGCTGCGGGATCCCGCAGGCGAACTCGACCACCTCGAGCCCCCGCGAGACCTCCCCCTTCGCGTCCTCCAGCACCTTGCCGTGCTCGGAGGAAACGATCCGCGCCAGCTCCTCGACGTTCTCGTTCAAGAGCTCGCGGAAAGCGAACATGATCTTGGCGCGGCGGCTGAGCGAAGCCTGCGACCAATCCGCGAATGCCTCGCGGGCGGCAGCGACCGCGGCATCGACATCACTCGCCTCGGCGAGCAGAACCTCGGCCTGGACCTCGCCGGTAGCCGGGTCGTACACGGGCGAGGTCCGCGACGACGAACCGCTCGTCTCCTCGCCGCCGATCCGGTGCGCGATCACCTTTTCCAACTGCATCAGATTCCCCACCCACCAGGGAGGAAATCTGATGCAGTTCGCCGGGAGGCGGCAGGGATCACCGGTTCATTGTGACGTGACGGGAGTGAGCGGCCCTTCGCCGCGGAGTACAGAAATCGCGTTGCGGGCCGCCAACTCGGCCATCGCGGTCCGGGTCTCGACGGTCGCCGAGCCGAGGTGCGGGCTCAGGACCACGTTCTCCAGCTCGAGCAGCGCCGGCTCGACCCGCGGCTCGTGCTCGTAGACGTCGAGCCCGGCGGCGGCGATCTCACCGGCGGCAAGGGCAGCCGCCAGCGCCCGCTCGTCGACGACCGGGCCGCGCGCGGCGTTGATCAGCACTGCGCTCCGCTTCATCGACGCAAGCTCGGCGGCGCCGATCAGGTGGTGCGTCTCCGGCGTCAGCGGGCAGTGCAGGCTGACCACGTCGGCGCGCGCCAGCAGCTCGTCCAGCGACAGCCGCTCCGCCCCGAGTTCGGCGACGATCTCCGCGGGCGCCGCATGGCGCGAGTGGTAGGCGATCTCCATCCCGAAAGCTCGCGCCCGCTCCGCCACCCGGCGCCCGATCCCGCCGAGCCCGGAGATCCCGAGCAGCTTCCCGCGCAACCCGCTGCCGAGCATGAACGACATCCCCCAGGTCCAGGGCCGGCCGGCGCGAATCAACCGGTCGCCCTCGACCACCCGCCGCGTCGCCGCCAGGATCAGCGCCATCGTCAGGTCGGCGGTGGCGTCGTCGAGGACGCCGGGCGTATTGGTGACGATGACTCCCCGCCGCGTCGCGGCAGCGATGTCGACGTTGTCGAAGCCGACGGCGACGTTGGCGACGCAGCGGAGCTGTGGCCCCGCGGCCTCCAGCAGCTCCTCGTCGACCCGGTCGTGCAGCAGCGTCAGGATCGCCTCGGCGCCGGCGACCAGGGCGAGCAGATCGGCGCGGGGAACCGCCTCGGTGCGTTCGTCGATCCGCAGCTCCCCGGCTTCCCGCAGCGCCGCCAGCGCCGGCTCGGGCAGGCGATTCGTGACCGCAAAGGTGGGGCCGGCAGTTGCTGCCATAGGGACGACGCTACCGCCCCGCCGCCCTGCCTGGAGAAAAGGAGCTCCCGAGACGTCCTGATATGTGAGGGCACCTCGGGAGCCAGGAGAAATAATGAAGCTCTGCCATCTTCGCGCCTCATGTCACCCGCGTCAAGTACGTAGTGGTACTCAAAGGTGCCATTTGTCACCCCAAAACAGCTACTCGGGTTCTGGCTTTAGCACCACCAGGCACAGGTCGTCCCTGATCGGCCGGTCCGCCCAGGCGAGAAGCGCTCGTTCCACCTCGCTGACGACAACCTTCGCCGACAGCCCGACAAGCGGCGCGAGCAGCCCGCGCAACCCCTCGAGGCCGAGCATCTGCTTCCCCTGGCGCACGTCCGTGGCGCCGTCGGTGAACACGACCAGGCCGTCGCTGCCCCCGAGCGGCGACTCGACGTTCTCCAGCTCCAGTCCCTCTTCTGCTCCCAGGAGGAAGGTCGCGCCCTTCGTGGGCAGCTCCTCCAGCCCGGGCAGGCGCAGCGGCGGTGGATGCCCCGCCCGCGCCCAGCACACCGTGTCCTCGTTCGGGTGCAACCGCACACAGACGGCACTGACCAGCTCTTCCTGGCGGCCCGGTCGATCGGTGAGCGCCGCATTGACGAGCGTCAGCAGTTCGGAGGGGTCGCTGGTGCCGGCGGCGAAGGCGGCGAAGCGGGCGCGGATGAAGGTGGCGAGGCGGGCCGCCGCCGGGCCATGGCCGACGACGTCACCGACGACCGCGATCGTCGAGCCGTCCGGCCCGTTGGTCAGCAGGTAGAAGTCGCCGGATACCCCGAGCTCGGAGGGCACGAAGGCCGCCGCCGCGTCGAGATCGGGAAGGTCCGGGAGATCGGCGGGCGTCAAGGCGGCGCGGATCGCCGCGAGTTCCTCGGCCGAGTGCTCCAGCACCCGCAGCCGACCGGCGATCCAGGAGACGGCGAGGGCTACGGCAAGGAAGAAGACCCCGCGCACGACCAGCGCGAGGAGAAATTCCGGACGCGGGTCGATGAGATGGGCGAGCGCGAAGAGCGCAAGGGAGACGGCGGCGAGCAACAGCCCGCTCCGCAGACCGAACCACCAGGCGGCGGCTCAAACTGATCAAAGGAGGCTTCCTCTGCCCAACCAGCGCGATGCTCGAAGGCACGAGGACACTGGAGTCTGAAGCGGGTGGCCAACTCTTCGTCTCCTAGTAGCTGACGACAAGCCCGCTGAAACCCAGGGGCCGCCATTCTGGCGGCCCCTGTCGAATGGCCGGTCCGGATGCAGATGCGGGTGAAGTCGCCTACGCGGCGACGAGCACGCTGCCCGCTAGTACCACTTCCCGCGCGCGAAGCCGCCGAAGGCGATCAGCCCGATCAGGGCGATGATCAGCCCGATCCAGAAGCTCCAGACGATCATCAGGATGATTCCGATGATCACGAGGATGCCTCCCAACGAAATTCCGCCGATGCCGGATCCTCTGTCTGCCCTGGTGTTCATCTGCTCCTCCGTTTTGCCGTTTGCATTGGACGACTGGTGCCTTGCAATAGCTACCCGGCGATGTGCTTTCTCATTCGGGCTCACTCCGGTTCGGGTCTCTCCTCACCCGGCCATTTGCCGGTGACTTTGGCGAAGGAGGTGCGGGTGCCGTGGTCGACGAGGCCTTTGACCAGGCGGAAGATCGCGCCCTCGACGACGAGCGCGGCGATCAGCTTCGGCCAGGCGAATTCGCGGTGCTCGGGCTTCGGCGGCTCCTCTTCGTCGATCAGCCCCCAGACCTGTTCGAAGATCTTCTTGCCGAGGAGGCCGGCGATCAGCCCGAGGACGATGCTGATCGGGGCGAAGACGATCTTCATTTCTGGGCGCCCTCGTCACCCGAGCCAGAGCCTTTGCCGGCGATCGCGGCGGCGGCGGCCGCCCCGGCGAGGCCGATCGCGGCGATCCGTTTCGGCCAGTGGCGCTTCGGGTGGGTGCGGCCGGAAGCGAGCGCTCGCGCGCCCTCGCGCATGCTCGCGGCGCCGCGCTGGAGGTTCTTGCGGGCGTAGTCGTTCTCGGCCAGCCCGACGACCAGCGGCTGCACCCGCGAAATCGTCTTCTTCATCCTCTTCGTTCCTCGCATCTCTTCTCCCTTCCTTCCGTTTCAGGTGGTCTTCTGGTCCTTCGGTTCGTCGCGCGGTTCGAGCTGGATCTCCTTCTCGGCCCGCGGCTGCCCTTCCTTGATCTCCTCGCTGCGCTCGCGCTCGGCGTTCATCTGGTGGCCGAAGAGGATCGCCAGGTTGGTGATCCAGAACCAGAGCAGCAGCACGACGAGGCCGGCGAGGGTGCCGTAGGTCTTGTCGTAGGAGCTGAAGTTGGAGACGTAGAAGGCGAAGAGGGCCGAGGCGATCGCCCAGACGACGATCGAGAGGATCGCGCCGGGGGTGACCCACTTGAAGCCGCGCAGCTTCACGTTCGGGGTCGTGTAATAGAGGACGTCGACCATGAGGATGAAGATCGCCGCCATCACCGGCCACTTGGCGATGTTCCAGACGTCGACCGCGGTGCCGCTGAGGCCGATCGGGTCGGCGATCGCTTCGACGACCGGGCCGGTGAGGACGAGGCCGATGGCGAGCAGCGCCATCATGATGATCATCGCCAGCGTCACTCCGATCTGCAGCGGCCGCAGCTTCCAGAACGGGCGCCCCTCGGGGGTCTCGTAGATGATGTTCGAGGCGCGGGTGAAGGCGCCGACGTAGCCGGAGGCCGACCAGAGCGCGGCGGCGAGCCCGAAGACGAAGGCGAAGCCGGCGGCGGTCTGGTTTTCGGTGATCGATTTGATCGGGCCTTCGAAGGTTTCGGCGCCCGACTCGGGGCCGATTTCGGTGATGATTTCGGTCAGCTTGGTGGTCGTCGTCTGCGGGTCGCCGAAGATCCCGATCAGCGAGACCATCGCGATCAGCGCCGGGAACAGCGAGAGCAGGCCGTAGTAGGTGAGCGCGGCGGCCCAGTCGCTGAGGTTGTCCTCCTGGAACTCGGTCAGCGTCCGCTTCAGCGTCGCGCCGAGGCCGGTCTTCGACTCGGCGCCCTCGGGGGCGTAGTCGGCACGGACGGGGTCGACGTTCTCGTGGCCTTGGGTGTGCCGGTCCTCGTGCACTTGCGTGTCGTGCACCTGCGTGTCCCTGCGACCGTTCTCGTCAGCCATCTCGGTCCCCTTCCCCTTACCGCGAGAACATCCGGCCGAAGACGACGCCGGCGACGAAGGCCGCGGCGAGCGCGATCGGCGCCGGGTTTTCCCGCGCCAGCGATTCGATCCTCTCGTTCTGCCCCATGCCCTCCATTGCCCGTTGGAGCGGAGTTCCTAACTAGATCGCCGGGAGCGTTTGCTCTTCGCTGAGGAGTGGTGCGAAGAGGTCGCCCTTGACCTCGACGCGCTCGAGGACCGCGGCATGGTCGAAGACGAGCGCCTCGGCGTCGCCGGTCGCGAGCGCCGCATCGACCTCGTCCCACTCCAGCGGCGTCGAGACCGTCGGCCGCTCTTTGGCCCGCAGCGAGTAGACGCAGACGGTGGTCTTGTGGCGGTCGTTCTGGCTCCAGTCGATCAGCACCTTGCCAGGCCGTTTCGCCTTCGACATCTGCGAAACGACGCGGTCGGGGAACCGCTTCTCCAGCGTCTCGGCGACCGCTTTGGCGAAAGGCTTGGTGTCGTCGTAGGTGACGTCGCTGTTGAGGGGAACGTAGAGCTGCATCCCCTTCGAGCCCGAGGTCTTCGGGTAGCACTGGAGGCCGAGCTGCTCGAAGAGGCCCCGCAGCCAGACCGCGACCTGGCAGCAGTCGACGATGTCCGCGGGGGCGCCGGGGTCGAGGTCGAAGACCATCGCCGTCGGCCGCTCGATCTCCGCGGCTTTGGCGAGCGAGGTGTGGAGCTCGATGTCGGCGAGGTTCGCCAGCCAGACCAGCGTCGGCAGGTCTTCGACCACGCAGTAGTCGATCTCGCCCTTGTGGCGGTCGCTCCAGACGCTGGCGGTCGTCACCCAGTCGGGGCGATGCTTGGGGCAGCGCTTCTCGTAGAAGTGTTTGCCCTCGACGCCTTCGGGATAGCGCTTCAGGGTCAGCGGCCGGCCGCGCAGGTGCGGCAGCAGGACCTCGCCGATGCGGGCGTACCAGTCGATCAGCTCGCCCTTGGTGAAGCCGGTCTGGGGGTAGAGGACCTTGTCGAGGTTGGAGAGTTCGAGCTCGCGCCCTTCGACCGTGACCGCGGCTTTCTTGCGGGGGCGTTTGACCGCGCGGGAGGTCAGCGACTCCCCTTGCGGGTCGGTCGCCTGCTCCAGCACCACCTCGTCGGCGGACTTGTCCTCGCGCATGCCTTTGTAGGCCGCGTGGCGCAGCTGTTTCTCGCCCGTCATCTCGCGGAACTCGATCTCGGCGACCAGGCGCGGCTCGACGAAGTGGGCGCCTTTGGGTGGTTTCGGGCCGGCGCCGAAGGGGCTCGTCTTGCGCTCGAGCGGCGACAGCCGGGCAGTGATCGCGGTGAGGTCGGCGGCTTTGAAGCCGGTGCCGACTTTTCCGGCGTAGCGCAGGGCCGGCTTGCCCCCGACGCGTTCGAAGTAGCCGACGAGGAGAGCACCGAGGTGTTCCTTGCGGCGCCCTTCGCCAGGAGTCCAGCCGCCGATCACCATCTCCTGGCGACTGACGTTTTTCACCTTCAGCCAGGTCCCGGTGCGCTTGCCAGGGCAGTAGAGAGAGTCGACCCGCTTCAGCATCACCCCCTCGAGGCCCTGCTCCTTGCTCGCCGCCAGCAGCTCCTCCGCGTGACCGACCGAGTAACCGGGCGTCTGCCAAGCGTCCCCGGCCAGCTCCAACCCCTCTAGCAGTTCGCGCCGGCGCGTATACGGCTCGCAGGTCAGGTCCTCCCCGTCCAGGTAGAGGAGGTCGAAGATCACGTAAACGACCGGGTGCGTCTTCATCCGCCGCCGGATCACGTTCTCGTCGGTGTTGTGGATCCGCTGCTGCATTCGCTCGAAGCTCGGTTTGCCGTTCTCGTCAAAGGCAACGATCTCCCCATCGAGCACAGCGTCATGAGCCCCCAGCGCCCGCGAAATCCGCCGCACCTCCGGGTACTGCACGGAGACGTCGTTGAGGTTGCGGGTCTGCAGCTGCACCCGCCCCGGCCGGCAGTAGGCGAGAGCCCGGATCCCGTCCCACTTCACCTCGACCGCCCACTTCCCGTCGTCCCGCGGCAAAGTCGAAAGTCGGGCCAGCATCGGCACCAAGTTCTCCGGAAACGGATCCCGCTCCCGCTCCGGAGGATCGATTCGATGAATCATCCAATCCTTCTCCGACTTACCAGCCCGAAACAGCGCGTACCGCCCCCGCAACTTCTCCCCATGAAACTCGACCACCACTTTCCCCGCCTCCCACTTCTCCAGCTCATAGGTGCCCGAGTCCCAGACCACCATCGTCCCAGCCCCATACTCCCCCTCCGGAATCTCCCCCTCCCAGCTCAAATACTCGAGCGGATGATCCTCCGTATGCACAGCCTTCCGATTCTCATCCGGCGTCTCCGGAATCCCATTAGGAATCGCCCAAGAAGCAGCGACCCCCTCGTGCTCCAACCGCAAATCCCAATGCAGCCGTCGAGCGCTGTGTTCCTGCACGACGAACCGCGCTGCTTCCGTCTCAGCTCGCCGCTCGGGTGCTGGCTCAGGCGTCCTCCTAAAATCTCGCTTCCGCGCGTATTCGCAGAGTTGCTGCTCCTTGCTCCGCGGGAACACCTGCAGCTTCTACCCTCTCGGCCGCCATTGGATACCCCTACCTGAGTGGGGCCGCCCGCGCGGCCCCACTTCTGGATTTGCGAGCCTACGGCAGAAGATCGATCCAGATCGGGTCAGCGGTCGAACCGCTTGCTGTATCTGTCTCGAGCCCGAACTTCATGCTCAGCATGCCGCTGCTGGGACAGAGGAAGCTGCCTTTGATCAATTTTGCACCACTTCCCGCCTGGGTGTTTCGAACCGTCAATTCGGCCTGAGCACCACCTGTAGTGAAGTCTCCCGTTACAGGGTTTGTGGTTTCGTATGTGCATTCACCAGCGGTTGTCGAGCCGATGATGAACTCGACTTTGCCGACGCCTTCACTGCATTTGCCTTTATCTGTGCCGACTTCGAATTCGTCTGTTGCATTTGCCGGCGTCGATCTAATGCAGAGTTTCCCCTCTACTGTGACATAGGCGTTACCGAAACTGCCTGTTAGCTCGGCTAGGCCATTGTCAGCATGAACCGACCCGGTGCCGCTGAAATCGAATGTCGAAATTGTACCTTCGACGAAGCCACTGTCGTTGCGAGTTACTTCGCCTGTCAGATGTGCTGTAGTCGCGGTGACAAGAGCGTTTTTAGCTGTGTCAGTGAATATCGCGTTACCAATATTTGTGCCCCAGATTTTGGCGCCTACTTTCACGTGGCCGCCAGCGTCTGTAAGTGTAGGTTTATTGCTCGCCGATGCGATCGCCGGTAAAGCGAGCGAGGCGAACGCGAGCACTGATACATAAAAAATTAGAATTTTTTTTGCCATCGTCGTATCCCTTTCTTGATGTTCGGCCCAGGGGCGCCTTGGCAGTTGGACCGGTGCCTCGGGGCCTGCTCTTCTGTCTCCCCTCGTGACCGCGGGGAGTGCAAGTTTTTATACCTCTGATCCTGACTTACCGTCAAGGCTTTTGACCATACGGTTTCCTTGCGGGAGTGCCAAACGTCACCTACTTCTTTAGTGGTGTAAGGGATTTGACTCAGCCAGCGGGGAGTTCCCATCTCCCACATGTGTCGCCTGTAATGGCCCCACAGAAAAGCCCCGCGGGGATCGCTCCGCCGCAGGGCTGGTTTGGACTCAATGAGAACTCAGATCAGCAGTCGATTTCGTTCCCTTCTTCGTCGAGCGGACAGCGCGCGGCGGCGGCCCAGCTGCCGTAGGCCAGGACTTCCGACGCACCTTCTTTCACCCCCCACTGCCCGAGCCAGCCGAAGGAGTCAAGTAATTTTTGGCTTGGACCCACCGCTAGTGCACCATTGTTCACCTTCGCATAAAGGCAAAAGTAGCCTCGTTTGGCCTCTGGTTCATCTGCGCTTCCGGGACATTTGTCGGTCGGGCCTTCACTAGGCGCCACATATTCGAAAGTAGGCGTCGGCTCGACGCGAAGAGGGAAATTCACGGCAAGCAGGGCTATTCCTATCCCATTGTTAGTTTCCAGCACCCAGAACCCCTTCACGCTCTTCCCCGGCGGCAGTTTCGTGTCGGTCGGTCCAGTGTCTCCCTTTTCTCCCTTTTCTCCTTGTGGCCCGGTGCCTCCGACCGCACCGGCATCTCCCTTGGCGCCGGCGGGCCCAGGTGCCCCTGCCGGACCCGTGGCCCCCGCCGGTCCCGGCGCCACCAGCCCCTTGGCGATCTTCTTGACTTCCTTTTTCTGCTTTGAGTTCAAGCCCGGCAGAGCCGCGTAGGCTGCGCCGCCGAGCGCCATTATCAGCGCCACGATCGCGATCACGAAACCGGCGGTGCCTAGCTTCTGGTGGATTCTCGAGAACATCTCTTCCCTCCCTCTTCTGACCCTCACGGGTTTCGACTGCAGTCTCCGAGCCCGAGCT
>DASULV010000011.1:0-12238 GCA_036277955.1 Solirubrobacterales bacterium | reverse complement strand
ACCGACCGCACCAACGCGCTTGACAAACACGCGATGCGGATGTTCGAGATTCGTGACCCGGAGCCCTCGCCGCCCGCGCCGCAGATGTTCGGCAACGCCGGCCGCGATCACATGCAGAAGTACGGGTCGACCCCCGACCATTTCGCCTGGATCGGCTGGAAGAACCACAAGCACTCGGTCAACAACCCCTATGCCCAGTTCCAGGACGAATACAGCCTCGCCGACATCAAGGCGGCGAAGATGATCCACGACCCGCTGACCAAGCTGCAGTGCTCGCCGACCTCCGACGGCTCGGCCTGCGCGATCGTCGCCTCCGAGGCCTACGTCGACCGCAACGGCCTCTGGGAGCAGGCGGTCGAGATCGCCGGCCAGGCGATGGTCACCGACCTCTCCTCGACCTTCGACGAGAACGCCGACTGCATGACGATCGTCGGCTCCGACATGTCGCGCACGGCGGCGAAGATCGCCTACGAGGAAGCCGGAGTGGGGGCCGAGGAAGTCGACGTCTGCGAGCTGCACGACTGCTTCAGCGCCAACGAGCTCATCACCTACGAAGCGCTCGGCTTCGCGGCCGAGGGCGAGGCGCACAAGCTGGTCGAGGAAGAAGCGACCACCTACGGCGGCAGCGGCCCGGTCGTCAACCCGTCCGGCGGGCTGATCTCCAAGGGCCACCCGCTCGGCGCGACCGGGCTGGCGCAGTGCTCGGAACTGACCTGGCAGCTGCGCGGCGCATCCGACAAGCGCCAGGTGGAGGGCGCGAAGACCGCCCTGCAGCACAACATCGGCCTCGGCGGCGCCGCCGTGGTCACCGTCTACAAACCGGCGGCCTAGGGAAGGTCGCCGGACCACAGAGGAGGAGCACGATGGCGAAGGAGCGGCGTTCACTCAGCGGCAAGGTCGTGGCGATCACCGGCGGTGCGCGGGGGATCGGCAAGGCGACGGCGACGGCGCTGATCGCGAAGGGGTGCCGCGTCGCCATCGGCGACCTCCAGCTCGAGCTGGCGGAGAAGACGGCGGCGGAGCTGGGCGGCGGCACGGTCGCGCTGGCGCTCGACGTCACCGACCGCGACTCCTTCGCCCACTTCCTCGACGAGGCCGAACGGCAGCTCGGCCCGGTCGACGCGGTGATCAACAACGCCGGGATCATGCCGGTGACGCCGCTCGACGAGGAGGGCGAGGACTCGGTCCGCCGCCAGATCGACATCAACCTCGTCGGCGTCATCACCGGCACCCAGCTGGCGATGAAGCGACTGCGCCCGCGGGGCAGCGGCTACATCGTCAACATCGCCTCCCAGGCGGGCAAATCCGGCCTGCCGGGGATCGCCACCTACTCGGCGACCAAGCACGCCGTCGTCGGCCTCAGCGAGGCGGTGCGGGCGGAGCTGCGAGGCACGGGCGTCGAGGTCCTCTGCGTGATGCCGACCGTGGTCAACACCGAGCTGACCAGCGGCGTCGGCCAGAAATGGGTGAAACCGGTCGAGGCCTCCGACGTCGCCGACGAGATCGTCGACGCGATGGAAGTGCCGCGCTTCGATGTTTTCGTGCCGCGCGCCAACGGCGCCCTCTACAAGATCCTGGCACCGCTGCCGCGCAGCTGGCGCGAGGCGCTGGGCCGGGCGATGAAGGTCGACAAGCTGATGATCGAGGTCGACCACAGAGCCCGCAAGGCCTACGAGGACCGGGCCGCGGCCAGCGAGCCGGGTCAGGCCGAGACGAGCGCCGAGGCCCCGGCGCCGCAGCGCGACGTCGCCTAGCTGAACGGGGGCCGACCGGCCTCCGTATAGCTCCCAAAGCGAGCAAAGGAGCTGCCGTGGGACGAATCTATGACGCGACGTGGGGGCGGGCTTTCTCCGCCGTCTACGACCGAGGCTTCAAGGCCACCGAGGAGGCCGGCTTGAGCGATATGCGCCACGAGCTCCTGGCGCAGGCGCGGGGGAGGGTCCTGGAGCTCGGCGCCGGCACCGGCCTCAACCTCGAGCACTACCCCGAGGCGATCGAGGGCCTGACCCTGGTCGAGCCCGACCCGCACATGACCAAGCAGCTGCGCGAGAAGCTGGCGCAGATGGGCGAGGACTCGACAGTACTCGTGGTCGAAGCACCGGCCGAACAACTCCCGTTCCCGGACGAGTCATTCGACACCGTCGTCGTCACCCTGGTCCTCTGCACGGTTCCCGATCAGGCAGCCGCCCTGTCGGAGATCAAGCGCATCCTCAAGCCCGACGGCAAGCTGCTCTTCCTTGAGCACGTCCGGTCGCGCAACCCCGACCTAGCCAAGTGGCAGGACCGCCTGGAGCGCCCCTGGCGTTTCCTCGGCGACGGCTGCCACTGCAACCGCGACACGGTTTCGGCTATCAGCACCGCCGGCTTCACCCTCGACGACGTCGAGAGCGGGGAGCTGCCCAAGCTGCCCCCGATCGTCCGGCCGCTGAGCCGCGGTCGCGCCACCAACCCTCGGCCGCGATCGAGTTAACGCAAAAAGCGCCCCTCGAGCAGGCGTTCTGCCGATAAACATTTGGTTACGAAGCTTTTTCGTGATCAGGTTCTCTTACGGTGGGAACCGGTGAGGGGACGCCCAAAGGAGACCAGCAAGACCGCCTCCAGCTAGCCCTGGCGGCGGCGGGCGCGCTCGCGGCCGCGGGTGCCTACGTCTACCTCCTGGGCGGACTGGTTCTCTGGCTGAAGTTCACCGCGGCGAGGCTGCCGACCGACGAGACCGTTCGCGTCCTCGACAGAAACCATCTCCTGGCAGTGGGGATCAAGGCGCTCCTCTTCGAGCTCATCGTTCTCGGGGTCTTGCTCGTGCTTGCGCTCGGCACCTGGCAGCTGGTGGTGAAAAGGGGGGAGTCGCCGCAGCTGGGCGAAGGCAAACAGAAGCAGAAAGTGCGGGCCTGGAAGCTGGTGCTGAACGCGGTGATCGTCGCCATCCTGGCGAGCGCCTTCATGTCTGAGCTGAGCGACGAGCCCGCTTGGGCCTGCGTAGCGGTGTCGGCGCTGCTTGCTCTCTTCTGGACCGGAGTGGTGCTGGGAGTGATCGAAGACTGGGTCAGCCGAGCCGAGCCAGGGGAGCAACACAAGGCGAGGCTGAGGAAAAAGAAATACCTCAAGACCGCTCTGAGCATCGTCGTCGTTGCCGTCGCGGTCAGCTTCCTGTCGGCACCGGCCGGCATGGGCCTGCTCGTGCTCTTGCTGTTCCTGCATCTGAGCCACATCGAGAAGGAGCTCCCCTCGGTAAGGGAGCCACGCAGCCTGATCGTTCCGGTCCTGGTGACGGCGGCAGGGCTGAGTCTGGTCGTGGCGAGCTATCTGGCAACGCCCCCGGCCGCCCTCGACCGAGCGACCGTCTTTCTGGAGGGCGGCGGAGTGCTGAGCGGCGGCTACGTCGGGCAGACGGGAGAAGGTGTCTTCCTCGCGACCTGTCTGCCCAGGCCCGTCAACCCGAAGGTCAGCGAAAAGACCAAGATGAGGATGGTCCCGAACGCCATGGTCCGGCGGATGGTGCTGGGCGGGCGGCGGTACGTACTCGACTACGGAAAGGACCCGTCCCTGGCCGACGCCGTCCTTTACCTGTTCAAGCGGGATTCGATCCAGGAATTCGTGCCGACGGTCTCTCTCGATCTGCGCGAGCCGAAGCTCGTCTGCGGGCTGCGGCAGATCCTCGTCGTTACCGATCCCGGCAAGGGGCCAAGCTCGCGGCTGCGGGTCTGGGTGGCCGGGGCGGGCACCCTGGGTCTCTCGGGAAGCGGGGTTCGTCCCCGTCGTCGCCAAGTCGCCGAGCGGGGCTACGTGACGCTGCCGTTGCTGCCCAAACGGTGGGTCCTGCTCAAAGGCGGTAACCGCTGTCGGCGGATCCTGTCGGCGGAAGTCGAGGTCCAGTTCAGGCTGCACGACGGCGAGATCAAGCGGCAGTCCACCTCGGTGGCGGTGGCTCTCCCGCCTTCGAAAAGTCCGCGATGGCCGAACGCAGACGTCTCGTGCGCCCGTCCGATAGGTCGAACTAACGCACGATAATGGTGGTTATGTCAACCTAAGCCGAGCGTGCCGGTATTTTCCTTCGCTATGCGAGAGAAATGGCCGGAGCACCCTCTATTTAGCTGCTTCGATCGCGTCTTCCAGGGCTCCGGTGCTTTCCGGGGTTCCTAGAAGTTCCAGGCCCTTGGTTCCGGGGCCTTCGATAGCGAACGACGGCGTGGCGTTGTAGCCGAGGTCCTGGGCTTCTGCGGTCGTTTTTTCGACTTCGCCGTTGAGTTGTTTGCGGTCTTCGTTCCACTTGGCGACGTCTTTGACTCCGGCGGCTTTGGCGACGGCCTCCATGAACTCGTCGGTGACGTAGCCCGAGCGCTCTTCGCCCTGGTTCTTGTAGAAGAGATCCAGGTAGTTCCAGCCACGGCCCTGCTCGCCGGCGGCCAGCGTCGCGGCTCCGGCCGGCACCGATTCCTCGCCGATGATCGTCAGGTTGCGGAAGTCGATCTTGACCTCGCCTTTCTTGACCTGGTTTTCGATAATCGGCGGCAGGAATTCCTCCGCGTAGCCCGCGCACACCGGGCACTGCAGGTCGCCGAACTCGATCAGTTCGACCGGGGCTTTCGGATCGCCGAGGACCATCCCTTCTTGGGGAATCCCGGCCAGGAGGCTGTCGACCTCTGCCGCCCCCTCGATGTTGGCGGCGTCGCCGCCGCTGCCACCGCTGGAGTTGACGACGATCAACACAAGAACGACCGCCAGGACCAGGAAGGCGGCGCCGGCGGCCATCTGCAGCAGCCGCTGGCGGCGATCAGGCTCGGCGCTCACGCATGCTCATTCTCTCTTCCGTTCCCGCGTAGCCGATCAGCCTGGTCGCGTTGAGCAGGAAGAGGATCGTCATCAGCACGGCGCTGGCGACGCACCATTGGCAGACCGCCTCGATCTTGAAGAACTCGATGTAGGTCAGGAAGACGCTGTAGCCGAAGCCGCCGAGGGCGACCGCGAAGCCGCCGAGGCGGGCCGCGTCGTTGGCGAAGAAGGCGCTGGCGAGCAGCAGCGCGTAGCCGACGATCCCGAAGACGGCGATGTTGACGCCGGCGACGTGCGAGTAGGAGCTCTTGGCGACGGTCGCACAGCCGGTGCTGCCGGCGAGGCAGACCGGCGAGCCGCCGCCGGACTCGGCGATCGCGATGTAGCTGGCGACGCCGATCCCCAAGGCGGCGACGAAGGCGATCGCCCGCCGCAGCATCCACTCGCTCGGGAAGCTCGTCGTCTTCACCGGGCGGAAGATAAAGCTTCGGCGTAAAACGCCGCTAAGGCGCGCGAGAGCTTGCCGCCCTGCCAGGCGAGCGGCGACTCGCCCTCGCCCTCGCTGATCAGCTCCGCCCTCGGCATCGCCTCCGCGTACGCCGCGGCGGCCGCGTACGGATGGCCAGGATCGGCGTCGTCGTTGCTGGCTACGACCAGCGCCGGGACGTCGAGAGCGCCCAGCTGCTCAAGCGAGTCGAACGGATGCGAGCGCGGCACCTCGCGTATCGCCTTTGCCAGCGCGTCGAGGCTGCCCTGGCGCAGCATACGCTCCCGCGTGAAGCGCAGCACCGAGTCGCGCCAGCGGGAGTCGATGCCCTGACGCTCGGCGATGTAGGCGACGAAGCCATCGATGCCCTCCGTTTCCAGCGCTGCCGCCAGGCCGTCCCAGTATGCGAGCGACTCCGGCTTGATCTCGCCAACGAACGTCGGCCCGATCACCGCCAGGCCTGCCAGCTTTTCGGGATGCCGCAGTGCGTAGGCAACCGCGGTGTGCGCGCCCATCGAGTGCCCTCCGAGCAGAAATCTCTCCGGGCCGCACTGGTCGGCCACGACGCGCTCGAGGTCGTCGACCAGCTGCGGGTATCCATAACCCTCCCCCACCGGCGCCGGCCCGGAGTCGCCGTGGCCGCGAGCGTCGTAGGTGACGACGCGGTAGCCGGCCCGCGCCAGCGCCCGCGAACCATGGAGGACGTAGCGGCGGGTCGCCGTGATCCCGTGGCAGAGGACGACCGGCGGCCCCTCCCCTTCCACTTCACCCTTCAGCACCGGCGCCGGGCCGACCTCGAAGGCGACCGCCTCCAGGGCCATCAGCCGATCGCGGCGAGCGCCTGCTCGAGGTCCTCGACCGACTCGTAGCTGCTGCCCGTCCGCGAGACGGTCTTATGGCGGACGACCCCCTCACCGTCGACGACGAAGATCGCCCGCATCACGTAGTGGCCGCCCGGCGCGTCCTTCAGCTCGGTCAACCGCGCCAGCGGGCCGATCCAGCCGGTGACGCCGTAGCTCTTCGCCACCGCCAGGTCCTCGTCGGCCAGCAGCGGCACGTTCAGTTCCTGCTCTTTCACCCAGTGCTCGTGCGAGTCGACCGACTGCGGCGAGATTCCCAGGACCTCGGCGTCGAGCGCGTCGAGGCGGTCGCCCTGGTCGCGGTAGTTGCAGAACTGCTTCGTGCAGACGGTCGTCGCGTCGCCCGGATAGAAGGCGAGGATCACGTTGCGACCCTTGTACTCCGAGAGGCGGTAGGTCTTCCCACCCGTCCCCGGGAGCGCGAAGTCGGGCGCCTGGTCGCCTACGTCCACCTTGGCCACTCGGCCAGATTAGCTGGCGGCCGCGGCGTTATCCGCGATCGACCGTGGCTTCTTCGATCAGGACGGTCTGTTTCGGTTTTTCTTCCGGCGTCCCGAGCTTGCCGATCCGTTCCACGACGGAGAGGCCCTTGCTGACCTTGCCGACCAGGGCGTATTCGGGCGGGAGGCCGGCGTCGGCTCCGGTGACCACGTAGAACTGGCTGCCCGAGGTGCCGGGCGGCTCGGCGGAGCTCTTCGCCATCGCGACCACGCCTTTCGTGTAGGCGAGGTTCGCCGGCGGCTTCTCGACGACTTTGTAGCCGGGTCCGCCGGTGCCGGTCCCTTCCGGATCGCCGCCCTGGATGACGAATTCAGGGACGATGCGGTGGAAGGTGAGGTCGTCGTAGAAGCCTTCTTCGGCGAGGAAGGCGAAGGAGTTGGCGGTCTTCGGGGCGCGCTTCGTGTCGAGCGCGATCTCGAAGGTGCCGCAGCTGGTCTTCATCACGACGGTCGCTTCTTCACCCGGCTTCAGCACCTGCTTGGCCCTCTTGAAGCTGACGGTCTTCGGTTCCGGCGCTTCGACTTCCTTGCAGCCGTTGGCGCCGGTTTCGGCCGAGGTAGAGCTCGAGTCGTTGGAATCGCCTCCCCCGCGTGAGATCAGCACGGCGGCGACGATGCCCACCGCGACCACGGCGAAAACGGCGAGGATGATCCAGCGGCGGTCGGGTTCCTGTTGCTCCACGGCGCGAAACCCTAATGCACGGAGGCGACGCGATCTACGATCCAGGCGTGCCCCCCTCCCCCCCGCTGACTCCGCTCGCCGCGGCGGTGCTCCACGCCGGCGATCCGGAGCGGATCCTGCAGATTGAGTGCGGCGACGGCGAGGCGGTGCTCTTTCTCGCCCGCGAGTTCCCCAGCGCCCGTGTCCGCGGCGTCGACTCCTCCGTCGAGGCGGTTCGCGACGCCACCGCTCGGGTCGGCCTCGATCCCGAAGGGCGCGTCGCCTTCAAGCAGGGTGCTCCCCGCGCCCTCCCCTTCCCGGCTGATCACTTCGACCTGCTCGTCGCCGTCGATGCTCTTCCCGCCCCGCCCGAGGCGGCGCGGGTGTTGCGCCCAGGTGGCTTCCTGGCGCTGGCGGCGACGGCGGCTCCGGGCGCCCCGCCGGGCTTTCGCGGCAGGCTGCTGCGCCGCCGGCTCGGTCGCCTGGGATTCGAGTCGATCTGGTCCGAAGAGGCCGGCGACGGCAGCTTCTCTGTCCTGCGCCTGCGGGGCGGCGGCGCCCCGGGCCTCGCCCTCTAGGCTCCAGCGCGAATGGAGATCGCCGGGACGCCGCTGACGCTGCTCGTCAACCCCTCTTCCGCGGGCGGCAGGAGCCTGAAGCTGCTGCCGCGGGTCGAGGCGGCGCTGGATGCCCGCCGCGCCGTCTTCCGGGTCGAGAAGACGCGCAGCCTCGAGCACGGCGCCGAGCTGGCGCTGCGGGCGATCGAGCTCGGCGAGGTGCCGGTGGTCGTCTCCGGCGACGGCCTCCTCGGCGCCGTCGGCGGCGCGATGGCAGGGGCCGAGGCGCCCCTCGGCTTGATCCCGGCCGGCCGCGGCAACGACCTGGCGCGGGCGCTGGAAATCCCCGATGAGCCCGAGGCGGCGGTCGCGGCCCTGCTCGCCGGGGAGAGCCGCCGGATCGACGTCGGCGAGGCCAACGGCAAGCGCTTCCTCGGCATCGCCAGCGTCGGCTTCGACTCCGAATGCAACCGCCTCGCCAACGAAACCCACTGGCTCCGCGGCAACTCCGTCTACGCCTACTCGATGGTCCGCACCCTGATCGGCTGGCGCAGCGCCCGCTTCACGCTCGCGGTCGGGGAGGAACGCAGGCGGATCAGCGGCTACTTCGTCGCCGTCGCCAACAACAGCGTCTACGGCGGCGGCATGTACATCGCCCCGAACGCCGAGCTCGACGACGGCGAGTTCGACGTCGTCTCGATCGGCGAGGGCGGCAAGCTGCGCTTCCTCTGGGGCCTCAAGGACGTGCTCAAGGGCGCCCACCTGGACAAGGAAGAAGTGGACGTCTTCCGCACCCCCCGTCTGGAGATCGACGCCAGCCGCCCGTTCCCCGTCTACGCCGACGGCGACCACCTGACCGACCTGCCGGTCTCGCTGCGGGTGCTGCCGCGCAGCCTCTCGATCCTCGTCCCGCCCGGACGGGAGCCCTAGCGCGATGGCCGGCAACGGGAAGGCCAGAGGCGGTCTCTTCGGCGCCAAGGCGGCGCTCTCCCGCGCCGTGGGGGCCGCCAGCCGGGCCAGCGGTCGCGGCGGCGGCACGACCCTGCCGGGCCGCGTGCTGCTGCGGATGGAGCCGGAAGCGATCGCCCGCCTCGGCGCCGACCTGCGCCGCGGCACGACGATCGTCAGCGCCACCAACGGCAAGACGACCACCGCCGGGATGATCGCCGCGATCCTCGCCGCCGACGGCCGCCGCCCCGTCCATAACCGCGCCGGCTCGAACATGACTTGGGGCGTCGCCACCGCGCTCCTGGAGCAGCGGGGCGAGGAGGGCCTGTTCGAGGTCGACGAGGCCTGGCTGCCGCGCGTCGCCGAGCAGCTTGACCCCTCGCTGATCGTCCTCGGCAACCTCTTCCGCGACCAGCTCGACCGCTACGGCGAGATGGAGGCGCTGGCCGACGACTGGGCGGGGACCGTGGCGGCCCGGGTCGGCCTGACCCGGTTCGTTCTCAACGCCGACGACCCGCTGATCGCCGACCTCGGCCGCGACCCGGAGGGCGAGCGGCGCGAGGGCGTCCTCTACTTCGGGATCGAGGACGACTCCCAGGCGCTGCCCGAGCTCCAGCACGCCTTCGACGCCAAGCACTGCCGCCGCTGCGGCCATCCATACGCCTACGAGCGCGCCTTCGTCGGCCACCTCGGCCACTACTCCTGCCCCAACTGCGGGGCGAAGCGGCCACAGCCGGAGGTGGCGGCGACCGAGATCGAGCTGCATGGCATGGACGGGTCTCGAACGCTGGTTCGAACCCCGTCCGGGGAGATCGAGCTGGAGCTGCCGCTGCCCGGCCTCTACAACGTCTACAACGCCCTTGCCGCGGTCGCGGCCGGCCTCCAGCTCGGGGTCGCACCCGAGCGGATCGCAGGCGCGCTCGGGGAAATGCGTGCTGCCTTCGGCCGCGTCGAGACGATCCCCGTGGGCGGCACCCCGGTCTCGATCCTGCTGATCAAGAACCCCGCCGGCGCCAACGAGGTCCTGCGGACGCTGATGCTGGAGAGCCGCGAGCGCGGCGGCGAGGGCGAGGGAATCGACCTCTGGATCGCCCTCAACGACCGGATCGCCGACGGCCGCGACGTCTCCTGGGTCTGGGACGCCGACTTCGAGCTGCTGGCCGGCGGCGTCCGCCGCGTGGTCTGCTCGGGAACGCGTGCGCCGGAGATGGCGCTGCGGCTGAAGTACGCCGGCTGGCCGGAGGAGGCGATCAAGGTGGTGCCGGGGATCGAGACCTCGCTCGACGCCGCTGTGGCGGGGTCCCGAGGCCGCCTCTTCGCCCTCCCCACCTACACCGCCCTGATGGAACTGCGCAAGCTGCTCGCCGACCGCGGCCTCGCGAAGGAGTTCTGGCGATGAGCACCGTGGCGGCGATCTGGCACGACGTCGAGTGCGGCAGCTACGACGCCGACCTACCGCTCTGGGAGGAGCTGGCCGAGCGTCAGGGCGGCCCGGTCCTCGAGCTCGGCTGCGGCACCGGCCGGGTGGCGTTGCACTTGGCGCGGCGCGGGCACCGCGTTTTTGGCCTTGACCGGGACCCCGAGCTGCTCGACGCCCTAGCCGAACGCGCAGCCGATTCCTTACACACCAGGGTGGGTCGAAAATCGGATGCGCCTGGCGGCGGTGCTATCGAGCCGATCCGTGCGGACGCACGCGGGTTCCAAGTGCCCGAGCCAGTTGCGCTGGCGCTGGCCCCCACCCACTTGCTGCAGTTGATTCCCACTGCAGCCGGGCGGGGTGAATGCTTACGCAGCGTCGGGGCTGCGCTGCGCCCGGGCGGTCTCTTTGCCGCCACGATCATCGAGGAGATGCCGGAGGCCGACGATGCCCCGCCGCCGCTGCCGGACGTGCGCGAGGTCGACGGCTGGGTCTATTCGAGCCTGGCGGTCGAGGCAGCGGTCGGTCCCGGCGAGATCATCGTCCGCCGCCTGCGCCACGCCGTTTCACCGGACGGTGAGCTGAGCGAGGAACCGAACGAGGTGCGGATCGCCACCTTCCCCGCCGCCTCCCTCGAGGCCGCCGCCGAAGCGGCCGGAATGGTCCCGGCGGGCCGACGCGAGATCCCGCCCACCGACCTGCACGTCGGCTCGACGGTCGTCTTCCTGGAAAGGAGCGCCTGATGGAGCTGCGCGTCCTCAGCCTCTATCCCGAGCAGATGAACATCTACGCCGACCGCGGCAACATCATCTTCCTGCGGCGGCGCTGCGAGTGGCGCGGAATCGGCTTCTCCCACGCCGGCGTCGGCCCGGGCGAGAGCTTCGACCCGGCTGAACACGACCTCCTCTACATCGGCGGCGGCCAGGACCGCGACCAGAAGGCGGTCGCCGCCGACATGGTCGCGACGAAGCGCGAGGCAATCGCCGCCGCGGCCGACGACGGCGCCGTGCTGCTGGCGGTCTGCGGCGGCTACCAGCTGCTCGGCCACAGCTACCAGATGGGCACCGAGACGCTGCCGGGACTGGGGATCGCCGATCTGGAGACCGTCCGCGAGCCCGGGCCGCGCCTGATCGGCAACGTCGCGATCGAGGCCGACCTCGGCGCCGGCCCGCGGCTGATCGCCGGTTTCGAGAACCACGGCGGCCGCACCTACCTCGGCGCCGGCGCCACCCCCCTCGGCAAGGTCGTCTCAGGCCACGGCAACAACGACCGCGACGGCTTCGAGGGCGTCAAGCGCGACAACGTGATCGGCACCTACCTCCACGGCCCCCTGCTGCCGAAGAACGCCTGGCTCGCCGATCACCTGATCGCCCTGGCGCTGGAGCGCCGCTACGGCACCCGTCCCGACCTGGAGCCGCTGCCCGACGAGCTCGAGGCCGCCGCCCACGAGTCGGCGCGCCGGGCGGCGGAGGCTTGAGCAGTGCGCCTTTTCCCCGCTATAGGGGGATAAAGCGCACCGCTAACGCCCAGAGGAGCCGAAGCCCCCCTCGCCACGCACCGACTCGCTAAGCGCCTGGGTCTCGATGACATCGGCGGTGACGATCGGCGTCAGCAGCAACTGGGCGATGCGGTCGCCCGGTTCCACCCTGAAGGTCTCGGCGGGATCGGTGTTGAGCAACAGCACCCGCAGTTCGCCGCGATAGCCGGAGTCGATCAACCCTGGAGCGTTGACCAGCGCGATCCCGTGATCGCGGGCCAACCCCGACCGCGGCAACACCAGCCCCGCATGCCCCTCCGGGATCTCCACCCCCACCCCGGTCCCGACGCTCCAGCGCTCGCCAGGCCCGATATGAGCCGCCTCGCACGCATAAAGGTCAAGCCCCGCATCCCCCTCATGGGCGCGAGAAGGCATCTGCGCCCCCTCTTTCAATCGGCTGACAGGTAGCTCCACGAGCGCCAGCGTATAGAGGTCCGGGGGAGGGGTCCCCGGCCCCTCCCCGCTGTTTTCCGGGGACCCCTCCCCCCGGCCTCCCCTACG
>DASULV010000010.1:0-24592 GCA_036277955.1 Solirubrobacterales bacterium | reverse complement strand
CGAGACCTCAGCGGTCTCGCCGCGCCACGCTGAGGCCCGCGACACCCCCGCGACCGCAGGGGAGGTCGCGGAGGCTTTGACGGCGGCGGGAGCGTCCGTCATCAGCGGGACTCCTTCATCGCGACGACCGCTCCCTCTCGGCCAGGCGAGAGAGTTGGGGTCGGCGTCGCGACAAGTTCGGATGCTTGCTTCTCGGCCTGTTTCGCCTGCCACCACTTCATCAGCACGTAGACCGGAATCCCGGCCAGCAGCAGGACGAAGCCCTTGGCGATGATGTCCTTGCCCGAGCCGGTGATCGCCCAGACCGAGTAGGCGAAGGCGAGCGCGGCGACGATCGTGTCGCGGGCGAAGCGGCCGCGCTCGAAGAGGTCACGCTCGGTGAAGTAGAGCAGCGCCTGGGCCGCCGCCGAGTAGGCGTAGGGGATCAGGGTGGTCAGGGTCGCCAGGAGGATGATGAAGGTGAAGGCGTCGACCAGGCCCTTGGTGTAGTTCATCAGCATCAGCCCGGAGACCAGGACCGAGGAGACGACGAGGCCGAAGACCGGCGTGCGGCGCTCGCCGTGGACCTTGGCGAACTGCTCCGGGAAGAGGCCGTCCTCGGCGGCGGCGAGGGGGACCCGTCCCTGTAGGAGGATCCAGCCGTTCAGCGCGCCGAAGGTCGAGGCCAGGGCGACGAGGGCGATGATCTTGTCCCAGCTGCCGCCGAACATCTGCCCGGCCGCGTCGGCGAAGGGGCTGGTCGAGTTGGCCAGCTCACCGGTCGGGATCACGCCCATCACCGCGATCGTGCCGACGATGTAGACGGCGGTCGCGGCGAGGGTGCCGTAGATCGTCGCCCGCGGGATGTTCTTCTCCGGGTCCTTGACCTCGCCGGCGGCGACGGTCGCCGACTCGAGGCCGATGAAGGCCCAGAGGGTGAGCGGGGCGGCGGCGGAGATCGCGCTCCAGGTGCCGTGCGGGGCGAACGGGGTGACGTTCGAACTCTTGAAGAAGAAGAGGCCGATGACGCCGATCACCGCCAGCGGGACGAACTTGAGGATCGTCGTCGCGACCTGGACGGCGCCGGACTCGCGGGTGCCCATCACGTTGACCGCGGTCAGCAGCCAGATCACGCCGATCCCGACCAGGGCGGCGAGGAGGTTGTCGGTTTCGAGGTTGGGCCAGAAGACGGCGAGGTAGCCGACGAAGGCGACGGCGATCGCGGCGTTGCCGGCCCAGGCGGCGATCCAGTAGCCCCAGGCGGTCTGGAAGCCGATGAAGTCGCCGAAGGCCCGCCGCGCGTAGGCGTACGGCCCGCCGGTGCGGGGCATCGCCCGGCCGAGGCGGGCGAAGACGAGGGCGAGGAGCATCGCGCCGACGCCGGTGAAGACCCAGCCGAAGATCGAGATCGGCCCGGCAGCGCCCGCGAGCGAGGCCGGCAGCAGGAAGATCCCCGAGCCGACCATGTTCCCGACTACGAGCGCGGTCGCCATCCAGACGCCCATGCTCCGTTTCAGCTTCGGCGGCTCCGCCGCCGCGGCGGCGCCGTTGCCGCTCTCCCTCGTCGCTATCCCTTCCATTGCCCTCTCCCTCCGATGAACTGGTTGTAGAAGCTGGAGGGATCGTCTCCGGGTGACAGGGGTGCAACATCCGGGATCGCCTACATCAGTCATTGCGGGCGCCCCGCAAGGCGTTACGCTCGGCTGCGTGAGTGCGGAGGCGCAGACGACGGTCGTCCTCGTCGATGACCACGCGGTCGTGCGGGGGGCGCTGAAGGCGCTGCTCGAGGGCCAGGAGGACATCGAGGTGGTGGGCGAGGCCGGCGACATCGCCAGCGGCGGCGCCGTCGTCGCCGAACAGCAGCCGCGGGTCCTGGTCCTCGACGTCAACCTGCCCGACGGCCTCGCCGTCGACGCGCTGCCGCAGCTGCGCGAGGGCTCGCCGGAGACGCAGATCGTCCTGCTGACGATGGAGCGCGACTTAACCCTCGCCCGCCGCGCCCTCGACGCCGGCGCCAGCGGCTACCTCTTCAAGGACTCCGCCCACCTGGAGCTGATCGAGGCCGTCCGCGCCGCCGCCGCCGGAGAGCGCCACCTCGCCCCGGCCGTCGCCGCCGGCCTCAAGAACGCCGACCCCGCCGACGACCACTCCGTCCTCTCCCCCCGCGAGACCGAGGTCCTGAAGCTGATGGCCCTCGGCCACACCAACCGCGAGATCGGCGAGCAGCTCTCCCTCAGCGTCCGCACCGTAGAGACCCACCGCGCCCACATCCAGCAGAAGCTAGGCCTCTCCAGCCGTCCCGAACTGACCCGTTACGCGCTTGCGAACGGGTTGATCGACACCTGAATCAGGGACGTCGCGGTGGCGCGGAGGTTTTCTTCAAGACCTCAGCCAAGACGAGCAGCTCAGAGGTCGCAACACCAAGCCCCTTGCTGACTCGCTCCAGAGCTTTGAGAGTCGGATTGCGCCGACCGCCCTCGAGACTGCTGATGTCAGTGCCATGCAGATTGGCCCGAGAGGCGAGTTCTTCCTGAGTCAGACCTTGACGCTCGCGCAGCTCTCTGATCGCTTTGCCCAAGGCTGAATGCAGCTCTCCGTCCTGCGGAGATCTCGATGGCATCGTTGAACTATGCATCAACCGGCGGCGCAGCTCGGCAAACGTCTATGTTGGAATATATTCTTTCTTAGAATATATTCTTATTTAACGACCCCAAGAATGACGAAGCCCCGGTCGCATGCAAGCAGAGGCGGGTCCGGGGCATTCGTCTACAGAGTAGCAGCTAAAAAGTTTCTAGTCAACGCAGGATGACGATTGCAACCTGAGCAGGTAACGAGATGGCTAGGCAGGTCCCGCTTCCAGCGGTACATGGACGCGCAGGACTACCAGCATCTGGATGCGGTCGCTCTTTACGAGTGGAACGCGCAGGTCTCTGCTGCCTTTCTGGAGATCCTCTGCCACGTTGAGGTGCTGCTGCGTAATGCCGTTGACCGGCAGTTCCCTGCCACCGAACCCAGGGCTCCTCTCTCGATCTTGGACGCAGACGTCTGGCTTTGCGACCCCGCGACTCTCACGCCCGAGAGTCGGGAGAAGGTCAACGAGGCGATTACGCGTCTTCAACGCGAGAGGAAGCGTCCCACTCGCGATCGAGTGATCGCATCCCTCTCGTTCGGCTTCTGGCAAGCCCTCTTCAGTGGGACCTACGAGGAGTTGTGGCGGAAAAGGCTGTGGCGAGCCTTCCCGCATGGGAGCGGGAAGCGCCGGGAAATCGCGAACCTCACCGGCCCGATCCTCCACTTTCGGAACCGGGTCGCTCACCATGAGCCGATCTTCTTTTCAAACCTGGAAAGGCACCACGCCAGGATCCTGGAGCTGGCGCGCCTGATCGACGAGGAGGCGGAGGGATACATCGCCTCTCTCTCGCGAGTTGACGCGCTCTTGCGGGAGAGGCCCTGAAGGTCTAACGCCAGGTCCGCGGCCAGGGGCGGTCCGGAGGTGCCGGGGCGATGCGGATTCTTGCGTCGGCGGCTATGGCGGCGGTGGGGGTGGCTAGGACGGGGTTGAGGTCCAGCTCGACTATCTCGTGGTGGGTGTCGGCTAGGGCCGCTACGCGGGCGACTAGGTCTTCAAGGGCGCCCAGGTCGGTGGGGTCGGAGCCGCGGAAGCCGGTTAGTAGGGGGAAGGTCTGGAGGGAGCGGATCATCTCGGCGGCGTCGGCTTGGGTGAGGGGGCAGACGCGGATGGCGACGTCGCCGAGGAGCTCGACCGCCGTGCCGCCGGCACCGCAGGCGACTACCGGGCCGAAAACGGGGTCGGAGGCGACGCCGACGAGGAGCTCGGTGCCGTCCTCGACCATCTGCTGGACGAGGAAGCACTCCGGTGCGAGGTCTTGGGCGGCGAGCGTGGCGCGCATGCGCTCGGCGGCGGACTCGACCTCGGTAGCACCGGAGAGGCCGACCGCGACCGCGCCCAGCTCGGACTTGTGGAGGATGCCGGCGCCGTGGGCCTTCAGGGCCACGCGGCCGCCGAGCTCCGCCGCCGCCCCTCCCGCCGCCTTCGGGTCGGCGACCGTGCGCGACTCCGGCGTCGCGATCCCGTAGCAGCGCAGCAGCCGCTCGCACTCCCCCGCCCCCAGCCACTCCCGGCCCTCGGCCAGCGCTTCGGCGATCGTCGCCGCGACCGCGTCGCTGTCAGCGTCGTCGATCTCGGCCGGCTCCGGTGCCGGCCGTCGCCGCCACTCGGCGTAGGCGGCCGCTTTGCCGAGCGCCTGCGCCGCCGACTCCGGCTGGACGTGGATCGGGACCTGCGCCGCCTGCGCCAGCGGCGCCCGCTCTCCCGTCGTCATGAACACCGCCTGCACGGGGATCGGGCGCGCCAGTTCCCCGGCGGCGGCCCCGATCGCCTCGGCGACTTCCTCGGTGCTGGTCGCCAGGGGCCGGATGAAGATCGAGACGATCGCGTCGATCCCCTCCCAGGCCGAGAGGGCGACGATCGCCTGGCGGAACTCCTCGGGGGTCGCCGAGGCGATCAGGTCGACGGGGTTGCCGAGGCCCGCCGCCGGGTTGGCGAACTCGCGCAGCGCCTCCCGCACCGCCGGCGGCGTCTCCGGCACCTCGAGGCCGAAGGCGTCGCAGGCGTCGGCGCACATGATCCCCGGGCCGCCCGCGTTGGTCACGATCGCCACCCGCGGCCCCTCCGGCAGCGGCTGGGCGGAGAAGAGCGCCGCCAGGTCGAGCATCTCCGCCAGGGTCTCGGCCCGCACCACCCCCGACTGCTTGAAGAGCGCGTCGACGGTGCGGTCGGACGCCGCCAGCAGGGCCCCGGTGTGCGAGCTCGCCGCCCGCGCCCCCGCCGCCGAGCGGCCGCTCTTCATCGCCACCACCGGCAGCTTCCTGCCGATCCGCCTGGTGATCCGCGAGAAGCGGCGCGGGTTGCTGAAGGACTCGATGTACATCAGGGCGACGCTGGTGCGCCCGTCCTCCTCCCAGAACTCGAGGAAGTCGTTGGCGGTGAGGTCGGCACGGTTGCCGAGCGAGACGAAGGAGGAGACCCCGAGCAGGCGCTCGCGCGAGAACTCGGCCAGCGCCAGGCCGAGGGCGCCGCTCTGGCTGGCGAAGGCGACGCGGCCGGGCGGCGGCGGGTCGGGGATGAAGGTCGCGTTCAGCGGCGCCGCGCCGGCGGTGCTGAGGACGCCGAGGCAGTTCGGGCCGACCAGCCGCATCCCGGTCTCGCGGCAGACCGCCAGCAGCTCGCGCTCGCGCCGCGTCCCCTCCTCCCCGGTCTCCGAGAACCCGGCCGAGAGGACGACCAGCGCCCGCGCCCCCTTCGCCGCCGCTTCGCGCGCCGTCTCGATCACGGCAGGGGCCGGGACCGCGATCACCGCCAGCTCGACCTCGCCCGGCACCGCCGCGAGGGTCGGGTAGGCGCGGACTCCCTGCAGCTCCTCGGCCCCAGGGTTGATCGGGTAGAGCGCTCCGCCGTAGCCCGACTCGACCAGGTTGCGGAGCACTTCGGCGCCGACGCTGCCCGGCTTGCGCGAGGCGCCGACCAACGCCACCGAGGCCGGCTCGAGAACCGCCCGCACCGATGCCTGCGCGGCGAGGCGGTCGCGGTCCTCGAAGCGCTCGCGCGCCGGCGCCGCGAACGAGGTCGGCATCTCCACCCGCAGCACCCCCGGGTCCGAGCGCACCTGCGTCGGCAGGCCGCTCTCGCGGAACATCTCGATCATCCGGTGGTTCTGCGGCAGCACGTCGGCGACGAAGGTCGCGTAGCCGTGCTCGTGGGCGACCTCGACGAGGTGCGCAAGCAGGATCGTCCCCAGGCCCTTGCCCTGCATCTCGGCGGCGATCGCGAAGGCGACCTCGGCGCGACCTTCCGGGCCGCCGACGTAGAGGCCATGCCCGACCACCCGCTCGCCGCCGCGCACCGCCAGCAGCCCGTAGCGCTCCGCGTAGTCGACGTCCGCCAGACCAGCCGCCACCCGCTCGACGTCGACCGCGCCGGAGAAGAAGCGGAAGGCCCGCGACTCAAGGTCGAGCCCGGCGAAGAACTCCCGCAGCGCCGCCTCGTCGGCCGGTCGCACCGGCCGCAGCCGCACGGTCGAGCCGTCCCGCAGGACGACGTCGGCCTCGCGGTGGGCGGGGTAACCGCTGCTCACCGTTCGATCCTAGATCGGCGTTCGTCCTTTTATGAGCTATTTCGCGGAAAGGACGAACGCCGCGGTTACAGTGGCGCCGATGGGACGGAACGTCTACTTCAGCCATCCCGCCTGCCTTGAGCACGATCCGCGGCAAGGGCTCTACGGGCACCCCGAGCAGCCGGATCGGCTGCGGGCGATCGAGGCGGCGCTGGCCGAGCGCGACTGGCTCGGCTGGGAGCGGCGCGAGGCGCCCCGCGCGACCGAGGAGGAGCTGACGCTCGCCCACCCGCGCGAGCACGTCGAGCGGATCCGCGACCTCTGCGCGGCCGGCGGCGGCCCGATCGACGCCGACACCTTCGCGGGCGAAGCGTCCTACGAGGCGGCGCTGCGCGCCGCCGGCGGCGCCTGCGAGATGGTCCGCTGCCTCCTGCGCAGCGACGCCGACCTCGGCTTCTGCGCCGTCCGCCCTCCCGGCCACCACGCCGAGCCGGAGCGGGCGATGGGCTTCTGCCTCTTCGACAACGTCGCCGTCGCCGCCGCCCTGGCGATCGCCGAGCTCGACCTCGAACGGGTCTTCATCCTCGACTGGGACGTCCACCACGGCAACGGCACCGCCGAGATCTTCCGCCGCCGCGACGACGTCCTCTTCGCCAGCATCCACCAGGGCGGGATCTTCCCCGGCACCGGCGCCCTCGGCGACGCCGGCTCGGGCCCGGGCGAGGGCTACACGATCAACCTGCCGGTCCCGGCCGGCAGCGAAGAGGACGTCTGGCTCTCGCTGCTCGAGCACATCGTCATCCCCGCCGCCGCCGAGTTCGAACCGCAGCTGGTGCTGGTCTCCGCCGGCTTCGACGCCCACCGCGACGACCCGCTCGCCGAGTGCCGGCTGGAGACCTCGTCCTTCGCCCAGATGGCCTGCCACGTCCGCGACGCGGCGATGGGCTGGGGCGCACCGGTCGGGGCGGTGCTCGAGGGCGGCTACGACCTCACCGCCCTGGCCGACTCGACGGTGGCGACGATGGCCGCGCTCGGCGGCGAGGGCGAGGCGAGCTCGGCCGCGCCGGAGCCGCTTGTCACCTCCCGTGCTGCCTCCCACGTCTCCCACTACTGGAACCTCTCGGAGATCTGATGGCGGACCCGAAATTCGTCCCGATCTTCGCCGAGCCGATCGAGCGCTACCGCTCGCTGCTGCCCGACGAGTACGAGGAGCTCGAGGCCGCGGCGCGCTGGGCGAAAGAGCGCTTCGCCGGCCGGGCGATCTGGAACATCAGCTCGACCGCCCGCGGCGGCGGCGTCGCCGAGATGCTGCGCTGCCTCCTCCCCTACGCCCGCGACGCCGGCGTCGACGTCCGCTGGGTGGTGCTGCGCGAGGGGCCCGAGTTCTTCGCCGTGACCAAGCGCCTCCACAACCACCTCCACGGCGACCCCGGCGACGGCGGCGAGCTCGGCGAGGCGGAGCGCGAGCTCTACGAGTCGGCGCTGCGCGCCAACAGCGACGCGCTCGCCCCGCAGATGCAGCCCGGCGACGTCGTCTACCTGCACGATCCGCAGACCGCCGGCATGGTCCCGGCACTGCGCGAGCGGGGGCTGAAGGTGGTCTGGCGCTGCCACATCGGCGTCGACCGCCCGAACGAGATCGTCCATGGCGCCTGGGACTTCCTCCGCCCCTACGTCGAGCAGGCCAACGCCTACGTCTTCTCCCGCCACGACTACGTCTGGGACGGCCTCGACACCGACAAGGTCTGGTGCATGCCGCCGGTGATCGACCCCTTCTCGCCGAAGAACCAGGACTTCACGCCCGAGACCACCACCGCGATCCTCAAATCGATCGAGCTGATCCCCGACGGCCACGCCGGCGCGCCGGTCTTCGAGCGGACCGACGGCACCCCCGGTCGAGTCGAGCGCAAGGCGTCCGTCTTGCAGGAGGAACGCGTGCCCGAGGACGCCAAGGTGGTGGCGCAGGTATCGCGCTGGGACCGGCTCAAGGACCCGGTCGGACTGCTGAAGATGCTCGGCGAGCACCTCGACGACCCCGACCTCCACCTGCTCCTGGTCGGCCCCGACACCGGCGGCGTCAGCGACGACCCCGAGGGCGCGGCCGTCTACGAAGAAGCGACCGATACCTGGCGGGGCCTCGATCCCGAGCACCGGCGCCGGGCCCACCTCTTCAGCCTGCCGATGCACGACATCGAAGAAAACGGGGCGATGGTCAACGCGATCCAGCGCCGCGCCGACGTCGTCCTGCAGAAGAGCATCGCCGAGGGCTTCGGCCTCACCGTCGCCGAGGCGATGTGGAAGCAGCGGCCGGTGGTCGGCAGCCGGGTCGGCGGCATCCAGGACCAGGTCGTCGACGGCGAGACCGGGCTCCTGATCGACGACCCGCGCGACCTCGCCGCCTGCGCCGAGGCGATCGAGACGATCCTCGGCGATCCCGGCACCGCGCAGGCGATGGGCGAAGCCGGCCGCCGGCGGGTGATCGACCACTACCTGGCGATCCACCGCCTGCGCGAATACGTCGAGCTCCTCAGCGTCCTGATCGACTGACGAAAACGCCTTTCTCTCCGCTACGCGGCGACAACCGCGTTCTCACCGGCCGGGTTGATCACGGCGCGGCCGTCGAGATGGCCTTCGCGCATCTTCTCGTAAGCCCGCGGCGCTTCGTCGAGGCTGAAGTGCTCGACATGGGCGTGGATCTTGCCCTCGCGGGCCAGGTCCAGGCACTCCATCAGCTCGACCGCCGTCCCCCAGTAGGGGATGCAGAGCTGCGCCTCGAACGGCACCGCCCCGAAGGCGAACTCGTATTTGCCGCCGGCTAGGCCGACGATCGTCAGGTCGCTCTCGAACTTGGCGACCGCCGCCGCCAGCGCGATCGAGTCATCCGAGCCGACCATGTCGACGACCAGCTCGGCGCCGCGGCCCTTGGTGATCTCGCGGATCTCCTCCGCCGCGCCCTCGCCGGCCTTGACCTCATGGTCGGCGCCGACATCGGCGGCCAGCCGCAGCTTCTCCTCGGAGACGTCGACGGCGACGATCCGGGCCGAGCTCAGCGCCCGCAGGATCTGCACACCCATGTGGCCGAGGCCGCCGACCCCGATCACCACCGCGGTCGAGCCCGGGACCAGCAGGTGCAGCGAGCGCTTGATCGCGTGGTAGGGAGTAAGCGCCGCGTCGGAGAGCGGCGCCGCCTCGCGCGGGTCGAGGTCGCCGAGCGGCAGCAGCAGGCGCGGGCTCGGGACCAGCATGTACTCGGCCATGCCGCCGTCGAGGCCGAGGCCGCCGCCGAAGGCGCCGATCTCCGCCTGGTGCTCGCAGTAGTTCTCGGCCGAGAGCCGGCAGGCGCGGCAGCGGCCGCAGCCCCACGGCCCGTAGACCTGGACCGCTTCGCCCTCCTCGACGCCTTCGACCCCGGCGCCGACCGCAGCTACCCAGCCGGCGTTCTCGTGGCCGAGCGTGAAGGGCACGTCGAAGCCGAGCGTGCCGGGCGGCCATTCCATCAGGTGCAGGTCGGAGTGACAGGCGCCGGCGCCGCCGATCTTGACCAGGACCTGGCCGGGCCCCGGTTCGGGGACGTCCACCTCCCGCAGCTCGGCGGGGTGTTCCCATTCGGTCAGCTGGTAGGCCTTCATCGCGGCACTCCTTCGTTTCGAGCTTTTTCAAGCAGCAGGCGCCGCTCGGCGGCGGCGACGAGACGGCGGGCGCGGTCGACGGCGTCGATGTTGACCGAGATCGCCTCGATCCCTCCCCGCACCAGCAGCTCCGCGTACTCGGGGTAGACCGAGGGCGCCTGGCCGCAGATCGAGGTCCGCAGGCCGAGCTCGTGGGCACGGGCGAGAAGCTGGGAGATGTACTCGGTGACGGCGCGGTCGCGCTCGTCGAAGACCTCGGCGACGAGCTCGGAATCGCGGTCGGCACCGAGCAGCAGCTGGGTGAGGTCGTTGGAGCCGATCGAGATCCCGGCGACGCCGAGCTCGGCATAGCGCGGCAGGTGGAAGAGGACCGAGGGCACCTCGGCCATCACCCAGAGCTCGAAGCCGCGGTGGTCGAAGAGGCCGGCGTCCTCGAACATCCCGCGGCAGGCGGCGACTTCGCGCGGGGTCCGCACGAAGGGCAGCATCACGTGCAGGTTCTCGTGGCCCGCCGCCCAGACCCGCTGGATCGCCCGCAGCTCCAGCTCCAGGAGGTCCGGCTCGTGCATGTAGCGCAGCGCGCCGCGGTAGCCGATCATCGGGTTCGCCTCTTCGGGCTCGAAGCGCTCGCCGCCATCGAGGTGGCGGAACTCGTTGCTGCGGAAGTCGATCGTCCGGTAGGTGATCGGCCGCGGCGCGAAGGCGCTCGCGAACCGCACCAGGGACTCGGCCATGCGGGCGACGAAGCGATCGCCTTCGCCGGCTTCGAGCAGGGCTCGCGGGTGCGTTCCCTCCAGCGCCTCGACCACCATCAGCTCCGCCCGCAGCAGCCCGACCCCGTCGACGTCGAGCCCCGCGACCCGCTCCAGCTGCGAGGGCTCGGAGAGGTTGACGAGCACCCGCGTCCCCGTAACCACCGCGGCGTTCGTCTTTTCATGAGCTATATCGCGGAAAGGACGAACGCCGGCTGAAATCTCCGCTGCGACCGGGTTCGCCGAGGCGCCCTCGGTGACGACGCCGGCGCCGGCGTCGACGGTGACGACCTCGCCGTCGCGGAGGACTTTCGTCGCCTCGCTGGTGCCGACGACGCAGGGGATGCCGAGCTCACGGGAGACGATCGCGGCGTGGCAGGTCATGCCGCCGGAGTCGGTGACGATCGCCGCCGCGCGGCGCATCAGCGGCACCCAGTCGGGCGCGGTCATGTGGGTGACCAGGACCTCGCCGTCGCGCAACTCGCCCGCCTGCTCGAGCTCGGAGATCAAGCGCACCGGGCCGCTCGCTTCGCCAGGGGCGGCGCCGAGACCGTGGACCAGTTCACGACCCCGCGCGCCGCCGATCGTCGAGGCCTCGCCGCCGGCGGTGGTCACCGGCCGCGACTGCAGCATCCACACCGTTCCCTCCTCGTCGAACGCCCACTCGGTGTCCTGGGGCGCGCCGTAGTGCTCTTCGATCCGCACCCCGAGCGCGGCGACTTCGTGCACCTCCTCGTCGCTCAGCACCGGACGCCTGCCTTCGGTCTCGGAGAGCTGGCGCACCTCGGTGCCGCCCTCGGGCAGGGAGACGATCGCCAGCTCCTTGCGCCGCACTTCGCGGCGGTCGATCTGCAGCCCGTCCTTGAGGACGAGGTAGCGGTCGGGCGAGACCGAGCCGGAGACGACCGCCTCGCCGAGGCCGAAGGCACCCTCGATCACCAGCCGGTCGCGGTCGCCGGTCGAGGGGTCGATCGTGAACATCACCCCGGAGCGGGTCGACCGGATCTGGCGCTGGACGACGACGGCAATGTCCATCCCGGCCTGACTGAAGCCGCGCTTGGCGCGGTAGTAGATCGTCCGCGCCCCGAACAGCGAGGACCAGCAGGTGCGCACGGCGCCGAGCAGGGCCTCGGCCCCTCGCACGTTCAGCAGCGTCTCGTTCATCCCGGCGAAGGAGGCCGACTCGGTGTCCTCGGCGGTGGCCGAGGAGCGGACGGCAACGGGAGCACTGGCCCCGGCGCCGACGAGCTCGGCGTAGGCGGCACGGATCCGATCGGCGAGCCACTCGGGGACCGGCTCGCGCTCGATCTCCTCCCGCACCTCCGCGGCGGCCGCCTCCAGCGCGGTGGTGTCCTCGACATCGAGGTCCGCCAGCCGGGCGGCGATCCGGTCGCGCAGCCCCGACTGCTCGCAGAAGGCGGCGTAAGCCGGCGCCCCGATCACGAAGCCGGGCGGGACCGGCAGCCCGGCGGCGGTCAGCTCGCCCAGGTTCGCGCCCTTGCCGCCGGCGAACTCGACCTCCTCGCGGCCGAGCTCGGCGAAGGCGAGGACGAAATCGCCCGCGGTCGGCCCGCTAGGCGACTTGGTGATGGCTCCGTCGCTGTCCATCGTTCTCCTCCTCCAATCGCTTCGCGGGGCGGGGCACCATCAGCACCGGGCAGGCCGCCTTGTGGGCAAGTTGTGTCGAGACGGAGCCGAGCAGGACGCGGAGCATCGGGCCGTAGTGGCGGGAGCCGGAAACGAGCAGGTCCGCCCCCGCCTCTTCGCAGGCCGCGACGATCGCCGGCCCGGGGACGCCGGCGAGCGCCCGTCCGGTCGCCGCCAGCCGCTCATCGACCGCCCGCACCGTCCCGGTGACGATCGAGCCGGCCTCGGGCGGGACCGCCGGCGTGTAGCCGGTCGCCCCGGGGATCACGGTCGGCGGCGCGGAGACGGTGAAGACGACGATCGTCGCCCGGCACTCCAGGGCGATCGCTTCCGCCCGTTTCAGCGCCGCCTCCGCCTCGTCGGTCCCGTCGTAGGCGACGGCGATCGTCCGGAACGGGCCGTGCTCCTCCTCCGCGTAGCCCCGCGGAGCGACGATCACCTCGCAGGGGGCGCCGTGCAGGAGGCCGTCGGCGACGCTGCCGATCAGGGTCCGGCCGACCGGCCCGCGGTGGGGCGAGCCGACGACGATCGTGTCGACCTCCTCCCGCTCGGCGAGGTCGTTGATCACCCCCGCCGCCGAGCCGCCGCCGAAGGCGCGCGTCTCCACCTCGAGGTTGCCGAGCCGCTGCTCGGCCTCCTCGAAGAGCGGCTGCGCCCGCTCGGCTTCCTCTTCGTCGAGGATCTCGTAGGGAATCGGCAGCGGGCCGTACGGGAGCACGGTGACGAGCAGGACGCTCGCTCCCGTCGCTTCCCCCATCACCCGCGCCAACTCGAGCGCGTCGCGCCCGCCGTCGCTGCCGTCGTAACCGACCAGGAGTCTCATGCGGCCAATCTAGGAGCCGCGCTCGCCTCCCCCATCCGCAGAACCCCACAGCCTTTGGGTCGGACCCGCCCCCGGGCGCAGGCCGCCGAGCAGGACCGCCAGGGCAACCAGCATCGCCACCTGCAGCACCATCCCCAGCGGCGAGGCGAGGGCGTCGAGGGCGATGTCGCCGAGGTTCTTCTCGGCGATCGAGGCGACGCTGACGTAGATCGAGTAGGAGACGAGGCGGCCGCAGAAGAAGGCGGCGGTGAGCGGCGCCAGCGGCACCGTCATCAGCCCGGCGGCGACGAAGAGCTGACCGGACGGCACCGGCGAGAGGGCGAAGAGGCCGAGCCCGGCCGCGGTGCGACCGCGATCGGCGCTGAGGGCGGCCTGAGCGCGGTCGAGCCGCTGCAGCCGGGCGGGCGCCAGCCGCGGCCGCAGCCGGCGGGCGCCGTTGGCGAGGACGAAACGGCCGCTCGCCGCGGCCAGCGCCCCGCCGAGGACCAGCGGCACCGCCGGCAGGTCGAAGTCGAGGCTGAAGAAGACGAGCACGGCCCAGGTCGGCGGCCCGAAGGCGGGCAGCAGGTTGACGGCGAAGACCACCGCCAGCGCGATCGCGAGCTGGCCCAGGGACATCGGGGAACTCTAAGCGCGCTCGCCGTCCCGAAAGCTGGTCAAACCACATTCGAACACGTGGGTTTTCCCGGATGGGCCGATCGCCTGTCGGCTGAAGACTGTGCGCCATGCAGAGGAACGGGACCCCGAAAGCGCTGATCGTCGGTGGCGGTGTCGGCTCGCTGGAGGCGGCGCTGGCGCTGCGGGACCTCGCCGGCGACAGGGTGCGGGTCGAGATCTGCGCCGGGCGCGGGGACTTCGTCTACCGCCCCTTCGCCGTCGGCGAGCCCTACGGCGCCTCCCGCGTCCTCCGCTACGACCTCGAGCAGCTGGCCGACAGCTGCGGCGCCGATTTCCGGCTCGCCAACGTCGGCTGGGTCGACACCGCTCTGCGCTGCGCCCACACCCACGACGGGGAGGAGATCCCCTACGACCACCTGATCGTCGCCTGCGGGGCGCGCCTGCTCTGGTCGGTCCCCGGCGCCGTCACCTTCTGGGGAGTCGCCGACGAGGGTGAGATGCGGGAAGTGGTCAGCCGGCTGCGGGAAGGGCGCCTGCGGCGCCTCGTCTTCACGATGCCGGGGGGCCATGGCTGGGCCCTCCCCGCCTACGAGCTGGCGCTGCTCGCGGCCACCGAACTGAAGCGCTCCGGGATCGTCGACACCCGGCTGACGATCGTCACCCCCGAAGACGGCCCGCTGCAGATCTTCGGCCGCCGCGCCTCCGAGCAGGTCGCCCAGCTGTTGGCCGACAACGGGATCGAGGTGATCGCCGGCACGCACCCGGTCAAGTACGAGGGCGGGCAGCTCGCCGTCGTCCCCGGCGAGGAGATCGAAGCCGACACGGTGGTCAGCCTCCCGCGCCTCGAGGGCCGGCGGATCGAGGGCCTCCCCTACGACGCGACCGACTTCATCCCCGTCGACGATCACATGCGCGTCCCCGGCGCCCCCCACGTCTACGCGATCGGCGACGTCACCAACTTCCCGGTCAAGCAGGGCGGGATCGCCACCCAGCAGGCCGACGTCGCGGCCGAATCGATCGCCCTCGAGCTCGGCTGCGAGGTCGAGGCCAACCCGCTCGACCCGGTCCTGCGCGGCGTCCTCTGGACCGGCACCAAGCCGCGCTACCTGTTCGGCTGGCTCGGCGGCGGCCACGGCGAAACCTCCGTCGCCAGCGAACGGCCGCCCTGGCCGATCGACAACCCGAGCAAGCTGATCGGCCGCTACCTGACGCCCTTCCTGGCCGGGTTGGAAGGCTCGGCCAACGGTCACGCCAACGCCAACGGCAACGGCGCGGCACGGCCCGCCCACCAGCCCGACCTCAGCGAGCAGGGGTGAGCTAGATGAGCCAGTCACTCCAATGCCCGCGCTGTCACTGGCGGGGCGAGAGCGACCGGGCCGCCGGCTGGAGCAGCCGCTCCTGCCCCGACTGCCACGCACCGCTGGTCCTCGCCCCGGCGCCCGCCGAATCGCTGGTCCGCAACTACATGCACGGCAGGCGGCTGACCCCGCTCCGCCTCACGCGCTCTTCTTCAGCTGCACAGTGAGGCTGCGGCTGATGGGCCGGCAAGGAAAGCTGAACCGACACCTGGGAGACGAGAGCGGATCAGGTCTTGTGCCCGCGCTCATGCGCAAGTCTTTCCTCTAGGGCCTCAAGCATCAACCGCCGCCTCTCCTCCTCGGCAGGCCCTCTCGCGTAAAACCCCCTCACCTTCTTTACCCGGCCATCGCGCAGGTGGACTCTAAACCGATGCATGTATGGCGAGACAGGGCGCTCTACCAACTCAAAGCGCTGAACATCATGCCAAGAATAGTGATAAGTCCATAGTGGAGCTCGGATCTTGACCCCCTGTTGATCGAGGATCAGACCAGTAAACGGCACACGACAGGCCCACAGTCCACACGCAACGGCTCCCATTCCTAAGACAACTCCAAGAACCCCACCTATCGTGAAATACGCAATCGAGATAGCCAGGAATATAAGTACATAACACAGGAAGACCGCGAGAACAATCTGGCGCCGCCACTGGCTGACACAAATGAGCTTCCCGTCCAAAGGAAGAACTGATACTGATCCTTGTCTCGTTTCGGCTTCACCAGACCACGAACTCGCCAAACCAACAGACCAGCTAGCGGGTCTTACCATCTTGCACCTCTGTCCTCCTGCGTTGATTCTGCCCAGCGTTGATCCGAGCGGTGCTAAAGAGCTCTAGCGCGTCAGCTTCATTACCATCCTCAGCGCGCGCAATATTTGAGGTCAACAGTGAGCCGAGCAAACGATCATTAGGCAAGTTGGAATTTGATACCGATACGAAGGTCGGCATCCTGAGAGGGGCGTCTGCAGGAAATCTGCGAGGATGAGATTGATCGGTGTCTACATACAAAAACCTAGCTTTCGTGATCCCGCGTTTCGCAGAGCGCCAGGTCAGACCTCGAACGCTTGCCCACGGTACGTACGTACGACGTATCGGTCCACACAGTGTTAGCCCCTCAGATTCTAGGCAGACCCCCATTCTCCGAGCGAATAAGCACTCGCTCAACACGAACACAGCGGCCGCGAAAGCGGCTCCTCCCAGGATTTGATCAGCACTAGGGCTAGCGTTGAGCCAGCTGACTGCAACTATTGAAATCAGAGTTATTGCGGTTGCGTAACGGCAAAAACACCGCCAATTTGCGCCCTGCCACCTCATATCGGTGCTTCTCGCTGCATCTCCCGAGTTTGCCGTCGCTTCTTGCTGAGTTTCATTAAGCCGCGAATCCCCCCTTATGGCGACTAGCTTTACCAGTCCTTGCTGGGGGAATCCCCAGCAGGCCCTCTCGCAAAAAAACATCTCACCTTTTTTACACGGCCATCGCACAGATAGACCCTAAGCCGATGGATGTATGGCGAGATTTCTTGCCTAGCTGCGGCTTCTCCGAGCACTATGTCGCCCGTGCATTAGAGGCGCGACAGTTGAGCTCATGAACCCGTTCTTCCACCAGATTCCTCTCATTTGCAGATCTTGGGCTAAAGCCAGGAACAGTAACCGTCCCTCCTTTTACTAGCCTGATCCGCAGGGCTTGCCTGAAAAATGGCTGCTTCACCACAAATCCTTCGATTTCGGTCCAGCAAATGCGCCTACGCCGTAGCCAACCCTGCACCAACACACCTTGCTCTTCGACTATAAGCCCCGACCTTGCTTCGCCTGCGATCATCAACGCGAAGCCAAGCCACACCAACCCAACTGCAGGCCGGAGGGAACCGTCGAAATTCTGGGATGGGGATCCTTTCGTGGCAATCAGCATCATGCCGAGCACCCCGACCAAGGTCGCAAGCGCGAATGCCGCGGTCCGTGACCAGTCATTGAGCCGTAAAATCTCGCCTTTTGGAAGGATTTCTTTATCTGGTTCGGTATCGACCATAGCTTTTCTATCCGCCGGTCATCGCGTGGACGACATCAAGTGCAACTCCCGGAGTGTCAGTAACAATATGCAGTATTCGTTCGCCTAGTGGGGTAAGCCCTGAGCTACCGCCGGCACGCGCCAATCCGGTATCCACAAGAGCTCCTGGCGACCCACCAGCAAGAAGCACTAATAGGCTCTCAATCTCATGCGATAAGAAGTCAAAGCAAGGATCGCTTTCCGCGTTAAGCAAATTACTACTCGTTGCGGCCACCAAGCCGGCTATCGCAGCTCTCAATGGCGTGCACTCCGCAATGAGCAGGCATCCAATCGTCACGGCCGGAGAGGTCAGGGGCGACTTGATGGTTTCTTCGCCTAGCTCCTTGTAGCAATCAACGATATTGGGATAGACCCCTAGTGGTCCGAAACGTTCTACACACGAGAGGCCCGAGGGATCGATGAACCTAAGCGGATCATCTAGTCCGTATGCGTAAGGGGTACGCGTATGTGCCACAAAGGGGTCTCTAGTCATGAACTGCCCAGTCCCAGGGTCGTAGAACCTCGCGCGCAGGTACTGCAGCCCGCTTTCGGTGTCGGTGTACTGGCCTGCGAAGCCGAGGGGAGTGGTGGCGGTGCCGGTCTTGGCTTCTAGTGAACCGTAGGGAGCGTAGCTGAAGCTGGCGGTTGATTCGCCGCTCGAGTTGGTGAGCATACGGGTGCTGCCGAGCTGGTCGTGGTGCAGGTAGGTCGGTTTTTCAGCCAGGGATATCTGCTCGATCGGCAGGCCGTTGGGGCCGTAGACGTAGCTGTTTTCGCCGTCGTGCAGGAGCAGTGGCAGATCGGTGCTGGCATCCCAGGCCATGTACCTGGTGACGAGCCCGCTGGTTTTCGAAGCAAGGAGGCCGGTGGCATCGTAGGTGAAGCTCTCGGAGATGGCCGAGGCTTCCCCCGCTTTCGACCGCTGGATGGAGGTCAGGTTTCCGCCTTGGTCATAACTGTAGTTCGTCGTGGCGGTTGGCCATGCGGCCTCAACCACCCGGTTGTTCCCCGCATCGGCCACCCAGATGTTGCCGGCGGAGTCGATCGCCACCCCGCGGGGTTCGGCGAACTGGCCTGAGTTGTTGCCGGGGGCGCCGAACTGGGCGAGGTAGGCGCCTTCCCAGGTGAAGCGCTGCAGGCGGTCGTTGCCGGAGTCGGTGACCCAGACTTTGCCTTCGGCGTCGAAGGCGATGCCGCGCGGTTTGGTCAGCTGCCCGGCTTCGGAGCCGGCGGTGCCCCACTTGCGGATGAATTCGCCGTTGGGTTTGAAGGCCTGGATGCGGTTGTTGGCGGTGTCGGCGACCCAGACGTTGCCGTTGCCGTCGACGGCGATCCCCTCGGGCGCTTTGAACTGGCCGTTTTCGGCGCCTTCTTTGCCGAACTGGGTGATGTAGGTGCCTTCGGAGCTGAACTCCTGCACCCGGGCGCCCCCGAAGGCGGTGCCTTCGACCGTCCAGACGTGGCCTTCGGAGTCGAGCGCGAGGTCCTGCAGTTCGGTGAACTGACCGTTGCCGCTGCCGCCGCTGCCCCACTTGCGGATGAATTCGCCTTTGAGGTTGAACTGCTGGATGCGGTTGTTGGCGGCGTCGGCGACGTAGAGGGTGCCGGCGGCCTTGTTGACCGCGATCCCCCGCGGGGAGCTGAACATGCCGTTGCCCGAGCCGATCGCCCCGAACTGGCGCAGGAATTCGCCTTTGGAGTTGAAGACCTGGATGCGGTTGTGGGAGGTGTCGGCGATGTAGACGTTGCCTTCTTTGTCGGTGTCGACGTCGCGGGGGGCGGCAAGGTAGCTGGCGCCGGTGCCGCCGCCGCCGAAGGAGCGGACGACGGTGGGCGCTTTCGCCGCCCTGGCAATCGTGCTGGTCCTCTCTCCTTGTTTGTCGAAGGTGTAGGTGGCGCCGGTTCCCTTTTCGAGCTGGCTAGCCGCGTCATAGCTGTTGCTCGAACCCATTCCGCTGGTGAGGTTGTCGGCGTTGTCGTATTCGAAGGTCGAGCTGCCGGCTTTGGTCAGGCGGTTGTTGACGTCATAACCGAAGCTGGTTTTGGCGGCGCCGGGCAGACCGATCCTGGCTTCTTCTTCGACCTGGCCTAGCGCATCGCGGGTGTAGCTCAAGGATGCGAGCGTTTCGGAGCCCTTCTTGAAGCGGGCTTCGCTCATCTGTGAGGCGCGGTTGTAGCTGTATTCGTCGAGGTTGCCGCTTGCCGACGGGAAAGAGATGTTCTTCAGGTTGGAGTCGGCGTCGTAGAGGAAGCTCGTTTTGCCGCCGAGCCAGTCGGTGAGACTTTCGAGACGGCCCGCAGCGTCGTATTTGCGGGCAACGCTTTTGCCGTTCGGATAGACGATGCCAACCTGCTGTTCGCCGAGGTCATACTGGTATTCGACGACACCACCGTGGCCGTCTTGGCTTTTCGTCAGCCGACCGAGCTGGTCGTAGGTGAAGGTCGATTTGCCGGTGCCGTCGGTCATCACGGTGAGGTTGCCGTCGGGGTCGTACTGGAAGCTCGCGTCTGGCATGGCGAGATCGGAATACTCGACTGCGACGAGCTCACCTGAGGAATCGTAGGAGTAGCTCGTTTCCCGGCCCGAGGGATCGGTCATTTTCACGAGGTTGCCTGCACCATCGAAGCTCTCGGTGGTCTTGCGGTTGAGGGGGTCGATCACTTCGACCGGCTGCTCGAGGACGTTCCGGACGTAGGTCGTCGTCCTACCGTTGCCGTCGGTCTGGGCAGTCACATAGCCGGCGCCGTCATAGCTCGTCTGCACAGCCGCCCCGTTCGGCTTTTCGACTGCGGTCCGCTCGTCGTCGGCATTGTAGGCGTATTTGGTCGTGTGACCCGCGGCGTCGGTGAGCGAGGCGAGATTACCGTTGCCGTCGTAGGCGTAGGAGGTGACATGGCCGAGCGGATCCGCCACTTGCACGGGCCGCCCTTGAAGGTCGCGTTCGATCTTCGTTTCGTATTCGGATGGTTTCACCCCCACCAGGTTCCCTCGCGGCGAGACGATCGAGACCAAGCGAGAATCTTTGTCGTAGGCGAGCGTTTGTTTCTGCCCGAGCGGATCGGTTTCGCTGGTGCGATTGCCATAGCTGTCGTAGCCGTATGACCACGTCCTCCCCAGCGGGTCGGTAACACTTTCAAGCAAGCCGTACTGGTCGTGTTTGAAGCTGGAGGTCTGGATTTTCCCTCCCGGCGCGGGACGCGAGATGCTTTCGACGTTTCCGTGGCTATCGCGTTTGATCGTCGTCGTCTCGCCGCCCGGCGTCGATGCCGAGATCAGTTCGTGCGTGGCGTTGAAGCTCCAAAGGCTTTCATGGCCGAGAGGATCTTTTTCACTCGTGCGATTGCCGGCAATGTCATAGCCGTAGAGGGTGGTGTGGCCGAGTCCATCGGTGGCCCGGATGAGGTGACCTGCTTCGTCATAGGCGAAGGTCGAGGTCGTGGCCTGCGGCGTTCCATACCCGTGGGTGACCGAGTAAGGCTCGTTGTATGAGGTGAACCACTCGTCAGTCACGGCGCCGGTGGCCTGATTCGTGATCGTCGTATGGAAGGCTTCGTATTTAAAGGTGATCGTGCGGCCGGCAGGGTCCGTCTGGGAAACGACGCGATCCGAACTGTCGTACTGATTGGTGGTTTTTCCGCCGCGGCCGTTGACGATCTGCGTGATCCTGTGGCGCGAGTCGTATTCGAACTGCCAACGCGGGCCGGCTTCGCCAGGCATCGTGACGCTCGAGAGATTGCCGCTCGCGTAGCCGTATTTGACGACGTGGCCCATGGGATCGGTGACGCTTTCAATCTGCCCGCCGGCGTTGTAGGCAAAGGTGAGCTGTCGGCCAGTCGGGTCGGTAACCGCTTTCAGGCGCCCGCTTTCGTAGGACAGCGTCGTCTGGTTGCCATTGCGGTCGATGATGCTTTCAAGCTTTCCGCTCCCCGAAAAGCGGTACTGCGTCTGATCGAGCTCAGTGAGGGTGTACCCGGTCCCCGTGCTGCCGGATAAGACCTCCTGCGACCAAGCTGGCCCGGCGTAGGTGGAACCGCTGACCAGCGCGAAGGGGACCGTGCTGCCATCACCCTTGGTCAAGGTGGCCTTGGCCCCTCCTTCTTCGACCGTGAGATGGTCGCTGAAGGAACCGGTCCAGCCATAGCCCAAGAGACCTGGCGCAGTCGCGGCAGCGGCCGCCTGGGCGCTATAGGCGCGGATGAGGTTTAGACCGATGCCGCGCCCACCGATCATGATGTCGGCCTGGCTCTCGGAAAAGTTGCCGGAGGCGCAGGAGACCGGATCACCCGCCTTGCTGCAGCCTTTCTTTTCGCTGTCTTTCAGCGAGTCGGGATTTTCGATTTCGATCTTCGACGATTTGGGATTCAGCACACCCTGGTTTTCAAACTGCGGAACGACTTTGACATTCAGCGATCCTTCGGTTCTCTGGACCTGGCCACTGTTGACAAACCTCCCAGAGCCACCGCCTTCGTTGCTTACCACCTGCGGGATCCACGTCGGATACGGTTCTGAGTTGAGGTTGTAGGTACCGCGATTCTTGAAGATTGCACCGCCGTTGAGGTTCAACCGGCTGGACGACTTCTGGGTGAAGATCCCTTGGTTGACGAGAGTGCGCCCGGACAGGGTCGCAGTCGTCGCTCCAGAGTCCAGCACGTTGATCGTGTTCGGCCCGAGTACCAGTTTTCCACTGCCGCCCAGCGTGCTTTGCCCTTCCCAAAGCAGCGCTTCGGTCAATTCGACATCCCCAGGGCCCGATACGACGGCTTCGTATTCAAGCTGCAGCTTGGCGATTTTCGTACTGCTGCCTTCGAAGACCAGCGGAGATTCCCGCGCGGAAATGATTCCGTTTGGCAAAGTGAAGTTTTTACCTATCAGCCCAGAAGCCTGGAACCGATTCCTCCCTTCCAGCACGCTACCGGGCGCAAGGCTGACGGTCGCGCCGGTCATGTTGTAGAGCAGGGTGCCCGTGTCGGCCGCGATGGTGCCGGTGCTTTCGATGTTGATGTTGAGGCGGGTATTACCGCTACCGACGCTTTTGCGAATCGTTCCAGTGTTGATGAGCCGGGACGGCGCCCCACCTCCGCTCAGAATCCCCGGAAAGCGAGCATAAACTTCGAAGGCGTTCGCGTTGAGCGTCCCGTGGTTTTCGAGCGTCGCCCCTTCTGAAGCGTTGATCGAGCCCTGTTCTTCAAGGGACAACGTGCCGTTGTTGACGAAAGTCCGCTGGCTCAGCGACGCCGAGTAGGACTTGACAGTGGCAGTGGCCGAGGATTCGATCACAGTGGAGCCGGGCCCCGACATAGCCCCTTCCCAGATCAGGGCATTCGAGATCTTCAGGGTCCCGGGACCACCCAGGGTCCCTTCGTCCACGAGCGTCCCGATCGCAGCGGTTTTTCCAGCTGCGACACTCGCTTGGGCCCCCTTCAAGCTCAGAATCGTGCTCGGTGCCGTGAACGAGCCCAGGATGACGCTGTTTTTTTCACAGACGATGGGACCTTCCAGGGTGCCGCCATCCCCGAAGACGACGGTATGGCCGGCTTCTTCGAACCGGAGCTTGCCGGCGGAGACTTTGATCGTGCCGAAGTTTTCGAAGTTCGTAGCCAGCTTGGCTTCTCCGGTGCCTACGGTTTTGTCGAAGAGGCCCTTGTTGACGAAGCTACCGGTGCCGTCGCTTGATATCTGCCAGAAAGATTCACGGCCGTTCATGTGGTAGGTGCCAAGGTTTTCGAAGACACCTCCTTGGACAGGGTTGAGGATCGAGTATTCCTCCTGGGTGACCGTTCCCTTATTGACCAGCGTGCGGCCGATGAGAGAGAACCAGACGTTCGCCGAACCGATAGTGCTCACCGCAGAGGGACCGAGGATGGTTCTTCCCGTCCCACTCATGGTGCTCTGGCTGTCCCATCCAAAGGCGTTGGTGACTTCCAGACTCCCCGCCCCGCTCAAGTTCCCTTTGTAGTTCATCCGGAGCGATCCGAGCTGCCAAGTTTCGCCCGTCCCGGCGATATCCAGGGTGCTTTCGGTCAAGACCAGGACACCGTCTCCCTGAATTCCCTGAACGGATTTGGTTCCAGCAGCGGTCATTTTGACCGTCTTCCCTGAGCCGATGCAAGCAACGTCGGCTTCCCCAGGCGCGTGACCCGCCGACCAGTTCGATGCGCTGGCCCAACTCCCTTCCGCTGGACCTACCCAGGTGTTGGTGCAGCCTGCCGCAGAGGCTCCGACAGGAAAGATTGCAAGCCCTATGAGACCCAGCAAGTAGCCGATCCACCGAACTGACACCACAGCTCCTCCCGCTCTGCCGAGCGGATGGTCCCCTCAGCTCAGTTCACCTAACTCGTCAAGACGGTATCGGAACGAGGCGAGTCCTCGGTACCTACAATTATGAATTTTGATCTTTTGCCGATCAAAGAGGGCTGCAGCGGAAGAGTGGCACCGTGACCAGTGCTAGCTCTTCTTCAGCTGCACAGTGAGGCTGCGGCTGAGCGGTTCGCCGGCCAGCGGCTCGTAGGCCACCGTCACCTTCAGGGACAGGTGGCCGGTGCGGAGGAGGAGGCGGCGTTGCGCCCGCTTAGGGACGACCCTCAGCATCACGGTGCCGCCGCTGTCGACGATGCGGTCGCGGGGGACGGGGCCGGTCAGGGCGAGCCGGCCGGGGGCCGACACCTCCAACTGCAGCCGCGCGGTGCCGCGGCGGCGGTTGACGACCACCTTGACGAAGCGCAGGCTGGCCGCGTCGGTCGCTGCCGGGCCCGGCAGCGGAGAGGTGGGCCCGATCACCGCCTGGCCCACGGCGGGCCCCCCTACCGGCGCCGGCGGTTCGGAGATGGGCGGCTCTTCTTCGGCTTCTTCTTCGGCGGGAGGAGGCGGAGGGACCGGCGGCAGCGGCGGGAAGGGTGCCGGCAGCGGCGCCGCCTCGATCGCGTCTCCGGCGCCGGCGAAGCGCCGCCAGCTCATCATCAGGTCGCCGCCGCTGCCCCAGGCCACCGCCGGGGCGCTCCCGCGCCGTCCGGGGGCGGAGAGGCCGGTGACGGCCGAGAGGGTTTCGTCGGCGGCGACGTCGCGACGCTGGACGATGAAGTTGGTGCCGTCGAAGCGGCTCCAGAGGACCGTCGCCGTCCCGTTCGGGGCGACGTCGACCTGAGGTTCACCGGCGTCGCGGCCGCCGGCCGAGAGGCTGAGGACGTTGGCCGCGAGGGCACCCGCCGCGTCGATCCGGCGCGCCTGGACGATGAAGTTGCTCCCGTCGTAGCGGTCCCAGACCGCCGTGGCCTTGCCGTCGGCTCCGACCGCCAGCTGGGGCTCGGCGGCGTTGCCGGTCGGGTTGGAGAGGTTCGCCACCACGCCTTCCGGGGCGCCCGCGGCGGCGAGCCGCTGCCGCTGGATCACCCAGTGGCTGCCGTCGAACCGCGTCCAGACGACCGTCGCAGCGCCGCCCGGCGCCACCGCGACCTGCGGCTGCACGGCGCTCTGGCCTTCAGCCGAGAGGCTCGCCGTCGTCGCCGCCGGCACCCCGCCGGGGTCGATGCGGCGGGCCTGCACGATCGAGTGGGTGCCGTCGTAACGGCTGCAGACCACGGCGGCGCCACCGTCGGGCGCCGCGGCGACGGCGGG
>DASULV010000009.1:0-50020 GCA_036277955.1 Solirubrobacterales bacterium | reverse complement strand
GGGCAGCGGTGGTCCTAGGGGTCGACGGCGCTCGCTTCCGCGACGGCTTTGCCATCGTAGGCACGGAGATCGCCTCTGGCTTTCAGTGGAACGTTGGCATCTGGGAGCGCCCGCTGGATGCCGACCCTGATTACGAACATCCGGTGAATGAGATCGACGCCGCCATGTCCGAGGCGATGGATCGGTTCAACGTCCAACGCGTCTACATCGATCCGCAGTGGATTGACCACTTGCTCACTCTATGGACTCAGCGCTGGGGCGAGCTGATCTTCAAGTGGGAGACGCACCGCAACCGTCCGATGGCGACGGCAGTCGCAAACTTCGCCAGCGCCCTAAAGGCGGGTGACCTCTCTCACGACGGAGACGAGACGCTCGCGCAGCACATCGGCAACGCCCGCCGGAAGAGTCTGAAAATTCTTGGTGACGCCGATGGGAAACCCCTCTGGGTGATCGAGAAGGAGCGCTCCGACTCGCCGAAAAAGATGGATGGGGCGATGGCCGCAGTCATCTCTTGGCAGGCGCGCGGAGACACGATGAGCACCGCGCCGCCCTCCGAGCCGCTGGTCGCCTTCCTCTAAACGAAACCACTTGACCCGGTAGCTCCGGGCAAGAGCGACGGGTGCCGCATCACCCGTCGCGTTCTTCCTCGTATGCGGACGAAAGGAGCCGAGGGAAACATGGAGGGTTATTGCGGTTGTGGCTGTGGGGCCTCGCTGGAGGGATTGCGGGCCGATGCTGATTTCCTCAACGACTCCCACAGCAAGAAACACCGTCGTCGACTCAAGCGGGAACGGCAGCGGGAAGCCGAGCAGCCCCAGCGCCGTGCAATCCTCAGCGAGGAGGACGCGGGCGCGGCCGAGGCTGCTGCCAAACGCGAGGCGGAACTGGTCACTGCCATGGAGCACGTGGATGTCCTCTCGGGTCGGAGTCTGCGTGGCCGGATAGGTGCCCCGATGGGCAGACCGCGTGGGATACTCCCCTCGTTTGACCTAGCGGGGCTTGTCCCGCCGAAATCGCTCTGTCGTGAGGTGCGGCGAGATTTTCTCCCGTGCGACCGATGCGGCGCGCGCCACCATCGGCTCCGTTCCTGCTCGCCAGCGAGGCGCTTTAAGGAAGACGTCGCTGAGAGCGTTGCGGCCCTCACCGCCTTGGGTGGCATTCGGCTACGTGGCTTCGCCATGAAGGACTTCGCATGAAGCTCGGGTTCGGGAAGGCACTCTGCTTGCTTGCTGTTGGTGCTGGACTGGTGGTTGCCGGGGTGGCGTTGGTCTATCCGCCGGCTGCACTGGTTCTCAGCGGGGTAGCGATTATCGCTGGAACTCTTTGGGGGGTGGATGTCTGATGGTCGTTTCCGCGTCACCCGACGCCGAAATTCTCACCTACCGAGAAGGACCAGTCGTCCAGACTCGCGTGCTCCTCGACGGAGTTGAGCGGGAATTGCCGTGGTTTTGGGCGAGTTTCACTCACCGAGGCGCCCGACGCAAGGCGCGCCGTCAGATTTGGAGATGGCGGCGCGAAGCTAACCCCCGGCGCGTCGCAGCATGAAGCTGATCCAAGCCCTCAGGGCCCGCTCCGGCGACCCCCTCAACTTTCAGGAGTGGACCGAATACTTCAACTTCAACGGCCTGCGCAATCCACTTTTCGGTCCGACCACGACGCTGGGCCAGAAGCAGGAGGAACCCGCCAGCACCTTCGAGGGCTACGTCCAAAGCGTCTATAAGGCGAATGGCATCGTCTTCGCCTGCGAGCTGGCGCGGCTCATGCTGTTCTCTGAGGCTCGCTTTCAGTTTCGCCGTCGTGTACTGGGGCGGCCAGGTGAGCTCTTCGGCACCGATGCGCTTGCTCCGCTCGAGACCCCATGGCCGAACGGGACGACGGGCGACCTGCTCACCCGGATGATCCAAGACGCCGACCTCGGCGGGAACTTCTACGGAGCCTTACGGAAGAAGCGAGGCAAGCCCATCCGCCTACCTCGACTTCGCCCTGACTGGGTGACGATCATCCTCGGCAGCGACTCTGAGCCTGACAGCGATATCGGTTTCGGTGATGTCGATGCCGAGGTACTCGGCTACATCTACAAGCCCGGGGGTCCGAACTCCGGTAAATCGGCGCAGAACTTCCTGGCGCATGAGGTCGTGCATTTCGCGCCCGTCCCCGATCCGCTCGCCGCCTTCCGGGGGATGTCCTGGTTGACGCCGGTGATCCGAGAGGTGATGGGCGACCAGGCGGCCAGCACCCACAAACTCAAGTTCTTCGAGCAAGGTGCCACGCCGAACATGGTCGTGAGCTTCGACGCCTCCGTTCAGCGCGATGACTTCGAAAAATGGATGAAGCTCTACGAGCAGAACTACGGCGGGGCGACCAACGCATACAAAACGATGTATCTCGGCGCCGGCGCCAAAGCCGAGGCGGTTGGCGCGGACATGCGCAACGTGGACTTCAAGAAGGTCCAGGGAGCGGGGGAGACGCGGATCGCCGCAGCCGCCGGGGTGCCTCCGATCATCGCCGGGTTCTCTGAGGGGCTCGAGAGTGCGACGTACTCGAACTACGGACAGGCCCGCCGACGATTCGCCGACGGGACGATGCGCCCACTTTGGCGGCAGGCAGCAGGTTCGCTGGCAACGGTCATCGACGTTCCGCGTGGCGCCGAGCTCTGGTACGACGACCGCGACATCCCGTTCTTGCAGGAGGACCGCAAAGACGAGGCGGAAATTCAGCAGAAGCAGGCGCAGACGCTGAAGACCCTGGTGGAGGCTGGCTTCACCCCTGATTCGGCCAAGGCTGCGGTCGATGCCGACGATATGGGACGGCTAGAGCATTCAGGCCTCGTCTCTGTGCAGCTTCAACCTCCGGGAGCCGTTCCGCCCGGAGGCCCTTCGTCCGGCGAGTAGGCCGGACTTTCATCCAGCGGCGCAGGGCGCGCTTGCTGCGTGTCACCTCAAACCCTCGCAAGGAGGAAGACGAACGTATGTCAGCTACGACCATCGAGCAAAAGCGCCCACCGCGCGACAACCTGCTCCGCCTCTCAGAGGTGGGAGTCGAGCTGCGTGCCGAGGGAGGCGGAGAGGGCGACGAAGGCGGCCCGGTAATGGCCGGCCACTTCGCGGTCTTCGACCAGTGGACGGAGATCAACTCCTGGGAGGGCAACTTCTTAGAGAAGTTCGCGCCCGGCGCCTTCAAGAAGACCATCCGCGAGAACCGCGACGGAATGAAGGTGCTTTTCCAGCACGGCTACGACTGGATGATCGGCGACAAGCCGTTGGGTCCGATCGAGGATCTACGCGAAGACGAGGAGGGCGTTTACTACGAGGTGCCTCTTCTCGATGCGCCTTACGTGCGGGAGGAAGTACTACCCGGTCTCGAAGAGGGGCTCTACGGGGCGTCCTTCCGCTTCCGTGTCATCCGGGAAGAATTCAACGACGACCCCGGTGTCTCTGAGGACAACCCGCAGGGACTTCCAGAGCGGGTAGTCAAGGAGGTTCATGTCCCGGAGTTCGGGCCGGTCACCTTCCCTGCCTACGCAGGTGCAAGCGCCGGCCTACGGTCGGCTCGCTCAGGCGACCTCGCCTTCGCTGCTGCCTACGAGAGGCTGAGGAAACAGGACACCGCCCATGCCCGCGACCTCGCTGTTCGCTTCGCGGCAAAAGACGAGCCGACCGGTGAGTGCTCGCACCCTGAGGGCGTGGCCGATCCGGATGACCCCGCGCTCTGCGAGGAGTGCCGCATCAAAGCTGCTGCCAAGCGCGATGAACGCGATGGCGAGGAGAAACGTAACGACGCACCCCCGAAGGACAGCGCCGAGACCTCTAAGTCTCACTCTGCCGATGGGCGCCGCGCCAGCAAGCCGCCTCTGAGCGGCATCGACAAGCAGACGCCGCCGTGGCGGCGTTCAGATACCCCGACGGCGCCTTGGCGCGCGGGGGAAAGGGAGTAACCATGCCGAAAACGATTGAGGAGCTGCAGGCGCGGCAGACCGAGATTCGGTCGCGTCTGGCAGAGATCGACGAGGAGTTCAAGGGGAAAGAGCTCACCGAGGAGACCCGCACCGAGTGGGACAACCTCGAAGAGGAGCACAGCGGGAACCTGAGCCTCCTGGAGGAGCTGGAATTCCGCAGCGAGAGGGTCGCGGCGCTCTCCGGCAAAGAGGAGAATCGCGAGAAGGGCGCCGACTTCCACACCCGTCGCTCTGGGGCAACCCGGAACGAGGACATCTGGAATCTCACTGATGTTCGGAGCGCCATCGGCAATCCTCAGGAGGCCGCCGGAGAGTTGCGGGATCGGGCGATGCGTGCGATCGAGCAGTCTCGGTTCCCGCACCCCAGCGCTGATCGGGAGGCTTCTCAGGCCCATCTCGAGAAGCTGGTCGGTGAGCTCGACGGCGACACGGGCACCTTTTCCCGGCACCTGCTGGTCACGGGCAGCCCGACCTACCGGAGCGCGTTCGTCAAGGCGATCTCGAAACGGAATCTGAGCCCGGAAGAGTCTCGTGCGCTCAGCCTTGCCCCCGGGGAAAAAGGTGGGTTCCTGCTTCCCTACGCACTGGACCCAACCATCATCCCGGTGTCCAACGGAACCCGGAACCCGATTCGGGCCATCTCGCGGGTGGAGCAGACGACCACGAACGAATGGAAGGGCGTCACGTCGGATGGCATGACGGCTGCCTACCGCGAAGCGGAGGGTGAAGAGACCACCGACGACTCGCCGAAACTCGCCCAGCCGACCGTCGAGGCCCACGCTGCGGATGCGTTCGCACAGTGGACCTATGAGTTCGGCCAGGACTATGGGGCGATCGGGGCGGAACTCGCCAAGCTGGTCCAGCAGGCCAAGGACGATCTCGAGGCCGTGAAGTTCTGGAGCGGATCTGGGGAAAAAGAGCCGCAGGGCGTCAATACCGGCGCGACCGAAGTGGTAGAAACGGCCGAAGAAGGCAAATTCGGCGAGCCGGACCTGTTCACGCTGGAAGAGACGCTGGCTGACACCCGGTTCGGGGTCAATGCCCGGTTCGTCGGAAAGCGGGCTATCTACAACAAAGTCCGTCAGTTCGGCAACGTCGAACTGTGGGTCAAGATGGCCGACGGGTTTGCTCGGCGTCCCGACGGTGCTCTGGGTCAGGGTCTCCTGGGATATCCGACCTACGAGCTCTCCACGATGGATTCGAAAGTCGAAAAAGGGAAAATCCTCCTCGTCTTCGGCGACTTCGACTACTACATCATCGTGGATCGCATCGGGATGATGGCGAAGCCGATCGACAACATCCCGGGTCCGAACGGGCGTCCGACCGGCCAGGAAGGGCTGTACTTCTTCTGGCGGAACGGCGCGAAGGCCATCAGCAAAAAGGCCTTCCGGAAGCTGAAAGTCAAATAGGGGCTGACGCCCTTTGGAGAGGCCGGGTGCTGGTTCAAGGCCCGGCCTCTCGCTACGAAAGGAGCCGTCCAAGATGGCGAGTTCAGAGATCATCAAAGCCACCACTTCCTTCACCTTCACCAATGCATCCGGTGCTCCGGTTCCGGTGCGAGCAGGAGAAACCTTTCACCGTGACTCGGCCCGTCTTGAGGGACTCTCCGAGGAGGCGCTTGAGGGGAGCTTTGCCCCCTTCGTCCCCGATCACGATTTCGAGCAGGCGACCGCTGCTCCTGGCGAGAGGCGGCGCCCGGCTCGGCAAAAGAGCCCCCAGCCCCAGGAGCCGTCCGAGGCCGCAGCCCGGTTGGCCGAGGAGCATGGCATCGACCTCGCCACGGTCACCGGAAGCGGTAAGGACGGGCGTATTATTGAGCCTGACGTTCAGGCTCTAGTCGACGCCGCCTCGACCACCGGCGAAGGTGCCGGAGGCCAGAGTTCCGATCCGGGCAAGCAGTTGGCCGAGGGCGCCAGCGCAGAGGTAGGGAAGTAACCGGTGGCCAGGGTTCTTACCCTGGCCGACTTCCGGCCAGGTGAACGCGTTGACGGCGTTGCCTGGTCTCAGGTAAGGGTTGAGCAGGCCGATAAGCCCGCTGGCGACTGGGGGGCCGTAAAAACGCTTTCGCTGGAGCCGCTCGACGCAAACCCTGCCGATCCCGCGCTCCGCTCGGTCACGATCGAGGTGGAAAAGGATTGGGTCCGCCTCGTTTTCCTCGATGGCGAAGGGGGCGAGGATGCGCCCTGTCCGATGGTCTACGCGCCGGGGCCTTCCTTCCGGCCGACGCTCGGTCAGGTTTCGGCGCTCATGCGGGCGCGGACCTACTCAAGCGAGGGGAACGCAGAGGATCCGATGTCGGTTCTTCCGGGCGCTGCTCTTGCCGGCGAATTCAACGCGACCACTAGGCCGACTGCCGAGGAAGTCGAGGATGAGTTGATCCCGGCCGCCTGCAGCGACCTCATCTCCGAGATCGGGCTTGCGATCCCGGGCTTCTTGATTGAGGAGGTACGGCGGGCGGCCGCTCTCAAAACTGGGGCCGAGATCGAGCGGTCCTACATCCCCGAGCAGGCTGATGAAGGCAAAACCACCTACCAGACCCTTCGACTCACCTTCGAGGGGCAGGCGAGTTCCCTACGACAGCGCCTGCAGTGGTGGGGGCTAGAGCGAAGCCTGGGCCGCCCATGAACTTGCTTACGAATCGCGGAATGGCATGACTCCCATTACGTTCTCTCCCGGTGCGGGATCACGTGGCGGCCCGGAGTTCGAATTCGATGGGCTGAGTGAGTCAGCCCAAATGCTTAGGGAGATGGGGTCGCGTGCCGAAGTGATGCGGCCCGCGATGCTGCGGATCAAGCAGTTACTCATAGAGGGGAACACGAAACAATGGCGGTCGAAGGGTGCGTACATGGGTACCCCCTGGCCCGAGAATTCACCCGAGACCGTCGCTCGAAAGGGGCGCACGGGCGTGCGGTCGCTGGCATCGACGATGGTGGAATCAGGCGACCTGCAGGAGAGCCTCGAAGGTGGCGCTGGATCGTTTGCTCGAGTGAGCAAGGGGAACGTCCGGGTGGGAACGTACCTGTACTACGCGATCTTTCACATCAAAGGCGCCTCCGGGAAGGGCGCGAAGTCTGCTGGCAGCACCCCCGCCCGCAAAGGTGGTGTCCCTGCACGCCCACCCCTTGGGATTACTGAAGCCGACCGTACCGCCGCCGTGAAGATCATCGAGGACTACCTGATCGGGAGGAGGCGTGGCTGAGCATCCGGTTGTTGGCCCACTGTTCAGTTCGCATCTGATCGAGGAAGCAGTCATCGCCAACTTGCGGAAGTGGCTACCCGGTTACCTGACCGTGGCCTGCGAGGAGCACGGCGTTGACGAAGGCATCGCTGCTATCAAGTCATGGGGCCTGGGGAGTAGCGCTGAGCGCTGGCCCGAGCAAGGTTTCCCGGCGTTGCTTGTCGTGGGTGGCCCTGCCCGCGATGTGGAAAAGAACGGCGAGTCTTACCGGGCCAAATGGCCATTCGAGGTTGGGATAGCAGTCCGGGGAGATATCCCGCACAAGGCACGGATGCACGCACAGGTCTACGCCGCGGCGGTGCGTGGCGCGATCCTGCAGCGTCGGTCATTAGGCAGCCAGCTTCGCTCCGCCGATTGGGAGGGTGAGGACCCAGCTGAGGGCCACGACGATCAGAAGCGGACCGTCGCGGCTGTCTCCAACAGCTTCGTCGTATTCCAAGAGAACGTCGTCTTCTGGAAACGCGGCCCAGGCAGTAGCGACGGGGTCATCCCCGACCGCTGGCCGATGGTCAAAGAAACCCATGTCGAAACGGAGATCCAAGACCCATGAGCTACGTCGTTACCAGTTCCACCCCGAAGACCCTGAAGAGTGGCCGGATGGTGTTCGCCGGTCAGGAGGTCTCCGACGAGGAGGCAGCCGACAACCAGCGCCTCGTCGATCGCGGGGATCTCACTAGCCGGCAGGTGCCGGATGCGGAGGAGGCAGCCGCCGAGAAAACGGCCGCGGAGGAGAAAGCCGCTGCGAAGAACAAGGCCGCTGAGGCGGCTGAGGCGGAGGCCGAGAAGACCGCCGCCGAGAAGAAACCCGCTCCCCGTTCGTCGGGGCGCTCAAAAGCGCCAGCCCCTAGCTCGGTGCCGAACAAGGAGGTCCAAGGATGAGTGGTGTTCTCACCGGCACCGAATCGAAAATCGGCGACGGCGGGGGCGCCCCCCGCTTTGTCGCAGGAGACAGCGGGACGGCCTTCGTCTTCGGCTTCTCCAAGCGTGGCGCGACCGATCAGGCCACCCTGCTCACGTCACTCTCGGGCTATGTGCGCGAGTGCGGCGAGGCGGTCCCCTACGGCCTGGTGCACGACGTGCTCGACGTCAACTTCCGCCTTGGCCTTGCTCGGGCGTACTTTGTGCGCTTGGTCGGCGATGCCGCCAAAGCGGCCAGCGGCAAAGTCAAAGACGGCGCCGGAGAAGGCGCCAAAGACACGCTGCGGATCGAAGCGTCCTCGGCTGGGGAATGGGGCGATGACGTCGACTGGAAAGTGACCGCGGGCACCGCACCCGGAACCTTCCGCTTGCAGGCCAGCTACGAAGGCGACGTCGAGATCTCACCTGACCTGGCGAGCAACGCCGAGGCAGTCGCGTACGTGGCGGCGAACTTCCGCTACATCAGGGTCATCGACCTGGCCGGGGGTAACCCGGTCGTCTCCGAAGGCTCCCTGGCCGGCGGCGACGACGACCGCGAGTCGGTCGATGCGGAAACGATCTCCGCCGCCCGCGCCCTGATCCCGGCCGACCTCGGCCCGGGCCAGATCGCCGCGCCTGGCTTCACGACCGAAGCCGTCCACAAAGCGCTCATTGAGGTGGGCGTCGAAACGAAGCGGACGCCGATCCTCGACGGCGAGGACACCGACGACGCACAGTCACTGATCGAAGACGCCGCGGCCCTGCGGGCGCTTCCCGGTGGCCAGCTCGCGGGCCTCTTCGTGCCCTGGGTGAAGGTGCCCGGGGTCTCGATCGGGACCACCCGCACCTTGCCGATGAGCGCGATCATGCTCGGCCTCATCGCCGCGGCCGACAAGGAGAAGGGTCACTCCAACGTCGCCGTCGCCGGCCCGAACGGGAAGGCAAGCGCCTACGACAAGCAGCCCTACGCCTACGACGTGACGCAGACCTACACGGCGCAGGAGCGGGCGGACATGAACGCTGCAGGCGTCAACGTCGCGATCATGGACGAAGGCGAGGTGACCAACTACGGCTACCGGACCCTCGCAAACCCGGTGACCAACCGGAACTGGTTGCCGCTGTCGAACGCCCGCTACATCGTCGGCGCGGCCTTCCGCGCCGGCCGGGTTATCAAGCGGTCGGAGTTCGCGAACCTCGACGCGCAGAACGAGTCCCGGTTCAAAGCCGAGTCGGCGATCGTCACCGAGGTCATCACGCCGGACTGGCGAGACCGGGCGATCTTCGGCCTCACCCCCGAGGAAGCCTGCTCGGTCAGCGTCGAGCAGGACGTCGACCCCGATGACGGCTCGATGGGGTCGCTCACGGCGACCCTGACCATGCACCCGACCAAGCCGGCGGAGCGGATCGTCCTGACGGTCAGCTCGGCACCGCCGACCGAATCTCTCTAAGGAGGAGATCGCTTTGCCTGACACGCTCCTACAGCACCAATCGATTTGCACCCTCGTCGTCAAAGGTCGGGAGATGAAATTCGTCTTCAACAAGCTCGACGGCGGCGGTATCACGGTCGATGGCTCCCGCACCTATCCTGGCGGCGGCCCGCGGCAGAAGGCCCACGGCGGGCTACAGGCGGTCGCCGATCTGACCGGCACGTTTGAGTTCGTGCCCGAGCGCGACGAAGCCGACATCAAGTTCTGCGAACAGTGGGCCGGTAAAGCCGAGGCCAGCCTCACGCAGCACCGCACCGACCGCGACGGCAATATCGTCGGCCGAAAAAATTTCTGGACCGGCAAGCTCGGCGATGTCGACGGCGGCGGCTTCGACGCTGGCTCGAGCGACCCGCTCGAGTGCGAGATCACCATTGAAGCCGACGTGAAGGGGTAGTCGACGATGCCGATCAACGAGAAGTACGCGGGCGCCGTCGGCCGCGCCCGCGAGCAGCGCGACAAGATCCGGGGCAAGTCGAGCCTCGAGCTCCGGATACCCGACTACGAGGATCTCCAGATCAGCTACAAGCTGATGTCGGAGAAGGTGACCGAAGAAGTAGCCAAGCAGATCCAAAAGGCCCAGCGCAGCGAGAGGGGCAATCTGGTGATCGACGCCGCGGTCAACTTCCTCATCAGCGCCTGCAGGGCAGTACAGGTCCGCAGCGGGGAGAGCGGGAAGTTCGAGGATCTGGTTGACGACGAGGACCAGCCGGTTCGCTTCGACGAGACCCTTGCCGAGTTCCTCGGCTTCGAGTTCGAGACGGCCAAGGACGTCCTGCTCGAAACGTTCTCGCCGAAGGGCGACGAAGACGGTCTGCGGCGCAATCCCGATGCGCCGATGGATCACTTCCAGGCCCTCGCTAGCTGGCGCCGCGGCCGAGCCCACGAGATCGACAGCGATCTCCTGGGGGAATCCTAACCGCCGGGGAGTTCGAGCGGGCGGCGGATCTGATCGCGCTCGACCTCGACGGTTGGAGGTTCCTGAACTCTGACGACCCCGTCGAGCGCATGTCAATGGCTGCTCTGGCGCCGATGTTGGCCGAGCGGCGCAAGACCGAGATGGAAGCGCTGGCGAGCCACATCGTCAACGCCCTCGGCAAGTCCCTGAAAGCCGGCCAGAAGCGGGGGAGCCGGTTCGGAAAAAGATGAAGGGAGGACTGGCGCATGTCTGTTCGCGCAAGCTCGGTCGATGTGCGCCTGCGCTTGCGGGGGCAGCGTCAGTTCAAGAAGGAAGTCGCCTCCTCGGCAGCCACGCTCGAGGCGATGGGGGTGAGGGGAGCGAAGGCCCTCGGCGCCTTCGCGCTGCAGAGCGACAAGCTGAAGAACTTCGGTCGCTCATGGACGCGCAACGTCTCGATGCCGGTAGCCCTCGGCGCTGGGCTGGCGGTCAAGGCAGCGATCGACTGGGAATCCGCCTTCGCCGGCGTCGAAAAGACGGTCAACGCCACCCCAGCGCAGTTCAAGGCGCTGGAAGGCGGGCTGCGGTCGATGTCGACGCACATCCCGGTCGCCGCCACCGAGCTCGCCGAAATCGCCGAGGCGGCGGGCCAGCTGGGGATCAAGCGCAAGGCGCTGCTCGGCTTCACGCGCACCGTCGCCGATCTGGGGGTAGCGACCAACCTGGCGGGGGAGGAAGGCGCCTCGACCCTCGCCCGCTTCGCCAACATCACCCAGATGCCTCAGTCGCAGTTCAAGCGACTGGGCTCCACGATCGTCGCTCTCGGCAACGCCGGGGCCTCGACCGAGAAAGACATCGCGAACATGGGCCTGCGCCTGGCGGCTGCCGGCAACTTCGCCGGCATGTCGGAGGCGGACATCCTCGGCATCGCCAACGCCCTGTCCTCGGTCGGGATCGAGGCCGAGGCGGGCGGCACCTCGATGTCGACGGCGATCAAGACGATCAACTCCGCCGTGGTCGGCAACACCCCGCTGCTGCAGGACTTCGCCGAAATCGCGGGGATGCCCGCGGCCCAGTTCGCCCAGTCGTGGAAACGAGACGCCGCCGGCACGATGACGAGCTGGATCGAAGGGTTGGCGAGGCTGAAAGCGCAGGGCAAGGACGTCCCTGGGGTCCTGCACGACCTCGGCACCACTCTTCGGGGCACCCGTGTGCAGGACACCCTCATGCGGGCGGCGGGCGCCGGGAAGCTGCTGCGCGAAAGCCTCGGCCTGGGCACGAAGGCGTGGCAGCAGAACAACGCCCTCACGAAAGAGGCGTCGAAGCGCTACGGCACCGTCAAGTCGAAACTGCAGATCCTCAAAAATCAAGTGATCGACGCCGGGGTCAGCCTCGGCCAAGAGCTTCTTCCTCCGCTCATCGAACTCGTCGATTTCGCGGGGCCGAAGATCACCGAGCTGGCGACGGCCTTCGGTGGCCTGCCGGGTCCGGTGAAAGCTGCCGCCATCGGCTTCCTGATCCTGACGGGGCCGGTGGCTTCCGGCCTCGGCTACTTCGCCGGCGGCGTCGGCCGGCTGCTGGTCGGGACGGGGAAGCTCATCGGCTTCACGAAAGGGATCGCCCAGTTCGCCAAGGGCTTCATGGCGCTGCGGGCAGGGGCGGGGACCCTGGCCGCTCTGGAGATCGCGCTGCAGGGATTCGGCCTCACCCTCAAAGGCGTCCTGCTGACGAGCGGGATCGGCCTCGCCATCGCCGCGATCTTCCTCCTCGACCAGCAGTTCCACTTCCTCGGCCCGACCCTGGAGTGGATCAAGGGCGCCCTGGGCGAGGCGTTCAAGTGGATCAAGACGGCCGCTGGCGACGTACTGGAGTGGATCAAGGGCAACTGGCAGCTCCTAGCGCTGCTGACCGGCCCGATCGGGCTGGTCGTGGTCACCGTTGCCGCCCACTTCGACACGATCAAGCGGGTAATCACGGGCGCCCTGGGGGCGACCCTCGGCTTCATCAAGAAGTGGGGACCGAAAGCCGTCGGCTTCTTGACCGACGTCTGGAAATCGAAGGCGGTTCAGGTTCTCACCTGGCCGATCCGGACCTACATCAAGTTCCAGATGAAGCTCTACGGCGCGGTGAAGTCCGTCATCGAAAGGGCACTCGGATTCGTCAAGGGCGCCTGGCCGTCGATCTCCAACTTCCTCAAGGACCCGATCGGCAACAGCATCGCCTTCATCAAGACCGCCATCGGCAAGCTCCCCGGCTTCTTCGCGAGTATGCCGGGGAAGCTCAGGGCCGCGGCGTCGGGCATGTTCGGGTTCCTCAAAGAGGCATTCCGCTCGGCGATCAACTGGATCATCGACAAGTGGAACGGCCTCGAGTTCCGCATTCCGAGCATTGATTTGCCGGGACCCGGTCCATCCTTCGGGGGCCAGACGATCGGGATGCCCGACATCCCCCACCTCGCCGGCGGCGGTGACATCCGTTCCCCGGGCGTCGTGGAAGTCGGCGAGCGCGGGCCGGAGCTGCTGCACCTGCCCCGCGCTGCTCGGGTCACTCCGCTCGATCCGGCACCGATCAACCTCAGTCGGGCTACGGGCGGTGGCATCAAGAAGATCGTCGTCCAAGCGGTTCTCCCTGACATGCGCGTCCTGGCCGAAGGGACGGCCGACGTCGCCGAGGACGACGGAGCCTACGCGCCGTGAGGCGGCTGCATCTGGTCTGCCCAGAGCTCGACGTCGACCTCCTCGTCGATATGGGCGACGGGCCGGCGCAGCCGATCTCCGGCCTGAAGGCGTGGGAACGCGTCGAACGGGCCGAAGGCAAGGCCCTCACCGACCGCGCCCCCGTCGACCCCTTCGCTCAGGAAGTGCCGATCCTGCTCGACGGCTGGGCAGATTCCAACTCGATCAACCCGCAGCTACGCGAACTGGAAAAGCTCGGAGGCGAGGATGCCGAGCCGTTCCGCGCCATCGGGCCGATCCGCCGCCCGGGCCTGCGATACATACTCGGCGGCGATCCGACCTGGGGGGAAGCTGTACTCGACGAGGACGGGGACCGGCTGCTGCGCCAGCGGCTCACCCTCGTGCTCGAAGAGTACGTGTCCCCCGACCAGCTCCTCCGCAAGAAGAAGCAGAAGAAGACGAGGACCCTGAACTGGGGGTCGGCGATCGTCGCCGCCGGCTCCTACACGACCAGGAAAGGCGACACCCTCCACAAGATCGCCCTGCGCCTCTTCGGCGACGTCAGCCGCTGGCGGGAGATCGGCAACAAGAACAACATCCACGACCCCAACCGGGTCCTGCCGGCGGGCAAGGAGCTGAAGCTTTGACGCCCGCGATCGGCCCGGGCCTGGTGATCGAGCGCCCGCCCAAGCACGTCCAGGGCATCGGCTCAGACCTCGACGGGATCACCCTTCGCGGCGGCGGCAAGCTCATGGCCCACATCGGGCCGGCGGTCGTCACCAAGCCGGTGCTGAAGCGGGGCATGGGCAACAGCTCGATCGAGATCATGATCTACGACCCCAAGCGGCGCTGGCTCAAGAAGAGCCTGGCGAGCGAGAAATGGGATGTGGAAGTCGACGGCCTGCGGTTCCGCTACATCGGCACCAGCAAGCAGGGCAAGACGCTGACCCTGAAGTTCGAGGACTGGCGGGTGGCGCGGATGCGCGAATTCTTCGGCCCGATCCGCCAGCTCGCCCACCGCGGCAAGCCCAACGAAGTCACGCGGGCTGAGTTCATCGTCTCGCTGGTACTACAGGTCTTCCCGACGATCACGATCGTCTGCCCGGAGCTGCACAAACGGCAGCCGATCGAAAGCGCTCAAGCGGGGCGCCAGGCGCAGGACGACGCCGACGCCGACCGCGACAAGGGCATAGGCGACGTCCGGGGCCTGGAGGTGAAGGGGGTAGCCGCGACCGCCGATCAGAAGAAGATCGGCGACCGGGCGATCCGCGCCGCCGAATCCTTCGACGCTCCCGCCGCGGTGATCCTGGCGATGATGGCCGCGCTGATCGTCGAGTCCGGCCTTGGCGCGTTCTCCCGCAACTACATGGAGATGACGCCGGAAGCGCAGGGCGACAGCAAGTACGACGCCTACGTGATCGAGGAGGCAGTTACCGGCTTCCTCAAGGGCTACGTCCCCGGCAAGAAAGGCGCGCTCGAGGTCGCGCGCGAGAACCCGGAGATGAAGCCCTACGAAATCGCCCAGGAGGTCCAAGCCTCGGGCGCTGGTGCGTCCAGCAACGGCGCTGCGAACTACGGCCCCTGGGTCGACGAGGCCCGCGAGTGGCTCGATGCCTACGGCGGTGCCGGCGGCTCGGGCGAGACGACGATCACCAAAGCCCGCGAATGGAAAGTCGGCGAGAAAGAAACTTTCTGGAAGGCGATCGACCGCTACGCCGACGAGGTGAACTGGCGGGCGTTCTTCCTCGGCGACCGCTTCTTCTACATCTCCGAGCCGGACCTGATCGCCTCCAAGGTGCGCCTCGACATCAACTGCAACCTCGACGGCGAGTTCGAGCCGGAGTGGATCGAGGACGTCGACTTCGACTTCAACGAAAACAAGCCGATCAGCTCGGCGACGATCACCGCCTTTGTCAGGGACTGGGGGGTTCCTCCCGGCGCAGTCGCGACCTTGGCGGGCCTCGGCCCTGCGAGCCTCGGCTTCGGGCAGGGGCCGATCAAGCCCGACAAGAAGGGCCGGCTGATGGCGGTCAGCGGGGGAATGAAGGTGGGCTCGCGGGAAGGGCGAGGGCGTTACCTCGTCTCGACCATCGAAGTGAACCTCGCGAAGACGGGAGACTCGCGGCTGGCGACGATTGCGGTTCGCCGCCCGACCCCGCCGCGGCCGGAGCCCGCCAACGAAACCGAAACGGTGGGGGGCGAGAGCAGCAGCAGTGCCGAGGGTGCCTGGCCCCCGAAGGTGCAGGCGATCGTCGACTACATCGACGCCTGCAGCGAAGGCAACGCCGACTATCTCTGGGGAGGCGGTCACGCGAGCTTTGCCGGTCCCGATGAGGACAAGGATTGCTCCGGGTTCACGTCAGGAGCGGTCCACGAAGCCGGCTACCTGTCGGCGCCTCTCACCTCCGACAGCTTCGCCAGCGTCTTCCCCCAGGGCGAGGGGGAATGGGTGACGATCTGGGGCAACGCAAGGCACGTCTTCCTGACCGTGAAATATCCCGACGGGCACCTCCGCTACGCCGGGACCGGCGGAGACACGGGCGGCGGCGGCTGGGTTGACGAGAACAACCCGACGTCGGGTGCGGCGGCCCGCGGGGACAAGGTCGCCTCCCACCCGCCGGGGCTCTGATGGCCGACCCCGCGAAGCTCCACAACTCTCAGGTCCCGGCGCCCGATCCCGAACTTGTGACGGCCGAGATCCTCGACGATGCGACCGCGCCCGGGGAAGAAGTGAGCTGCCTGCTCGAGGGGGACGGCCCGACGCTGCGGAGCGACCCGATGCGGTGGACGCCCCATACGGTCGAAGGCGAAGGAACTTGGTTTCCTAAGCGCGGCAACGCCGCCTTGGTCGGCATCCCGGCTGACGGTGCCCCGCCGTGGATCGTTGCGTGGGCGCCGGCACCTGGCGCTGTCCCGGACGTACTCGCCTGAGCTATTTGCCGAGACGGCGGATTTTATCGGCAGCAGCAGGGCCGGTCTCGCCGTTGGCAGCGAGGGCAACTATCAATTCGCGACACGTAGTCGCCTGGCGGGCTACTTCGCCGCTTTTCTCGGTGGTGGCGACTCGTAGAGCAGGAGCGACGCCGAGGCGTGCATGAGCGTGTCCAGGTCCCCTTCAGCGCGGCTGACAGCCTCGCCTTGGATCTGTTCGCATCGGTTCATGAAGTCGGTCATCTCTTGGGCGAGTTGTATGAAGCCCTCGTCATCCAGCCTCAGTCCGAGATTGATTACGGCCCGCTCGTTGAAGCTGTCGAAGGTGCCCGCCGAAATGGCTCTCGCGGCGAGGCCGAGGGTTTCCTCCACTGCCGCGATGGTTATGTCGCTTTTCGCCCCTCTCGGGAGCTTCGACCATTCATCCAGGGTGAGGAGCATCCGCGCCGTGGCTTCATAGAAGTGCTCCGTTGATCCCCGCACCGGGCGGGAGTCGACCAACGCAATTCCTGCTCACGCCTGACTTCGTGGGCGCTTCGCTTCATGACATTCATTGTATCCGAGCCGGAAGGGGGGATCTGCCGTGTCAGTCCGAGTCCCGCACCTGGCGGTGCCCTTCCAGATCACCGGCAAGTCTGCCGCTGTAGTCGAGCAGGACAGCGACCGCGAGATCCGCGACAGCGTCTTCGCCTTGCTCTCGACCCGGGTGGGCTCCCGCCTCGAGCAGCCCGAATACGGCATCCCCGACGAGCTCTTCGAGCTGCTGACTCCTGGCATGGGCGCCGAGGCGATCCTCGCCGCGATCGAAGAGTGGGAGCCGCGAGCGCGAGTCCTCGCCGACGTGGAGATCGAGGAACTCGTCAAGAACGTTCAAATCCGACTGGAGATGAGGGAATAGGTGGCAAGTCCGCTGGTAGAGCTCTTCAACGATGTTGACGCTCGCGCCCTGGAAGAGGCGCAGGTAGCGGCGATCCAGGCCCGCTTCCCCGACTGGGAGCCCAACGAGGGCAGCCCGGAGTGGTGGGACTCGAAAAACACCGCGCGCGTCGGCGCGGGCCTCTACGACGTCGCCTCTGTGATGCTCCCGAGCGCCTTCCAGGCGTTCGGGGAAACGATCGTCAACGTGCCGCGCATCCTCGCCGCACCCGCAACCGTGTCGAGCACCTGGGAGGCGATCGACGCCGCCGGCCCCTACACGATCCCGGCCAAGACCCAGGTCGACATCGTCGAAGGCGACACTTCTTACGGCTTCCGAACTGTCGCCGAGGTAACGATTCCCGCGGGCAAAACCACCACGGCTGCTGGCGAGGTGCTGCTTGAAGCTGTTCGTCCCGGTGCCGAATACAACGGCCTCTCCGGCACCGCGGTGCTGAGGGACGGGTTAGCAAAACTCAAACCCGATGGCGTCACTCTCGCCGGTGTCACCGCCAACGGGGTCGACGAAGAGGACGAAGACGCCTACCTCACTCGCCTCGCCGAAGAGCTGCAGACGCTGACCATGTCGGCGGTCAAATCGCGGGATTACTCGATCCTCGCCCGCCGGGTGGCAGGGGTCGCGCGGGCAGTCACGCTCGACAACTACAACCCGGCTGACGGCACCTTCGGGAACCCGCTCATGGTCTCGGTAGCCGTGGTCGACGCTGCAGGCGCGGCCCTCAGCGCCCCGGTGAAAGAAGCTGTCGAGGAGCTGCTTGAAGACCGCTCCCTCGAAGACGTCGTGACCCACGTCATCGACCCCACCTATACGAACGTCGACGTCGTCGTCTCCGTCGCGGTCGCGCCGGGCTATGAAGTTGAAGCGGTCGCTGCGGCCGTCGAGGCTCACCTGGCGGAATACCTCTCACCAGGCAACTGGGGCCTTCCGAAGACCGTGAGTGCGGATCCCGGCAACTCGGCCGGCTGGGAAGAGCAGACGATCGTCTACTACAACGAGATCATCGCCCAGGTCGACCGCGTGGCCGGGGTCGATCGCGTTCAGGCTCTGTGGCTTGGGGGGAGCGGCGGCGGCTGGAAGGCCTTCACCGCCAGCGCTGCCGAAGACAAGTTCACCACCTTGATCGACCACGGCTACGCCGAAGGGGAGGTGGTCCTCCTCCGGGCTGGCCTGACGGGCGCCGCGCCGCTGGAACCGGAGCGGCTGTACTTCGTCCGCGACGTCACCGCAAAAACCTTCAAGCTCGCCGCCGCCTCCGGTGGTCCGGCGATCAACCTCACCGCCGACGGCGAAGGCGTCGTCGTCCGCATGAAACAGGCCGACACGGCCCTGAACGGGGTTGCCGCTCTGCCGACCCCCAAAACGATCGTCGCGATAGGAGTCTGAGAAATGTCCCGCATTGCACTGGTTGAGGCAGAGCTCCGGGCAACTAACCCCGCTTCGTTCGCCGTCGGCGCCAAGACCTTCGTCGTCGAGCGCGGCGGCGGGGAGGAAGACCAGGTCCCTGTCTACTCGGCCGAGGAAGGCGGCGTGGAGCTGACGCAGCCTCTGATCTGCGACGAGGGTGGTCGGCCGAAAGGGACTGGAGACGTACTCGGCTGGGTGGACCCGGGCCGCTACGACCGTCTCATCGACGGGCAGCGGGTTCCCTGGGATGCAGCTGCAGGCGGCTCCCTGCCCGTTGCCGCAATGGAGTTCAAGGGGGCTTGGAACGCCGCCACCAACACGCCGAAACTCGCCGACGGCAGTGGCAATGCCGGCGACGTCTACCGGGTGACGGTTGGCGGCAACCGCAACCTCGGCTCCGGGGTGATCGATTTCCAGGTGGGCGACGACCTGATCTACGACGGCGCGGTCTGGTTCAAGGTCGACACGACGGATGCGGTCGCCTCGGTCAACGGCAAAGTCGGTGCCGTGTCGGGTCTTGAGGAAACCGGTAACCGCGATTCGGATGCAGCACTATCCAGCAACAGCGACGAACGCTATCCGACCTCCAAGGCCGCGCGCTCCTTTACGCGCACGGCAAGCGGCGCCATCGGTCGCCGACTGATGCGCGTCCTCAAGGAGGGCTTGCGCGACTGCACGATCGTGATCGTCGGAGACTCGACTTCGACCGGCACGGCTGGCGGGACCACCTGGAGCGCCAAACTCCTGGACCTCCTCCACGCTCAATTCCCGGCCTACACGATCAAATTCGCCGACTGGGACGACGCCACCCATGCTTACCCCGCTCTGACCACCAAATATACGGGGACTGGGAGCGTCACCCTCACGCTGTGGAACTGCGCGATCGCGAGCAAGAACGCGCACTACCAGCAGTCGCCCTACTTCGATGCCATGGTGGCTTCAAAGCAGCCGGACCTCGTCTTCATCAGCCATGGTCACAATCACGGCGCTGAAGCGGCAACGGTAGAGCCGTACTGGCGCGACGACCTCTTGGGGATCAGCGAGTTGGTGAACCTGGCGTGCCCGCGCGCGGAGGTTGTTTTGTTCGCACAGAACCCGCGTGTGGACGGGAATCAGAACACGCAAGCGCTGCGCCAGCATGTGACCGAGATGGTGGCTCAGGTAAGGGGCTACGGCTTCGTCAATGTTCATCGCCTCTTCCTCGATGTAGATCCCGCCATCAAATCGCTCCTCAGCGACGAAATCCACCCGAACGCAACCGGGTATTTGCTGATCGCCGAAGAGGTGTTTCGCCTGATGAACCTCAACGGCACCCTCCGCAATCAACAGCCGAGCTCCCTGTCGGTACCCGTGGTGAATCTCCTCTCGAACGGAGACTTCGCCTCCTACACCGTCGGGTCTCCGGACGAAATTCCCAACTGGTTCCGGGTCAATGTCACCGCTTCCAAAGACACGACGAACTACGAGGGGCCCAACGGTTACGCGGTGAAGCTCACGGTAACGACTCCTGGCTCCGCCGCGCGTCTCACGCAAGCGCTGCCGGCCAATCTGGTACGGCTCCTGCGCGGGGGATGGATCTGCCTCGCTTCAAGGGTCTACGGCCCAGCAGGCCGCCCCGGAGGCGGCGGGCGGATCAGCATCAACGAGGAAGGTGGATCGGGTGCGGGTCTGACCCAAAGCAATGCCCTTGCCGGGGGCGACGAAGGCTTCAAGTGGGAGGTGTGCGCTCGACGGATAGCTGCCAACGCCACCGGGATCTCCATCTACCTCAACGTCGATCCCAACGGCACCGCTGGGGCCAACTTCACCTTCGATAGGGCGACCCTCGCCAAGGGCATCCTGCCCAGGGATATCCGCTAGCGAATGCCGATCTCCATTGATCCGCCGGTTGGGCACCCTCTGCCGCCGCCCCTTGAAGACGGCTCCTTCCTATGGGAACTCCTCTACGAGCCGATGGGCTACCTGCGGCGCCTCGACGAAGAAGAGGGGACCCCGCACCACAACCACCTTCGGATGTTCCTCGAAGGCGAGTGCGAGCCGCTGCAGCCGCTCTACGACCTCCTGCGCGAACGCAGCGACGGCACCCCGCCCTACGGCATCCTCTACGACCCACAGCGCTGCCCTGCCGAACAGCTCCCGTTCTTGGCGATGCACGTCGGGGCGATCCTCACCCCTGATATGAATGAGGCCCAACGCCGCGCCGAGATCGAACAGCCGACCACCTGGCGGCGGGGCCAGAAGGCGAACAAATCCGAGGCGCTGAAGCTGCCGATCCGCAAGACCTTGGCGACCTCGGATGGATCGCCCGGGCGCGTGATCGTGCGCGAACGGACGCCCGGGCCGGCCGACCTCTACGTCCGCACCCTCAAAGAAGAGACGCCCGACCCCGGCCTCACCGAGCGGGTCGCCGCCGAACACAAGGTGGCCGGCCTAGTGCTCGACTACGAAGCGATCGACGGCGTCACCTGGGCCGACATCGCCGCGGCCTTCGAAGACTGGGGCGAGGTGGAGGACACCTTCACGAGCTGGGCCGACCTCGCCGACACCCTGCCGGATGAGCTACCCGAACCATAGGAGCGACTGCCCGTGTCAGCCAAAACCGCCGCGCCGATCGAAATCCCCTACAACCTGCAGGGCGACAAACCCCCGAACCTGGAAGCGATCACCAAACCGATCGCTGAAGCGGTGCGGGCCTACCTGCTCAGCATCGGCACGAGCCAGCTCGTCGTCCCCGGGAAAGCCGTCGACAAAGGCAAGCTTCTGTTCGTCGACAACACGGGCGCCGCAGCCTTCTCGGCGATGAAAGGCGATGCCACCCTGGCCGGCGACGGAACGCTCTCGATCGGCAAAGCAAAGATCCTCACGGAAATGCTCGCTGATGGTGTTCTGACGACTGCGAAGATGGCAGATGGCGGCGTAACTCGGGCGAAGCTGTCGCCGTTCCTGCAGACGAAACGGGTCGACGGCCTCGAACTGGCGGCCGGGGTCTCGTTCAAACAGCCAGTGGTCTGGAGCACTCCTTTCCCCGACGCCAACTACACCGCCTCGGTAACTGTTCGCTCAGGCAATAACGCGAGAGCTGAAGCGACGATCGTCGAAAAGACGAAAGAACAGATCAAAGTGGAAGTTACCGCGGTTAAAGGTGGGCAGATGTACCTCGACGTGGTGGCGATTCACGACTAGCGAACTTTAGGGGGGGGCTTAACCCCCCCCCGGCCCCCGACAGACATGCGCCGATCCTCCGCAGACCAGGATGGTGGAGCATCAACAACTTCGCACTCCTCGCCCGAGATCAGAACAGCCGGATCTCCGGACGTGTCGCCGTAGCCGAAGCCGTTGTCCATCTTGATCCCTCCGAGCCGGTCGTACCGGCGCAGTCGGCCAGGCGACGCGGGAAAATTCTCGGCAGTGCAGGCCCTCAGTCCTGCTTGCCGATGGTCAAGAACTTGGGACGTTTCCGCCCCGCCCCCGCAGCCGCTAGCGAGAGACCCGACCAAGAGTAAGAGGAGAGTGAGGCGCCTCACGTGTAGTAGCAAGGTCCGTATTCCGCGTTCTGTTCGAGTGCCCGGCCAAAGCGGCGCCCAATCTTGATCGTGCGCCTTGAGTACCAAGTGGCCCGATCGCATTCGGCCGGTTCGGTAAAGACGACCTTCGCGGCGTATGGACCGAACGATGGTTCCGAAACCGTTCGGTGCCAGAGGATGTGGCCGTAGCCCACGGCCCGATTCTGCCCCCAGGTCGCCCATCGAATCCCGTACACGGAAGCGTGGGCACCGTAGCCAAAGCGGTGGGGGCGCTCCGCGCAACCGCCCGTCCTCCAATCCACAGCGCAGATGCGTCCGGCCGCTTGTGCGTCTGCCGCAATCGACCACGCGCACACGAGGCCCACGAGCACCGCCATGGCCTTGGCTCCGGTCCGCACAACCGGCACCGTACCCGAAAACCACCCATCGGAGGAAGCGAGGACTGTTGATTGACGCCCGAGTCCCAGCCCGAGCGCAAAGCGCGCCCCTGGCTCGCAATCTTGATCACCGTGGTCCTGCTCGCTCTGGCGGTGCAGGCCCAGCTCAAGAGCGGCCACATCGACGCGCCCCTGATCGGGGGACTCGTTGTCCTGGCCTTCTTCTGGGCCGGGCAGACCATCGACCGGAGCTTCCCGCTCCGATGATCGCCCGCTTCGAGAGGTTCCCCGCCACCTGGGCCTTCACGTTCGTAGGCCTCGTCATCGCGATCGAAAGGTTCTGGACGTGAAGGATCGAGCCAACCGGATATACGGATGGATGGAAGCCAATCCGGCGACGGCCGCTCTCGTGTCGGGTGGGTTCGCCGCGGTGCTTGCCGTTGCCCTGACGATCGCCCTCGGGCTCTACTCCAGCGCGAAGTATGTCCAGAAGACCGCCTGCTCGAAGAACCCGGCGAGTAAGGAATGCGCGGACCTGCGCCTCGAAGTCGCCAAGGCCGAGCCTCTGCGGAACCCCTGTGCCTCCTACCAGCGGGTGACGAGTCGGCGCGGTCGCAACTGCAAGCACTTCTACATCCCCCAGCTCCAGCCGGGTCGACGCAAAGGCCCGGAATCGTCTGGAGGTGATGCCCCTCAACCCGGACCTACCGGCACTCTTCAGCGCAGCCCCCAGGACGGGGGCGGTGGCAACGGAGCAGGTGGTGGCGGTAGCGATCACGGACCCGCGCCGGGTAAAGACAGCGGCGGTCAGACCGTGGCTCCCGCCCCGGATCCCGATCCCGTGCCTGCTCCAACCTCGCCGACGGCATCTTCACCCGGCCGTAGCTCTGACGCGCCCGGGAACCCGGAACCCCCTGCCGATCCTCCCCGAGCGGTGCCCTCTGCCTTGGAAGCCGCGGGTGAAGCTGTGAGGGAAACGGGTAAAGGTGCGGGGGAGGCGGTCGAAGGCGTCGGCAAAGGCGTTGACTGCGCGCTCCGGGGCGGCTGCTGATGGAGGTCGCCGAGTACGAGGTGCTGCGGGCCGACGTTGAATTGGCGGGCTACACCCACGAGGTCGCCTGGGCCGAGCAGGTGAAAGCGCCGGAGTCACCCGTCGCCTTGTGGGGCGAGTACGGCTGGGTCGTCTGCAACAGCGGCATGAAGAATCAGGTCGCCGAACGGATCTGGACTCGGATTCGCACTGCGGTGCTTGAGCACGGCGGGCGAGCGGCGGATGTCTTTGGCCATGCCGCGAAGGCGCAGGCCATCGATGACTTTTGGGACCGCAAGCATGAGCGCCTGGTCGAATTCCGGGCTGCCCCCGACCCGCTGGCCTGGTGCCACTCGCTCCCGTGGATCGGGCCGATCACGAAATGGCACCTCGCCAAGAATCTCGGGATCGACTGCGCGAAGCCCGACCGCTGGCTGGAGCGCGTGGCCGCCGCCAGCGGCGAGTCCGTGGCCGAACTCTGCTCGCGCCTGTCGACTGAATCAGGGGATCGGGTCGCTACGGTCGATCTGGTCATCTGGCGCGCCTGCAACCTCGGCCTCTGGCGGGCCGCATGCTGATCGCCGTCCGCTTCGACCGAGAGAGGAAAAGGCGTGGCAGACCGTTTCAGGTGGAGGGGAAGACGAGAGGGTGGAGTGGCCGGAGCCGATCTACGAGCTTGAAGAGGTGCTCTGAAACGCAAGCGACCCCGTCGGGACGGGGCCGTTGCGCAGAGCGGGCAGGTTGTGAGACAGGCCCGCTAAGTCTTCGCGCACTCCACCGGCCGCGAGCGGACGTGGTGCCGCACGTACTCGTCGCTCTCCTGCTTGATGGGTCCGTAGTAGGTATCGGTCAAACCATCAGGAAGCGACCCGTGAAGGCGGATCAGGCCATCGATTGGAACATGCAGTTCCGTCGGATCGAAGGACGACTCAGGAAACGCGGTTGGCACGATGTCGCCATCAAAGGGTCCGCCGACCAAACGGACCGGGACCTCTTGCGAAGGCGGGTTCATCCAGTTGGTGACGAAGCGTTTCGTCCTTCCGCAACCGGGGCATCGACCGTCTACGCGATCCAGATAGTCTCGCACCCAGTCCTCACGCGCTTGCTCGGTTAGCTGCTTGTCGGCTCCGTGGACGGAGATATGAAATCCGCAATGTCCCTGCGTGTGGCCGCCCCACCCCTCGGCGTGAAGACGCTCGGCGCGATCAACCGGACCGCAGAAGTCGACGTCGTCGGCAAGATGTTCCTGATCCCAGCGGTTGACTTTCCCGTCTGGGTAAACCTCGGCCCCGAAGTGCCAGTACGGCACCTGCGGCTTCAACTCGTCGTGTAGCTCGATCTCGATCACGTCGCCACCGCGATCCTTGGCATAGCGATTCGCGACGCCCTCCGACGTGAACGCCGCCGCGATATAGGTCTGCTCGTAGTCGCCTCGCTCGACGAGCCAGATCGTTCTGTCAGCCATCTCGGGTCTCACCTCCGAGTAGTGGATTTTGCATCGCCCACCTTACCGCCCGTCCCCGTTAGAACCCTGTCGCCGCCTCAGTAGTTCCCGTCTCCTGCTCTCCCTTGCAAGCTCTTCTGTCTCGTCCTTGTGCTCAGCCTCTTCGCTCTCTACAGGCATCCCTCCGCAGTACTCGTGTAGGGCGTCTGCTGGGTAGTGCATGGGGCCGAACTTGCGGTAGCGACGGGCTCCACAGGTAGGGCAGATCCAGACCTTCCTCCCCATGCTTGGGGACGGTAGTGCTCGGGGAGTTCGGAGCGGTCGGGTCAGCTTGCGGCTGAAGCCCAGAGGCCGATGCTGAGCAGGAACATCCCGGCCGCGAAGCCGCGCGAAAGGGCGATCCATGCGGGCGGTTGACCGGTCCGCAGTTCATGCCAGAACTCGCGGCAGAAGTCAGGGGCCGTCTGGGGCAGACGCAGGAACGCCGCGCCGAGTTCATCGCAGAAGCGCCAGAAGGCGCTCATGGCCTGCGGTCGATAGACCGGCGCTGCGCGTGCGCAATTGCCTGCGCGTGCATCCGGTGCAGCTCGTCGGTCGTGGCGCCGGCGGTACTCGCCACCTGGCGCATCGTCGCCTCAAACTCGCGAGCGCGCCGTCGGCTTTCGCCGAGCTTCTGGAAGAACATCGCTTGCCGGTGGATGTGCAGGCGAGCTTCATCGTTCACGGCTTTCACCTTACACCCAGCTTCCCCCTGATCCTCAATCGAGGACGTAGAGCTTGCCGTCGACCTTGACCATTGCATGAGGCCGATTGCAGTCCGGCAGCGACTCAGGCGCTTTTGCTGACAAGGCCGCTCGCATCAGCTCACCGCCGTCCCTCCGGAAAGGCTCCACGTAGGGCAGTGACCTGCCCGCGATTCGCTTGAGGTTCCTCTGGATCTCGGCTGCGCGATCCACACCGGCACCGTACCACCGCCTTCCCCTGATCCTCGCCGCCTTGTGCGGCCTCAGCCCTTGGGGCATCCCGCTGTAGCTCAGCAGGTAGAGCGCCGCTCTCCTAAAGCGGAGGTCGCGGGTTCGAATCCCGCCAGCGGGCGCTGCCCCGAGTACCCAATGAGAAACGCCTGATCCTCGCCGCCGAGTAGGTGCGGCTCCCATACCCCCGAAGTGAAAGGAGGGCCACCGTGCCCGACCTCGATGCCCTGCGCGCGAAGCTCCACAGGCTCCGCGAGAAACGGCAGGACCGGATCGCCAAGCGCATCCGGCAGAAGAAGCTCTTCCACCAGCGCCATCTCCGGGGCTATGCGAAAGCAGCGGCTCGCAACGGCCGGGCCGCCCGCAAGCTGCGCGGCCTCATCTCGAAGACGAAACGGGCGATCAAGCGCCAGGACGGCACGCTTGCCTCGGTCGAGATCAGAAGCACCGCCGCCGGCCCTCCGCACTGGGGCGGCGCCTCGGACCTGATGGGCCAGTTCATCGCGCCGTTCATGGCGGAGCGGTTCGGGCTGGCGAAGGGCTCGGGCAAGAGGACGCCTGCACACAACGCCGCGATCGGCGGCAGTCCCACCTCGGATCACCTCACCACGCACCGGACCACCTTCGCCCGGGACTTCCCGACGTTCTCCGGTGAAGCAGCTGCTCGCGCGCTGGCCGCAGCTCTCGGCAACGAGGACTGGCAGGCCAACAACTTCGACTCCTTCAACGTCACGGTCGACGGGATCACCTTCAGGGTGCAGATCCTGTGGGGCTCGGGGATCGACCACGACGATCACGTCCATGTAGGGGTGTCTCTTGCGTAGGGCGTGGAGTCTGCTCTGGGCAGCGCGCTTCGTTGCCAAGTGGGAGGGCTTCGTCAGCCACGCGATGCTCGACACCATCGCCTCGCCCGCGGTGTGGACGATCGGCTTCGGGCACACGTCGATGGCTGGTGCGCCCACCGTCCACCCCGGCGATGTGTGGTCACGAGCCTTCGCCCTCAAGGTGCTCGCCAAGGACCTGCGGAACGCGGCCCGCTCGGTTTCCGAGAAGACGCGGGGGGTCAAGCTCAGCGTCCGCCAGCGGATCGCGCTGATCTCCGGGGTCTTCAACTGCGGCTCGGGGATCCTCGACGACCCGGACATCATGCGCCCGCTTCGCCGGGGCGACTGGAAAGAGGTCGGCCGGCAGTGGGAAGACTGGTGCCACGCCGGGGGCGTCGTGGTCCAAGGGTTGCTGAACCGCCGCCGAGCTGAGAAGTGGCTGATGCTCCACAACGGCCGCAAGCGCCGCCAGGTGCCGGTCGTCCATGCCCACACCCGTGCCCACCGGCCGACGAGGGCCAAGCGATGAAGCGCCTCTTCGAATCCCTCCGTGTCCTCTTCGAACGCCTCAGAGAGCTGTTCCGAGGCGAAGGCTGGACCTGAACCCACCACAGAGAAGGAGCAACGAGATGAACGAGAAGACCTCGTCGGTCGGCCGGCGGGTGAAGGTCGAGAGCGTCGAGCGCAAATACGTCCCCGGGGGAGCCGAGTACCGGCTCACCCCTGCTGACGGCGGGAAGGGCGTCGTGCTTCAGCCGGACACCGTGCTCGAGGTCGTGGAGTCGCCCTCCGCTGAACCCGATTGCCCTGACCAAGAAAGGAATCCAGTGCAGATCAAGATCCGCAATTACAAATCATCGGGCTCGACGAACGTACAGGTCATCGACCCGGCCACCGGCGATGTGGCCCACAATCTCGGCGTCGATGGCGACCAGGAAGTGACGCTGATCGCGTTGACCGCCACCAAGACCAGCGACATCGAGGTGGGCGAGGTCGCGGCCGCTGAGGAGTGCCAGTGAAGGGAATTGCAAGGGCCCTCTGGAACTACCCGACCATCTTTGCCGGCGCGCTGCAGGCGGTGAACGCCTCGCTTGCCGCTGCCGACGTGCTGCCGGTCTGGGTCGCGCTGCCGCTCGCCGCGTTCGTGGCGGCGGTGAACTTCGCTGCGGTCGGCCCTGTCGGCCCAGACCGGTTCGGCTTTACTCGCGCTCGGCGTGACAAGCCAGTTCGCCGATGAGCCTGTAGCGTCCCCCGACATAGGTCACCGTCCTCCCGGTTCGGACGGAGCCACCCCCTGAAGCCCGTTGTCTCCTTTGTGAGGCAGCGGGCTTTTTGCGTTCTCGGGGGTCGGGACCGCTCCGCCGACCTAGCTAGCCGGCCAACGCCCGATATACCCCGCCATTGCAGCCGACAAGGTGGGCTTCGCGCAGGACGCGAAGGTGGTAGGCGATCACCTTTTCGGGCGAGGTTCTCGGTACGACGGCTGCGGCGGCGTCGGGCATTGTCTCTGCCAGCTCCTGCAAGGTGCAGCCCTCGGCGAATCTAAGCACCCCGAGGATTGCGCGCCGCAGCTTATGGGTCTGCGCCTGCTGCTGCTTAAGCCTCCCGTCGTCCATCTGTCCTCTCCCGCAAAGCCCGCTTTAGTGATCAACGAGGCGTTGATTGTATGACGACTTGGCAGGTAGAAACAAGCTGGCCGTGGCGAAGCTGGCACCATGGCAGCGGCAGGGAAGAGCCCAGCGGCGCAGTTCGCCGCCAATGTCGAGCGGCTGCGTGAGGCTCGCGGCATGACGCAGGAGCAGCTCGGGTGGGCGGCGGGCCTGCATCAAACCGCCGTCGCCCGGATCGAGAGCGGGGAGCGCAAGCCAATCCTGGACACGATCTTCAAGCTCGCGGCTGGTCTTGAGGTTGCGCCTGCGGAGCTGTTTGACGGGATCGACTGACGGGCGTCCCCGCCCTCCTAAATCTGGTTTAGCAGTTCAGCCTTCTTCTGCTCGAACTCCTCTGGACTGATCACGCCGGCCTCATGAAGCTCCCCGAGCTGCTTTAGCTGGCCGAGTGGGCCATCGCTGCCCGCAGAGGCGGCGGCCGGCGATTGTCCCTGCAAGACATTTCGGGCCGCAGCGGCGATGCGCTTACCGTCATCGCTCATTACCCCGTCGATGTCCACGGTGTTGCCGGAGGCGTGAATCGTTACCTTGCCCATGCCGAGCTTGGAACTGAAGCCGACGCTGGTCACGCGGTGCAGCGGGAAGTCCTCGTGCGCGGCACCTATCCATCCCTCGCGCAGGAAGAGGATGCGTTCGCTGGTGAGCGCCAATAGACCGGTGCCGCCGCCATACTGACCGCGGGCGAGCTCAATTACCGTCTCTCCATCGTGAAGATGGCCCGGCAGCTTCTTGATCTCTCGCTTGGACCCGATCTTGAGCCCCATGCGTTCGGTCGCTGCGTTGATGTCCTCGCGCATTGCACCCCGCTCCTTCGGTTGATTGGCGGCAGCATCCTACAGCGCTCTGGAGGGCTTTGGGGAACCGCGTGGTATCGTCGCCCCGAGGTTGACTGAAAAGCGGCCGGACGCGCTGCGGTGAACAGCTACGCCCGGCCTACACCAGGAGGTACGAGCTCCCGATGCACCAGTCACGCTATATCCGTCTAGGGGAACTGCGCGTTCCCAGGTTTCGCTCTAGGCTTCTTCAAATGGTGGGAAGAAGTAGAAGCTGGCCCCGCCTGGCATCGGGGCCGGTTGCTCAGGAACTCTTAGTGACCGAAATCGCCGGAACGGCGCTAGTCGAAGCGCTCAGCTTCAAAGTATTCACCTCCTTCGATCCAGCGCTTGGCGGACCGTTCAAGAATGCGAGTACGGGCGGACAGCAAGATGGCTGAGGCAGTTCGACGGCGGGCGCCTCTCGGAGCCGACCCGCGAGTCCTCAAAGTCCTTGGCCATCCGGTCCGCTACAGGATCTTCTCCAAGCTTGGAGATCGGCCGTGGAGTTCAGTGCAGCTACAGGCCGAGCTCGGGATCCCGTACGAATCGGTGCGGGAGCATCTTCGGGTGCTCACCAAGGAGGGGCTGGCTGAACCGGCGGGGTACGAATCGAGTCCCTTGGGCGGTCGCCGGACCCTCTACCGGGCCGAACGGTTCTACTTCACCGCCGAGCAGTGGGCGGAACTCCCCGAGGAGATTCGTAGAAGCGGCAGCTCCACCATCGTCGAGCTCCTTACCCGCGATTCTGTCGATGCTCTCCAAAGCGGAGAGATGGATTCCCGGGACGACCGTGTCCTCCTTCGCCGGCCACTCTGGACCGACGACGAGGGGGCAAAGGAAATCGAAGAGATCATGGTGCGAGCGGATCGCGAAGTCGCCGAGGTCGATCAACGAAGCCTAGAACGGCGCAACCGCTCTACGGCTAAGCCTGTCCGTTTGATGACTGCCCTGCTGTCCTTCCCCGCATCGGAGCGTTCCGGGGGAAATTCCCCCTAGACACTCTGCTGCGCCTCTAGTTGACTGCGCGAAAAGTTCGCACCCAATGGAGGCGGGTGCATCGTGCAACGAAAGGAGAGCAGGGTCCACCATGCGGCAGGGGGAGGCCGGGCGAGCCGGCGAGAGCGGGACCGGGGTAGGCAAGCGGGACGATTTCTTGGCCGAGGATCGTCCAGCTCATGATACGCCCGGTCCCGCTCTCGCCGAGCAGCCCGATCTGGCGAAGCTTCGCGCGGCTCTTCCGGTCCTGGAGGAGACTGGCGATGCACTGAGCGCCCGGTCCCCCTGGAAGCCGGCGTTCCAAGAGTTCGCTACTCAGCTCCGCGCTTCCCTCGACCTTCATCTGGAAGAGCCTCAACGGCTTTAGCGACACGGCGTTCGTGTAGCTCGGCGACGGTCGGAAAGTCTCGCGACAGGAACGAAGCCAACTGCCCCTTCGCGTCGGCCTCACGCGCGTCGTCCAAGGCTTTAGTCCACAGGTCCAGCACTGACGGCTGTCCTTCGCGACTGTAGATCGCTGCCACAACGTCAGGGTCTTCCGGCCAGTTCTTGCCGTTCTCCCACCGCCACACAGTGGCTTCATCAACGCCGAGCACTTCCGCGATAGCGAGGCGGGAGAGGTCTGCGTGCGAGCGCGCTTCTTCCAACGCTTCGCCGAAGTATTTGCGAAAGGAAACTGGCTCCATTACCGGTGCCGAACTCTAAACCGTTGACGCAAGTCGCGGCATTCCTTGCATGTGACGCAAGGAATCTGCTACGGTGGTTCTTGCATGGAGTGCAAGACCAAGAACCGCCTGAAGGAACTGTGCGAGCAGCACGAGCTGAAGCGGCACCACCTCGCTGTCGAGCTCGAGGTCGACCCCAGCACCGTCTACCGCTGGGAGCAGGGCGAGATCCCGACGCAGTACATCGCGCCGCTGACGAAACGGTTCGGCGTCACCTCCGATCACCTCCTCGGCTTGGACCGCATCCCCGCCTCTACCTCTGGGGGGGCGGTTTAGGTGGCGACGGCGGTTGCCACTAGTCGGCTGGCCGAGCTCGAGGAGACCATCGGGCGTGGGCTCGAAACCTTTGTGGAAGTGGGCGAAGCACTGCGGGAGATTCGCGACGGTGGCCTCTACCTGGAGAAGTACCTGAGCTTCGAGGACTACTGCGAGCAGCGGTGGCAGATGAAGCGTCGGCGCGCGTACGAACTTATGGAAGCCTCAACCGTCGCGGAGCAGGTGAGTGAATTTTCACACACCGCGCCTGCCAACGAGGCCCAAGCCAAGCAGCTAGCCCCTCTTCGCGAACAACCCGAGGAGATGGTGGCCGCGTGGGAGGAAGCCAGCGCCGATGGAGAGCCGACCGCAGCCAAGGTCAAGGAGGCGGTCGCTCGCCGGATGGACGTTCACTTCTCGTCGGCAACCGACGACTGGGCTACCCCGCAGGACCTCTTCGACAAGTTGAACGCCGAGTTCGGATTCCAGCTCGATGTCTGCGCGAGCAACGAGAACGCCAAGTGCTCCGTCTTCTACACCGCTGAGCAGGATGGCCTAGCTCAGCCTTGGACCGGAACCTGCTGGATGAACCCGCCCTACGGGGTCGTCATCGGCAAATGGGTAGCCAAGGCGCGCGAGTCTGCCGTCCAAGGCGCCACCGTCGTCTGCCTGGTGCCGGCGCGCGTCGACACGGCGTGGTTCCAAGAGAACTGCCCCTTCGGTGAAATCCGCTTCCTCCGCGGTCGCGTGAAGTTCGGTGGCAGTGAGAACAGCGCCCCGTTCCCTTCGGCCATCGTCGTCTTCGGTCCTCACGTTGAACCGGGAAAGGTCCGGTGGGGGAGATGAGCCAGAAGCAGAAGATCCTGCGCCTCCTCCAAGAACGTGGCGAGCGGGGGGTCCACTCCTTCGAGTTCTACGAAATGCGGATGCCGCGTGGAGCCGCTGCCATCTGCGACCTCCGAAAAGAAGGCCACAACATCGATGGGGTCGATGAGACCTTCCGGGGAGAGGCAGGCGGCAAACGCTACTTCCTCCGCTCCGACCAGCTCGTAGGCGCGGGGGTTGGCTCGGCGCCGTCTCACGGTCAGTCGCAGTCGAGTCCCTACGACCCCTACTCGGACTGGGCCTGATGCCCGACCACCTCCTCATCCGCATCTTCCTTGCTTGGACATTGTCCCCGTTCTTCTACGTGATCCGCCAGTTCTTTCTGCTGGGGAGGGCTGCGTAGATGACTCGCGAGGAGAAGATCGCGAAGGCGAGGGAGCTGCGGGCGCAAGGCAAAAGGGCTCGGGAGATTGCCGAGGCCGTGGATGCCCCGGAGTCGACGGTGCGGAACTGGTACCTCGGCGGGAACTGCGAGGGCTGCGGGAAGCCCGTGGACGGGGGTGCCGGGGACGCATCATCGAAGCGCTGCGCGAGTTGTGCCGCCCGCGCCTCAGCAATTTGGAGCCGCGCGCGAATCATCGAGCGAATCCAAGCCTGGGCAGCCCGATACGGCTCGCCGCCGACGGCCTACGACTGGGGGCCCGACCGGGCGGATCGCGCTGGCTCACCGGCAGCCAGCTTGGTTCGCGAGCGCTACGAGGCAGGTGACTGGCCCGCTTTTTCAGTGGTGACCCACTACTTCTCTAGCTGGAACGAGGCGATCCGCTCGGCGGGCTTCGATCCTCGTCGCGTCGGGGAGCGCGGCCCGGACAAGCTGAAGGTGGCCGCATGATCTTCGCCGTAGAAGTCAGCTACACCCGCGGCCCCGAACTCCGCCAGAACCCCAACCGCTGCATTCCCTGCGAGTCGGTCGAGGAAGCAGCACAGGTCTTCGACAGTGAGGCCGGAACGGGCCAGCCGCTTTCCGAGATCGTCGAAGAACTGAGCCTGAAGGGAAGGGTCGAGTTCGAGGAAGACGATCACCCTTGGCGTCTGATCGTCGCCTACGAGCTGGTTGAGGCGGTGGCGTGATGGCGGCGGCGACGGTCGACGTCAAGCTGCGCTTTGATCTCCGCCCGCTAAACCGCGCGCTGGCCTCGGTGCGGCATGGCCTGGGGACGTACGCTATCGCCGTCGTCGCCTCCCGGCTTACCGAGCGCCAGAAGGCCCAGCGCGAATACGAGCTGGGTAAGGAGATCGCCGCTGACCACCCGGGCTACTGGGAGGTCTTCTGCGTCACTACCGACGAGGGTCGCTGCCGTGTCATCTCGCGCCCGCGGGGTGGGTGGGCATGACCCCGGCGACTGCAGAGCGCTCGGTGGCCGACGTGCTCACCGCGGCGAGGGAGCGGATCGCTGATCTGGAGCAGTGGGTGCAGGGTTGCGCTGGAAGGTTGGCGGACGGCGAGCCGCTGGATGAGGGCTGGGAGCCCGGAGCCGTGAGATGGTGCATGGCAGGCGCGGTCGAAGCTGAGGTGGGGCATTCGATCCGGTTCTGGCCTCTAGAGGAAGCAGATGATCTTGGGCGGCTTCTCACGGAAGGAACCGGCCAGGCCGACGAAGCAATCGGCCCGTGGAACGACAACCACGGTCATGACGAGGTGCTTGCCGCCTTCGACCGCGCCATAGAGCTAGCGGAGGCCGCAGCATGACCTGGTTCCTCCACGGCGTCTTCCTCGCCATCGGCTTCATCGGAGGCGTCGTCTTCTGCGACTACCTCGACGCGAAGGGGAGGCTCTAGGTGACCCCGCCGGAAGGGCGCTATGCCCAATACCGCGAGGCCTGGGCAAAGCTCAGCGTGACTCAGAAAGCGCGGGTCAAGCTCAAGCAGCAATGGGAGCGACGCTCGGCCCTCGCCATCTTCGCCGACTGGCCCGACCTCTTCGATCCCGCCCGCGAGCAGGACGAGGACGAGTTGAAAGCGTGCCGCGAACTAATCGAGCAGCGGCCCGAGCTGTTCCCGGAGGCCACCAATGCCTAGCACTCGACTCAGGAGAGAACTACTCGGCTTCGCGGGGTGCCTCGCCTTCCTGGTGATCGCCGCCTACGCGATCGGCCTCATCACTTCCTCACTAGCCACCCTGGGCATCGACTGGTACTGGTGGTTCGGCCTGGGCCTGATGATCCTCACCGTCACCGTCCCGAGGTGGGGCAGGAGCGAGCCGAGCCCCCCCTTCCAGTCCCCCCGCGAGGAAATCGACCTCGCCAATGAGCGCTACGAGTTCGAGTCCCGGCGGGACTCCTACCTTGAGAACCGGATGCTGCGGAGGGTTGCCTGATGGCGCTCGCGCTCCTGATCCTCGCTGCGCTCGCTGACCTCCTTCGCCAAGGCCCACGCCGGCAGCGGAACTGGGGGCGACGGTGACCAACCGAGACCTACAAAACAACGCCGGCGACGTAGCAGCGTCCCGGCGCACGAGCCAAGGAGACGAGTCCATGGCTGCACGCAGTGTAAGAGACGAACCGTCGATCACGGAGCTGATCGGGGCGAGGGAAGGCACCGGGCCGACTCCCACGGAGCTGGCAGACGCCCGGGAGGAAGAAGAGCTGGGCAAGCGCACCGCCGTAGTAGAGCTGCTCGCCCAGACCTTCGACCTTTCCAGAGACGGTCTGGATCCCGACGTCGAGTTCAACCGGGAAATCGCCGAGGCGGCACTTCGCGAACTCGCCGACGTCCGGATCGCCTACATCGCTGCGATGAAGTGGGTCACCCGGTTGGACGACAGCCTCGCGCATGTGGCGATCGGCGAACGGGTGAACTCGCTGGACGACCTGGTCGGTGTGCTGAAGGAGCGATGGGGACTGTGAGCGGCGAGAACGGCAACGGCACCGAGGCGGCGGCCAAAGAGGCCGAGACCCCCACCCGCGAGATTGTCCGCAAACAGCCGAAGCCTCTATCTCTGCGCGATCCCGCGCAGCTAGCGCGTGCGGCAGCCGCGTCCGGCTACTGGGAACACATCACCAACCCGTCGCAGGCAGTGATGATCATGGCCCACGGCGAGGAACTCGGGTTGAGCCCGATGGCGGCCCTCCAGGGCCTCACCATGATCGAGGAAACCCTTGGCTACAAGGGCCACCTGATCGGCCAGCTCCTGCGCAGGCACGAGAGCTACGACTACAAGGTCATCGAGCGCAGCAACAAGAGCTGCACCCTGCAGTTCCTCATCGACGACGAGCCGATCGACGACGGTGAAGAGGGCAAGGTCACTTTCTCGCTCGAGGACGCCGAGCGCATGGAACTCGTCAAGCCGCGCTCGAACTGGGTGAAGACCCCGCGGGCGATGTGCTTCTGGCGGTGCCTCACGGAGGGCGCACGCGTCTACTTCCCCGACCTGACGATGGGAACCCCGGTCTACTCCACGGAGGAGATCGAAGAAGTCATCACCGAACCCCTGATTGTCGATGCGGAGGTGGTCCAGGACGGCCAAGGTGAGGCGGGGGGGCGGCTCCCCGAGGACCGCGTCGCCGGGCTGGTCGGGCTCTGGAAGAAGGTGGAACCCATCTTCGAGGCCGACGAGCGCAACGTGAATGCGCTGGACGGCCTCAACGTCATGCTCGGTTCACTGGGGATCGACGGCTTCAAGGGAGTGACGAGCGGGATAGAAGGTCTTTCTTCCGAGCAGGCCGACCAGGTCGAAGAGGCGCTGCAGGCAATCCTCGACGAGGAGGCCGATACGGCCGATCGCGAAGAGGCGACCGCCTGATGGGCAAGCAGAAGACCCCGCCCACCTCGGTCGAAGTCCTGCCGAACGGGACCAAGATCGAATTCTGGGACTCCGTCGATGCGGAGGGAAACGACCAGCAGCGCCGATACATGGTCAACGGTGAGCGCTTCGCCAACGTCACCACGATCCTCGATGTCCTCTCGAAGGAAGCGCTGCTCGACTGGGCAGCCAACCTTGCCCACGAAGGGAAGAACTGGAGGGCGGTCAGGGCTGAAGCCGGCGAACGCGGAACCCTGAATCACCACCTGCTTCTTCGACTGCTGACCGGCGAAGGCGGCAGCCTTGCCGATCTCCCCGAGCAATGGCGCAAACACGGGCAGGCCGGTTTCAAATTCGTCCACCGCCGCAAGCCTAAGGTGCGCGAGTGCGAGCGCATGGTCGCCCACTGCGGTCACCGCTATGCCGGGCGCCTAGACCTCCTCGCCGAGATCGACGAAAAGCTGCCGCTCGTCGACTTCAAGACCGTCACCAAGTGGTCCTATGTCAAGAAGGACGGCGCTGAGACGGAGGAAAAGTACCCGCCTTTCGCCGAGAACCTTCTGCAGCTCGACCTCTACCAAGGCGCCCGTATCGAGTGCGGCCTGCAACCGGCCGAGTGCGGCCTGATCGTTCGGCTCGGACCTGACGCGGAGGTTGAGGAGACGTGGGTCGATCTGGATCCGGACCGGGGGTTCAAGATCGTCGAAACCTACCGAGCGCGAAGCGAGGCAAGGAAAGTGCTCGCCGACGCCGCCAAGGGTCAGTACACGAAGGAACGTCTCGACCAGGAGATCGAGGAGCAGTGTCAGGCGGTGGGGGTCTGATGTACACCCTCGACTGGGAGCGGGTAGCCCGCGCCGAAACCCACCCGATCCGTATCCAGATCCTCGAGGCCCTGGCTTCTGAAGGTGGCCGCGCCGTCTCACCGTCCCAACTTGCACGTGAGATCGGCTGCGAGGTCAACAACCTCTCCTACCACTTCAGGGAGCTGCTGGGGAATGAGCTGATCGAGGTCGCAGACACCCGACCTGTACGGGGTGCGATGGAGACGATCTACCGGTTGGTGGAGGGCGAGTGAAGGTTCTGACACTCACTCAGCCGTGGGCGACCTTGGTTGCGATCGGAGCAAAGCGCTTCGAGACGCGCAGTTGGTCTACTGGCTTCAGCGGCACGCTTGCCATCCATGCCGGCAAAGGGCTCGGACCGGTCGGCGGTGTCAGCGGCCTGCGCGAGCTATGTGCCAGCGAACCGTTCCGGTCGGTCTTGACGGAGGCAGGCTTTGCAGACCCACGGGACCTTCCCCGCGGAGTTATCGTCTGCACGACCGAGCTGGTCGGCTGCACTGAAGTGTGTGGGTACGCGATAGAACCGGGCGGCCTGGGCATTCGTGGCGCGGAGTACGAGCGCGACTTCGGCGACTTCTCGCCGGGGCGATTCGCTTGGGTGCTGCGCGATGTGCGGCCCCTGCATCGCAAGCCTGAGGCCCGGGGCAAGCTTGGGCTTTGGGAGTGGGACGGCGAGTTGAACCCTGCCGAGGCGATCTCGTGAGCGCCCTCACTCTCTATCGCGTCAAAGCAGGCACGGCCTCGAGCGTCTGCACTGAACCCCGCTGCCCGAACAAGGGCAGATTCCAGATCTTCTTCGCAGGCCACCTCTGCCGCAACCGTTTCGGTTCCCCGGAGCTGCTGTGTGAAAAGCACGGCAAGGAGTGGCTGCAGGCGATCAAGGTACTGGCGCCTTCCGAGCAGTTGGTCACCCAGACGCTCGGCGCTCTCGCCGGTGCGCCCTCTAAACGCTGCGACGCAGTCGACCTCCTCCGCTCCTTCGGCCTCTCACCTGAACAGGTAGCCAGAGCAGTCAAGGAGACGAGTGGGGGGAAGTCTCCGGAGCAGGTTCTTGAGGGGCTTGCTGGTGAGCGGGAGGTCGTGGCGGCGTGAATCGCGCAGAGCTCGCACTTCTGGCGACGATTCGTGGTGCCCAGTGCCCTACGCAGCACGAGCTTGAAGCGGTGGTTGGGCAGAGCGCCGCGAAGACGCTAGAGCAGCTAGAGGCCGATGGTCTGGTTGACCGAGGCCATTGGTTGCGCTTCGCCGACCGGGACCTTGAGGAGACCGACGACTGGCGCTACATCGTGTCGACCCAGGGTGAGATCGCGCTAGCGGTGGCCGATGGCCGCACCTGTGACTGGTGCCACCGGAAGGCCGTTGAGGGCAGGCCGCTCAAGCGCGGTGCCACCTACATTTACTTCTGCCGCCGGCACTTCGACATTGGCTGGGAGTCGGCAGGGACGGAGCTGGCAAGTAATGGCTCTCTCCACGGGCTGATCGTCAGCGGCAAGATCAAGCCGCGCCAGCCTGACGAGGTGGCGGCGTGATTTCAAAGCGGCGTCAGGCCGCGATCCGCTGGCGAGTGCAGTTGGAATTGGGGACCGCCCAGGGGATCGTTCAGCGTCTTGAGCGATTGGGAGTCCGCCCGATGTGGGAGGTGGCGGCGTGAGCAAGCTGCGCGAGTTCGTCCGCGAGTCGAATCGGATCGAGGGAATCACCCGCGACCCGGAGCCCTACGAGCTGGAAGCGCACCAGCGGTTGATCGCCTGCGACTACCTGACCCTGAAGTCGGTCGAGGACTTCGTCTTTGACATCTGCGGGAAACGGCTACGCCGCGAGCCGGGGATGAACGTCCGGGTCGGCCCTCACGTCCCGCCGCCCGGTGGACCGGAGATCCCCAACGCCCTCGACTACATCCTCACCCGGATCAACCAGCGGTCGCTGAACCCATACGAGGCCCACGTCTACTACGAGACGCTGCACCCCTTCATGGATGGCAACGGCCGATCAGGTCGGGCCATCTGGAACTGGCAGATGCAGCGCGAACGCCATGATCCGTACGCGCTCCCGTTCCTTCACCGCTTCTACTACCAAGCGCTCGATGCGGCAGAGGTGCGGTCATGACTGAAACCCGCAACTGCCTCCAGTGCTACCAGGGTTGGATAGAGAAGGGAGTTTTAGCGGCGCAAGAGGGCGGTCAACGCGTTGAGGCACACGTTCACCCTCTAGCCGAGGCTCGCGCTCAGCAGGAACAGGCAGACCTCAAATCCAAGCTCTCCCAGATCATCTACCAGGGCATCGTCGACCGCCTGAAGTTCGGCACTGTCCACGCCGACGACCTGGAGCCGCTATTCCCTGACGAGCTGCGCACCACCTGCCGGCGGTTGGTCGGAGCCCAGTTCGGCTCCCTCGCCTCCCGCGGCTACATCGTGGAGAGAGAACGGCGGAAGTCGAAGGTGCCTTCGAGGAAGGGTGCGAAATCGGGCGTGTTCGAGTGCACCAAGAAGGGCAGAGAAACGCTCGTCGGAAACAGCGCAGGTGAGATTGTCTCCTCGCCGGGTGGCACCTGCGCTGTTTCGGGCGAGAGCATCCCCGGGGGCCGGGACCAGGCCCGTAATCCAATGGGCGGGCCAGTCGATGCGGCCTCCGGGGAGCCTGCCCGTCTGTTTGACGATGGGGCGCCTAGCGCCTACGACCGAATGCAGGACGCGGCGTGATGGGGATGCGCTACGTGCTGGTCTCAGAGCCCGGTGAGATGGCGGAGGCTGCGTGATGAGCCTCAGGCGAGAGCTAGCCGTAAGGGCGGAGGCCCCTCCCGGCTGTGTGTACTTCATCGTTCAAACCCACGAGCTCGTCGGCCGTGGGCTCACGAAGGTGGGCTGGGCCGCCAAGCCGAGACGCCGCCTGAGCGAAATCCAGGTTGGCAGCCCATACCTTCTTGAAACGTGGGGTCTCTTTCCGGCTGAGCGTTCGGCCGAGCTTCACGCACACGCCGTCCTAGACCCATACCGGGTCCGCGGCGAGTGGTTTGCGCTTCAGGGTGCTGTCGATGTGGTCCATGAAGCGGTCACGTCGGGGCTGACCCTCAACGTCGCTTTGGCCGCGATCGTCGCGCATCTTCAGACGGAAACCGACGAGGTGTTGGTTGCTCTCGGCACCCCGAACAGTGGGGTCAGGTGAGTGCCATCAGAACTCCCGTACATGAAGCTCTGGGTCGACGACGCGCTCGCCGACGCCATGGAGATGGGGCTGACCGACGAGGAGTTCGGTGCCTACTGGAAGCTGCTCCTGATCGCGTGGCAGCGCGGCTCGATCTTCGCCGATGTGGCGGCCAACGCTCGATTCATTTCTTCGTCGCCGTCGCGCCTAAAAAAGCTCTGGCCGGCGTTCGCCCACAAATGGCATCCCAACGGGGACGGCGGGCTGGTCAACTTGAAGATGGAGGAGGTCCGAACCGAGGCGCTCGGCAAATCGGCCTCAGCTCGAAAGGCGGCGGAGACGCGCTGGGAGCGGGAACGCCTGCGCAAGGAAGCAGAAGAAGAGGCGAAGGCTGCGTGATGCGAACGCAATGCAAACGCATCTACAGCGCATTGCCTACGCAGTGCGACCGCATATGCAATGGCAGATGCGACACGGCATGCGTCAGCGATGCCAGCTTAGAGCCCAGAGTCCAGAGCCTAGAAGTACGGCAAGGGTCAGGGCTACACACCCACATTCCACTTACCTGCAAAAGAACTACCGACCCCGTTACGTCTTCAGTACACCGGGAGGTCTGGCACCACCTCACGGCCGCCCTCGCCTCGATCTCGCTGAACGACTTCGGCCGGGACTGGCCGCTGCCGGATCGTCGCCGCGTCCGCCAGCTCCTCGCCGAGTTCGACGCCGACCTGTGCCGGTGGGCGGCCCGGGAGGCCCGCAACATCGTGGTCAGCCAGGACCGCGCCCCGAACATCACGGGCCTCTTCGAGAAGAAACTTCGGGAGCGCGCCGAGGCCCGGGACGCGATCCGCGACTCCCTCGCACAAGCCGCCGCAGTCGGAGGTGAGGGCTAGGTGGCGTTGGTGGCCGCGAGTCGACGCTTGGACCCGGCGCCCTTCCGGGAGTGGTGCAACGAGCAGATCGTCACCGAGGGCACCGACGAGCTCGGCGGCTACGCGCGGGTTTTCACGGCCGGCGACCTCGCCCTGAAGCTCGGTACCAGCCAGCGCAGCCTCTACCGCTGGCTCCACGAAAGCACCTGGCTCGACCGCCCCGAGATCGAAGCGGCCCTCGACCATGCCGGCATCCACCTCTGGGAGCTGTACCCGGACCTCCCGGAGCCCGAGCCGTTGGTCGGCCCGCAAGGACCGCAACCTGGGGCCGGCAGCAAACTTTCCGACGAGCAGGTCCGGGTTCTCCACCGCCTCCACGTCGAGCGCGAGCTGTCGATCCGCGAGCTCGGTCGCCGCATCTACGCCCAGGTCGGCTACTTCTCTGAAGACGCTGCGGTATTCGGAATCCGATCGGGCTTCCGCCGGCTCGGGCTCGAGGCGAAGTGGCGGCACCCGACGACCCTGGCCACCGTGGCCGACCGCTACTGCAAGGAAGACAAGGCCGACGGCGAGCGCTGCGGGGCATTTGCGATGCGCGGCGAGGAGTACTGCTGGCCTCACCACCCCGACAACCGCGACGCCGCAGCGGCGAGCATCGCCCGGGCGAACGCAGCCAGATCGGCGGTTGCCGCATGAGCCTCCCCGTCTGGAAGACCGACTGCGGCTGCACCCAAACCGTGGCGATGGGGGCGAAGCGCGTCCGCTTCTGCAGCCACGGCCGCCCCTACGCGAAAGTACGGGAGGACGGCGAGGCGAAGCCGAACTACGGCTCGTCGAGCCTCAACCCCGGCAAGGGCTTCTCCGCCTCAAAGGCCCAGCGCGACAAGGTCAAGCTGATGCCCTGCCTGGGATGCCGCCGAGAGGTCGACCCCGACTATCCGGACCTATGGACCATCGACCCCGCCCACGTCTGGCCGAAGGATAAGGGAGGGTGCGATTCGCCCGACTGTGTTCTCCCCCTCTGCCGTTTCGTTCCCACCGGCGAGGGATGTCATCGACTCTTCGACGAAGGTCGCCTTGACCTCACCGAGCGCCTGGCTAACTCAGAAGCCTGGCAGGTAGAGCAGGCCCACCCGATCCTATGTCACGGGGTCGGCTTAGTCGAACTGGTCCGCAGGCTCTCCGGTAACGGCCACGAGTTCGTGAAGGTCACGGGAGAGGGGGCGAGGTGAGCGGCAAGTACCGGACGATCGTCGCTGACCCGCCGTGGCCGTTCGAATGGACCGGCGGCGGTGCGGTTCGGTCGAACGGACGTGGCGACCGCCACCTAAACCAGAAGTTTAAGAAGGGCTTGCAGTACGAGACGATGCCGGTGGAGGACATCGCGGCGTTGCCGGTCGACGCGCTGGCCGACAAAGATGCCCATCTCTTCCTCTGGATCCCGGAGTGCCACCTGATCGCAGATCACGCCGCGACCGTGCTGCAGGGGTGGGGCTTCGATCCTGGCCGGGCTCGGAACCTGATTTGGAAAAAGACCGGCTACGGCCTCGGTACCTGGCCGCGACCTCAGCACGAGACGATGGTTGTCTGCGTGCGCGGGAAGCTGCCGTTCGCGGTGCGCGACCAAGGCTCGGTGGTTGAAGCCAGTCACGTCTACGAGAACGGCGCCCGCAAGCACTCGGCTAAGCCTGACGTCTTCCTCGACAAGATCGAGCAGGCATCGCCCGGCCCCTACCTCGAGCTCTTCGCCCGCCGCGCCCGGTTCTGCTGGGACTACTACGGAGACGAGAGCCTAGGAACCGCCGACCTCCCGGAGGCGGTCACGTGAGACCGGCAACGTCAACCCGCGGTCAGCGAGGCCGCGGCATGGGCGGCCACTCGGTCCCGGGTGGTGGGCTCAGCAACGAGTGGTACACGCCGCCCGGGATCTTCGACGCGCTCGGCCTGACCTTCGATCTCGATCCGGCGCATCCGCCCGATCGACTCGACTGGGTTCCGGCCGAGCGCACCTACTCAAAGGCTGATGACGGCCTCTCCCAAGCGTGGACGGGCCGCGTCTGGTTGAACCCGCCCTACGGTCGCGAGACCGATCCGTGGCTCGAGCGCTTTGTCGAGCACGGCAACGGCGTCGCCCTCGTCTTCGCTCGCACGGAGACCGAGTGGTTCCACCGCCACGCCCTCGCCGTTGACGCTTGGTGCTTGATCCGCGGGCGGCTGACCTTCGTCCACGCCGACCGCTCTCCGGCCGCCTTCAACGCCGGCGCACCCTCGCTTCTACTTGCCAGCGGTTCCGAGTGCGTTGAGGCGCTGATCCGCTCGAAGCTCGGGATCACCGTCGGCATCAACGAGCCGGTCTCTCACGCACAGGCTTCGATCTTCTCCGACCTCCCACAACTAGAGGAGGAGGTGGCCGGGTGAGCGGGGCAGTGGTCCTTATCCAGACTCCGCGAGGCTCGAAGCTTCATCTGCCCGCCTCGGGGAGCCGAAAGCAGATTTCGGAGATGGCGTCTGCGTGTGAACCCTGCAAGCCTGTCATCGACTTCCGGGAGATCACGAAGGCCGCCATGCCACCCGCTGGCGTCTGCGCACGATGCCTGCGTATCGCCTACCCATCCACCACGAAGCGCTGTCGCACGTGCCGGCAAGTCAAAGGGCTCGACCAGTTTTCGAAGGGCGGTGGCAAGAACCAGGGCCCTCGAAGTCAGTGCCGCGTGTGCGCCTCCAAGGCGCGAAAAGATTGGCGTGAAAAGAATCCTGCTCTCCATGCTGAGCACAACCAGCGAGCTCGAGACCGAGCTCGGGAGAAAGACAGAGCTCGCAACGTCCTGAAGGAAGCGATAGCTAGCGGTGAGGTCGTCAAGCCTGACCATTGCGAAGGCTGCGGCTCCCTGACCTCCTCATACAACCTGCACGGCCACCACCACGACTACAGCAAGCCGCTGGAGGTCGAATGGCTGTGCAGCGGCTGCCACCTTACGATGCACGGGGAGAGTGCAAGAGGTACCCGACGGTCGGTCTCCCTCCGGGTCGAGGAGATTCAGGCTGTTCTGGCTGTACTGGACTTCGTCGCAACGCATAGCGGAGGTTCGGCGGCGGTCGCTAGTGCGCAGGAGCGTCTTCGTGCGGTGCTGCCGGAGGGTGAAGGGAGCGTCTGATGAGCGGCGTATCGCAACCGGTCCTCCTCGACCTCTTCTGCGGTGCCGGCGGCTGCACCCGCGGCTACCAGGAACGGGGCTTCGAAGTCGTCGGCGTGGACATCGAGCCGATGCCGAACTACTGCGGCGAGACGTTCATCCAGATGGACGCCCTACTTTTTCTCGCGCGTCTGGTAGGCGGGGAAACGGTGGCCGGTTGGCGCCTGCAGGACTTCTCGGCAGCGCACGCGAGCCCGCCCTGCCCGGTGCACTCTTCGCTCAACGGCTGGAGCGGTGAGACCACGAGCCCCGACCTCGTCCCTTCTACTCGCCTCTGGCTGGAGAAAACCGGGCTACCCTACGTGATCGAGAACGTCCCCGGGGCTCCGCTGGTCAACCCCGTGCAGATCTGCGGGCAGGCGCTCGGGCTCAAGGTTCGCCGGCACCGCCTGTTCGAGACGAATTTCCCGGTGATGGTGCCGCCGTGCCATCACCCCGAACCGCCGGTGATCGTCGTCGGCGGCTCGATCGGGCGCAAGGTCTTCGACCCACGACGTAAAGCCAAGGCTCCCAGCTTCGAGGAAGCCAAAGAGGTCATGGAGATGCCGTGGGTCCAGAAGCGCCAGGAGGTCGCCAACGCCGTGCCACCCGCCTACACCCGCCTGATCGGCGAACAGCTCCAGATCCATCTCGCAGCAAGAAAGGCAGCAGCATGACCCAACCCATCCCGAAAGAGCAGGTAGAGGTGCCGGAGGAGGCGCTGAAGCAAGGGCGCGATGCCTGCGACGCGGCGTTCTACGGCCAAGGCCACGGGCTCGATGCAGCCTTCCGAATGGGCCTCCAAGCCGCCGCCCCTTCCATACGTGCTCAGGAGCGGGAGAGGCTCGAATGCTGCGAGTCCTGCGAAGACACGGGCGTCTACACCGAAGGCATGGAATGGGCGCCATGCGGCGAGTGCTTCCGGGGCGAAGAGTTCACCAAGCTGCTGCGCGCCCACGCGAAAGAAGTCCGCCAGCAGGAGCGGGAGAGAGTCAAGGAGGCGCTGCTGCGCGACGACGTGGTCCAGAAAGCACTTCGCGCCGGGTTGGACGTCAGGGACACCTGGCTCCGGGAACGTCTCTCTGATCGGCCGCCGGGGAGGACCGACCACGAGGACATCGTAATCGCCGTCATCGAAGCCGCCCGAGACGCAGCCCTCGACACGGAGCCCACCGATGTCTGAGTCAGGGCAGGTAGACGCTTACGCGCAGGTGAAGGAGCGGGTCGGCAGCGATTACCCGTGCTGCTGCCTGGCGCCCGTGCTGCGCCCCGGTGGCTGCATCAAATGCGGCGGCCTTCACCCCGACGCCCCTACCCAGCAAAAGGACCAAGCCGATGTCTGAGTCAGCACCCCGTATCTCGGCGGACCACCCTGCTGTAGAGAAACTGGCGCGCCTGCTTCAGCCGGTGGCCTTCGAGAAGAGCAGCGGGTTCGGTCACCAGGGGTTCGCCGAGGAGGATCGTGAAGACCGGCAGCGCGCCCGCGACGAAGCGCACGACCTCCTCACCGCCATCCACCCCCTGCTCTGTGGGGAGCTTGACTATGCGGGCGAAAGGGATATGGAACGGGCCGACGCGGCTGAGCAGCGCGCCGAGAAAGCCGAGCAGGAGCTAGAGCAGGAACAGGACCTTCGACGTAGGGCCGACTCGCTGCTTCAGGTCGAACGCGCCAAGCTCTCCGAGGTACGGGCAGAGGTCGAGAAGACCGATAGGTGGCGACAGACGCTCGGCTGGCGAGGCATCGACGCGCACCGCCGTGGCTCCCTTGGCGTTCTTGACCGCCTAACCGCCATCCTCGACTCCGCACCCTCTGTAGCTGGTGGGGACGAAAAAGGCAGCGGGGTAGGGGAGCTGCTCGACCTTTGGGAGGCCGAACACCAGAAGGTCGCTGAAGGCGCACCGGGCGAATTCGACGCCGAGGAACGGCAGCGGGCCAGAGGCGCCGTCGAACTCTGCCAGCGCCTTCGCGGCTCCCTCGCCGCTACCCAGCCTGACAACGGCACCGGCAAGCCCTCAGTTCCGGATCAGTCGGCACCGGAGAACAGCAGCGGGGTAGAGGAGGGGCTGCGGGAGCGCGTTATCGACGCAGCGCGGCACTGGTACTCCGAAGAACACAAGGCGCTCCCGACCTATTCGGTGGATGACGCTGCGCGGCAACTCGGCGAAGCCCTCGCCGCCCTGGACGCTGCCTCTCCCCAGCCTGTTTCACCCCAGCCCGATCCCACCACCCGCCTATCGGAGGGGACGACCGATGGGTGAACGGCCCCCCAACAAAGCGGAGACGCTGGGCATCCTCATGGGCGGGTTTGCTCCCCCGACGCCGATGCCCACTCGCTCGCGGACCAAAGCGCTTCACGGTGAAGTTGCCGCACTGAAGGGGAAGGGCGCCGAACTGGCCGCGGCGGTCCACGCGCTCGCAGCGGAGGGCGCGGACGCCGACGCGCCCTACTGGCGCCGCGCCTCCAACCTCGCCAGCGAAATGGAGCGCCTTTGCAGCGGCCTATCACCGGAGAACAGCAGCGGGGTAGAAGAGGCCATCGAGTACTTGGACGGCTTGCAGCGCGAGGCCAGTCAGGAGGCCGCCAAGTACGACGACGAATCGCCCGATGCAGAGCGCTGGCGGGGCAAAGCTGATGGCTACGGCGACGCCGCCGAGTACCTCCGCAGCAACGCCGCCCTTACCCAGCCTGTTTCACCCCAGCCCGATCCCACCATCCGCCTATCGGAGGGGACGAAGCGCGAGTACCGAGTTAATGCCCACGACGGGATCTGCGGCCCCTACCCGCGCGAGTCGGCTCAGCGCCTCTGCGACGAACTGGCCGAGGGTGATCCGCCGCCGCCGCGACCGCCCGTTATCGAGTCCCGCGTCGTCGGCCCTTGGCAGCCCGCCACCACCCAGAAACCACAAGACGAGGAAGAGCAATGAGCGACCCTTTCGTTTGTAACTGCGGCTGGGTATGCGAACGGCCCGGGTGCGCGATCCCGCCCGATGAGCACGAGTGCATGTGGTGCGGCGCGGACGGCCCGACCTACTGGAACGGCGAGCCTGCCGACTGCCGCCGCGTGATCGTCATCGTTGCCGACGACCCGGTGTTTCCGCACTACTGGGCTCGGCAGTACGTCGGCCAGGAGCGCCACGCCGTTGAGGTCACGACGCACCGAGGCCGCACCTTCTACATCGACAACGAGAACGGCTCCGGCTGGGCAAAGGTCCGCTTCGCTGGCGGCGGCCCGCAAGCGGGTCACTCCGGCCTGTCGATTGAGCGCGTCGTTACCCAGCCCGACCCCCAACCAGAGCAGTGTGGTGGAAGCGGGGAGGGGCGATGACCGAGCGGCCTTATCGCGTGGGAGGAGGAGCAGTGACGGGCGAGCGCAAGGTGCTGGTGGAGCTGCCCCGGAAAGTCGCCTTCGACTTCGTGCACGGTCGCTACGAGCCGTTCCAGCGAGCGAAGCGGGCGGTCAAGTCCGCGATCAAGGACGCACTCGACTCTCCCCAGCCCAACCACCTCTCCGACCAAGAGGTAAGAGAGCGGCTGACTTCCGACGACGTGATCCGAGCCGCAAACGCCGCGTCGAGGGAGCAGCACCACTTCCGCCCGTACCCCGAGATCACCAAGACGCTGCTCGAAGCAGCCTATGACGCCGCCTATCCCAAGCAGTCCTCAGAGGAATGCGACGGCAGCGGAGAGCTTTGGACGAAGCCGCCCGAGGGCCACATCGGCTCGATGAAATACCCGTGCCCGGGCTGCCCTAAATGCCAGTCCTCAGAGGGGAGCCGGGAGACGTGAGCGGCAAGCTGGATCAACTGGCGCGTGCGGCCGAACTGGAGCGCAAGGCGAAAGACGCCGTGTATCGGGGCGCGCTGGAGGCGGTCGCGGCGGGCTTCAACGAGATCCAGGTCGCCGCTGTTACCGGGCGCGTCCCGGCCACCGTCAAACGCTGGGTTGACCGCGCCACTCAGCACGACGCCTGCCGGGGGTTCGGCTGCGAGGACTGCGATCACGGCCACCTTCCGCTCGCCTCCGTTCTTGACAACTACAGGGAGGGCCGCTGAATGAAGGTCTACGACCGCAACGGCAAAGAGCTTCGAGAGCGGACCCTGGTTCGCTGGCATAGGCATCCCGGCAAGTGGCGGATCGCCCGAATCACCGGCCGACGTATCGAACTGGAACCGGCAACTCGAGAGCCACCGATCCGGACCCTGCCGAGCCCTCTCGACTCACTGCTGGTCCAGCCCGACACCGAATGTGCAGCACTGACCCTCATAGAGGAGGAGTAGATGTCAACTGAGTTCGCAGTACGAAAACTGTTTATCGAGGGCGACGGTCAGACGGTGCGAACCGTCTCCGCCGAAAGAAATGACCCGGGCGAGTGCGCCGTCCACATCCAGGGTCTGGGAGATGAACCGGCCGTCTCCTTCTACTTGAGCGCCGTGGACGCGGCCCTGCTCGCCGGAGAGCTAATCAACGCAGCCCGCAAGGCAACGGGCGAGGAGGAGTAGACCCGAGACCATGGCAACGACGACTGACAAATCAGAGCGGAGCAACTTCGAGACCTGGGCGCGTGAGGAGCTAGAGCGCGCTGGGCTGTTCGACAAAGGCGGCGACTACGAGGGGATGATCGGCGAGGAGGTCATGCGGATTTTCGCCGAGGCGGGGCACTCCGGTTTCTCTGCTGCCTACGCCGCGTCAATCTTCACTCACCTCTCCGAATGGAAGCCGCTGACGCCCCTGACCAGCGACCCGAGCGAGTGGCAGCACATCGCGGAGGAGGTGGTCGGGGCCGACAACGTATGGCAGAGCCGCCGCAACCCGGCCTGCTTCTCCAACGACGGCGGGCGCACCTACTACGACATTGACGAGAAGCCGTCGTGGCTTCGCCGCCTCGCCATCCTGATCACCCGCAAGCCGCTTCCGAAGTTCCACACCGCCGCCCACCCCGACACGGAGGCAAGCTCCTAAATGGCCCCTAGGCTGGAAGACGGGGGGCCGTGTCCCGAATGTGGAGATACCGAGGGGCTGATGCAGAGCACGGACGGGCGCCTTCTATTCCTCTGCGACAGCTGCGGGGTCGAGTTGGACGAACGCGGGGTCGGCCCGGATGCCTGAGACCCCCTCCCAAGAGGTAAAGACCTGGAGGCTCTTCATCTGCGACGAGTGCTGCCGTCCGGGCTGGAGGTTCAGAGACCGAGGCGAGTGTCGTCCCGAGGAGCACACGCATGGTGGCAGCCATAGTGGGCCCGTCGAGGTCATGCGCGTTGAGGACCACCAGCGCCTTCTACGAGCAGAGGAAGAGAAGGCGAAGGCGTACGAGTCGCTGACGGGCGAGCTGGCCACCCTGCTCGGTCCCCAGAAGCCGCGCCCCGGAGTCTCCCTGAACGACCTGTTCATCGCCGCCGTTACCCAGCTTCTAATCGCCAAAGAAGCAGCCGAGTCCCAGCTAGAGGAGGTCGCCCAAGAGCTCGAGGATCGGGCCGGCGACCAGCGGTTCCCGACGGAGGGCCGCATGGCCTTCCGAGACGCAGCCCAGCTCCTACGAGACAAGGGCACTGGAGTGGAGGACTTCTTTACCTGCTCGGAGCCCGAGGAGAAATCTCCCATAACCGCCCATAAGGGCACTGAGCAAGGAGGGGGAGATGGCTGAGCGCGAATGGCCGGATGACATTCGCGGGCGCCTGTACTTCTCTGAGCAGATGCTGTGGGATCGAGGCGACGATGCAATCCGCGCCGTCCTCGCCCGCGTTGTCCGTCTTCGCCACGTCGTCGCCGACCTTGAGCAGGACCGCATCCGCGAGCTACAGGGAGAGGGAGACACGGCAGTTGACGGAACGCCGAGGAAACACGACGCCGACGGTACGCCCCTCTGCTTCGACTGCGGAAAGCGCCGGGACGAACCAGGGATTGCGGGGATCTGCGGTGCCTGGCATCGGCCTCAGGGAGAGAGGGGCGAGGGGTGATGGAGGAGCCGCGTACGCCCACCATTAGGGCGCTCTACGACCGGCAGTTGACGTTGATCGAGGCTGCGCAGGGTCAGCTCGACTCGAACCTCAGCAACGATGGGACGGGCCAGAAAACGCAGACGCTCGCCAAGGCTCTGCTGGACCTCTCATCGGGCGCGCAGAAACTTGAGGCGCAGCTACACCCGGCGTCGAAAGTGCAGCGATGAGCGGCTGCATTCCGGCCTGTATCGCGTGTCGGGACCAGCTCCCGCTCGTCCGCTTCACGCTCGGCAAATCGACCGGCCCGCTTCTGACTGACGGTCGCGCCCTCGTCAACTGGGAGCTTGCCGCCCTTACAGCAGCCGACAAGG
>DASULV010000008.1:0-64905 GCA_036277955.1 Solirubrobacterales bacterium | reverse complement strand
TGGCCTCCCTGGGTTGCCGGCCTCTAAGTGAGCCGTCTCTCGCTGAGTGATCTGTGCCGGCAACAGGACGCCGGTCGGCCAGGGGACACCCACCCCTCCTAGCGACACGTCCTGGCAGACGCCGCCCCTCAAGCCGCCTCTCAGCTCCCCAGCAGATCGTGGTTCCTTGTGGACGAGATAGGTCCGAAAGGAACCATGACTTTCCTTCGTTCCTCGGCGTCTGCCGGTGACGGTCGGAGAGGGGGCCGGTGCTCCTCCGGAGGAATGTTCGGCGATATGCAATCTGATGTTTGCGGGCGTAGCCCGCAGCATGTTCTCCCCGCAGCGAAGCGGAGGGGAGGTCAATTCCGGAGGAGGAGCACCGGCCCCCTCTCCCGCCGCTAGGAGCTCTGCAGCGGGACCGAGGCGGTGATCTCGGTGCCTTCGCCGGGCTTTGAGGTGACTGCGATCTCGCCGCCCAGGAGCTCGATGCGCTCGCGCATGCCGCGCAGGCCGCGGCCCGCGGTTGAGGCGCCGGGGTCGAAGCCTTCGCCGTCGTCGCGGATGACGATGCGGATCGCGCCGTCGCCTTCCTCGGCGCTGAGGTCGATGCGGGAGGCGTTGGCGTGCTTGACGATGTTGGTCAGCGCCTCCTGGATCAGGCGGTAGACGATCCGGTCCTCTTCGCCGCCGAGCTGGTCGGAGAGCTCGACCTTGGCATCCATCTTGACGCCACTCCGGGCCGAGCTCTCTTCGGCCAAGGCCTGCAGGGCGCCGGCCAGGCCGAGTCGCTCCAGCGCCGCCGGGCGGAGGTCGTTGATCAGCCGGTTGAGCTCGTTGATCTGGCCCTCGAGCTGGGCGATCGCCTGCTCGGCCGCGCTCTCGAGCCGCGCCGCCCGCTCCTCACCCGCGTCGCCCAGCGCCGTCGCCAGCTGGATCCTGATCGCGGCCAGGTTCTGCAGGGTGTCGTCGTGGAGCTCGCGCGCCCAGCGCTCCCGCTCCCGCTCGGCCGACTCGACCCGCTGCCGCAGCTGGTCGGCTTCGACCGTCTGCGCGGTCGCCACCGCCGTCGCCGCGCTGGAGGCAAACGACTGCAGCAGCCGCTCGTCCTCCTGGTCGAATTCGACCCCCCCGGCTTCGCGGTCGAGGGCGACCAGCAGCCCGACGGCGCGGCCGCGGAAGAGCATCGGCACGACCAGGGCGGTCTCCGCCCCGAGCCGCTCGCGCAGGTGCGCCCGCGACGGTGGCGTCGAGCGGTCGAGCCGGTGGGAGACCCGTTCCTGGATCGCCCCGCCGAAGACGGCGTCCTCGATCGGCACCTCGAAGCTCGCGGCCCCGGCGCTGACTTCACCGGCGTGGGCGGCGACGAAGAGGTGGTCGCCGCGGCGCAGGAGGACGAGCAGGGCCCGCGCCTCGACCAGCGCCCGCGCCCGCTTGACGATCAGGCCGAGGACGCGGTCGACGTCGGTCTCGCCGCCGACCGTGCGGGCGATGTCGACCGAGGTCTCGGCCTGTCGCAGCGCCTGCTCGACCTCGGCCTCGCGTTCGCTCAGCGTCGTGTACAGACGGGCGTTCTCGATCGCGATCCCGGCCCAGCCGGCGAGGGTGACGGCGGCTTCCTCGTCGGAGTCGTCGAACTCCTCGGATCCCAGCTTCTCGGTCATGTAGAGGTTGCCGTAGGTCTCGCCGCGGACCGTGATCGGCACCCCGAGGAAGCAGTGCATCGGCGGGTGCCCGGGCGGGAAGCCGTAGGCGTGGGGGTGGTGTTCGACGTCGCGCAGCCGCAGCGGCTTCGGCTCGCGGATCAGCTCGCCGAGGATGCCGCGCCCGCGCGGCAGGTTGCCGATCTCGCGCCGGGTCTCCTCGTCGATGCCGACGTTGATGAAGCGTTCGAGTTCGCGCCGCTCGGGGTCGAGGACGCCGAGCGCCGCGTAACGGGCGCCGGTCAGCTCCCGCGCCGCCTCGACCACCGATCGCAGCACCGCCTCGAGGTCCAGCTCCGCGAGTACCTCGTTGCCGACGTCGATCAGGCGCCGGAAACGTCCTTCCTCCGTCCGCTCCGCGGACTGCTCTGGAGAGTCCATCTAAACCCATTCAACCGCGCGCGCCGTCCCCGGGCAAGCAGGTTCGGAGCCGCCGAGCTAGAAAAGCCAGGCATGGAACAGAGACTCAGCGTCGGCGACGCACTCAGCGAGGTATTCCGCATCTACCGCGAGCAGGCAGGCGTGCTGCTGCCGGTCGCTTTCTGGCTCTTCCTGATCGTCGCCGTGGTCAACGGGCTGACCGAAGGCGAGCTCTCGCTCTTCTGGCTCGGGCTCGTGGTCAGCCTCGCCGTCGGCACCCTCTACCAGGGGATGGTGGTGGAACTCGTCCGGGACGTCCAAGACGGGCGCCTCGACTCCTCGGTCGGCGACCTGATGCGTTCGGTCCTGCCGGTGCTGGGGCCGCTGATCGGAGCCGGCATCCTCGCCGGCATCGGGATCGCCGCCGGGCTGTTCCTGCTGATCGTGCCGGGGCTGATCCTGTTGACGATGTGGGCCGTGATCGCGCCGGTGATCGTGGTCGAGCACCGCGGCGTCTTCGACGCCTTCGGCCGCTCCCGCCAGCTGGTCAAGGACCAGGGGTGGCCCGTCTTCGGGACCGTCGTCGTCGCCTTCCTGATCGCCATCCTCGTTTCCGTCGTCCTCGTGGCGATCGCCAGCAGCATCGCCGACGGACCGCTGCTGCGGATCGTCTTCAGTGCCCTCGCCTCGACCGTCACCGCGCCGATCGAGGCACTGGTCGCGAGCGTCCTCTACTTCCGCCTCCTGGCGATCAAGGGCGAGCAGAGCGCTTCGACGGCATCGGCCGCGGCCGGACCGCCTCCGGCCGCCTTGTAACCGGCCTTCACCCGCGCCGCGCCGGGGGCGCAGGCTTCGGCGGCCTTCGCCGCTGCCGCCAGCCGGGCGGGGCTGAGGCGCCGGCGCCTCAGCTTCACGCCCGCTTCTGCCTCCTCGACGCGGGCGGCGACGTCGAGCTGGTCCCGCGCCCAGGGGACCACGCAGACCGGCACGCCGTGCGCGAGCGCCTTCTGGGTGATGCCCATGCCGCCGTGGCAGACGACCACGGAAGCGCGTTCGAGCAGCGGGCGGTGCGGGAGCAGCCGCTCGACCACGGCGCCGTCGCGGCTCGGCAGGCTCGCGGGGTCGACACCGGCGGTGGTGATGATGAGGCGCCAGCGCTCGCTCATTCCTTCGAGTGCCGCGGCGGCGATCGGGCCGTCGTCCTGGAACTCGGAGGAGCAGGTGACGAGGGCGAGCGGGCGATCGTCCTCGGGGATCTCGACCGGCAGCTCCATCGGCGGGTCCCAGACGCCGGCGCCGACCATCCGCACCCCCGGCGGCAGCGGCCGCGGGTACTCGAACGGCTGGGCGGTGTAATAGAGGGTCAGCGGCGCCCGGCAGTGGGCCTCAGGCGCGGTGCGCAGCTCGGCGATCCCCGCCGCGCGGCGCCCGGCGTTGACGGTCGGCAGACGGGCTTGGCGATCGAAGGCGGAGGAGAGGAGGGCGAAGGCGCGGTCCCGCGCCCGGCCCGCCAGGCCCTGCTTCGGCCGCAGCCCGAAGCCGAAGGGCGGGAGGCCGGACACGGTGTCTTCGAGCAGGAAGGGCCGGGACTCGGCCCAGGGCAGCCCCTCGCGCTCGGCGACGGCCCTGGCGCCGAAGGTGGTGGTGTCGACGAGGGCGAGGTCGGGATCGACCGCCGCCAGGGCGGCGCCGAAGTCCTCCACCTCCAGCGGGGCCCGTTCGGCCCAGACCGCGAAGGCGCGTTCGCCGGCCCCTAGCTTCGACCGGCGCCGGTGGTCGTCCATCGCCACCGCCTCGATCAGCGGGTCGATCGGCTCGCACCGCAAGCCCGCCGCGCGCACTCCCTCGACCCCCGCGGCGATCGTCCGCACGTGCACCTCGGCCCCGCGGCGGTGCAGCTCCAGCAGCGGCCCCATCATCGGGTTCAGGTGCCCGCGCGCGGGCGAGGTGTAGGCGAGGACCCTGATCCCGGGACCTTACGCCCGGTGCAGATTCAGTGCTGAAGGAGCCCCGCGACCGCTCGGGCCACGCGTTCGCCACGCGGGGTCAGCGTGTACTCGCTGTGGGGCGGGCGGCCCGGGACCAGGTGGCGCTCGACGATCCCGGCCGCCTCCAGCTGCTCGAGGCGGTCGGAGAGCGTCGTGGGGGAGACGCCGGGGAGGGACTGGCGGAACTCGTTGAAGCGGACGGCGCCGCTGGAGCAGGCGTAGATCGTCGCCATCGTCCAGCGGCGCTCGAGGAGCCCCGCGGCGGCGCGGAGCTCCTGGGGAACCGGGGTGCAGTTGCGGCAGCGGGGGGACACGTCGCCTCCTACGCCGCCATCGCCTCGTGCCCCTTTTCGGCAGGCTCCAGTGCCAGCCCGAGGACCTCGCCGATGCTCATCACCGGGTGGAAGGTCATCTGCTCGCGCACCTCCTCGGGGACCTCGTCGAGGTCGCCGCGGTTGCGCTCGGGCAGGATCACCTCGGTCAGCCCGGCGGCGTGGGCGGCCAGCACCTTCTGCTTCAGCCCGCCGATCGGCAGCACCCGGCCCTGCAGGGTGACCTCGCCGGTCATCCCGACCGTGTGCTTGACCGGCCTCCCGGTCAGCAGTGAGACCAGCGCCGTGGTCATCGCGGTGCCGGCGCTGGGGCCGTCCTTCGGGATCGCCCCGGCGGGCACGTGCAGGTGGAACTCCCGCTGGAATGCCTCGGCCGGGATGTTCAGCTCCTCGCGGTGCGCCCGCACATACGAGAGTGCGATCCGCGCCGACTCCTTCATCACGTCGCCGAGCTGGCCGGTGAGGACGAGGCCCTTGTCGCCGTCCATCGCGGTCGCCTCGATGAAGAGGATGTCGCCGCCGGTGCCGGTCACCGCCAGGCCGGTCGATACGCCCGGGATCGCGGTCCGCTCGACCGACTCCTGGAAGTGCTTCTGCCGGCCGAGCGCCTCGCGCAGCGCCTCGACGTCGACGACGATCTTCTCGTCGGCCGAACCGGAGGCGATCTTCGTCGCCGCCGCGCGGATCACCGTGCCGATCTCACGCTCCAGCCGCCGCACGCCCGCCTCGCGGGTGTACTCGGAGATCACCATCCGCAGGACCTCGTCGGAGACCTCGACCTCCTCGGGCCGCAACCCGTTGCGCTTCAGCTGTCGGGGCAGCAGGTAGCCGCGGGCGATCGCCAGCTTCTCCTCGGTCGTGTAGCCGTCGAACCCGATCAGCTCCATCCGGTCGAGCAGCGGCGCCGGGATCGTGTCGACCATGTTCGCGGTGGCGATGAAGACGACCTCGGAGAGGTCGACTTCGACGTCGAGGTAGTGGTCCCTGAACGTGTTGTTCTGCGCCGGGTCGAGGACCTCGAGCAGGGCCGCGGAGGGGTCGCCGCGCCAGTCGGCGCCGACCTTGTCGACCTCGTCGAGGAGGATCACCGGGTTCATCGTCCCGGCGTCGCGCAGGGCGCGGACGATCCTCCCGGGGAGGGCGCCGATGTAGGTGCGGCGATGGCCGCGGATCTCGGCCTCGTCGCGGATCCCGCCGAGGGAGATGCGGACGAACTCGCGCCCGAGGGCGCGGGCGATCGACTCGCCGATCGAGGTCTTGCCGGTCCCGGGCGGTCCGACCAGGGTGAGGATCGCGCCGTTGGCGCGCGAGTCGTCCTCGATCTGCCGCTCCTCGCGCAGCTTGCGCACGGCGATGAACTCGGTGATCCGCTTCTTCACGTCGTCGAGCCCGGCGTGGTCGGAGTCGAGCACCTCGCGGGTGTAGGCGGGGTCGAGCCGCTCCTCGGAGCGCTTCGCCCATGGCACCGCGATCAGCCAGTCGAGGTAGCTGCGGATCATCGAGCTCTCCGGCGACTGCTCGCCCTGGCGCTCGAGCCGCCGCAGCTCTTTCACGGCCTGCTCGGCGACCGCCTCCGGCATCTCCGCCTCGGCGATCTTGCGCTCGTACTCGCCGATCAGGTCGGCCTCGTCCTCGCCCAGCTCCTTGCGGATCGACTCCATCTGTTTGCGCAGGAAGTACTCGCGCTGCTGTTTCTGGGCGCCGGACTCGACGTCGTCGCGGATCTTCTCCCGCACCTGCAGCTCGGCCAGCCGCTCGCGCTGCAGCTCGACCGCCAGCTCCAGGCGTCCGGTGACGTCGATCGTCTCCAGCAGCCGCAGCTTGCCCTCGTTGGAGATGTCGGGGGAGAGGCCGGAGGTGTCGGCCAGCGCGCCCGGCTCCTCGACGGAGCGGAGGAAGGCGGCGATGCGGCCGTCGTCGCCGCGCAGCTCGAGGATCTCCTCGACCACGGCGCGGTATTCGCGCGCCAGCTCACGGGTGTGCTCGTCGTCGGGGTGGCCGTCGCGGACCTCCTGGACCTCGACCCGCAGCGTCTCGCCCTCGCCCGGCTGGGCGGAGCCGGCGATCAGCCCGCGGTGCAAACCGAGCACGGTGGCGACGGGACGGCCGCGGCGCGAGAGCCCAGTCTCGATCACCTCGGCGACCACGCCGACCCGCCCGTACTCGCCCTCGCGGCGCGGGATCAGGAAGACGCGCTCCTCCTCGCCGACGTCGATCGGCAGGGTCGCGGTCACGGTGGGGAAGACGATTGCCTCGTCGAGCGCTATCAGCCGATAAGTCATAACCAAGTCCACTTTCTGTAGTTAGTCCTAGATCAGGATAGCGCGGTTAGTTTCCGTGTCAAGTAGGCGTTTTTGCAAACCACTGGTTGACAAAGTCGCCCGCCGATCGCCTACGGTGGGCCACATGACCCCGGTCAAGTGCCAGATCTCGGTCTCCGCCGACGGCTACCTCGCCGGGCCGAACCAGAGCGAGGAGCACGGGCTCGGCGAAGGTGGGGAGGCGCTGCACGAGTGGGCCTTCAAGCTCCGCTACTTCCAGGAGATCCACGGCCGCGAGGGCGGCGAAGGCGGGGTCAGCGACGACGTCGTCCGCGAGGCCGGCGAGGGCGAGGGCGCGGTGGTAATGGGTCGCAACATGTTCGGCCCGGTGCGCGGCCCCTGGACCGAGCCGATGTGGAACGGCTGGTGGGGCGACGAGCCGCCGTTCAAAGTCCCCGTCTTCGTCCTCACCCACCACGAGCGCGAGCCGCTGACCCTCGGCGAGACCACCTTCCACTTCGTCACCGAAGGGATCGAGAGCGCCGTCGCGCAGGCGCGCGAAGCCGCCGGCGAAGGCTTCGTCGCGATCGGCGGCGGCGGCGAGACGATCCAGCAGGCGATCCGCGCCGGCCTCCTCGACGAGATCCTCGTCAACCAGGTGCCGACGATCCTCGGCGGCGGCGTCCGCCTATTCGAGGACATTCCCCCGAGCGTGAAGCTGGAGCAGACGCGCGTGGTCGAGGGCGACGGCGTCGCCCACCTCTTCTACGCCCTCTCCTACTGAGGAGGGCCCGGCTTAGGAGCCGAGCAGCTTCGCCTTCTGAGCGGCGAACTCCTCCTCGGTGAGGATGCCCTGCGCTTTCAGCTCGCCCAGCTCCTTCAGCTGATCGATCGTCGAGCTGCCGCCGCCCTGCGCGGGTGCCGGCGCCATTTGCGCAGGCGCTGCCTGGGCCTGAACCGCGGCCTGTTCTTCCTGTGCTGCCCAGCGTTCCCCCTGGCGTTTGGAGACGCGGTTGCTGACCGAGGTGGCGGTGCCGGCGATGACCGCGGTCCTCGCCATTCCTCGCAGTAGTCCTGGCATGACCTCTCCTTCTCTTAGGCGTTGGCCTCGGCGGCGTCGAGCGCCGCGAGGATGTCTTCGGCCGGGATCCGGCCGCTGGCGACCAGCTCGCCGCCGGAGCGGCGGACCGCGCCGACGAACGGCGCCGCCCAGCTGTTCTCGAAGACCAGGAGCGCCGCCGAGGTGCCAGGGGCGAGGACGTCGCCCGCCTGGGTGACGTCCTCGTCGTCGATGAGCCCCGAGGAGGCGCCCTCGAAGACCGCCAGCTCGGTGACTTCGCCGCCGAGGTCGGCGAGCTCCAGAACGGTGACGTTCCCCTCCTCGTCCTTGGCGATGAAGGTGAGGTCGAGGATCCGGATCAGGCCGCGGTCGACGAGGGCGACGAGCTCGGGCGCGACCTCCCCGTTCGGCTGGCGGCCCGGCCACTCGACCAGCAGGTAATCGATCGGTCCCATCTGTACTTCAGCGCTCATCCGACCCCGTTCCTCTCAATTGCGAAAGCTTTTCTATCTCCTGCCTGCCCGCAACATAGCCGGTTCGCTGGAAATGGCCAACGACCGAACCAAATACGACTAGGCTCGCGCCAACCCCCCGACGAAGGAGTGCAGCAGGAGATGAGCCAGTCGCAGAAACCCGAGGAGGCGGCCACGCTCTACGGCGCCCGCTTCCTCACCGAGGACGCCCCCGACAAGGAGTTCCCGGGCGGCGGCATGTCGGCGCTCGACGCGATGCGGCTGGTCGACGAGGAACTGGTCCTCGAGGGGGACCCGTGGCGCAACCTCGCGACCTTCGTCACCACCTGGATGGAGCCGGAGGCACAGCGGATCGTCGCCGAGAACCTGCACCGCAACTTCATCGACCACGCCGAGTATCCGATCTCGGCCGAGATCGAGCAACGCTGCATCCGCATGCTCGCCGACCTCTACCACGCGCCCGGCGAGACGACCGGCTGCCGCACCCAGGGCTCCTCGGAGGCGATCATGCTGGGAGCGCTGTCCCTGAAGTGGAAATGGAGGGAGCGCCAGGAGAAGGCGGGCCGCTCGACCGAGAAGCCGAACCTCGTCTTCGGCGGCGACGTCCACGTCGTCTGGGAAAAGTTCTGCCGCTACTTCGACGTCGAACCGCGGATCGTCCGCCTGCGCGAGGGCAAGTACGTGATCGGGCCGGAGGACGTCGAGCCCCACGTCGACGAGAACACGATCGGCGTCGCCGCCGTCCTCGGCACCACCTTCACCGGCCACGCCGACGACATCCAGGGGATCAACGACTTCCTGGTGGGGCTCCGCGACGAAAAGGGGCTCGATGTGCCGCTCCACGTCGACGCCGCCTCAGGCGGCTTCGTCTGGCCCTTCCTCTACCCGCACTCGGAGTGGGACTTCCGGCTCGAGCAGGTGCGCTCGATCAACGTCTCCGGCCACAAGTTCGGGCTCGTCTACCCGGGGATCGGCTGGCTCGTCTTCCGCGAGAAAGCGGACCTCGCCGATGACCTCGTCTTCTACGAGAACTACCTGGGCAAGACCGACGCCACCTTCACCCTCAACTTCTCCACCGGCGCCTCGATGGTGCTGGCGCAGTACTACAACTTCGTCCGCCTCGGCCGCGAGGGCTACACGGCGGTGATGCAGGCGATGGAGGAGAACGCGAAGGCGCTCGCCAAGCGGCTCGAGGACAACGGCAACTTCGAGCTGATCGGGGCGGACAAGGAGCAGCTGCCGCTGGTCGCCTTCAAGCTCGCCGGCGAGCACGACTACGACGAGTTCGACGTCTCCTGGCAGCTCTCGGCCGAGCGCGGCTGGATGCTCCCCGCCTACACGATGCCGCCCGACGCGCAGGAGGTGAAGGTGATGCGAGCGCTGGTCAAGGAGACGCTGGGCCGCCAGCAGGTCGACCGCCTCGCCGACGACATCGACCAGGCCTGCAAGGTGCTCGACGAAAAGGGCGGCGCCCACCCCCACGAGCGCAAACGGATGAAGCGGACGCCCGGCTACTGAGGACGGCCCGGCCACCAGGCCCGGTCGCCGAGCCGGTAGGTGATCGCGGGGATCAGCAGGGCGCGGACGAGGAAGGTGTCGAGGAGGACGCCGACGGCGACGGTGGCGCCGATCTGCACCAGCTCCTCGAGCGGCAGCAGGGTGAGGGTGGCGAAGGTGCCGGCGAGGATCAGGCCGGCGCCGGTGACGACGCCGCCGGTGTGGACGAGGGCGGCGAGGACGCCCTCGCGGGTGCCGCGGGCGGCCGCCTCCTCACGCGCCCGGGTCATCAGGAAGATGTTGTAGTCGACCCCGAGGGCGACGAGGAAGATGAACGCCATCAGCTCGAGGTCGAAGGCGAGCCCTTCGGTCTGGAATACCGTCGTGAAGGCGAAGGTGGCGAGGCCGAGGGTGGCGGCGAAGGAGAGGACCACGGTCGCGATCAGGTAGGCCGGTGCGACCAGCGCCCGCAGGACCGCGATCAGGATCAGGCCGACGACGAGGAGGACGAGCGGGACGATCAGCTTCGTGTCCCGCGCGTTGGTCTGCTCGACGTCGAGGTTCTCGGCCGGGATGCCGCCGAGCAGGGCAGCGGGGGCGAGGGCGTGCAGGCGGCTGCGGATCTCCTCGACGTCTTCGGCGGCGTCGCTGCCGTAGGGGTTGCCGTGGAGGACGAGGGCGACCAGGGCCTGCGAGGCGTCGCCGGGGATCGGCGCCGGCAGCGCCAGCTGGACGCTGTCGAGCCGCTGCATCCCCCGCACGACCGCCGGTAGCGCCTCGGCTTCCACGACCGCGGTCAGCGGCGAGGAGAGCCCCGGCGGGAAGTGCCGTTCCAGTGCTTCGTCCCCTTCGCTCGAGTTCGTCGGCTTGGTCACCCCCTGCCCGAACCCGAGCGTGTCGTGGCTCGTCAAGTTGCCGAGACAGAGAACCCCCAGCAGCGCCAGCACGCCGACCACGATCGCGAGCGAGCGCCGACGCACCAGCCCCGCGACCCGCTCCCAGATCGCGAGTCTGTCTCCGCCCTCCATATAGGGGGTCTGAGACAGACTCGCGCGCCGTGGCGACCAGAAGGCGCGCTCGCCGAGGATCGCCAGCAGCGCCGGCAGCAGGGTGAAGGCGGCGGCGAGCATCACGGCGATCCCGAGCGCGAGGATCGGGCCGAGCCAGTGGGTCGACTCGAGGTCGGCGGCGAGGAGGACGAGCATCGCCGCGATTACGGTGCCGGCGGAGGCGAGCAAGGCGGGACGGGTCTCGCGGACCGCTTTGTCCAGGGCTTGGCGATGGGGAGGGACCCGGGGGTGGGGCTCGGCGGACAACAGCGGGGAGGGTCCGGCGAGCCCCACCCCCGGGTCCCGTTCGAGCGCCAGCTCCTCGCGGTAGCGGTGGACGAGGAGGAGCGAGTAGTCGGTGCCGGCGCCGAAGATCAGGACCAGGAGGAGCATCGTGCCCTCGGCGTTGACGGTTATCCAGCCGGCCTCGATCAGCAGGTAGGCGATGCCGACCGCGACCAGGTAGGCGGCGGCGACCGCCGTCAGGGGCAGCAGCGCCAGGACCGGGGCGCGGTAGACGAGGAGCAGCAGGAGGAGGACGAGGCCGACGGTGGCGAAGAGCAGGGTGTGGGCAGCTTCGGAGGCGACCGCCTCGAGGTCGGCGGCGATCCCGCCCGGCCCGGTGACGAAGGCGCGCACCCCCGGCGCCGCGTGCCCGCGCAGGTAGGTCCGCATCCTCTCGACGCTGTCGACGACGGCGCCGCGGTCCTGGGCGTCGATCGCGAGGAAGAGCAGCGCCGCTTCGCCGTCGCGGGAGATCGGGCCGACGCCGTCGGCGACCCCCGCCACCGCGGCGAGGTCGCGCCGGTAGCGGGGCGCGCCCGAGAACGGGTCGAGGACCGGCGTCGCCCCGGTCAGCGCCAGCCGGTCGAGCCCGTCGCCGATCCGCCCGATCGCCCGCAGGTCCCGCTTCGTCAGCCCGCCGCGGCGTTCGAAGACGACCACCACCGGCACCTCTTCGCCGCCTCCCGAGACGTGCTGGAGCGCCTCCACCGCCCGCGTCGATTCCGCGTCGGCCGGCAGGAAGCTGCTCTGCCCCGCGGCGGTGACGTCGTCGATGTGCGCGTGGGCGACGAGCCCGGCGGCTCCGAGCAGGAGCCAGACCGCGACAGCCGCCCAGCGTCCGCGGGGCCCGGTGATCACGCGCGCAGGCTAATCGCGGCCGGTGACTGATTCTCTCACCGGCTGATTTGGCGCGCGGGCGAGTGGGTAAACGCTGCCAATGAGCTCGAAGCCGCTGCTTGCCGCTGCCCTGGTCGCCCTCTCCCTCGGCCTTGGGGCCTGCGGCGGCAGCGGCTCCGACTCCTCTGAACCCGTTCCGTCGGCCGCCGAAGAAGTCGAAGAAGCCGGCGAGGACGCGGGCGAAGCGGCCGAAGAAGCCGGTACGGAAGCCGAAGAAGCCGGAGAAGAAGCGAAGGAGGGGGCGGAAAGCGAAGCCGCCCCCAGCGGCGAGGCGCAGAAGTCGGAAAAAGTCGAGATCGTCGAATTCACCTACGAACCGGATCCGGTCGTGGTCCAGGCCGGCGGCAAGGTGATCTGGCAGAACGAGGACACCGCGCCCCACACCGCGACTGCCGACGACGGCAGCTTTGACACCGGCACGATCGAGAAAGGCAAGGTCGGCTCCGCGACCTTCAAGGAAGCCGGCACCTTCACCTATTTCTGCGAAATCCATCCGACGATGCACGGCACCGTCGAAGTGGTCGAATAGCCTGCCGCGCCTCCGATGCCGTTCTGGATAGCGCGAAAAGCCGCACCCCATATATGGAAGCGGGTCCCGTGGGCGAAAGTCTGGGTGGTCTCGCTCTGGCTCCTGAAGAAAGGCCGGGACAGGATCGAGGGAAACCTGACCCAGCGCGAACAGACCGAGTTCTGGAACCTGGTCAAGAAGTCGAAGGGGAAACCGGGCAACCTGACCAAGCGGGACCGGACCCGGTTCAAGCACCTCGTCGGCAAGGCGATCCGCGGCTGAGGACGTAGAGTCCCCCCGTGCCCGAGGGGGAGCGAGAGGACCTGGCGGAGCTGCTGGCGCGGCGGGCGCTGACCGAGGACGCGGCGCGGCCCGAGGCGGTGGAGCGGCGGCACGAGGCCGGCGGGCGGACGGCGCGGGAGAACCTCGCCGACCTGGTCGACCCCGGCTCCTTCGTCGAGTACGGGCGCTACGCGATCGCCGCCCAGCGCGGCCGCCGCGAGCTCGAGGACTTGATTGCGCGCACGCCGGCCGACGGCCTGCTCGGCGGTACCGCCCGCGTCAACGGCGACCTCTTCGAGCCCGAGCGGGCTGCCTGCGCGGTCCTCTCCTACGACTACACGGTGCTGGCCGGGACCCAGGGCGCCCTCGGGCACCGCAAGAAGGACCGCCTCTTCGAGCTGATCGAGCGGATGCGGCTGCCGGTCGTCTTCTACGCCGAGGGCGGGGGAGGGCGGCCCGGCGACACCGACTATCCCGTCGTCTCCGCCCTCGACACCCGCGCCTTCGCGCTCTGGGCCAAGCTTTCCGGCCTGGTGCCGCGGATCGCCGTCGTCCACGGCCGCTGCTTCGCCGGCAACGCGGTAATCGCCGGCTGCGCCGACCTGATCGTCGCCACCCAGAACTCCTCGCTGGGGATGGGGGGGCCGGCGATGATCGCCGGCGGCGGGCTCGGCGACGTTCCGCCCGACGAGGTCGGCCCGATCGAGAGGCAGGCGCCGAACGGCGTCGTCGACCTCGTCTGCGCCGACGAGGCCGAGGCGACCGCGGCGACCAAGAAGCTGCTCGCCTACTTCCAGGGCGCGACCGCACCCGGCCCCGAACCCGACCAGGCGCGCCTGCGCGAGCTCGTCCCCGAGCGCAAGCGCCGCGCCTACGACCCGCGGCCGATCGTCGAGACCCTCTGCGACGAGGGCTCGGTCACCTTCCTGCGCGAGCGCTTCGCGCCGGAGATGGTGACGGCGCTGGCGCGGATCGAGGGCCGCCCGCTGGGGCTCATCGCCAACGACACGCGCCACACCGCCGGCGCCGTCACCTCCGACGCCGCGGACAAGGCGGCGCGGCTGCTGCAGCTCTGCGACGCCTTCGGCCTGCCGGTCGTCTCTCTCGTCGACACCCCCGGCTACATGGTCGGCCCGGACGCCGAGGCGACCGGGCTCGTCCGCCATGCCTCGCGCCTCCTGGTCGCCGGCGCCGCCCTCCGCGTGCCGCTCGTCGCCGTGATCCTCCGCCGCGGCTACGGCCTCGGCGCCCAGGCGATGGTCGGCGGCAGCCTGCACGAGCCGCTGCTGACGGTCGCCTGGCCGAGCGCCCATCTCGGCCCGATGGGCCTGGAGGGAGCGGTGCGGCTGGCGCTGCGCAAGGAGCTCGAGGCGATCGCCGACGAGGCCGAGCGCGAGCAACGGGTCCGCGACCTCACCGCCCAGGCCGAAGGGAACGCGAAAGCACTCAACGCCGCCGCCCTGTTCGAGCTTGACGACGTGGTCGATCCGGCAGAGACTCGCTCCCTGATCGCATCCACGCTGGTCGCCGCCGGCGACGCCCGTCCCCCCGGCGCCCACCGCTTCGTCGACACCTGGTGAGAAAGGGAGACCACAACATGCCCCAAGCCGACTACTCCGACCTCAAAGCGCTGTTCATCAACTGCACGCTGAAGCGCAGCCCCGAGACCTCCAACACCCAGGGTCTGATGGACAAGTCGATCGCGGTGATGCGGGCTCAAGGCGTCGAGGTCGACTGCATCCGCGCGATCGACCACGAGATCGCCGTCGGCGTCTGGCCTGACATGACCGAACACGGATGGGAGCGGGACGAGTGGCCGGCGATCTACGAGCGGGTGCTCGCCGCCGACATCCTCGTGCTGGGGATGCCGATCTGGCTGGGGGAGAAGTCCTCCGTCGCCACCCACGTGATCGAGCGCCTCTACGGCAACTCCCACTTGCTGAACGAGCAGGGCCAGTGGGCGTACTACGGCCGCGTCGGCGGCTGCATCGTCACCGGCAACGAGGACGGGATCAAGCACTGCGCGATGAACGTCCTCTACTCGCTGCAGCACCTCGGCTACACGATCCCGCCCCAGGCCGACTCCGGCTGGATCGGCGAGGCCGGGCCGGGCCCCTCCTATCTCGACGAGGGCTCAGGCGGCCCCGACAACGACTTCACCAACCGCAACACCACCTTCGCCGCCTGGAACCTGATGCACCTGGCGCGGATGCTGAAGGACAACGGCGGTATCCCCGCCCACGGCAACCAGCCGGGGGAGTGGGAAGCCGGCTGCCGGTTCGACGAGCCGAACCCCGAGCACCGGGCTTAGCGACTCCGAGGTTCACCTCGCTATAGCGGGGAGAAGTGCGGAGAGGTCATCTAGCTGCCGCCCCCGCCGCAGCCACCACCACCGCAGCCGCCGGAGCAGCCGCCGCTGCATCCTCCCGAGCACCCTCCGCTGCAGCCGCCCGAGCAGCCCCCGTCGCCGCCGGCAGCACCGTAGGCACCGCCCGCGGCCCAGCCGCCGCAGGCCCAGGCGCCGACCACCGGGGTGCCGGAGCGGATCGCCGAGAGCTGCAGGCCGTTGACTCCCAGCGGCTCCTCAAGCTCGAGGCGCTCGTCGAGGTCCCAGATCACAGCTTCGCGCTGGCGTCCCGCTTCGGAGCGGTCCCAAGCGCGGATCGTGTCGGCGAGGGCGACGTTCATCGACTTGCTCATCGCCTCGTCCGGCGTGTGGTGGAGGTAGGTGCCGAAGGCCTTCTCGCAGAAGGCGGAGTAGGTGATCGTGTCGAGGATGAACTCGTGCCAGGCCTCGTCGACGGCGCGCGAGGGCATCCCCAGCACCGTGCGCCCGCGCCAGGCGCAGCAGATGAACCACTCGCGCAGTCCCAACTCGACCAGCCGCAGCTCGGCCTCGTCGAGGTCCGGCAGGCGCTTCGCGACCCGCTTCGGGAAGTAGTCGGGGAACTCGTAGGCGGCGATGAACTCCTCGCCGCGGCGGGCGGCGCGGCTGCGCCTGAAGATCAGGAGCCGGCTCGGCTTGCGCCTCCGCTGCGCTCCTCGACGGCGGTTACCAGTGGGCATCGTGTTCCTCCATCACTCCGAACCCGGTGGCGAGAGTGAGGCCGCCGAGAGCGCCGGCAAAGGTACCGAAGCGGTGGCGGTAACGGGAGCGGATCAGCAGGTAGTTGTCGTCGTGGGCGTGGCGCGACTCGGTGGCGAAGTCGAGTGAGCCGGCGTCGCCGAGGTCGATGCCGTCGAGTCCCCGGAAGTTGACCGGGGCTGGCTCCGCCGGCTCGCCGTCGACCCAGATCGCCCGCTCGCTGCCCCGCGGCGGGTCGTTGATCCCTTCGACCAGGTTCCAGGCGAGGTTGCGCCCCTCGACCGATTCGCCGACCCCCGCGGACCAGCGCCAGTGGGTGTGGCGCTGATGGTGACCGGCCGACTCGTCGTCGATGCCGCGGCCGGCGATCTGCCGGCGGAGGCCGGGAATCTCGACCGTCCCCTCGACCGGCATCCCGACCCGCTTGCGGGTCCAGGCGAGGCTCTTGCCGCTGGGGCAGGTCGCTTCGACCGGGGAGACCTCGCCGAGCTCGAGGCTGGCGCGGAGGCCGGGGCCGTCGATCTCGAGGCGTGGTCCGTCCAACGTCACCTCCCGGCTGCCGGGGACCGGATCGGTGTGCGCCCACTGCCGCCGTTGCTCGCGGTCCCAGAGGACCCAGAACGACTGCGTCATGGGGCCGACCTCGGCGCGAGCCGCGCAGAGCATCAGCTCCTCGGCGAAGACGGCGACATAGCGCCAGCGCTTGCGCAGCTGCCCGCGGTCGAAGAGAGGCATCTCGTCAATAGTCTCCATCGATGGACCAGGTCGTTCAAATAGTCGGGGCGTTGCTGATTCTCGCCGCCTTCGCAGCAGTGCAGTTTGAACGCATGCGTCCCGACTCCCGCCTCTACCTCGCGCTCAACCTGCTCGGCTCGGCGATCCTCGCCGTCCTTGCGGTGATCGCCGCGCAGTGGGGCTTCGTGCTGCTCGAGGGCGTCTGGGCGATCGTCTCGGCTTGGGGCCTCTTTCGCTCCCAGTCGCCGACCTGAACTTCAGGGGAGGTTGTCGAAGCTGAGGTCGAGGCCTCTGGCTTCCAGCGCCGCCTGGTTGAGCGCCAGGTAGTTGCCGGCCCGGTCGGACACCCAGATCGAATCCACCGTGTAGGTCCCGAAAGGCGCCGTCGCGGGCAGCGTCGTTTCGATCAGCCAGGTCCCGTCGAGGCCGGTGCCGGAAACGAGCCTCGGAGCCATGCCGGTGTATTCGAAGGAGCCGGGATCGCCGGGGACGTCGATGCCGACGCTGATGCTGGAGAAGAAGCTCTCCGTGTCGATCCCCGCGAGGTCGTCGGAGGCGTGGAGTTGGAGGTGGAAGGTTCGTTCCCCCGCCGCCGTGTGGAGGACCGCCGGGGTCTCCGTCAGTCCGAGGACCTGCGGTTTCGTCCCGTCCCCCGCTCCCACCTGGGTGAACGTCAGGGCCGAGGAGAGCGCTTCCAGCTCGCCACGGTCGTAGGTGGTGAAGTTTCCTGCCCGGTCCATCAGTTGAACGGCGCCTACCTCGTAATCCCCTTCGATGGCGTAGCGCGGCAGCTCGACCTGCACCTGCCATTTGCCGTCATGGGCGCTGCCGCTGACGCGCTGCATGCCGAAGCCGAAGCCGTGCGGGAAGATGAAGGGCGGCGGCGCGTTCGGCAGGTCGAAGTAGGGGGTGACCGTCGCCAGCCCGGAGAGCGAGTCGCTCGCGGTGGCCGTCATCGTCACCGTCGCCGGTCCTCCACTGGTGTCGATCTGCGGCGGCGAGAGCTCGAAGCCGGTGAGGGTGGGACCCTCTTCGTCGGGCCCGGGGTAGGTCTCGAGTTCGCGCGGGAACCCTTCCAGGTGAGATTCGGCAACGGTCGCGGTGTTGCCGGCGGCATCCGTGAGCGTGACCCGGTCAACCCGGTAGACACCGACGGGAGCGGGGGGAACCTGCGTCGAGCCGGACGCTTCGAAGATCCCGCCGCCCAGCTCGACCGTCCGCGCGAAACCTCCGGGACCGTGGACTTCGGCGGTGACGGACACGAGCGGACTGCTGTCCAGGGCCGCCACGTAGATGGTCATCTTCGGGGGGCCGAGGGAGAGGTCGGCGACTTCAGGCGATACCCCGAGCCAGACCAGTTCCGGCGCCGTGGTGTCGGGAGGCGCCGCGACTTGCCCTGGCGGCGGCACCGTGAGGGGCGGCGACCATGAAGGTCTCCGGCCGGCGGTCGAATCCGAGCGGTGGGCGCAACGACGCGCGACGTCGCCCTTCGAAACCCAGCAGACGTTCCTGCCGGAGCCGCCCGAGAGAACGTCGGCGCCGGCACCGCCACGAAGGCGGTCGTCCCCGTCCGCTCCCAGGAGGAGGTCGCGGCCGGCACCGCCGAAGATCGAGTCGGCCCCCGGCCCGCCGACCAGGCGATCGCCACCGCCCAGGCCGTGGATCGTGTCGGCGCCGCCGCGGCCGCAGATCACGTCGGCGCCGCTGCCGCCACGTAGGTGGTCGGCACCGCTGGTGCCTTCGATCGTGCAGGCGCCCCCGCCGGCCGACGCCGTCGCGCTGCAGGCCAGCGCCAGCCACAGCGAGACCACCAGCGCGCCGGCCAGGACAGCCCCTTGCTTTCCCTGCCTGAGAACCATCTGGGTGGTGGTGGAGTTTAAGCGCGTTCGCCGGCTGCGCCTTCGAGGCGCTCCGCGAGCCTTTTCATCCCCCGCTCCCGCGCCGCGACCGCCGCGCCGTGCCAATCCGTCGGCGCGTCCTTCGGCCGCTTCACCTTGGCGTCGCGGAGCGTCGCGATGTCCTTGAAGGCGAGCAGGTCCTCGCGGCCCTCGATCAGCGCCGCCCGCAGCGCCGGGCGGCGCTCGCGGATCGCGCTGTCGAGGATTGCCTCCAGCGAGCCGTGCCGGCGCAGTAGCTCCGCCGCCGTCTTCGGCCCGACGCCCTTGGCTCCCGGCAAGCCGTCGGAGGGGTCGCCGCGCAGGGCGATGAAGTCCGGGACCAGCGCCGGGTCGATGCCGTAGCGCTCGCGCACCTCCGCCGGGCCGACCTCTTCGGCGCCTTTGCCGCCGCCGGTTTTCACGTAGAGCACGGTCACGTTCTCCTCGGCGCACTGGTACATGTCGCGGTCGCCGGTCAGCAGCAGCGCCCGCCCGCCCGCCTCGGCCTCCAGCCGCGCGTAGGTCCCGAGCAGGTCGTCGGCCTCGAGGTCCTCGGCCGTCGTCACCGTCCAGCCGAAGGCCTCGAAGAACGGCCGCGAGTCGGCGAACTGGTGCGGCAGCTCGTCCGGCATCGCCGCCTCGCGCTCGGCGTGGTAGGCCGGATACAGCTCGGTCCGGTAGGCGGCCGCGTCCGGCCCGAAGCAGAGCACCACCGCCCGCGGCTCGTGCACTTCGACCTCCCGCAGGATCAGGTTCGCGGTTCCCAGCAGCGCGTTCACCGGCCGCCCGTCCGGCCCCGTGATCGTCTTCGGCAGCGCGTAGTAGGCGCGGAAGAGCATCGAGGGGGCATCGACGGCAAGCAGCGGCGCGGGCACGAGGGCAGCCTATGGCTAGATTGGTCTCCGCATGAAGGCCCTCCACATCGACAACCTGCAGAAGCGCTACCCGACCGGGGTCGAGGCGCTGCGCGGCGTCTCGATCGACATCGAGCCCGGCGCCATCTACGGGCTCCTCGGGCCCAACGGAGCGGGCAAGTCGACCCTGATCCACTGCACCACCGGCCTCGCCCAGCCGACCGGCGGCACGATCGAGATCTTCGGCCACGACGCGATCGAGAACTACGCCGAGGCCCGCCAGGCGGTCGGCCTCGCTCCGCAGGAGCCGAACCTCGACTGGTTCCTCACCGTCGAGGAGACGCTCGACTACCACGCCGGCTACTTCGGGATGCCCAAGCGCGAGCGCCGCGATCGGGCCAAGGAGCTGCTGGAGACCTTCTCGTTGACCGAGAAGCGCGACGAACGCACCCGCACCCTCTCGGGCGGGATGAAACGGCGGCTGATCCTGGCCCGGGCGATCATGCACCGGCCGCAGCTGCTGATCCTCGACGAGCCCACCGCGGGCGTCGACGTCGAGCTGCGCCTCGAGCTCTGGCACTACGTCCAGAAAATCAACCAGGAGGGGACGACGATCCTCCTCACCACGCATTACCTGGAGGAGGCCGAGCAGCTCTGCGACCGGATCGCCTTCATCGCCGACGGGCAGATCGTCGCCGAGGGCACCAGCGAGGCCCTGGCCGAACGCTTCGACGTGCCGAACCTCGAGGACGCCTATCTGGCCCTGGTCGGCCGCAAAGAGCTCTCTCGCTCGCATATCGAGCTCACGACCGACGAGGTCGAGGCATGAGCGCCGCACAGATCCGTTTCGCCACGCTCTGGCGCCGCGAGTGCAACCGCTTCCTGAAGATCAAGAAGCAGACGATCGGCGCGCCGATGCTGGAAACGTTCCTCTACATCACCGTCTTCGGCGCCGCCCTGGGCTCGCGGATCAAGCACCTGCACGGGATCGACTACATCCTCTTCGTGATCCCCGGGTTGATCATGATGGCCTTCTCGACCAACGCCTTCTCGAATAACTCCTCGTCGATCCTCCAGCAGAAGTTCCAGGGCGCGATCCAGGACCAGCTCTCCTCGCCCGCCTCGCCGGCCGAGCTGCTGCTCGCCTTCTCGCTCGGCGGCTTCATGCGCGGGCTGACGGTGGCCTTCCTCACCTTCCTCGTCTCGGTGATCCTGGTCGGCCTTCCGGTCGACCACGTCCTCGTCCTCATCCCCTCGCTGGCGCTGGTCGGCTTCTTCTTCAGCCAGCTCGGGGTGCTGATCGGAGTCCGTGCCGAACAGTTCGACGACGTCGCCTTCGCCCAGACCTTCGTCCTGCAGCCGCTGATCTTCCTCGGCGGCGTCTTCTACTCGGCCGCCCTGCTGCCGCAGCCGTTCGAGACCCTCACCCGCTTCGACCCGATCTTCTACATGATCAACCTGGTCCGCTACGGCTTCGTCGGCTTCACCGAAGTCAGCATCGCCCTCTCGCTGCTGGCCCTCACCGCAGCGACCACCGCCCTCTTCCTCTTCAACCTCCGCCTCTTCAGCCGCGGCTACCGCCTCCGCGCGTAGCGAACTGCATCAACTTGATCATCTGCTGGGTGATCAAGTTGATGCAGTTCGGCTTATTCGCCGACCATCCCCCTAACCAGGGTCGGCGACCGGCACCGCGGTTTTGCCGACGTCGTCGGGCAGCAGCAGGATCGCCCCCTCGCCGGTGACGTAGGCCTCCTCGCCGTGCTGGACGACGTCCATGCCCATCGCCTCCTCGCGGTCGCTCGCCCGCAGCGGCATCACCGCGCCGATCAGCTTCAGCAGCACGAAGGTGGCGGTGAACGCGTAGGCCGGAGCCGCCAGCGCCGCCAGCACCTGGTCGACCAGCTGGTCGAAGTTGCCGTAGAGCAGCCCGTCGGAGACCCCGTTCCAGCTCGCCTGGGCGAAGAAGCCGATGAAGAGGATCCCGAAGAAGCCGGCGGTGCCGTGGGCGGCGAGGACGTCGAGGGTCTCGTCGACCCGGGTCCGCGTGCGCCAGACGATGATCCCGTAGCTGGGGAAGGCGCCGAGGGCGCCGAGCAGCATCGCCCAGCCGGGGCTGATGTAGCCGCCCGCCGGGGTGATCAGGACGCAGCCGACGATGATCGCGGTGGCGGCGCCGATCGCGGTCACCTTGCGGCCGCGGATCAGGTCGAGGGCGAACCAGACGACCAGCGTCGTCGCCGGGCAGAGCAGCGTGTTGGTGAAGGCGAGGACGCTGTTCTCGCCGGTCGAGAAGCCGCTGCCGCCGTTGAAGCCGAACCAGCCGAACCACAGGAGCCCCGCCCCGAGCAGCACGTAGACCGCGTTGTGGGGGAGGAGCGCCTGGCGACCGTAGTCTTTGCGCGCGCCGACGACCAGCGCCGCCGCCAGCGCCGAGAAGCCTGAGGCCATCTCGACCGGGACGCCGCCGGCGAAGTCGAGGGTGCCGCCGGAGATCAGCCAGCCGCCGCCGAACGCCCAGTGGGCGAGGACGGCGTAGACGAGCACCGACCACAGGGCCGCGAAGACGAGGAAGGCGCCGAAGCGCATCCGCTCGACCACGGCGCCGGAGATCAGCGCCACGGTGATGATGCAGAAGGTCGCCTGGAAGGCGAAGAAGACGAGCTCGGGGATCGTCGTGCCTTCTCGCGGGGCGAAGTCGACGCCTTGCATGAAGGCGTTGCCGAGGCCGCCGAGGATGGCGCCGTCGCCATCGAAGGCGAGCGAGTAGCCGACCGCCGCCCAGGTGACCGCGGCTACGGCGATCGCGGCGATGCTCATCATGAAGGTGTTGAGCGTGTTCTTCGAGCGCACCAGCCCCGCGTAGAAGAGGCCCAGCGCCGGCGTCATCATCAGCACCAGCGCGGTCGCGACCAGCATCCAGGCGGTGTCGCCCGTGTCGATCCCGGCGTTCATCGGCTCACCGGCGTCACGGCGCCTTCGTCGGTGTCGCCGGTGCGGATCCGCACCGCGTGGTCGAGCGGGACGACGAAGATCTTGCCGTCGCCGACTTCGCCGGTCCGGCCGCCCTCGCAGATCGCCGCCACGGCTTTGTCGACGAACGAGTCCGAGACCGCGACCTCGAACCTGACCTTCTCGGACAGGCCCATCTGCACGGTCGTCCCGCGGTAGGTCTCAACCCGCTCGACCTCGCCGCCGTGTCCTTGGACCCGGCTCATCGAGAACCCGCGGACCTCCGCCCGGTGAAGCGCCTCTAGGACCTGGTTCGCCTGCTCGGGGCGAACGATCCCGATTACTAGTTTCACGTCTGTTCCTCTCCCGTAGGTGCCGCCTGCGGGCGCGAGCCTATCGGGATGGCAAGCGGGCTTGCGGGCTCAAGTACCCGCGAGTGCCGAGACCGGCGCCTCCCTACAATCCGCTACGCATGGCGACGCGGGTCCGCAGGCGGCGACGCAAGCCGCACCATCCCATCTGGCACAAGATCGCGATCCCGCTGGGGATCATCGCTGCGCTTGTGGCGGTGGCCGGGGGCATCGCGGCCGCCTGGGCGCTCAACATCTACAACTCGGCGCCGCCGCTGAGCTCCCTGAAGCCGGTCCAGAAGGGCCGCTCCTCGGCGATCTACGCCGCCGACGGCAGCCTGATCGGCTTCATCCGCTCCGAAAACGTGCGCCAGCCGCTGCCGGCCAAAGCGATCCCGCAGGTCCTGCGCGACGCGACGATCGCGATCGAGGACAAGAACTTCTTCCAGCACGGCGCCCTCGACTACGAGGGCATCGCCCGCGCCGCCTGGAAGGACCTCCAGGCGGGCGGCAAGCCGGTCCAGGGCGCCTCGACGATCACCCAGCAGCTGGTCCGCAACCTCTACATCCACAACCCGGAAAACACGCTGAAGCGAAAGCTGATCGAAGCGCATCTGGCGGTCGAGCTCGAGGAAGCCCACGGCAAGGAATGGATCCTCACCCAATACCTCAACAGCGCGCCGTACGGGACGGTCGAAGGGCAGACCGCGGTCGGCGCCGAGGCGGCCTCGCAGACCTACTTCAGCAAGCCGGCCAAACAGCTCAACCTGGTCCAGGCGGCGCTGCTCGCCGGGTTGCCCCAGGCGCCCTCTGAATACAACCCCTTCCTCGACCCGAAGGCGGCGTTGAAGCGGCGCAACGAGGTGCTGCTGGTGATGCAGGAACAGGGCTACATCACCGGCGACGAATACCGCGAAGCGAAAACCCGCGGCCTCGGCCTCGACCCCGGCGACAAGTACCAGGTGATCAAGGACCCGTTCCTGTTCGACATGGTCCAGAACGAACTGATCGACAAGTACGGGATCAACACCGTCCGCAAAGGCGGCCTCAAGGCGTATACGACGATCGACCCCGACCTGCAGCAGAAGGCTGAAGAAGCGGTCGAAAACTACTGCTTCGTCTGTTACCCCGAAGGCGGTCCCGCCGCCGGTCTCGCCTCGGTCGAACCCGACACCGGCGCGATCGTCGCCCTCGCCTCAACCGAAGGCTACGCCGACGAATCGCAGTTCAACTACGCCTGGCAGGCGCACCGCCAGCCGGGCTCGTCGTTCAAGACGTTCGTGCTCACCACCGCGGTCAGGGAGGGGATCGACCCGGCCACGACCTATTACGACGGCACCTCGCCGAAGACCTTGGAGATTCCCGGCGGCGGCACCTGGACCGTCAACAACTCCGAGGGAGAGGGGGGTGGGACCTATGACCTCGAAAGCGCGACCTGGGCCTCGGTCAACGTCGTCTTCGCCCAGCTCGACCTCGACGTCGGGCCCGAAGAAGTGACCAAGACCGCCCACGAAATGGGGATCGAGGCGCCGCTGCAGTCGGTGCCGGCGGAGGGGATCGGCGGTCTCGCGATCGGCGTCACGCCGCTGGAAATGGCCGACGCCTACGCGACCCTCGCCAACGGCGGCATCCACCACGACGCCACCGCGGTCAGCCGCGTCGAGTTCCCCAACGGCAAGGTCGACGACTTCGAGAAGGACAAGGGCGAACGGGTGCTGACGCCGGGCGAGGCCTACGAGGTGACCCGGGTCCTCGAGGGCGTGATCACCCAGGGCACCGGCGCCGGCTACACCGACATGGGCTGCAGCTCGGAGGCCGGCAAGACCGGCACCTCCGAGGAGCTCTCCGACGCCTGGTTCGTCGGCTACACGCCGATGTTCTCCACCGCGGTCTGGGTCGGCCACCCGACTTCACGCGAATACACCGGCTTCGGCGGCCCGACCGCCGGCCCGATCTGGCAGTCCTACATGTCGGCCGCCCAGGAAGGCAACTGCCCCGAATTCGAAGCTGCTGCCGAACCCGACCTCGAAGGCCTCGACAGCGAACACACCTCTTCCTCGGGCTATAACAGCTACGAAGAAGAAGAAAGCTACGAAGGCGAATACGAAGAAGAAGAAAGCGACGAATCGCAGGGCAAAGACAAGCCCGAAAACGACGAAGCCGCCGAAGAAGAAGCTCCGGCCCCGGAACCCGAACCCACGCCGGAAGCCGCTCCTGCTCCCGCCCCCTCCTCCGGCGGCGGCATCAGCCCCGGCTGAGTCGTAGTCGTTCCGAATTTTTAGGGGCTATAGCCCCCACGATCTCGGAGAGGCGAAAAATCGGTGGCGTCATCCGGGGCTGAAAGGCTCTGCGGGTGACGCCTCGCCCCGATTCACAAAGCTTCACGAGGCTGTTGATATCGGCGGGCGCCTTTTTCTTGGTGGCAGCGTTCGTAGTCCCCGGGTTGGTGCTGCGGGATACCGGGGTCCTCACGATCTCGCGGAAGGAACTTGCCGAAGCGACTCCGACGGCGGCAAAGGAGCTGGAGCGGCGGCAGGAAGTTGCGGCCGACGCAGGCAGGGCTGCGCCTTATGTCGGATTGGCGTTCTTGGTCGTGGGAGTTGGTCTGCTCGGATGCGGGGTCCCTCGCCTCTGGAACCAAGAGCAGTCGGACGAGGAACGTCGGACGATGGAGCTGGACAAGCTGCGGGCCGAGGTCCGACCGCAAAGCTCCGAGGAGCGCAGGGAGCGGCTGCGGGAGGAGGTCGATGGAGGGGAGGGGGCGACGAATCGGGAGGCGCTCATGCAAGAGGCGGCACACGCAGAGGAAGCCGTGCTCGCGCGGTTGGCGACGATCTCTCCCCCGGTATATGAGCTTCAATCCCAGGTGGTGGTCGCCCACGCCGACGGTCGTCTCCTCCTGGACGGCTTGCTTATCAGCAAGATCGATCAGCTCCCAGACATCGTGGTGGAGATCAAGTACCTGCGTCGAGGGATTGTCGAGTGGGAGAGGCGGGTTCGCGAGGGGAGCCGGCAGCTCCAATCGGCAGTCGATCGCTATGAGAACTGGGCTATCGGATGGTTGATCATCGTTACCGCGGAGGCGTTCGACGATGCGAGGAAGGGGAAGGTCGAAAGAACGTTTGCCGAATCCAGCGACGGGATTCGACTTTCGATCGTCGCTCCCGAGGAGCTGGACCAACTGAGACTGCCCGGCTGATCGCCGCTCCGAACTCAAGGTCCCTCTAGCTAGGGGCACCCGATCTCGGAGTCGCTGATCTACTCCCCGATCAGCTCGATCCGGTAGCCGTCCGGGTCGCGGACGAAGCAGATGCGGTGGCCCTCGGTGCGGCCGCCGGGGCGGTAGGGGGGCTTTTCGGGCTCGATGCCGAGCTCGGCCAGTTGGGCGAGGGTGTCGTCGAGATCGCCGTCGACGAGCAGGGCGATGTGGTTGTAGCCGGTGCCGTGCTCGTAGCCGGTGACGCCGTGGTTGTAGGTGAGCTCGAGGCGGGGGTCTTCGCCGGGTAGGGCCATGAAGACGTTGATCGCCTCGTCACCGATCGGCATCCGCCGTACCTCCTCGAAGCCGAGCTTCTCGTAGAAGGCGACCGAGCGGTCAATATTCCCGATCCGATAGCAGGTGTGGAGGAACGTAGCCACCGTCGGAGAGGGTACCCTTGGAGCCTCTCAGGGAATCGTTTTACTTCTCAATAGAAAGGCACGCTTTGCACAGCAAGCTTTCACGCCGCGCCCGTCTCCGGGCCCTGGCCATCGCGGTCCCGGCGGCCGCGCTCACCGTAGTCCTCGGCAGCTCGAGCCTGGCCGGCGCCGCCGAAGCGACGGTCACGCCGACCGGGAACACCGACGTCATCACGATGTCGATAGTCAAGGGCAAGCTCAAATTCGTCGCCCCGGAAACCGTCACCGTCGGCGACCAGCTGCAGGTCCTCAACAAGACCAACCCGAAACAGGTCGGCCCGCACACCTTCTCGCTGGTCACCAAAGGCTCGGTCCCGAAGACGCCGAAGGCCCAGAAAGGCTGCTTTACGCCTAAACACATCTGCCTGGCGATCGCCAAATGGCACGGGTTCAACCCGAAGACCGAAAGGATCAGCACCCCGCTCGTCAAGGCCGGTCCCGCCGGCTGGAGCACGATGGGCGATGCCACCGGCAAGAAGGGCGACTCCTGGTTCACCGGCGAAAAGAAAACCGGGACCAGCGTCACGCAGGAAGTGACGGCTGAAGCAGGCACCACGCTCTACTTCATCTGCGCCGTCCACCCGTTCATGCACGGCCAGGTCAAGGTCATCGCGCCCGTCGTTCCGACCGCCTAGGTCCCGGCGACGGCTGGACAGTCCTCAGCCCCGCACCGCCTTGGGCGCCGAGCTTTCCTCGGCGCCCTCGGCGGCGGCGCCCTCGCCGTCCTCCTGCCCCTGAGGGGCAGGGACGGCGGGCTGCTGCCGGTTTCCACCGAGCCGCCCCTGGCGCTCGGCGCGGTCCCGTTCCGGGAGCCGCTGCCGATCCCGCCGGTCCTCGACGGCGACCACATCCAGATCCCGATCCGCGAGGCCGAGCAGCAGATCCTCCCCGGCCGCAAGACCCGTCTCTGGACCTTCGGCGGCAGCTTCCCGGGCCCGACGATCCGCCGCCGCGCCGGCCGCCGCACCCGCGTCACCTTCCACCACGAACTGCCGGAGAAGGTGGGGGAGCTCTCGGTTCATCTCCACGGCGGCCACAACCGCACCCAGTTCGACGGCTATCCCGGTGGTCTCACGGAGCGCCAGCCGACCTCCTACTACTGCCAGATCCCCCGCGGCCTCTCGGCCCGCGCCTCCGGCAACGAGTTCCTGCTCGAGCCCGGCGGGCGCAAAACGTACGTCTACGACCTGATGGAGGACGGGCGTCCCGAACGCGCCTCCTTCCAGTGGTACCACGACCATCGCCTTGACCGCACCGCACCGCACAGCTGGAAGGGCCTGGCCGGGATGTGGATCGTCGACGACGAGTTCGACGAATCGCTGCCGCTGCCCCGCGACGGTCGCGACCTGCCGCTGATGATCGCCGACCGCAGCTTCGACCGCGAGAACCAGCTCACCGATCCCTTCACCAACCGCCGCCCGCCGAACGACGGGATCCTCGGCGAGAGCGTCCTCGTCAACGGCGCCTACATGCCGCACCACGGGGTCAGACCGTGCCGCTACCGGCTGCGGATCCTCAACGTCTCCTCCTTCCGCAGTTACAACCTCCACCTCTCCAACGGCGCGCAGATGGTCCAGATCGCGACCGAGAGCGGGCTGATGCCGAAGCCGATCCGCCGCCGCGAAATCCTCCTCGGCCCGGCCGAACGGGTCGAGGTGATCGTCGACTTCGCCGGCCACCGGGGGGAGCGGGTGGAGCTGCGCAGCAGCAGGCGGCACGCGGATCGCATCCCGGCCGGTGCCCGCACCTACGGCGGCGCCCTGATGCAGTTCCGGGTCGGCACCGACCCTGTTGCCGACCGGGCCCCCGTCCCCCGTCACCTGCGCCCGCTGCCGGAGTGGACGCGGAAGGCGAAGCGCGAGCCCGACCACCGCTGGGCGATCACGATCGGCGGCTTCTTCAAGACCACCTGGAGGCTCAACGGCCGCACCTTCAACCCTGCCTACGTGGAGGCGAAGCCGCGCCTCGGCAGCACCCAGACCTGGGAGTTCGTCAACAAGACCAACGTCGCCCACGTCATGCACCTCCACCACACCGACTGGTACCTGCTCGAGCGCAACGGTCGCCAGCCCCCGCCCTGGGAAGACTGTCTCAAGGAGACTTTTTTTCTCTTCCCCAATGAAAAAATTCTCCTTGCCGGTCATTTCTCCGATTACACCGGGAAGTTCGTCGTCCACTGCCACATGCTCGACCACGAGGATCACGGCCTGATGAGCCAGTTCCAGGTGGTTCGGGACTAAAGGAAACACTCGCGTTTGCCGATGCCCCCAGGCATGGAGGCTACGCAAAATCGGGTACGTCTCTCCGAGGGAGGGCACTCGGAGGTCCGGGCCGCCGCCGCGCTGCTGACTGCTAGTGCCGGCCTCGTCGCCCTCTCGCTGGTCCTGCCGCACCCGAGCGGCGGCAATCAGAACGCGCTGGTGACAATCGCCGCGGCGATGGCCTTCGCCGGCGTCCTCTGTTCGCTCTTCGTCGCCCGCATCCCGAAGGGGGCGGTGCACGGGATCCTCGCGGTCACCGTCGCCCTCACCGGCCTGCTGATCTACGAGAGCGGCGTCGCCGCGGGCCAGTACGGGACGATCTTCGTCTGGTCGACCCTGATCGCCTCCTACTTCTTCCCGCGCCGGGTCGCCATCGCCCACCTCTCCTGGCTGCTCCTCGTCTACGGCGTCGCCCTGCTCTCGGTGCCCAGCACCGTCGGCTACTCGCCGCTCACCCGCTGGCTGTTCTCGCTCGTCTCGCTCGGCGTGGTGATGGTGCTGACGACGGAGATCGTCGCCCGCCGCACCCGCGCCGACGAGCGCGCCCGCCGCTTCTTCGAGCTCTCCCGCGACATGCTCTGCACCGCCAACATGGACGGCTACTTCGTCGAGATGAACGACTCTTGGACCCGGCAGCTCGGCTACAGCATCGAGGAACTGCGTTCGATTCCGTTCGTCGAGCGCGTCCACATCGACGACCGCGAGCGCACCGAAGCTGAGGCCGCGGCGTTGTTCGAAGGCGACGAAACCACGAGCTTCGAAAACCGTTACCTGGCCAAGGACGGCACCTGGCACTGGCTGCGCTGGAGCTCGCAGCTCTCGCCGGACGAGTCGCTGATCTACGCGCGGGCGACCGACGTCACCGAGCTGAAGCGGATCGAGGGCGAACGCGAGGAGCTGCTCGGCAAGGTGCGGGACATGGCCACCCACGACTCGCTCACCGGGCTTCCCAACCGCCGCGCCCTCGAGGAGCAGCTGCCACGGGAGATGGCTCGCGCCCGCCGCACCCGCTCGCCCCTCTGCGTCGCGATCATCGACATCGACCACTTCAAGTCCTACAACGACACCCACGGCCATCTCGCCGGCGACGAGGTCCTGCGCGAGTGTGCCCGCGCCTGGGACGGGGCGCTGCGCGGCGAAGACACGATCGTCCGCTTCGGCGGCGAGGAGTTCCTGGTGCTGCTGCCGGACACCGCTCCCGAGGAGGCCGCGGAGGTGATCGAGCGGCTGCGGGAGCGGACGCCGATGGAGCAGACCTGCTCCGCCGGCCTCGCCCACTGGGACTTCACCGAGGGCGTCGACGACCTGCTCGGCCGCGCCGACGCGGCGCTCTACCTGGCCAAGGCCGGGGGCCGCGACCAGTTGGCGCAGGCCGGCGCACCCGCCTGATCCTCGCCGGGTCGTAATGATGCGGCGATGGGCCGCGAAGAGCACGAGCGCGCGGTGCGCTTCCGCACCGCCCGTCGCGATCCCGAGCTGACCGTCGTCGAGGGCTTCCACGCGCTCAAGCACGCGCTGCGCTTCGGTGCCGAGCTGGTCGAGGCGGTGGCGACCGATCCGGCCTCGCTCGACGCGATGGCGGCGGACCTGGCGCCCGACCTGGCGGGGCAGCTGAGCGGGCGGGTCGAGCCGGTCGACAAGGAGACGCTGGCCGACCTGGTGCCGCTGGTCCCGCACACCGGCGTCGCCGCGATCGCCCGGCGGCCGCGGGTCGACCTCGCCGCCGCGCTCGCCGACCCCGCCCCGGCCCCGGTCGTCCTGCTCGAGGACCCGCGCAACATGGGCAACATCGGCGCCTGCATCCGGGTCTCGGCGGCCGCCGGCGCCGCGGCCGTGATCGCCCGCGGCGAGAACGACCCCTGGCACCCCGACGCGGTCCGCGGTGCCGCCGGCCTGCAGTTCGCGCTCCCGGTCGCCAAGGTCGGGGCGCTGCCGCCGAGCGACCGCCCGCTGCTGGCGATCGATCCCGAGGGGGAGGAGCTGGCGCCGGGGCTGGTGCCGCCGCGGGCGATCCTCGCCTTCGGCACCGAGCGCCACGGCCTCAGCGGCGAGGTCTTCGAGCGGGCCGAGGGGAGGGTCGCGATCCCGATGCGCGAGGGGGTCTCCAGCCTCAACCTGGCGACCTCGGTGGCGATCGTCCTCTTTTTCATGAGGTTGACTGCGGATGCTTGAGGCAGGAGAGCCGCTTAGCTTCCGGAATTACATAGGGTCTCTTTAGCGTGAAACCTTCGCGTACCCCAGTCCTCAACTGAAAGGAGCGCAATGCCGCTCGCCGACATCAGCTTCGGGGAAATTCTCCTCGTAGCGCTGGAGATCTTCTTCTTCGTGATCTGGATCTGGATCCTGATCACCATCCTCAGTGACCTCTTCCGCGACCACGAGCTCTCGGGATGGGCGAAGGCGGCATGGGTTCTCTTCCTCGTCTTCATCCCCTTCCTAACCGCGCTGATCTACCTGATCGCCCGCGGAGAGGGGATGCGCGACCGCACGATCAAAGCCCAGGCCGACGCGAAAAAGCATTTCGACGAATACGTCCGCGAGCAGGCCGCCTCGACCTCGCCCGCGGAGGAACTGCACAAGCTCGCCGAGCTCAAAGACAAAGGCGCCCTCTCGCCGGAGGAGTTCGACAAGGCGAAGGCGAAACTACTCGCCTAGGAAAAGTCCTGCATCTGCAAGGAAACTTGCGGATTATCGACCACCTCTAAGGCGGCGCAGGCGCTTCGCTAGCCTGCGCCGCCGTGCTGTTCAGCCCCTCTACGAGCGCGACCAGGCGTCGCGCCCTGCTATTCGCCGCGCTGCTCCTCGCAGGGCTCTGCCTGCTGGCGGGCTCCTGGGCTGGGAGCGCGCCGGCGGAGACGCCGCAGGAAAAGCTGGAAGCGACGCGGGACAAGCTCGAGGGGGTGCGGGAACAGTCGAGCGCGCTGGCGGAAACGATCGCCGAACAGAACCAGGCGATCGACGCGAAGCTGGGCGAAGTCTCACGGCTGCGCCAGGAACAGGAAGCGATCGAGGCCGAACTGGCCGAAAAGCAGGCGCAGCTAGACCGTGCCACCGCCGCGCTGGAAGCCGAAGAAGAGCACCTCCAACGGGTGCGGGTGAAGCTGAAGCAGGCGATCGGCGTCCTCAGCGGCCGCGTTGTCGCGATCTACGAGGCGGGCTCGCCGGACATGCTGAACGCGATCCTCGAATCCGAAGACTGGTCGGAGATGGCGGCGCAGACCGAATACGTGCGCCAGATCCAGGACTACGACGACGCCGTCGTCGACCGCGTCAAGTCGCTGCGCGACGAAGTCCGCTCGGCGGTTGAAAAGCTCGACGAGCAGCGGACCGAGATCGAAGAAGTGCGCGACGCGATCGCCGCCAAGGAGCGCGCGGTCAACGCCGCCCGCAAGGAAGCGAAGGCCGGCTGGCTCGAACTGAAGGCGGCGCAGGCGCAGCGACAGGAAGACCTGGAAGCGCTGGAATCGCGCGAAGGCGCGCTCAGCACCAACCTCGCCTCGATCTCCGAACAGGTCGCGGCCGAAGGCGGCGACGCGACCACCGGCCTGATGCCGGCGCCGCTCAATCCCGGCCAGGAAGCGCAGGTCTTGAGCGAAAGCGAAGCGAGCGCCCCGGCCTCGGCGCCGCAGGCGGTCCAGGAAGTGATCGCCGCCGGCAACGCGATCGCCACCACCCCGTACATCTGGGGCGGCGGCCACGGCTCCTTCGAATCCTCCGGCTACGACTGCTCGGGCGCGGTCTCCTACGCCCTCCACGGCGGCGGCTTCCTCGAAAGCCCGCTCGACTCGACCGGCCTCGAGACCTGGGGCGAAGCCGGCCCCGGCCAGTGGATCACCGTCTACGCCAACTCCGGCCACGCCTGGATGGTCGTCGCGGGCATCGCCTTCGACACCGTCGGCGGCCCCGGCCCGCGCTGGCACGACCCCTGGGTCGACTCGCCGGAAGGCTTCGTAGCGCGTCATCCCGCCGGTTACTAATTCCTCAGGTACTTTTCCCCCATGACTCGGGGACTTGAGCAACAGCTGGAGGAGCTGCTGGAGGTAGAGAAGTTTGAGCCCCCGGAGGAGTTCCGTGCGCAGGCGCTCTGGAGCGATCCGGGGATCTACGAGGAGGCGGCCGCCGATCCCGTGGCGTGGTGGACGGCGCAGGCGAAGGAGCTGCTCGACTGGGACGTCGAGCCGACGCAGGGGCTCGACGATTCGAACCCGCCCTTCTACAAGTGGTTCGAGGACGGGCGGCTCAACGCTTCCGCGCAGTGCCTCGACCGCCACGTCGAGGCCGGCAACGGCGACCGCGTCGCCTACCACTGGCGCGGGGAGGAGGGGGAGGAGCGCGAGGTCACCTACGCCGACCTCCACCGCGACGTCCAGCGCTTCGCCAACGCGCTCAAGGACCTGGGCGTCGGCAAGGGCGACGTGGTCGGGATCTACCTGCCGATGATCCCCGAGGTCGTCGTCGCGATGCTCGCCTGCGCCCGCATCGGCGCCATCCACAACGTCGTCTTCGGCGGCTTCTCGGCCGAGTCGGTGCGCGAGCGGATGGAGTTCTCCGAAGCCAAGGCGCTGGTTACCGTCGACGGCGCCCGCCGTAAGGGCAAGACGGCACCGATCAAGCCGCAGGTCGACGAGCACCTCGGGGACCTCGGCACGCTGGAGACGATCGTCGTCGTCCGCCACACGGGGATCGATTGCCCGATGGAGCCCGAGCGCGACGTCTTCTACGACGAGGTCGTGGCCGCGGCCGACCCGGAGTGCCCGGCGGAGCCGATGGAAGCCGAGCACCCGCTCTTCATCCTCTACACCTCCGGCTCGACCGCGAAGCCGAAGGGGATTCTTCACACGACCGGCGGCTACATGACCGGCGTCACCGCCACCCACCGCTACGTCTTCGACCTCAAGCCGGAGTCGGACGTCTACTGGTGCGCGGCCGACGTCGGCTGGGTCACCGGCCACTCCTACATCGTCTACGGGCCACTCTCCAACGGGGCGACCAGCGTGATGTGGGAGGGGGCGCCGGACTACCCGCACAAGGGGATCTGGTGGGAGCTGGTCGAGCGCTACAAGGCGACGATCCTCTACGCGGCGCCGACGGCGATCCGCACCTTCATCAAATGGGGCGCCGAGATCCCAGGAGAATTCGACCTCTCATCGCTGCGGCTGCTCGGCTCGGTCGGCGAGCCGATCAACCCGAAGGCCTGGCTTTGGTATCGAGAGGTGATCGGCGGCGGCCGCTGCCCGATCGTCGACACCTGGTGGCAGACGGAGACCGGCGCGATCATGATCAGCCCGCTGCCGGGGATCACCGCGACCAAGCCGGGCTCGGCGACGACGCCGTTCCCGGGGGTGGAGGCGCAGGTGGTCGACGAGTCCGAGGGCAAGCCGGTCTCCGAAGGGCAGGGCCTGCTGGTGCTCGAGCGCCCCTGGCCCTCGATGCTGCGCGGCCTCTACAAGGAGGACGACCGTTTCATCGAGACCTATTTCTCGCGCTTCGGGAAGGAGCGCTACCTGGTCGGCGACGCCGCCCGCCGCGACAAGGACGGCTACTTCTGGGTGATCGGCCGGATCGACGACGTCGTCAACGTCTCCGGCCACCGCCTCTCGACCGCCGAGGTCGAGTCGGCGATCGTCGCCCATCCCGATGTCGCCGAGGCAGCGGTGATCGGCCAGTCCGACGAGGACACCGGCCAGGCGATCTGCGCCTTCGTCACCGTCCGCGGCGGCGTCTCCGAGGGCGACGAGCTGGTCGAGGGGATCCGCGAAAGCGTCGCCGAGCACATCGGCAAATTCGCCCGCCCGAAGCGGATCGTCTGGGCCGACGACCTGCCGAAGACCCGCTCCGGCAAGATCATGCGCCGCCTCCTCCGCGACATCGCCGAGGGCCGGGCCCTGGGCGACGTGACGACGCTGAAAGACCCGGACGTGATGAAGGAACTCGAGGGGAAGATCGCCGAGGAGCAGGCGAAGGAGAACTAGGGTCCCAGGCAGCCGATTGGGATGACCTGGACGTCGTCCTCGCGCATGTACCCGTAGCCGTTGCCGGCGATTACACCGAGTACGGCCGGTGGGCCGGTACGGGAGGTGTCGACGCGATCGGCGAACTTCCGCAGAGCAACTGCCGCCTCATCGATGGCCTCCTTGCCGCCCAGCTTGATCTCGAAGGCGCCCCAGGCATCGCCTGCCGTGACGACCGCGTCTACCTCCAGACCGCCGCTGTCCCGGTAGTGCTGTACCTCCGCGTCCAGGGGTTGCGCGTACACGCGGAGGTCTCTGACGACCAGGGACTCGAAAAGGAACCCCATGAAGTTGAGGTCTCGGATCAAGGCGGAGGGATCGGCGCGCAGTGCGGCGGCGGCGAGGGAGGGGTCGACGAAATGCCGCTTCGGGGTGCGGCGGAGTCGATAGCGGGAGCGCAGGTGCGGTTGCCAGGCGGGCTGATCCTCAATGACGAATAGGCGGCTGAGCGAGCTGATGTAGGTGGCGACGGCATCCTCGGAGACGGGATCCTCGGGACGACTGGCATCAGAGGCCAAGGTGCTCGCGGTGACCATCGTGGAGGCGTTGCGGGCAAGGCTTTCCAGCAGCCTCGTCACTCGCTCCGGCCGGTTGCCGGCAAGCCGCTCGGTGTCCCGGGGAACCTCCCCCAGATAGCCGCGAACCCGCCGTAGCACCTGAGCGTCCTCCAGATTTCGAAAAGCAGGCCAGCCCCCCCGGCAGATCAGGGACGCGAGGCTTTCCAGGTCCGTCCCTGGTTCAGGTGCTGAGGCCGGCTCCCCGGTCAGCAACGCCGAGAGCGAAATCTCGCCCGTGCTGGCGCCGAGCTCGAACAGCGACATCGGGCGCATGCGGAGGCGGCTGATCCGTCCCGCCCCGGTATGCCGGGTCTCCTCATCGGTGGGGTGGGCAGAGCCGGCAAGGATGAACTGACCCGGGTCAACCCGCTCATCGACTGCCCGGCGCACGTAGTTCCAGATCTCCGGCGCAAGCTGCCACTCGTCGATCAGCCGCGGAGTGTCACCGGCGAGGACCAGCCCTGGATCGAGCTTGACTGCCTCCTGGGCTTCGAGGTCGACGTCCAGCAAGACCTCGCTCGAGGCAAGCTGCCTCGCCGTCTCCGTCTTTCCGCAGGCTTTCGGGCCCTCCAAGAGGACCGCCCCGGTAGAGGCAAGATGAGTCTGGAGCTCTCCGTCAGCGACCCTGGGGATGTAAGGCATGGGAATATCCAAGCGAATGCAGCTGGAGTTTTGCAAAGAACTTATCTGGAACTTTGCAAGGATATCAGCTGGAGTTTTGCAACAAAATCAGATGGAAATTTGCAAAAAAATTAGCTGGAGATTTGCAACAGGCTCAGTGCTCCCGCCTGGCCATCCGCTCGATTGCTAGCGAGAGCGCCTGCAGCTGTTCCTGGACGCTATGGAGTTCGCGCAGGGCCAGCGCCTCGGCGCTGAGTTTCTCTTCTTCCAGCTCTTCCTCGATCTCGGCGATTTCGGGGGCGAGGAAACGTTGGGCGAAGGCGCCGGTGAGGAGGGCGACGAAGCCGATCCCGATGATCAGGACGATCACGGTGACGACCTCGCCGCCGGTCGTTTCGGGGTAGATGTTCGAGCCGAGCGTCGTCATCGTCGTCGCCGCCCAGTAGATCCCGTCCCAGGTGTTGAGGTTCTGCTGGTGCTCGAAGGCGACGAAGACGCTGCCGCCGCCGATGATCGTCAGCACGGTCAGCAGCAGCGAGTAGCGCAGCCCCTCGAGCGAGAAGACCTCGCGCGAGAGCTGGGCCAGCCGCAGCAGACGCAACAGGCGCAGCAGCCGCAGGACCCGCAAACTCTGCAGCCCCGCCGGCAGTACCGGCGGCGTCACCACGACGATGATCACGTCGAGCGGGTGCCGCCGGATCCAAGCCCATCGGTTCGGCACCACCCAGAGCATGATCACCAGCTCGACCAGAAAGGCGATCCAGGTCACCCAGTTGAGCACGATCGCCACGTCCTCCAACGTCCCGCCCGGTTTCGACTCGTAGATCGCCACCGTCGGCAAGGTCAGCGCCGCCGCGATCAGCATCGGCGTGTTCAGCCGTTCCCGCCACTTGATCGCGCGGGGGTCCATCGTGGGACCGTTTTCGGCTTCGGCTAGTCGGGCGTCGCGTTCCACCGCGACTGATTCGACGTCGGCTCTACCGGCCCTTGAAGCAGGTGTAACTCCAAAGAGTTACACTAGACTCATGCCATCCAAGCACCGACGCATCGCGGTAGTTGCCGACCCGGAGCTGGGGGAGGCGCTCGCGCGGGTCCGAGCCGCAACGGGGACGCGGGAGGCGGACGCGACTCTGCTGCGACGCCTTGCCGTCGAGGGCGCCGAGGCCGAGCTAAGGGCGGGACGCGATCGGCGGGAGGCCGCCGAGGGTCTATTTGCGGCGATGGACGCAGGCGGTTTCGATCTCGATCTCGAGGCCATCGATCGCCTCAACGCGCCGCCCGGTAGCTGATGGCGCTCGAAGTCTGGGATGGGGTCGGGCCCGTGCTGGCGGATACCTCCGCCTGGATGCAGGCGAGGCGCGACGAGCGTGTGCGACGGCTCCTGCTGGCGGCGATCGAGCGGGGAGACGTCTGCTGGTGTTGGCCGGTGCGTTACGAGCTGATGGTCGACGCTCGGAGCCAGGACGACATCGCAGCGGTGGAGCGTTCTCTTGAAGGCCTACGCGAGATCCCGGTAGACCGCAGCGTGCAGCGAACGGTCTTCTCAGTGATGCGACAGTTGGCGGCGAGCGGGTCACATGGAGCCCATCGCTTCCCGCTGACCGACCTGTCTGTCGCCGCAGCAGCTCAGGCGGCAGGAATCGAGATCCTTCATTTTGACCGCCACTTCGAGCGTTTGAGCGCCCACTTCGGCGTCACCGCCTACTGGATCTCGCCGCCGGCTTAGCCCGCTTGTTCCGTCACCGGTTCGGCGCCCAATTCCACGTGCGCCCTGCTGTCGGCGTTGCGGATCAGGAAGAGGGTGGCGATCAGGCCGAGGATCGCGAAGCCGGCGCCGACGAGGAAGGCGGTGCTGAAGCCGTCGGTGAGGACGGCGGGGTCGCGGGAGTCGCCGATGGTGGAGTTGGCGATCGCGGCGAGGACGGCGAGGCCGAGGGCGCCGCCGACCTGCTGGGAGGTGTTGATCAGGCCACTGGCGAGGCCCTGCTCGCGGTCTTCGACGCCGGAGACGGCGGCGATCGTCACCGGCACGAAGGCGAAGCCGAGGCCGACGGCGGCGAAGAGGGAGGGGCCGAGGATGTCGACGAGGAAGCTGCCGTCAGGGGAGATCTGGCTGAACCAGACGAGGCCGATCGCGATCAAGACCATGCCGGCGGCGAGGATCGGCTTGAAGCCGACTTTCGTCACCAGGCCGGAGGCGACCCCGGCCGAGAGCATGATCGCGACCGCCAGCGGCAGGTAGGAGAGGCCGGCCTTGATCGCGCTGTAGCCGAGCACCTGCTGCATGTAGAGGGAGATGAAGAAGAACATCGAGAAGAGCGAGGCGCCGACGAGGATGCCGACGACGTTGGCGCCGGTGATCGTGCGCAGGCGGAAGATCGAGAAGGGCACGAGCGGCGCCCGCGAGCGCCGCTCGATCGCGACGAAGGCGATCAGCAGGATCGCCGAGAGGGCGAGGATGCCGATCGTCTGGGTCGACCCCCAGCCGGCGTCTTCGGCGTCGAGCAGGGCGAAGACGAGGGCCGAGAGGCCGAGGGTGATCGTCGTCGCGCCGGCGACGTCGAAGGTGCGGACCTCCTGTTCGGCGTGCGACTCGGCGATCAGGCTCGGCGCCAGGGCCGCCGCGGCGATCCCGATCGGCACGTTGACCCAGAGCACCCACTCCCAGCCGAGGTATTCGGTGAGGACGCCGCCGAGCAGCACTCCGGCGGCGCCGCCGGAGCCGGCGACCGCGCCCCAGATCCCCAGCGCTTTGTTGCGCTCGGCGCCGTCTTTGAAGGTGGTGGCGACGATCGAGAGGGCGGCGGGGGAGAGGATCGCGGCGCCGAGCCCCTGCACGGCGCGGGCGGCGATCAGCTGCCCGGAGTCGCCTGCCAGCCCGCCGGCCAGCGAGGCCAGCGCGAAGAGCACGAGCCCGAACATGAAGATCCGGCGCCGCCCCAGCAGGTCGGCGAGCCGGCCGCCGAGCAGGAGGAAGCCGCCGAAGGTGAGCACGTAGGCGTTGACGACCCAGGGCAGGCTGCTCTCGGTGAACTCCAGCGCTTCGCCGATCGTCGGTAGCGCCACGTTGACGATCGAGGCGTCGAGGACGACGACGAACTGGGCGCTACAGAGCAGGGCGAGCGCGATCCAGCGTTTGTCGCGGGCGGCGGCGACATCGGTCACGCGGCTGAGGATGACACAGCTAACTGCTCCGCTCTGTGAGGGATTCCTCGAAGATCCGCTCCACCGTGTCGGGTGCGTCGGCGAAGGGCCAGTGGCCGCTGGCCGGGAGCACGTGGACCTCGGCGGCGGGAAACGCGTCGCGCTGCCGCGCCGCAAACGACCACGGGAGGTAGGCGTCGTGCTCGCCCCAGATCACCAGGGCCGGGATCTCGCGTTCGGCGAACAGCCCGACCAGCGCCTCCGACATCCCGCCGGGATCGTCGGTCGCCCGGTAGAGCTTCAACACGGCTTTGCGGGTGCGGCGGTCGTAGTGGTCGTACATCGCTTCGACGAAGTCGCGCGGCAGCCCACGCGGCTCGTTGCGGTTGAGCAGGAAGCGGAAGAGGGGGCGGGTGGCGGTCGCCTGGAGCAGCTCGCCGAGGACCGGCGTGCGCCAGATCCGGGCGAGGCTGTGCCAGCGGTAGCCGGGGAGGACGCCGGTGTCGATCAGGGTGATGCTGGCCAGCGCGTCGGGATGCGCCGCCGCCCAGTAGAGGCCGATCGGGCCGCCGAAGTCGTGCAGGACCAGGTGCGCCCGCTCGATCCCCAGCTCCGCCAGCGCCTGGTCGACGAAGCCGGCGTAGCCGGGGACGTCGTGCTCGAACCCGTCCGGGGCGATCGTCTCGCCGAAGTCCGGCAGGTCGAAGGCGACGGCCCGCTTGCCGGCGCTCGCCGCGACGGCGGCGAGCCCGACCCAGTCGTCGGCCGAGCCCGGGTTGCCGTGGACGAAGACGACCGCCTCGCTCGCCCCGGCCGGACCCGCCTGCACGAGGCGGGTCCGGGTGCCGCCGGCGAGGAGGCTGCCGCGCTCGACCGGCGGTGCCGGCGTGGCAGTGCTCATCGCGCCAGGGCGTGCCGGGCGTTGACAGCGACCGCGCGCGGGAGCATCCGCGGCATCGCCTCCTGCGGGCGGACCTGCCGCGTCCCGAAGGCGTCGAAGCGCGAGGCCATCTGGGGATCGCGGGCGGCGGCGGAGAACATCAACCGCTCGGCCGGGTTGAGCTTGCGCCCGGTGGCGTAGTCGTGGATGAAGAAGGCGTGGGCGCCGAGCTCACGCTTGTGGCGGCGGCGGTAGCGCTCCAGACCCTGCTCGAGGGACTCGCCGTCCTGCAGCGCCGGCCGCACGCTCTCCGCCAGCCACTCCGCCGACTGGAAGGCCCAGCCGCAGCCGACGCCGAAGAGCGGGTCGGTGGCGAGCGCCGCGTCGCCGATCAGCGCCAGGCCCGGCGCCACCGGCCTGCGCATCCGGTTGGTCATGTCGATCTTGCCGATCACCGGTTCGATCGCCCGCCCGGCGCGGATCGGCGGCGCCTCCGGGACCTCGGAGAGGAGCCTGACCAGGGCGGCTTCCGGCTCCTTCTTGAATTCCGGCAGGCGGTCCTTGGTCGGCATCGCCGCGTAGAAGGTGAGGTCGTTGTCGGTGGGGAAGGCGGCGCACCACTGGGGGTCGAGGAACCAGGCGGTGGCGTCGGGAGCGTTGGCGGGCGCGCCGCCTTCGAAGTAGCCGCCGTAGGCGAAGCGGTTGTGGGGGTAGGTCTTGACCGGCACCTCGGAGAGCTCGGCGACCCGGGAGTCGCGGCCGTCGGCACCGACGGTGAGACGGGCCCGCAGCTCGCGCTCCTCGCCCTCGCGGTTGCGGGCGACGACCCCGGCGAAGCCGCCGTTCTCCCGCAGCAGCCGATCGACGCTCCAGCCGAGCAGCATCTCGACCCCGGGCGTCTCCGCGGCGGTCTTGCGGACCAGGGGGTCGAGCACTTCGCGGCGGAGGTTGACGCCCCGTGCGGCGCGCTCGGGAGGCGCCTCGATCCAACCCCACCGAGTCCAGATCCGCACCCGCGGCCGCTGGCCGCCGGCCGCTTCGATCGGCTCGAGCAGGCCCAGCCGTTCCAGCGTCGGCACCGCCGAGGCCTGGATGAAGTGCGAGCACATCCGCTTGAACGCGTTCGGGTCCGGTTGCTTCTCGACCACCGCCACGCGCAGGCCGGCGCGGCCGAGCTGGATCGCGGTCGCGCAGCCGCCGAGACTGCCGCCGACGATAAGCACGTCGTACGCCGCCTTGTCGCCGATGATGGGGGAGTGGGAATCGGTGCTGGGCATCCGTGAACCTCCAAGCTAGTTGCCGACTGATGGCCTTTACCGTTCGTCCCGAACTATACGACTCGAATCATGAAAAGCAACCCCAAAGTGATCAAGCTCACGGGAAACTCCTTTGCGGTGCTGGCGCTGCTCGAAGAGTTCGGCGACCTCACCTCCTACGAGATCAAAGGGGCGATGGAGAAATCAATCGAGAACTTCTGGCCCGTCCCTCACACGACCGCCTACGAGGAGCCCGCCCGGTTGGCGGCGGCCGGATACCTCTCCGCCCGTCAAGAGGAAGGGGGGCGGAGGCGTCGCATCTACTCGGTGACCGAGAAGGGCCGCGAGGCGCTGCGGGAGTGGTCGGCGGCGCCGACCGCCTCGCCGCCGCAGCTGCGCGACGAAGCCGTCCTCAAGGTTTTCGCCGGCGCCGATCCGGAGCCGATCCGCGCCGAGCGGGAGGCCTGGCACCGGATGAAGCTGGCGGAGCTACAGGGCATGCTCGACGAAGTGCGCCAGGCGGAGGGCTTCGAGAACTCCGAGCCAACCCTGCAGGCGGGGGTCGCCTACCACCGGATGTGGCTCGACGTGCTCGAGCGGCTGGGAGGGCAGAAATAGTTTGCTAGACTAATTACCGAAGCTAACTAATGAACGCGGCCATTGACATCCCCCTCAGCGAGCGTGCCGCGCACCTGCGCACGGCGATCGTCCGCACCGCCCGCCGGCTGCGCCAGGAGGCCGCCGCGGAGACCACCGGCCTCACCCCGACCTCGGTTGCGGCGCTGGCGACGATCGAGCGCCACGGGCCGATGACCCCGAGCGAGATCGCCGCGATCGAGCGGGTAAAACGGCCGACGATTACCCGCACGCTCGGCTGCCTGGAACGCGAGGGGCTGATCGACCGCTCGCAGGATCCGACCGACAAGCGCAGCGCCCTGGTCGCCATCAACGGCGCCGGGCGCGAGCGGCTGCGGCGGCTGCGCAAGCGGAAGAACGCCTACCTGGCTCGGCGCATGCGCGACCTCACCGACGAGGAGGTCGAGACGCTCGAGCGGGCGGCCGAGATCCTCGAGCGGATGCGGGAGGGCGAGCAGCTTTGACGGCTGCGATCCGCCACTCGTTCAACTCGCTGGAGGTCCCCAACTACCGCCGCTACTTTCTCGGCCAGCTGATCTCCCTCTCCGGGACCTGGATGCAGACCGTGGCGGCGATCTGGGTGATCCTCAGCCTCACCGGCAGCGGCGTTGCCGTCGGCCTCACCACCGCGCTGCAGTTCCTGCCGATGCTGCTGATCGGCGCCTGGGGCGGCCTGCTCGCCGACCGGATCCCGAAGCGGCGGCTGCTGATCGCGACCCAGGCGCTGATGGCGATCCCCGCCGTCGGCCTCTTCGCCGTCACCGCCGCCGGCGTGGTCACGCCCTGGATGGTCTACCTCGCGGTCTTCGCGATGGGCTCGGTCAACGCGATCGACAACCCGACCCGGCAGAGCTTCGTGATCGAGATGGTCGGCGCCGACCGCGTCGTCAACGCGGTCAGCCTCAACAGCGTCATCGTCCAGGCGGCGCGGATCGTCGGCCCGGCCCTGGCCGGGATCCTGATCGCGACCGTAGGTGTCGTCCCCTGCTTCGCCCTCAACGCGCTCACCTTCGTGGCGATGATCCTGGCGCTGTGGCGGATGGACCCGAGCCGCCTGCAAGCCGCACCGCCCGCCAAGCACGAACGGGGCGCGATCCGCGCCGGCCTCCGCTACGTCCGCCGCACCCCCGAGCTGCTGGTCCCCCTGGCGCTGATGGCCCTGGTGGGGACGCTCGGCTTCAACTTCCAGGTTGTCCTGCCGCTACTGGCCAAATTCAGCTTCGAGTCCGGCGCGATGACCTACGCGACCCTGGTCTCGGCGATGGCGGTCGGATCGATCGTCGGCGCCCTCGTCAACGGCCACCGCGGCCGCACCGGCCCCCGCCTGATCGCCGCGGGATCGCTGGCCTTCGGCATCGCCGCTCTCCTCTCCGCCCTGATGCCCACCCTTGCCTTCGAGATCCCCGCCCTGATGCTCCTCGGCGCCGCCTCGGTCACCTTCGCGGCAACCATCAACTCCACCCTCCAGCTGGCCGTCTCCCCGGAGATGCGGGGCCGGGTGATGGCCCTCTACAGCGTCGTCTTCCTGGGCAGCACTCCGATCGGCGGCCCCCTGGCCGGCTGGCTCGCCCAGAGCTACGACCCGCGGATCGCCCTCCTTATGGCGGCAGCTTCAGGCCTCTTCGCCGCGTGGGCAGCTCGCGTTTACTTCAACCGCTACGAGATCAACACACGCGAACACGTACTGACGTAGCACCGAGCGGTCTGCAGGAGGGGGTCGGCACCCCTCCGCAGGAATGTTCGGCGATATGCAATCTGATCTCTGCGGCGAAGCCGCAGCAGGTTCTCCCCGTAGCGAAGCGGAGGGGAGGTCAATTCCGGAGGAGGGGTGCCGACCCCCTCCCCCGGAACGTGAGGCCTACTTGACGTACCCCGCCGATTCGAGGTACGCAGTGGCTGCCTGCTTAGGCGTCTCCTTTTCGAGTTCGACCCGAGCGTCGAGCTCCTGGACCACTTTCAGGTCGAGCCCTTCCTGCACCTGCAGGATCGTCTTTTCGTAGTCCGGTCCCGCTTCTTCGGCGACCGATTTCTTGGTCACGAAGATGACGTTGCCGGCCGGGAAGACTTCCTTGTCGTCTTCGAGGATGACGTACTTGTCGCTCTCGGCCGAGAGCTGCGGATCGGTGGTGAAGAGGATCGAGAGATCCGCCTGACCCTTTTCCAGCACGTTGTAGCGGAGGGCGATGTCGACCGGGGTGAACGACTTGAATTTCAGCCCGTACAGTTTTTCGAGCCCGGCCAGGCAGTCGATCCGTTGGCGGCACTCCGGCGAGCCGTAGAGCGACAGTTTTTCCGAGACTCCTTCGAGGTCGGAGACCGTTTTCAGGCCGTATTGCTTCGCCGTCTCGGTAGTGGTGCCGACCGCGTTGGCGCTGGCGAACGGCGTCGGTTCGAACGCCTCCAGGCCTTCTTTTTCGAATTCTTCGTTTGCTTTTTTCCACGCTTCGGTGGCCTCGGAGGGCACTTCTTCTGGTTCGAGACCGAAGAACGAGGTAAGGGCGGTGCTGGCGTACTCCGGGTAGCCGGAGATCTGTCCGGTCTTCACCGCTTTCAGGGCGACGGTTTCGGAGCCGAGGTTGAGCGCGCTCTTGACTTTGTAACCGGCAGCCGTGAGGGCTTGGGCGTAGATTTCCCCGAGGATTTCCTGTTCGGGGAAGTTCTTCGAGCCGATCGTCAGCGTGACTTTGCCGTTGTCGGGGTTCGACTGGATCGCAGAGCCCGACGAGCCGCCTTCTTCGCTGGTTTCGCTGCCGGTGCTGCTGCTGTCGCTGTCACTGCCGCAGGCGGCGATGCCCAGTGCCAGCGCCAGCGCAGCCAGGGCCGCGAGCAGCGCTCGCCATCTCGTCTTGTCGGTCCTCACTTGTTGCCTCCTTGGGGTGGGTGATGTGGTGGTAAGCCTGAAAGTCCGTGAGTCAGGGTCAGACAGTGTTCAACTTCAGCCCGTCGGAAGTCATGCGGTTCTGGAGGAGGGCGAGCAAGCCCTCCATCGCAAGGGCCAGCAGAGCCACGAGGATGGCCCCGGCCAGCAGCCCGTTTTCGCCGTAGACGTTGCGGTTGATGATGAAGTCGCCGAGGGTTTCCACCCCTGCCAGCGGGGCGATCGTCGCGGTGGCGAGGATCACGATCGCGGCGCTCCGTACGCCACCCATGACCGTCGGCACCGCCAGCGGCAGCTCGACCTTGCGGATGATCTTCCACTCGCTCATGCCCATGCCGCGGGCGGCGTCGACTGCCGCGGGATCGACCTGGCGCACGCCGACGTAGGCGTTGGTGAGTATCGGCGCGATGCCGAGCAAGGCCAGGGCGGGGGCTACCGTCTTGAAGCCGACGCCGATCAAGGCAGCCACAAGCGCGATCACCGCCAGCTCGGGGATCGCCCGGCCGGCGTTGCCGACGCCCACGGCAAAGACTTCCCCCCGGTGACGGTGACCGAGGTAGAGACCGATCGGCAGAGCGATGACGAGGGCGATCGCCAGGGCAACCACCGTCACCTCGAGGTGTTTCAGCACCAGTTCGAGCGACTTGTCGAGCCCGCCCACCTTTTTGCCGCCGGTGACGTTCGACTCCTGTGGGCTGAAAATGAATTCGACCGCGCCGCTGAACGAGCCGAGGGGGAGGGCGGGGATCATGCCGTTCGTGCCCTTCTCCACGGAGTGCTGAGCCGTTGCACGAGGAGGAGCAGGCCGTCAAAGGCGAGCGCCATCAGGATCACGATCGCCGCGGCGATGATCACCGTCGTCGGGAAGGTGAGGTTGCCTTCGCCGTACATCTCGGTCCCCAGTCCACCGGCGTTGATGAAGACGACCAGCGTGGCGATCGCGATGGTGCTGACGACGGCGACGCGCAGCCCGGCGACGATCTCCGGGATCGCCAGCGGGAGCTCGATCCGCCAGAGGATCTGGCGGTCGGTGAAGCCCATTCCTCTTGCGGCGTCTTTGACCGAGTCGGGAACGTTCGCCAGCCCGAGCATCGTGTTGCGGTAGATGATCTGCAGCGTGTAGGCCGCGAGGACGATGATCGCCGTGTCCCTGCCGAAACCCGTGATCGGCAGCAGCAGGAAGAAGAAGGCGATGCTGGGAATCGTGTAAAGCACGCCGGTGGTGGCGAGCAGCGGCGGCTGTAGCCACCGGGCACGGCGCGCCAGCAGAGCAAGCGCAAAGGCGATCACGAAGCCGATTAGGACCGAGAGGACGACGATTTCCAGGTGCTGGACGGTGGGCGTCCCATAGCGGTCGATGTTTTCTCTCGCCCAGTCGAAGCAGAAGACTTTGGGTGGGGGTGCCTGGCAGGGCAGCGTCTCGGAGCTGCGTTCGCGGAAGAAGTCGCCGCCGACTTCACCTGAGGCCGCCAGCACCAGCGGGTTAGTCATGCGGCCGCTCCACCGCGGGGTGCTCGTCGCTCTTGGCCTCCGGCGAGGCGAGGAACTCGGAGATGATCTCGACCGAGAGGACGCCGGCGATCCGGCCCTCGTGGTCGACCACTGGCGCGTACTGGGACTCAGCCTGCAGGAGGTCGGCGAGGGCGTCGCGCATCACGTCGTCGCGCTCCAGCACCGGTCCCAGTGGCGAGTCCGCCTGGCGCGGCACCACGTCCGCGCCGAGATCGCGCTCGCTCAGCCAGCCGAGCGGCCGCCGCTCGCTGTCGACCAGCAAGGGGTAGGGGATTTCGACGTCGGGAGCCGCCAGCTTCGCCCGCACCTCGGCGGTCGACTGGCCGACGTGCGCGAGCGGCGCCTCCCAGAGGTTGATGTCGCCGACCCGCATCAGCGCCAGCCGCTTCAACGCCCGGTCGGCGCCGACGAAGTCCTCGACGAACTCGTTGGCCGGCGCCATCAAGAGCTCGGCGGGCGTCGCGTACTGCTCGACCCGCCCGCCCTCGCGCATCACCGCGATCCGGTCGCCCATCTTGATCGCCTCGTCGATGTCGTGGGTTACGAAGAGGACGGTCTTGCGGATCTCCGCCTGCAGGCGCAGGAACTCGTTCTGCAGGCGCTCGCGGTTGATCGGGTCGATCGCGCCGAAGGGCTCGTCCATCAGCATCACCAGGGGGTCCGCGGCCAGGGCGCGGGCGACGCCGACCCGCTGCTGCTGGCCGCCGGAGAGCTGGGCCGGGTAACGGTCGCCGAGCTCGGGGTCGAGCCCGATCAGCTCCAGCAGCTCGGCTGAGCGCTGGCGGATCCGCTCCTTCTTCCAGCCCAGCAGCTGGGGGACGGCGCCGATGTTCTCGGTGATCGTGCGGTGGGGGAAGAGGCCGATCTGCTGGATCACGTAGCCGATCTCCCGCCGCAGCTGCGCCGGCTCGCGGTCGCGGACCGAGTGCTCGCCGATCAGCACGTCGCCCTCGGTGATCTCGACCGTGCGGTTGACCATCCGCATCGCCGTCGTCTTGCCGCAGCCGGAGGGGCCGACGAGGACGCAGATCTCGCCCGCAGGCACCTCGAGCGTCAGCTCGTCGACCGCGGGCGCGCTCGCGCCCGGGTACCGCTTGGTCGCTTTCTCATAGCGGACGGAGGAGGCTCCGGGCTGGGACTGGGCTTCGTTGCCCGACTCGCCAGACGACATCGCCGCGAGCCTATACCCCGGTCGCCTCCTGCTTATGCGGTTGGTTATCCATGTGGTGGAAGTGGGCGTCGCGAGCGTGGTGCTCGCAGTCGTGGCCGCCGCTGTGCCCGCGGCTGACCCAGTAGAGCGCCGCGAAGATCGCCAGCCCGAGGATGTTGAGGAAGAGCTTGTAGTCGACCTCGATCGAGCCGAAGACGTCCTCGCGGGTGGGGCGGGGGCCGGTCGGGATCAGGTTGACGAGGCCGAAGACGCCGTCGACGACGAGGGCGGCGATCACGATCGTGACGAACATCAGCGCCGTGATCCGCAGGGCGAAGGCGGTCCCGTAGTACTTGCGGTAGGCGAGCACGATCGGGATCACGATCAGGTCGGCGAAGATGAAGGCGACGACGCCGGCGAAGCTGATCCCGCCCGACCACAGCACTGCCGCCAGCGGCACGTTGCCGACCGAGCAGACGAAGCTGAGGATGGCGATGATCGGGCCGACGAGGACGTTCTCGATCGTCTGCACGAGCGGCGGCGCGTCGGTGACAAAGAGGAAGTTGAAGAAGTCGTCGCCGAGCAGGCCGATGAAGCCGGCGAGCAGGAAGCCGAGGGTGATCTCCTTCCAGAGCATCTGCACGTCGCCGCGGAAGTTGCCGCCGACGCCGGCCCAGGCCGAGCGCGTGGTGAGGCGCTCGCGCCAGCTCATCCGCTCCTCCTGCTCGTCGCCGTGGTGGTGGCCCGCCTGGGCCTCCTGGGCGTGGCGCCGCGCCTGCTCCTCCAGACGGGGGGAGACGAAGAGGCGCAGCATCACGGCCATCAGGACGATGAGGACGATGCCGCCGAAGAACTCGGCGAGGGTGAACTGCCAACCCATCAGCACCCAGAGGACCAGCCCGAGCTCCCAGACCAGGTTGGTCGAGGCGAACTGGAAGGCGAGAGCGGTGACCGCGGAGGCGCCCTTCTGGAAGAGCGACTTGGCGATCGCGATCGCCGCGTAGGAGCAGGAGGAGGAGGCGGCGCCGAGCGCGGTCGCCTTGGCTACCGGGGCGAAGCCTTCGCCGGAGAGGGCGCCTTCGATCCGGGCGCGGGGGACCCAGGCCTGGACGATCGCGGAGATCGCGAAGCCCAGCACCAGCGCCCACCAGACCTCGTAGGCCATCAAAAACGACATTTCCAGCCCCTCCCAGATCTTTCCGAGTACGTCGCTCATCGCTTCACCAACCTTCCGACCGCAGCCATCAGCTCGTCAACTTTCTCCACCCGCTCAGCGCCGTCGGCTTCGACGACGCAGTGGCGGGTGTGCTCGTCGAGCAACCCCAGCGCGACCTTGTCCAGCGCCGCCTGGATCGCCCCGATCTGGGTCAGCACGTCGATGCAGTAGCGCTCCTCCTCGACCATCTTCGAGACCCCGCGCACCTGCCCCTCGACCCGGGCCAACCGCTTCAACAGCTTCTCTTTGTCCTCCGTATATCCGACCATGCGAGGACTGTAGCACATACCCCCAGGGGGTATCTAGAGGCCGAGGCGGCGGGCGCGCTCGGCGGCCCGGGCGACGATCTCGTCCAGGCCGGGGATCTCGCCGCCCCGCATGAGGACCTTGCCGGCGACGACGGTGGTGTCGACGGCGGCACCGGCGGCGGCGTAGACGAGGTCGGAGGTGAGTTCGCCGATGCCTAGCTCCGGGGCGTCGGGGCGGAGGAGGAGGAAGTCGGCGGGGGCGCCGGGCTGCAGCGGGGTCGCGCCGAGCCGCGGCGCGCGGGCGCCGGTGGCGATGGCCCAGGCCTCGGCGGCCTCGATCGCGGTCGGGTCGGCGGCGGCGTGCTTCTGGGCGAGGGCGAAGAGCTTGAGGTCGGCGAGCAGGTCGAGCGAGTCGTTGGAGCCGGCGCCGTCGGTGCCGAGGCCGACCGCGACCCCGGCGGCCTTTGCGGCGGGGTAGGGGAAGACGCCGCCGACCGCGAGCTTCATGTTCGCCGCCGGGTTGGAGACGACGGTGGCGCCGCGCTCGGCGGCCAGCGCCAGCTCCTCGGGGTCGAGCCAGACGCCGTGGGCAAGGATCGTCCGCTCGCTCAGCAGCCCCAGCCGGTCGAGGTAATGGGCGGGCCGTTCGCCGTGCTCGGCGATGCAGTCCTGGACCTCTTTCTCGGTCTCGGAGAGGTGGATCTGCACCGGCAGGTTGCGTTCGGCGCTGAGCTCGCCGATCCAGCGCAGCGACTTTTCGCTGACGGTGTAGATCGCGTGCGGAGCGAGGGCGGGGGTGACGAGAGGGCCGAACCCGGAGATCACCTCGAGGCTGCGCAGCGCCGAATCGCGCAGCTCCTCGAAGCTGCTGGTGGCATCGAACAGCGGCGCTCCGATCGCCGCTCGGATCCCGGCCTCCTCGACCGCCCGCGCCGTCGCCTGCGGCTGCCAGTACATGTCCCAGAAGCGGGTGGTGCCGCCGCGGATCATCTCCGCGCAGGCGAGCCGGGCGCCCCAGTAGACGTCCTCCTCGTCGAGCTTCGCCTCGACGGGCCAGATCCGCTCTTCCAGCCACGGCATCAGCGGCAGGTCGCCACCGGAGCCGCGGAACAGGGTCATCGCCGCATGCGTATGCCCGTTGACCAGCGGCGCCACCAGGTGAGCCCCAGCCGCATCGATCACCTCGTCGCCGGCCTGAGCCGCAACGTCAGGCCCAAGCGCTGCAATAACCCCGTCCGCGCACCGAACCCCGACCCGCTCCCCGCCCAAGAGCGCATCCGTCACCGCTAGCGTCATCGCGTGGTTCCTTTAGGACGTATCTCGTCCATAAGGAACCACGGCTTCATCGGCCCACCGCCCCGAGCCGCGGGAGCACCGCCGCTAGGCCCTCGCGCAGGCGCTCGGCGTTGGCGCGGCGGTCGGCTTCCATCCCTGCGGTGCTGACCGGCTCGGCGGCGAGGCCGTTGGCGAGGTTGTCGACGACGCAGAGGGCGGCGTATTCGAGGCCGAGCTCGCCGGCGACCACGCACTCGGAGGCGATCGTCATCCCGACCACGTCGGCGTGCGCGGCCATCAGCCGGATCTCCGCCGGCGTCTCGAAGCGCGGCCCGCGCGCCTGCCAGTAGACGCCGCCGTCGCGCGGCGCCTGGCCACTCTCGCTCCAGGCTGTGATCACTTCCTCGCGCCAGCGCGGTGCGAAGCCGGGCGCCGAGTGGGCGCGCTCGTCGCCGAAGATCGAGTCGCCGAGGTTGAGGGCGATGAAGTCGTCGGGGCAGACGAGGCTGCCGACCTCGAGCTCGGCGTGGAGCGAGCCGACCGATCCGATCCCCAGCACCCGGTCGCAGCCCTGCTCGAGCAGTGGCCGCAGGTTCGCCTCGTGGTCGATCAGGTGGGGGAGGACAAAGCTGCCGTCGGCAGCGTGCCGCTGCACGATCGCCGCCCCCTGCGCAGCCGCAGCAGCCGCAATCTCTTCCCCACCCGGCCCAAGCGCATTGCTGCCAAGAATCACCGCCAGTCGACCCATCGCGCGATCCTATGGGTGACCCGGTCCGAACTGCATCAACTTGAGTACCTGCTGGGTGATCAAGTTGATGCAGTTCGCAAATGGGGCCTCAGGCTTCGCGTTGCGCTTTGAAGGCCGCCGCGGCCTCGTCGTGGTCGACCAGCGGCTCGGGGTAGTCGAGGCGGTCGAAGCCTTCCATCTGCCAGGGGCGGAAGATCGCCTTGCCGCGCACGCCCTCCAGCTCCGGCAGGTAGCGGCGCACGTAGTGGCCCTCGGGGTCGAAGCGCTCGGCCTGGCGCACCGGGTTCAGCACCCGGTTGGGCCGGGTGTCGTTGCCGGTGCCGGCGACCCACTGCCAGTTGCCGGCGTTGTTGGCGATCTCGCCGTCGGTCAGCAGGTCCCAGAAGTGCCAGGCGCCCGGCCGCCAGTCGATGTAGAGGTCCTTGCAGAGGAAGGAGGCGACGGTCATCCGCGCCCGGTTGTGCATGAAGCCCTCGGCGGCCAGCTGGCGCATCGCCGCGTCGACAAGCGGGTAGCCGGTGCGGCCTTTCTGCCAGGCCTCGAAGGCCCGCTTCGACTTCGACCAGCGGTCGCGCCGCGGCCGGTAGTCGCGGCTGGGGAGGGACGGCGTCGCCGCCAGCACCTGGTGGTGGAAGTCGCGCCAGCAGAGCTGCCGCACGAAGCCGCCGCCGCCGCGCCGCTCGCCCGCTTCCCGCGCCAGCTCCAGAGGCGAGACGCAGCCCCAGCGGATGTAGGCGCTGAGGCGGGAGGTGTCGTCGCCCGGGAGGTCGTCGTGCTGGTCCTCGTAGCGGCCGAGGCCGTCGCGCAGCCAGGCGCGCATCCGCTTGCGCCCCTCGGCCTCGCCGCCGGGCAGGCGCCCCTTCGAAGGGCTGCCGCGGACCAGCGACTCGAGCTTCGGCAGCCGCCCCGCTTTTAGCGTTGACGGCACCGAGAGCTTGCGCGGCGTCGCCGCCTGCTCGCGCCGCGGCAGCTGGCTCCAGGCGCGGTGGTAGGGCGAGAAGACCTTGAAGTGATCGCCGTTGCCCGGCGTCACCGCGCCCGGCGGGACGATCGTCACCCCCGGGTGCGCCGTGAACTCGATCCGCTCCTCCTCGCACGCCCGCGCCAGCCGCTCCTCGCGGCGCCGCGCGTAGGCGCTCCAGTCGGCGCTGACGTGGAGTTGGGTCGCCCCGCACTCGCGCGCGACCGCGACCGCCTCGCGCACCGGGTCGCCCTCTCGCACGAACAGCCGCCCGCCCGCTTTGCGCAGCGCCTCGTCGAGCTCGCGCAGCGCCTCGAGCATGAAGGCGACCCGGTTCGGAGCCGCGAAGCGCGAGCGCAGCAGCCGCTCGTCGAAGACGAAAAGCGGCACCGTCCGCTCCGCCTTCGCCGCGGCGGCAAGGGCCGGGTGGTCGTGCACGCGGAGGTCGCGGTTGAAGAGAACGAGCGCCGTCTCGATTGACATATGGTCCTGCAATGGAGAACGGGGAGAGCCGGGGGGCGGATCAGGACGCCCGCGAGGAGGATCGGTCGGCAGACGACAAGGGCCGCGTGCACCCCGATTCCGGCCGCGACGAGACCGAGGAGGAACGCCTCGACCGCAACCTCGGCGAGCTGCTGCAGGAGCTGCGGGTCGCCCTGCCCGGCGTCCAGGTCCTCTTCGCCTTCCTGCTCGCGGTGCCGTTTCAGCAGGGCTTCGAAGAAGTCACCAGCTTCCAGAAGGACGTCTACTTCGCGACTCTGATCCTCGCCTCGCTCTCGGCGACGATGCTGATCTCCCCCTCCGCCTACCACCGGGTCACCTTCCGCTACCAGCAGAAGCGGCGCCTCGTCTACTACTCCAACCGCTTCGCGATCATCGGCCTCGCCCTGCTGGCGCTGGCGATGACCGGCGCGATCCTGCTGATCACCGACGTCCTCTTCTCCACCGCCGCGGCCCTAGTCACCGCCGGGCTGGCACTCTGCGTCTTCGGCTTCTTCTGGTTCGCGCTGCCGCTGCGGCGGCGGCTCAAGCTCAGTGCGGGGCAGGAGCCTCTAAGCAAGCCCGAAGGCGACTGAGCTCCTCTTCGAGCTGGTCGAGGAACGGCAGCTCCGGCGCCTTCTCGCGCAGCAGCGCCAGGTCCTTTTCCCAGATCTCCAGCTTCAGCTCCAGCGGCACCTTGAATTCCTCGCGGATGGCGTCGCCTTCGGAGGCGTAGGCCGCGCGCAGGGTCCTCGTGTTGGTCAGCTTGTCGGCGCCGTAGATCGCCAGCGCCTCGACCGGAGCGGCGGCGAGCCGTTCGCGGTGCTCGGCCTTGCGCTCGCGGTAGTCGTCGATCTCCTCGTCGTCGGTCATCGCCCCGACCAGGCCGACGACCTCGCCGCCGAACTTCTCGCGCAGCTCGTCGAGCGTCGTCTCGGAGTCCTCGACGACGTCGTGCAGCAGCGCCGCCGCCAGCACCTCGTCGGAGTAGCCGAGCTCGTCCAGCGTCGCCGCCACCCGCATCGGGTGCTCGACGTAGGGCATGCCGCCGCTGCCGTTGCGGACCTGGCCGGCGTGGTCGGCCCGCGCCTGCTCGAGCGCGCTCTTCACCAGCGGCGAACGCTCGGCGGCTGCCTCGATCCGGTCGGCAGGGGACACGCTCGCAGCGTAGAGGATCGATTCCTCAGGGATGCCTGTCTGAGAGCTTCAGGCCGTGGCGGCGGGGGCGGCTGCGGCCCGCGGCGAGCGCGCCGGCAGCTCGTACTCGCTGCGCTCCTCGCCGAGCTCGATTGTCGCCGGGTCGCCGCCGAGGTCGACCCAGCCGCGGCGCGCCTCGGCGGCGAGGCCGTCGAGGAAATCGTCGGAGTGCAGCGGGTCGTGGTGGAAGAGGACGGTCCGCTCGGCGCCGGTGCGGCGGGCGAAGCTGAGCGCGTGCGAGGTCGCGGAGTGGCCCCAGCCGACGTGGCAGGGGTACTCGGCGTCGCTGTACTGGCCGTCGTGGAGCAGCAGTGAGGCGTCCTTGGCGAGGGCGAAGCCGGAGATCCAGTCCTCCTCGAGCTGGTCGAGGTCGGCGCCGAGCGCGGGCTCGTGGTCGGGGATGTAGGCGAGCGAGGAGTCGCCGTCGTCGATCCGGTAGCCGAGCGTCGGCCCGCGGTGGGAAACCGAGGCGGAGCGGATCCGCGCCGAGCCGATCTCCCACTCGCTCTCCGGGCAGTGGCGGAAGGAGACGTCGCAGGGCAGCTCGCGGACCTCGACGGGGGAGAGGGGCGCGGAGATGTAACGGGCGATGCGGTCGCGCAGCGAGGCCTCGGGAGAGGCGGGGCCCCAGATCACGATCTCGGTCTGCGGCCGGAAGACCGGGGCGAAGAAGACGAGGCCCTGGATGTGGTCGAGGTGGAGATGGGTGAGGAGGATGTGGAGGCGCGCCGGGCCCTCGGGGAGGTCGAGGCCGAGGCAGCGGATCCCGGTGCCGGCGTCGAGCGCGAGCAGCGAGCCGTCGGAGAGGGTGACGCCGACGCAGGAGGTGTTACCGCCGTAGCGGATCGTTTCCGGCCCGGGGGCCGGGATCGAGCCGCGCGTCCCCCAGAGCTTGACCTTCACGCCGGCAGCGCTCCGTTGCCGTTTGCCAGCGAGGGCCAGAAGACCGCGATCGCGCCCTGCGAGCCGTGCGCGGTGAGGATCGGGAAGGCGGAGACCTCGACGTCGTGGCTCGAACCGTCGGTCGAGCGCACTGTCATCTCCGCGTGCGCGGGGCGGCCGGCCCGCACCGCCTTGACGATCGGCAGGTCGTCGTAGGGAATCGGCTCGCCGCTCTCGTCGAAGGGGCCGAAGAGCGAACCCCACTCCTGCGGGCCGACCGTCCCCAGCTCCTCGAAGCGTTTGCCGAGCAGCAGCCCGGCCGCCTCGTTGTAGAAGACCAGCAGCCCGCCCTCGTCGACGAGGAAGGCAGGGGTCGAGAGAGCCGACATCAGGTTTCGGGCAAGGATCAGCTCTAGCGGCCGCTGCGTCACAAAAGACACTTTAGTTCCCCGTTCCTAATCGCCCAGGGGAATTGCCGGGATTTGCGCTGCAGAAGCCAAGATCGACAATGTCCCGTGAGGAAGGGGACGAAGACGTGACTTTGGTCACTTAGATGTCATGAACCGGTCTCTCTAGCCGGCGGCTTCGGCGTTGCGGAGACCGCCGCGGGCCCAGAGGGCGAAGAGCAGCGGCAGCGCGATCGCGACGGCGAAGGCGAGGGCGACGACGGTGGGGTCGCCGGAGATGAAGCCGCGGCCGGCCTCGAGCAGGGCGGTCACCGGATTGATCGAGGCGATCGCGTGGATCCAGCCGCTGAGGAGGTCGAGGGGGACGTAGACCGGGGCGAGGAAGAGGACCAGGAAGGTGGGGAACTGCATCAACGGGCCGCCCTGGATCGAGCGCACCCGCAGGGCGACGCCGGCGGACCAGAGGGTGGCGGCGAGGTTGACGAAGATCGCCAGCACGTAGAGGGCGACGATTTCGCCGGCGCTGCCGCCGACCTCCATCCCCGCGACGACCGCCACCGCGGTCAGCACCGTCCAGGTGATGAAGGCCCGGACGAGGGCCGCCATGGCGTAGCCGAGGACGATGCCGCTGCGATGACTGGCGGCGAGCATGTAGCGGCGGCCGAAGCCGGTCTCGAAGTCGCGCGCCATCGCGAACCCGGTGAAGACGCCGCCGAAAGCGGCCGACTGCAGCAGCACGAAGACGAACTGGAAGGCGGTGTAGCCGCTCGGGAAGTCGAAGCCGGGGACGTCGCCGATCGCCGCCAGCCCGCCGGCGAAGGAGACGAAGAAGAAGAGCGGGAACATCAGCGCCGGCACCAGGAAGGCCGGGTTGTTGAGGAAGTTGTGGACGCTGCGCCAAGCCACCGCGCGGGCGACGGCGACGACGCCGGTGGATCGGTTCTCGCTCACGTCCGCACCAGCCTCGTCTTCAGGGCCCTGCTCGCCGCCGCCATCCCGATCGCCCCGATCGCCGCCGCGATCCCGAACCCGAGCGCCAGGTCGCCGAGGTTCCAGCCTTCGATCAGCAGCGAGCGGATCGCCTCGAGCAGGTAGGTGACGGGGTTGGCGCTGGCGATCGCGTGGAACCAGTCGGTCGTCAGCAGGTCGAGCGGCAGCGCCATCGCCGAGAGGAAGAGGAAGACGAAGAAGACCGGGAACAGGCCCTGGACCGCCTCGCCGGAGCCGAAGCGCAGCGCCGCGAAGAGGCCGATCGTCCCGAAGGCGACGGTGATCGTGACCGAAAGGAGTACGAGCACCAGCCCGCCGGCCGCTCCCGTGACCAGTTCGGCGCCGGCGATCAGCCCGACCGAGAGGTAGACGACCGCCTGCACGACGCCGAGCACGAAGGCGCCGGCCAGCAGCCCGCTGAGCAGGGCGGCGCCGCGCAGCGGGGTCAGCGCCAGGCGGTTGAGGAAGCCGGTCTCGATGTCGCGGGCGAGGTCGGTGCCCGAGTTCATCACCGAGAACAGCGCCCCCTGGATGAAGGGCACGGCGAGGATGAAGGTGAGGTAGGAGTCGGTCGGGAAGCCGGGCAGGTTGGTCGCGTCTTTGAGCCCGCCCGAGTTGACCGCGAGGAGGAAGAGCGGGAAGACGATCGCGGGGACGATCTGCGCCGGCTGGCGCAGGGTGCGCAGGACCGAGCGGTGGGCGAGCTGCCCGACCTGGGTCGCGAGCGATCTTGTTGAGGGTGATGAACTCACGCGGAGGCGACCGCCTCGGGCTCGGAGGCCTCCGCCTCGTCCTCGTCGCCGGCGCCCTCGAGCGAGCGGCCGGTCTTGGCGAGGAAGACGTCGTCGAGCGAGGGGGCGTGGAGCTGCAGGTGCTCGATCGCGATGTCCTCGCTGTCGAGCGCGCGTACCACCTCGGCCAGCTGTGACTCGCCGCCCGCCAGGCGCACGGCGACGGCGCGGGGGGCGCAGTTGGCGTGCTCGCCGAAGCGGCCGAGGATGGCCGCCATGCGCTCACGGTCGCCGTCCTCGCGCGGGATCGCCTCGACCGTGGGGCGGCCGATTTCGGCCTTCAGCTCCCCGGGCGTGCCCTCGGCGACGATGCGGCCGTGGTCGATGATCCCGACCCGGTTGGCGAGCGCGTCGGCCTCCTCCAGGTACTGGGTGGTGAGGAAGACGGTGACGCCGTCGTCGTTGGCCAGGCGGGCGACCTCGTCCCAGAGGGCGGTGCGGCTCTGGATGTCGAGCCCGGTCGTCGGCTCGTCGAGGAAGAGGATGCGGGGGCGGTGGGCGAGCGCCAGCGCCAGGTCGAGCCGGCGCTTCATCCCGCCCGAGTAGCCGCCGACCCTGCGGTCCGCGGCCTCGGCGAGGCCGACCCGCTCCAGCAGTTCGTTGCCGCGGCTCTCGCGCTCGGCCTTGCCGAGGCCGTGCATCGCGGTCTGCAGGCGCATGTGCTCGCTGCCGGTGAGCAGCGGGTCGAGCGCGGCCTCCTGCAGAGCGGCGCCGATCGCCGAGCGCACCTGCGGCCCTTCTTCGACGACGTCGAAGCCGGCGACGCGGGCGGTGCCGGCGGTGGGCGGGAGGAGAGTGGTCAGCATCAGCACCGTCGTCGACTTGCCGGCGCCGTTGGGGCCGAGGAAGCCGTAGATCTCGCCCTGGCCGACCTGCAGGTCGATCCCGTCGACCGCCCGCGGCCCGTTCTTGAACTCGCGGACGAGGCCTTCGACCTCGATGCCGCCGCTGCGTCCGTTGCTGCTCTCCATCAACTGGTCTCCACTTCGCTCGTCGCTCAGAGGAGCTGAGACTACGGAGGCCGGGCGACCGTCGATGTGCGCAAACCCGTAGAACTCCGTCCTGATGCAGGAACGCACCCGCACCTACTCCGTGGCGATGAACGTCAACCGGCCCGTCGCCTGGTGGGGCCGGATGCAGGTGGAGGGGCTGGAGACGGTGCCCGAGCAGGGACCGCTGCTGATCCTCGGCAACCACGACAGCCACTGGGACCCGGTGATGGTCGGCATCGCCGCCCTCAAGCGGCGGCAGATCCGCGCGCTTGCCAAATCGGAGCTTTGGGAGGTGCGTGGCCTGGGGCCGATCCTCAACGGCATGGGGCAGATCCCGATCCAGCGCGGCAAAGGGGACAAAGACGCGCTTGCGAAAGCGATCGAGGCGCTGCGCTCGGGCATCTGCATCGGCGTCTTCCCCGAGGGCACCCGCTCCAAGGGCAAGGTCCTGCGCGCCCGCAGCGGCGTCGGCCGCCTGGCGCTCGAGGTGCCGGAGGCCCACGTGACCCTGGTCGCGATCGAGGGCACCACCGACCTCACCAGCTTCCCCCGCCGCCCCCGCATCCGCCTCCGCTTCTTCGACCCGGTCGGCGGCCAACCCCGTCCCGACGAGGACCCCAGCGAGCTCTCAGCCCGCCTCCTCGCCGAGATCCGCGAGCTGGTCCCCCCGACGCTGAGCTACCGCAAGCGCGCCAAGCTGAGCGCCGTCTCCGAAGACTGAGCTAGATCAGTCTTCGGGCTCTTCGCCGTTGCCTTGGAGGGCGTACCACTGGGCGCCGAAGGCGCTGACGTCGTTGCCGGTGGCTTCGCCTGGTTTTTGATCGCCGACGAAGGTGTAGAGGGGGTGGCCGGCGTAGGTGACCTGGGTCGTGCCGTCTTTGCGTTCGGTGGTGCCGAGCTTGGAGGCGGAGGCGCCGTTGCCGACCGTCGGTTCGCCTTCGGTCAGCATCGGCGGCCAGCCTTCCGCGCACGGCCCGTAGCAGGAGGACGTGGTGCCCTTGTCTTTGTGGAAGTCGTAGAGGGTCATGCCGTTGGAGTCGACGAGGACCATGCCGAGCTTCTGGACGTTGCCGAGGGAAACCACCCCCGCGCCGCTTTCCGCGCCGGCGCTCTTGTTTTCGGCGCCGCCGTACGCACCGCCGCCTTTGCCGCTGTAGGAGCCGTTGCTGTTGGAGCTTTCGTTCGAAGAGCTTTCCTTCGAGGAGCTCCCGCCCCCGCCGTAGCCGCCTTCGCTCGAGCTGCTGCCGCAGCCGGCAACTCCGATCGCCGCCACGGCCAGGACGGCCAGCAGCGCGAGTGCATAGATCCTGGCTCTGTTGGTTATGGGGGTCACGTCGATTCCTCCTCGGATTGGGTGTTCAGCGCGATCGGCGCTCTCCCCAGAGGCGCGACGAAGATTCGTTTGCCGGCGTGGACCACGACCGCCCGCGTCCGCGAGAGGTCGAGGGCGGAGCTCAGCACCGCTTCGGAGTCCTCGCCGGCTCGATAGCGGAAGGTTCCGGCCGGATAGGAGACGCCGCCCGGACCGCGCAGCGAGACCCGGCAGAGCGTGCCGGACTCGACCCCATGCACGTACATGCGGATCTCGGTCCCGTAGGAGTGGGGCTCCAGCGTGGCGTCGATGCTGACCCCCTGCGAGGCGAACTTGACGTGCTGCGCGGGCTCGCCGCCGCCCCCGCCGCCGAGGACGAAGATCGCCAGCACCGCCGCGGCCAGCGCCGCCGTCGCCCCGCCCAGCGCGAAGCCGCCGAACACCCGCCGCCGGCGCCGCTGCTCGACCTGCTGCCGTTCGCCGGCGATCGTCGCCGCGATCCGCGCCCCCAGCTCCGGCGGCGGCTGCGGCGCCGCCGACTCGAACCGCTCGGGGTCGGCATGGGGGAGCATCCGCGCCACCGGCTCCAGCAGCGCCAGCTCCTCCCGGCACTGGGCGCACCCCTCGAGGTGCGCCTCCAGGCCGGCCCGCTCGTCGCCCCCCAGCTGCCCCAGCGCGTAGACGCCGAGCAGCTCGCGCCAGTCGCGGCAGTCGTTCCTAGTCTTCATAGCCCATCTCCTCGAGCACGACCCGCAGCGCTCGCAGTCCGTAGTAGACGCGGCTCTTGATCGTCCCCTCCGGCACGCCCAGTTCCTCGGCGACCTCCGCGTAGGGACGGCCGCGGTAGTAGGTCTCGACGATCACCCGCCGGTGGTCGGGGCCGATCCGCCGCATCGCCTCCTCGACCTGCCAGGAGAGCAGCGCCTCCTCCAACGGCTCGACGCTCGGCTCGACGCCGCCCTCGGCGACGCCGGGCCGCACCGCCCGCGCCCGGCCGAGGTCGATGACGACGTTGCGGAGGATCGCGAACAGCCAGGTCCGCAGCGAGCCGATCTTCGGGTCGAAGCGCTCGCCTGCCCGCCAGGCGCGGACGAAGGTCTCCTGGACCGCCTCTTCGGCAAGTCCCGGGTCGCCGAGCGAGCGCACCGCGAAGCCGTACAGCTCGCCCGAGTGGGCGGCGTAGGCCTCGCGGACGTCGCGTTCGCGGCTGAGCGCACCCCGGGTCGAAGTTCCAAGCTGGATCATTCGACCCGGCATACGCTCCCCGGCCGCGCCGGGTTCAAATTCCGCTCGGAGGGACTCCTATTCGAGTTTCCCGATCTTGAAGATTTTCGTCCCGCAGTCCGGGCAGACGCCCTGGATCGCCGGACGCCCGTTCTTCATCGTCACCTGTTTGGCGTCTTTGATCTCGACCTTCTTGCGCTCCTTGACGCAGTAACCCTCAGGCATCTAGGAACCCTCCTTTCGTCGCCGCCGCGCGGCAGAGCTCGCGATAAGCGCGAGGTGGATTGAGGCGAATGTAACGCAGGTCCATGACGCTGCCGCAGAACTTCGTGACAAAACGCACGAGACGCCCATGGTCCACGTCAACTACCCTCCTGCCGCAGTCGCAAGCCCTTCCAAGCCTTCAAGGAGATAACGGAATGCCCGAAGCAGTCATCGTCGACACCATCCGCACGCCGATCGGCCGTGCCTTCAAGGGCTCGCTGAGCCAGCTCCGCCCCGACGAGATGGGCGCCTACGTGGTCGACCGGCTGCTCGAGCGCAACCCCGAGGTCGACCCGGCTCTGATCGAAGACGTCTTCTGCGGCGTCGGCATGCCGCAGGGCCTGCAGGCCTTCAACCTTGCTCGAATCATCTCGCTGCTCTCCGAGAAGCTGCCGCAGGAGGTCAACGGGGTCACCGTCTCCCGCTACTGCTCCTCCAGCCTCGACGCGATCCGCCACGCCGGCAACGCGATCAAGGCCGGCGAGGGCGACGCCTACCTCGCCGTCGGCGTCGAGTTCGTCAGCCGCTACAACGAGCGCACCGAGCCCGCCGGCGAGGCCGACCAGAACGAGAACCTGAAAGGCAACAACGGCCAGCCCAACGCCTACATCGCGATGGGCGAGACCGCCGTCAACGTCGCCAAGAAGTACGAGGTCAGCCGCGCCGACATGGACAAGTTCGCGCAGCGCTCCCAGGAACTGGCGGTGAAGTCGCAGGAAGACGGCTTCTTCGACCGCGAGATCGTCCCGGTCAAGCTCGAGGACGGCACCGAGGTCGCCAAGGACGACGGCCCCCGCGCCTCCTCGACCCTGGAGAAGCTCTCCGAACTGCCGGAGGCCTTCGGCGGCGGCGGCGTCACCGCCGGCAACTCCTGCCCGCTCAACGACGGCGCCGCCGCGGTGCTGCTGATGAGCGCCGAGAAAGCGCAGGAGCTCGGCCTCAAGCCGCGCGCCCGGATCATCACCGCCGCCACCCACGGCAACGAGCCGGAGCTGATGGGCGTCGCCCCGATCGGCGCGATCAAGAAGGTCCTCGACCGCGCCGGGATGACCATGAACGACGTCGACCGCGTCGAGCTGAACGAGGCCTTTGCCGCCCAGGTGATCCCGATCATGGCCGAATGCGGGATCGACGAAGACAAGCTCAACACCCACGGGGGCGCGATCGCCCTCGGCCACCCCTTCGGGATGACCGGCGCCCGCATCATGGGCACCCTCCTCAACGTCCTCGAGACCGACGACAAGCAGGTCGGCCTGGAGACCATGTGCGTGGCCGGCGGTCAGGGCAAGGCGATGCTCGTGGAACGCCTCAACTAGAGCAGCTACTGGAGAGTTGACCTCGCTATAGGCAGGTCAACTCTCCACTTACGAGCTAGGGTCGAATCGTGGAGACGCTTCTCTACGAGACGGATGGGCCGGTGGCGCGAATCACCCTGAACCGCCCTGAGCGGGGGAACGGGATTACGGCGGGGATGCCGGTCGAGTTGGCCGAGTGTGTCGAGCGGGCCAACCTCGACCCCGGGGTGCACGCGATCGCCCTGGCCGGCAACGGCACGGGCTTCTGCGGCGGTTACGACCTGGTCGCCTCGGCCGAGGGCGACATGAGCGAGCTGGGGGGCGAGGCGCCGCCGCCGGGCTCGCCGCTCGACCCCGCGGTGATCGGCGCCAATCACGCCCCGGACACCAACTGGGACCCGGTCATCGACTATCAGTTCATGAGCCGCAACGTGCGCGGCTTCATGAGCCTCTTCCACTCCGAGAAGCCGGTGCTCTGCAAGGTCCACGGCTACTGCGTCGCCGGCGGCACCGACATGGCGCTGTGCTCGGACCTGCTGGTGATCGCCGAGGACGCCAAGATCGGTTATCCACCGGCGCGGGTCTGGGGGTCGCCGACGACGGCGATGTGGGCGAGTCGGCTCGGGCCGATGCGGGCCAAGCGCCTGCTGCTGACCGGCGACTCGCTGACCGGAGCCGAGGCGGCGGAGTGGGGGCTGGCGACCGAGGCAGCGCCGGCCGACCGGCTCGACGAGCGCTTCGAGCGCCTGCTCGAGCGCGTCGCGCGGATGCCGATCAACCAGCTGGTGATGATGAAGCTGCTGGTCAACCAGACCGTCCACGCGCAGGGGCTGACCCAGACCCAGGTCCTCGGGACTTTTTTCGACGGCATCGCCCGCCACACCGAGGAGGGACACGGGTTCGTCCGCCGCGCCGCCGAGTCGGGCTTCCGCGAGGCGGTTCGCGAGCGCGACGAGCCCTACGGCGACCACGGGCTCGAGGGCTTCGGCCTCGACCCCGAGGGATAGGCTGCCGCCCCGATGAGCGACCAGCCGCACCCGAGCTCGATGATCACCCCGGAGACGGTCCGCAACTTCCTGCCGGGAAGCTTCCCCGGCGACCTCGGGATCGAGCCGCTCGAGGTCGAGGACTCGCACGCCCGCGGAGCCATCGTCGTCGACAAGCGCCACCTGCACCCCGGCGGCTTCGTCCACGGCGGCGTCTGGACCGCGCTCGGCGACACCGTCGCCGCCTGGTCGACCTTCCGCTGCATCCCTCCCGGCCACAACTTCACGACGATCGAGCTGAAGCTGAACGTCTTCGCCGCCGGCATCCTCGGCGACGAGATCGAGGCGACCGCCGAGCCCCTGCATGTCGGCAAGAGCACGGTGGTGATCGAGGTGCGGATCGAGCGCCGCCGCGAGGGCAAGGAGCCGCGCCTGGCGGCGAACCTGATCGTGTCGCAGTTCGTGCTGCCGCCGAGCGGGAGCTAAGCCGCTACGGGGCTCAACCGGCACGCCTCGACAAAGTGCCGGAATAGCGCCGCCTCGTAGGGGCGGTGCACGAGCGTCTCGGCGTGCCACTGGACGCCGATCAGGAAGGGATGGTCGGGGTCCTCGATCGCCTCGATCGTCCCGTCCGGCGCGCGGGCCGTCACCTTCAGCCCCTCACCCAGGCGCTCGATCGCCTGGTGGTGGAAGGAGTTGACGTCGAGCACGTCGGGCACCTCGACCTCCTCATCTTCCAGCGCTGCGGCGAGGCGGCTGCCCGGCTCGATATCGATCGGGTGGCTGGTCTGGTCGCCGGGGGTGGACTGACGATGGGCGAACTCCGGGGAGACCTCCGGCAGGTGCTGGATCAGGGAGCCCTGGCGGGCCACGTTGAGCGCCTGGGTGCCGCGGCAGATCGCCAGGATCGGCATCTCGCGGGTGTCGGCGCGGCGCGCCATCTCCAGCTCGAAGCGGTCGAGCGCCGGCTCGGTCGGCCCCAGCTCCGGGTGCCGGCGGGCGCCGTAGGTGTCGGGGTCGAGGTCGGGACCGCCGGAGAGGCAGATGCCGTCGAGCCGGTCGAGCAGCGACCCGATCGCCTCCTCCGGCAACGGCGGGATCACCATCGGCAGCGCCCCCGCCGCCTCCAGCGCCCGCAGGTAGGTGAGGCCGAGGACCATCTCCCGAACTTTCGGCTCACTCTCGGGGGTCTGCTGGATCCTCTCCGCCTCCCGCACCTCGGAGGTCGTGACCCCGATCAGGGGTCGGCCGGGTCGAGCGCCTCGCTTCATCTCCCGGATTGTCCAATATCCAGGTGTCCTTGCAGCCGCCGCCCTGGGAGCTGTTGACGATCATCTCGCCGGCGGCCTGGGCATAGCGGGTGAGGCCGCCGCACATCGCCGCCTCGCCCGCTGGTGCGCTGACGACGAACGGGCGCAGATCGATCCGCCGCGGTCGCAGGCCCTCGCCGACGACCGTGGGGTGGCTGGAGATCTCGATCGTCTCCTGGGCGATGAACTGCTCGGGACGCCGGCGCAGGAGGCCGACCGCGCGCCGGCGCTGCGGCTCGGTCGCCCGCGGCATGATCGTCACCCCGTGGCCACCGAAGCCGCCGCGCGGCTTGATCACCAGTTCGTCGAGGCGCTCCATCGCCCGCGCCCGGTCGTCGGGGTCGGAGAGGTCGAAGCTGGGGACCGAGCGCAGCAGCGGCTCCTCGCCGAGGTAGAACTCGATCATCCGCTCGACGTAGGCGTGGGTGAGCTTGTCGTCGGCGAGGCCGGTCCCGAAGGCGTTGGCGCAGCGCATGCGGCCCGAGCGCAGCGCCGGCAGCAACAGCTCGCCGAGCTCGGTGACGTTGCCCAGCGGGTCGCAGAGGCGGTCTTCATCGAGCCGGCGGTAGATCACGTCGACCTGCTCGCGCTCGCGGCCGTGCCGCGCGAACAGCCGCCCCCGGCTCACCTCGAGCTGCTCGGGGGTGACCACCGGCAGTCCCAACTCCCGGCCGAACCGCTCGTGCTCGTACCAGGCGCCGTTCTCGGGCCCGTCGGAGAGGACCACGACGTTCGGCTCGGCCCGGCCCTCGGGGGCGGCGGCGACCAGCGCGGCCCGCATCTTCTCCAGGTAGCCCTCGAGCGGGCGCGGCACCAGCCCCGCCGATATCTCCGGCGCGACCACTTCCCGGACCGCGAGCGCGTAACAGGCGCCCGAGGGCATCCGGAGGTTGTCCTCCAGCACCCGGAACCGGCCCTCCTCGTCGCGGACCAGGTCGAGGCCGGCGACGGTCGCCGGCGGCCCCCCGGAATCCAGTAGCCCCCGCATCACCGGCTCGTAGCCGTCGGAGGTCTCGAGCAGGCGCCGGGGCACGACGTCGGCGTCGAAGATCCGCTGCGGCCCGTAGGCGTCGGCGACGAAGGCGTTGAGCGCCCGTGCCCGCTGCAGCAGACCCGGCTCCAGCGTCGCCCACTCCGACGCCTCGATCAGCCGCGGCACCGGGTCGACGGGGATCTCCCGGCCCGGCCCGAACCGGAGGCCGGCGGCCGCCACGTTCGA
>DASULV010000007.1:0-2441 GCA_036277955.1 Solirubrobacterales bacterium | reverse complement strand
CGCGGGGAAAAGGCGCACCGCTTTTGCCTTGCCTGGAGGGAACATCTGTTCGCCTGTCTAGAATCGTTACGAGTGGCTGCCTCTGAGCGAATCGTCATCTCTGGCGCCCGGGAGCACAACCTCAAGGACATCGACCTCGAGCTGCCCCGGGACGCGCTGATCGTGATCACCGGCCTGTCTGGGTCGGGGAAGTCGAGCCTTGCCTTCGACACGATCTACGCCGAGGGGCAGCGGCGGTACGTGGAGTCGCTGTCGGCCTACGCGCGGCAGTTCCTCGGGCTGATGGAGAAGCCGGACGTCGACTCGATCGAGGGGCTCTCGCCGGCGATCTCGATCGACCAGAAGACGACCTCGCGGAACCCGCGCTCGACCGTGGGGACGGTAACCGAGATTTATGACTACCTGCGGCTCCTGTGGGCCCGGATCGGCACCCCGTTCTGCCCCGAGTGCGGCGAGGAGATCACCGGCCAGACCCAGGAGCAGATCGTCGACCGGCTGATGACGCTGGAGGACGGGACCAAATTCATGGTCATGGCGCCGGTCGTCCGCGGCCGCAAAGGCGAGTACGGGAAATTGCTCGACCAGATGCGGCTCGAGGGCTACTCGCGGGCCAAGATCGACGGCGAGCTGCTGCGCCTCGACGAGAAGATCGAGCTCGACAAGAAGTACAAACACGACGTCTCGATCGTCGTCGACCGCCTGGTGATGAAACCGGAGCTGCGGCGACGGCTCTCGGAGTCGGTGGAAGCGGCCGCCGGCCTCGCCGCCGGGCTGGTCGAAGTCGAGATCCTCGAGGGCAAGGGAGCCGCCGGCCAGAAGGGCGGCGAACACCCCGGCGGGACGATGCTGTTCTCCGAGCAGTTCGCCTGCCTCAACTGCGGTACCTCGATCCCGGAGCTGGAGCCGCGGATCTTCTCCTTCAACTCCCCGCACGGCGCCTGCGACCGCTGCCACGGGCTCGGCTTCCAGCGGGTGATCGATCCCGAGCTGGTCGTCCCGGACCCGACGCTCTCGCTGGCCGAGGGCGCGCTGCAGCCCTGGAACCGCGGCATCACCGCTTACTGGAAGCGGCTGATCGCCTCGGTCGCCGAGGCCTACGACATCGACGTCGATAAGCCGTGGTCGCAGCTGTCCAACGAGGAGAAAGAGATCTTCCTCTACGGGACCGGCGACGAGCGCCACCACGTCTCCTACACCAACCGCTTCGGCCGCCGCCGCTCCTACAAGGTCCGCTTCGAGGGGATCGTCAACAACCTGCAACGGCGCTACGAAGAGACCGACTCGGAGTCCAACCGCGAGCGGATCGAGAGCTACATGGCCGAGCAGCCCTGCCCGGCCTGCAAGGGCGCCCGGCTGCGGCCGGAGAGCCTCGCGGTCAAGGTCGGCGGGCTCAGCATCGCCGAGTACAGCGACCTCTCCGCCCACGCCGCCGCCGAGTGGATTCGCGAGCTGGAGATGACCGAGACCGAGCGGGCGATCGCCCGGCTGATCGTGCGCGAGATCACCGAGCGCCTCTCCTTTCTTGAGAACGTCGGCATCGGCTACCTCTCGCTGGCGCGCTCGGCCCGGACGCTCTCCGGCGGCGAGGCCCAGCGGATCCGGCTCGCGACCCAGATCGGCTCGCATCTGGTCGGCGTCATGTACGTGCTCGACGAGCCCTCGATCGGGCTGCACCAGCGCGACAACGAGAAGCTGATCGCGACCCTCGACCGCCTCCGCGACCTCGGCAACACGGTGATCGTGGTCGAGCACGACGAGGGGACGATGCTCGCCGCCGACCACCTCGTCGACCTCGGCCCCGGCGCCGGCGAACACGGCGGCCACGTGATCTCCGCCGGCACCCCGAAACAGGTCGCCAAAGACCCGAGCTCGCTGACCGGCCAGTACCTCTCCGGCAAGAAACAGATCGAGGTGCCGGCCGAACGGCGCCGTCCGACCGGCGAGCTGACCGTCCGCGGCGCCCGCGAACACAACCTCAAGGACGTCGACGTGGAGATCCCGCTCGGGGTCTTCTGCTGCGTCACCGGCGTCTCCGGCTCGGGCAAGTCGACGCTGGTCAACGAGACCCTGCACCACTCGGTCGCCAACCGGCTGCACCAGGCGAAGCTGCGCCCCGGGGCCCACGACGGGATCGACGGGCTCAGCCAGATCGACAAGATCATCAACATCGACCAGTCGCCGATCGGGCGCACGCCGCGCTCCAACCCGGCCACCTACACCGGCGTCTTCGACCACATCCGGGCGCTCTTCACCCAGACCCAGGAGTCGCGGGCGCGCGGCTACAAGCCCGGCCGCTTCTCCTTCAACGTCAAGGGCGGCCGCTGCGAGGTCTGCAAGGGCGACGGCCAGATCAAGATCGAGATGCACTTCCTGCCCGACGTCTACGTCCCCTGCGAGCAGTGCCACGGCAAGCGCTACAACCGCGAGACGCTCGAGGTCCG
>DASULV010000006.1:0-8296 GCA_036277955.1 Solirubrobacterales bacterium | reverse complement strand
TCTTCGGCGCGATCACCGCCCGCCACCGCGCCGCCAAGGTCCCCGACTCCTTCGGCCCGCTGCTGATCGCCCTCGCCCTCGCCGGCGGCACCACGCTCGGCCTCGTCGTCGCCCTCGGGATCTTCGACCCGACGCCGCGCTCCCTCGTGCCGGTCGGCGGCATGGTGATCGGCAACGCGATGACCGCCTCGGCCGTGGCCCTCAACCGCCTCGGCGACGAGATGGGCGATGCCCGCCCCCGGATCGAGGCGACCCTGGCCCTCGGCGCCACCGCCCGGGAAGCCGCCGCGCCGACCGTCCGCCGCTCCCTGCGCTCGGGGATGATCGCCCTCGTCGACTCGACCAAGACCACGGGCCTGATCTTCTTCCCCGGCACCATGGTCGGCATGCTCCTCGCCGGCGCCAGCCCCACCGACGCCGTCCGCCTGCAGCTGATCCTCCTCTACACCCTCCTCGGCAGCGTCTCGATCTCGGCCCTCACCGCCACGCTGCTCGCCTACCGCCACTTCTTCACGCCCGCGGCACAGTTACGCGAGCCCTAGCGGCGGCAGCACCAGCCTTCTACGCGGGGGAAGGACGCGCTGCGCTCGCCCGGAGCAAAGGCGCTGGAGATGTGCGCGACCGCTCGCGGCTCGCCCCGGCCGACCGGGAGGAAGAGCCACTCGTTGGCGCCGGGCCAGGCGACGAGCAGGCGGCGGCCGTCCGGGGACCAGGCGACTTCGCCGAGGCTGCCGGGCACGCTGAGCAGGCGTCGCGGGCCGCTGCCCTTCGGCCCGTAGACGACGACCGTGCTCCTCGTGCCGACCTTGCGCCAGCGGGTGAGGACGGCGGCGACCAGCGGACTCCGGGGTGCGAGCGCGGCGTCGACCACGGTTGCCCCGGCCGGGATCCCGAGCGAGATGCGGCGGCGGAATTCCGACCTGCCTTCGAGCTTGTTCAGTCGCATGGCCTGCAGGTGCAGAGCGCCGGGCGAGACCTCGAGGATCAGCCGCCCGGCGGCGCCCCATTCGATCTGCCTGACGTCGCCCCCGGCCACCGCGCCGGCCTCGTCGGGCGGCGCTCCCGATCGGCTGGCGCTCTTCTCGCTGGCCGCGATCCGCAGCTGCCCCTCGGTGTTGACGTAGGCCAGTTCGGGGGTTCCGACCGGGGACCAGGCGGGAGCGACTGGCGCGGTGTCGGGGTTGACCAGGTGGTCGCCGGTGCCGTCCCCGGCGACGATCCGCAGGGACCCGCCCGAGCGGTAGGCGATCCGGTACCCCGAGGGTGACCAGCGCGGAGTCCCGACCCTTGCCGCGGCCGTCAGCGACCAGTGCGGGGTCCCGTCGGGCTCGACCGCGCTCAGCGTCCGCCCCCGGGCGGCGGCGACGAAGAGGCCGCGCGGGGACCAGGCTGCCTCTTCGTAGTCGCCGAGCAGCCGCCGCGAGCCGTCGGGCTGGACGACCCACGGCCCGACGGCGCTCTGGACGAGGAGGCGACCGCCGCCCGGGATGCCTCCCAGCTCGGGTTCGGGCTTCGGCGCCGAGCTCTCGACGACGTCCCCGACCCAGTCGCGCACCGCAGCGCCGGCCGGCGAGAGCAGCAACGCCGCCACCAGGGTGGCGATGCCGAGGGCCAGCGCCAGGCGCGGCAGCGCCGGCCGGCGGCGGCCGAAACCTGCGCGCCGCCCGCCCGCGCGCTCGGCGTAGGCGGCTTCGACCACCGCCAGCCCCCGTCGCTCGGCCTCAGCGGGGATCGGGATCGGCGCCTCGCGCAGCGCCTGTCCGAGCGGGTCGTTCCTCATCGCTCCCCCTCCGTCCCCAGCTCGTCCGCCGCCGCCTCACGCAGGCGGTCGAGGCCGCGGCGCAGCCGCGAGTTGACGGTGCCGCGCGGCAGCTCCAGCATCTCGGCGATCTCCCCGGGGGTGTACTCGAGCAGGTGCCGCAGCACGACGACGGCCCGCTGCTCGGGCGGGAGCTCCTTCACCGCCGCGATCATCTCGCCGCCGATCTCCTGAGGAGGCGGCAGCGGCTCGAACACGGATTCCTCGTGCGCCACCCGCCGCCGCAGCGCCTCCCGGCGCGCCCAGTCGAGCGCGCGGTTGACGACGATCCGGTGCAGCCACGGCCCGAAGGGGCGACGGCGGTCGAAGCGGTCGAGGGCGTCGACCGCGGCGAGGAAGGAGTCCTGGGCGACGTCCTCGGCCGCCGCGGCGTCGTGCACCACCAGGTAGGCGGCGCGGTAGGCGCGGCGCCAGTGCAGCGAGTAGAGGCGCGCCATCGCCGCGCCGGACCCCTGCTGGGCCTCGCGCACGAGCCGGCGCTCCTCTCGCGCGGAAGGAGGCTCGGCGCCCGCCACTCGCTCGATCCCGCCGCTCTCAATCTCCAACCCCGACCTCCTCCGGACATCTCAATCTTCTCTCACCCACCGCCCCATCCGGACCAGCGCCTCGCTCAGCCGCGCCTTCATCGCCCTGGGGAGGGCGCCGCGCGGCAGCTCGACGACGAAGGACGACGTCCCGGGGAAGCGGTGGTTCTGCCAGTTCGGCGCCGTGCCGGCGGGCCAGCGCATGAGCCGGAACGGCATCCGCGCCAGCCGGGCGAAATGCCGTGCCCCGGGGACGCTCGGCCCCCAGGCGCGGACGAAGGGACGGGCGCCGCGGTGCTGGTGGAACCAGATCGTCGCCTCCGGGCGCAGGGCGCGGATGATTCGCGCCGCCAGGCGCGTTTCCGGCTCCGAGAACGGCCGCGGGCCCGGGTATTCCGGGTCGCCGTGTTCCCCCCGCGGCCTCCGGCCGGCCGGGAAGTTGCGGTTGAGGTCGACACCGCGCCCGTTCAGCCGCGAGCCCCGCGCCGATCCGTCGGGGTCGAGGTTCGGGACGACGTAGATGTCGGCGCTGGGGTCGGGGCAGCCGCCGGTCAGCGGCATGACGCCGCTGGCGCCGCACTCATCCCCGTGGACGCAGTTGAAGACGAGCAGCTCGCCGCTCCAGGCCGGGTCGCCGTACTGGCGCATGACGATCGGGCGGCCCTCGGCCGAGCTGCCGATCGGCCCGGCCCGGGCGACGAGGTTGCCCGGGTGGCGCGGCGTTTGGGCAAAGGCGAGCAAGCCGGCACCGTTGTCCGGTGCGTGAGCGCCCGCGATGAGGGCGAAGGCTGCGAGAAGCGTCGCCATCAGAAGAACGAGAGGATCTGGTGGAAGAACCCCGCTATCGCCACCGGCCGCCGCACCTCGAAGCTCGCGGTGTCGATCTCCAGCAGCGGTGCGGCTCCGGCGTCCTTGCGGTCGCGGCTGTAGACGACGATCGTGCGACCGCCGTCGGCGAGCCGCAGCCGCAGCTGGAACGGTTCGCGGAGGTCCTCGAGCTGGGGCAGATCGACGCAGACGGCGCGCCCGTCGACGGTGTCGAGTGCGTGCAGGAAGCGCTCCCGGGAGCCGGTGTAGAGGGTGTAGGCCCAGCGCCCGTCGCGGCTGCCGACGCGGGTGACGGGCGAGCCCTGCATCCGCTCGTCCGGCTCTTCGGGATCGACTATCGGCTCCGGCAGCAGCCGCCCGCTGACGGCGTCCAGCGCCCGCACCTCGTAGCGGCTGACTTCGCGGTGCCTGAAGAAGCTGTGGATCAGGTAGATCCGCGAGGCGTCGGGCGAGATCGCGTCGAAGCTCCAGGCGCCGGGAAGGCTGACGCGGGTGATCGCGTGCTTCGGCGCCTCCGTGTTCCGGTCGGGGTGGCTGAGGAATAACCGGGTGTCGAGGATCGCGAACCGGCTGCGCTTGGGCGGGTACCCGCGTGGCGAGTCGGAGAGGACGAGGATGCCGTTGGCCGAGATCCCGCCCGGGCTGCCGTCGACGGCGACGGCCGGCAGGTAGTAGGAGCCGTGCAGGTACCACCAGCGGTCGACCGTCGAGTCCCGCTGGTCGATCCGCTCGACCAGCGTCAGCGGGTGGCGCGTGTGCGGGGTCAGCGCGACGTAGCGGTAGGGAGGGTCGACGAAGCTCGGGGTGCCGCCGAGGATGCCGCCGCCCGCGGCGCTCGCGCCCGCCGGGGCCAGTGCCAGCGACAGCGCGATCGCAAGTAGCAGGACCCTTCGCATGTCCTCTATACGGACCGGCGGCCCCCAGAGGTCCCGGGCCGACCGGAACGCCTGCCTAGACTCGCCTGCGTGTCCCGCTCCCAGCGCCTGACCCTGATCGCGACGATCCTCGGCTCGACCGTCGTCTTCCTCGACAGCACCGTGGTCAACGTCGCCCTGCCGGCGATCAGCGACGGGCTCGACGTCGGCCTCGCCGGCCAGCAGTGGGTGGTCGAGGCCTACACGCTGGCGCTGGTCTCTCTGCTCCTCGTCGGCGGCAGCCTCGGCGACCAGTTCGGGCGGCGGCGGATGTTCGTGATCGGCCTCGTCGGCTTCGGCATCACCTCGGTCCTCTGCGCGATCTCCCCGACCGACGAGTTCCTGATCGCGGCGCGGGCGCTGCAGGGGATCACCGGCGCGCTGCTGGTCCCGGGCTCGCTGGCGATCGTCGCCTCGACCTTCGAGGGCGAAGCGCGCGGCAAGGCGGTCGGGACCTGGACGGCCTGGACCGGGATCGCGACGGTGATCGGCCCGGCCGGCGGCGGCGCCCTGATCGGCATCACCTCCTGGCGGGCGATCTTCTGGGTCAACATCCCGCTGATCGCGGCGACGGTCTTGCTGACGCTGCACTCGGTCGAGGAGAGCCGCGACGAGGACGCCTTCCTCGGCATCGACTGGGCCGGGATCGCGCTTTCGGCGATCGGCCTCGGCGGGCCGACCTTCGCGCTGATCGAGCAGCCCTCGCGCGGCTGGGGCGACCCGGTCGTCTGGGCGACGATGGCGGTCGGCATCCTCTGCTTCGGCCTCTTCATCCTCCGCGAGGCGACTGCCCGCCACCCGATGCTGCCGCTGGGCCTCTTCCGGATCCGCAACTTCTGGGTCGTCAACCTGACCACGCTGGCGACCTACGCCGGCCTGATCGGCGGCCTCTTCTTCGTCGGCCTCTACCTGCAGCAGGTCGTCGGCTACTCGCCCCTCGAGGCGGGCCTGGCGACGACGCCGATTTCGGTCCTGATGTTCTTCCTCTCGCCCCGCTTCGGCCGCATCGCCTCCGGCACGGGACCGCGGGCGCCGATGACCGCCGGGCCGATCGTCGGCGGCCTCGGGCTGCTTCTCCTGATGATGGTCGGGCCGGACGCGAACTACCTGGTCGACGTCCTCCCGGGCCTGCTCGTCTTCGGGGTCGGCCTCTCGGCGACGGTGGCGCCGCTGACCGCGACCGTGCTCGACTCGGTCGACGAACACCGGGTCGGGATCGCCTCCGGCGTCAACAACGGCGTCTCCCGTGTCGCCGGCCTGCTGGCGATCGCCGTCCTCGGCGCGGTGATCTCGGCGAGCTTCGGCGCCAAGATCGACGATCAGCTCGGATCGGCCCCGCTCTCGCCGGCCGCGGCCTCGGCGGTCGCCGAAGCGAAGGAAAAGCCGCTGGCCGTCCCCGCCGCCGAAGACCTTCCACCGGCCGACGCCAACCGGGTAACCCAGGCAGCCGAGGACGCCTCCACCTCCTCCTTCCGCCTCGGGACCGCGATCGCCGGGATCCTGATGATCCTCGGCGGCATCGTCGCCGGCTTCGGCGTCCAGAACCCAACCCGTCGCAGAGAAGCTGTACCAACCCGAGGCTCAGCTCAAGCCGGCGAGTGCGGCCACAGCTCCGAATGCGACTGCTCCCCCGAGCAAGAAAAGGGCAGGGCAGCAGCTGATCCCGCCCAAGCCTGAGCGTCAACCATCCACGCTTCTCAGGCCGGGACCGGTGACCCCTCGGGCTGGCGGATACTCAAAACGGCGGCCTAATTAGGCCGCCGTTTGTCGGAGCGAGGGACCCCCATCCCCGGCCTCTCACTAGGCTCCATTCCTCATGCCAAAACCGATCATCTTCAGCGGCATCCAGCCGACCGGACGCAAGCACCTGGGCAACTACATCGGGGCGATCCGGCAGTACGTCGAGGGGCAAGAGCGCGGCGAGCCGGCGATCTTCTGCATCGTCGACCTGCACGCGATCTCGGTCCCTTACGACCCCGAGGAGCTGCGCGAGCGGGTCTACGACACCGCCGCGATCCTGCTCGCCGCCGGCCTTGACCCCGAGCGCTGCATCCTCTTCCGCCAGTCCGACGTCGAGCAGCACACCGAGCTGACCTGGCTGCTCTCCGCGGTCACCTCCCACGGTGACCTCAACCGCATGCACCAGTTCAAGGAAAAGGTCGGCAAGGACCGCGAGCTTGCCTCGGCGGCGCTCTTCTACTACCCGGTGCTGATGGCCGCCGACGTGCTCGCCTATCGGGCGACGGAGGTGCCGGTCGGCGACGACCAGCGCCAGCACGTCGAGCTGATGCGGGAGATCGCCCGCCGCTTCAACGCCCGTTTCGGCGAGACCCTCGTCGTCCCGGAGCTGGTGATCCCCGAGGTCGGCGCCCGGATCATGGACCTGCAGGAGCCGGAGCGGAAGATGTCCACTACCGGCGGCACCGAGCAGGGGACCGTCCTGGTGCTCGACGACCCCGACACGATCCGCAAGAAGTTCCGCTCCGCGGTCACCGACTCCGGCCGCGAGATCGCCCGCGCGGCAAACAAGCCCGGGATCTCCAACCTGATCGACATCTTCTCGGTCGCCTGCGGCAAGGATCAGGAGGAGGTCGAAAGGGAATTCGAGGGCTCCGGGTACGGCGACTTCAAGCAGGCTGTCGGCGACGCGGTCGCGAGTTACCTGGAACCGGTCCAGGAGCGCTACCGGGAGCTGCGGCCCGACCAGGCGGAGCTGGACCGCATGCTCGACCTCGGAGCCGAGAAGGCGCGGGCGCTTGCCGCCCCGGTCGTCGCCGAGGTGCGCGAGCGGATGGGCTTCGGCCGCCTGACGCTGCCGTAGTCTGCCGGTAGTGGCCGTTGCCGACCTCGATCTCGATCTAGACCTCGACGTCTTCGCCGGGCCGTTCGACCTGCTGATGGCGGTCGTCCTGCGCGAGGAGGTCAGCCTGCTCGACCTGCAGCTGGGCGAGGTCGTCGTCGCCTACGTCGAGCACCTGGAGCGCGAAGGCGAGCTGGAGCTGGAGGTGGCGACCGAGTTCCTCGTCCTGATCGCCGCCCTGCTGGAGCTGAAGTCGCGGCTGATGCTCCCCGGGCCCGACGAAGAGCTCGAGGAGATGAAGCCCGAGGAGGCGATGGAGGAGCTGCTGGCGCGGATGCTCGAGTACCGGCGCTACCGCGACGCCGCCACCGAGCTGTCAGAGCGCTTCGAGAGCCAGCGCGGCTACCTCTACCGCTCGGCGCCGCTGCCGAGCGAGCTGCGGCGGGTGGCGGTCGAGGCGGCGGTCGCCGTCTACGACCCCGATGCGCTCGGCGCCGCCCTCGGCGACCTGCTGACCGAGCCGCCCGACGTCGACGTCAGCCACATCCGCCCGACGGTCTCGCTGGAACGGCGGTTGCGGGCGGTCCGCGACGCGCTGCTGCGGCGCTCGGACTTCGACTTCGACGAGGAGTTCGGTGGCGAGGACCGACTGACCCAGGCGGTCACCGTCTTCGCGATGCTCGAGCTCTACCGCAAGGGCGAGGTGACCTGGGAGCAGGACGAGTGCTTCGGGCCGATCCGGGTGAAGAAGGCGTTTCCGACCGCCGAGATGACGAAGAGCGGATGAGCGACCTCTCCCGCACCGTCGAGGCGCTGCTCTTCCTCTCGCCGCAGCCGGTCGCCGTCAAGGACCTGGCGGAGGCGACGCAGGCGACCGAGGGCCAGGTCGAAGAGGCGATCGAGCTGCTGCGCGAGGACCTGGCCGAGGGCAAGCGCGGGGTGGTGCTGCGCGAGGTTTCGGGCGGCTTCGCCCTCGCCTCCGATCCGGCCAGCGAGGACGCGGCGCGGCGCCTGCTGGCGAAGCCCCGGACGCCGCCGCTGACCCAGGCCCAGGCCGAGACGCTGGCGATCGTCGCCTACCTGCAGCCGGTCACCCGCCCGGAGATCGCCCGCATCCGCGGCGTCACCTCCGAGTCGGCGGTTACCAGCCTCGCCGAGCGCGGCCTGATCGAGGAGGCCGGCCGCTCCCAGTTCGGCGCCGCGATCTTCAAGACCTCCGAGCTCTTCGAGCGCCTCTTCGGCCTCTCCGGCCTCGACCAGCTGCCCGACCCCTCGAAGTTCGACCCCAGCCCAGAGGACGAGCGGGACCTGCGCGAGCGACTCTTGAAGGCCGGCGAACAACGCGCCGAGTGATGCCGGCGGGGGAGGGGCGGGGACCCGTCCCGGCGGACAACAGCGGGGAGGGTCCGGC
>DASULV010000005.1:0-29238 GCA_036277955.1 Solirubrobacterales bacterium | reverse complement strand
TGTTGTCCGGGGACCCCTCCCCCGGACCTCCCCTACGCCACAGCGAGATCGCTGAACCGGTGCATCTCCGCCGTCGGCACCTTCGCGCAGACCAGCACCCCGTCCTCGCGGTCGGTCCGCTCCAGGTCACCCGCCACCTCGTGCAGCTCGTGCAGGCGGGCGCCCTCCGAGTAGGGGATCAGCAGCTCGACCTCGGTCAGGGTCTCCTCGAAGGCCGCCTCGATCCGTTCGCTGAGGGCATCCAGCCCCTGCCCTTCCTGGGCCGAGATCAGCACCGCCTCGGGGTGGTCGAGCTCGGTTTCGCACCGCTCCTCCTCGCTCAGCAGGTCGATCTTGTTGAAGACGAGCAGGCGCGGCTTCTCCCCCGCCCCGATCTCCTCCAGCACCTCGTCGACCGCCTGCATGTCGGCCAGCCGCCGCTCCTCGGAGGCCGAAGCGTCGACGACGTGGAGGATCAGGTCGGCGAGCACGGTCTCCTCCAGGGTTGCCTTGAAGGCCTCGACCAGCTGGTGGGGCAGCTTCTCGATGAAGCCGACGGTGTCGGTGAGCAAGGCGTCCCGGCCGGAGAGCTCGAAGGTGCGGGTGGTCGGGTCGAGGGTGTGGAAGAGGCGGTCGCGGACTTCGACCTCGGCCCCGGTCAGGGCGTTCAGCAGCGTCGACTTGCCGGCGTTGGTGTACCCGGCGAGGGCGATCCGCGGCAGCGAGGAGGCCTCGCGTCGCTTGCGCATCACCCCGCGGTTGCGCTCCAGCTGCCCGAGCCGCCGGCGCAGCGCCGCGATCCGGTTGCGGGCGAGGCGGCGGTCGGTCTCGATCTGGGTCTCGCCCGGGCCCCTGGTGCCGATGCCGCCGTCCATGCGGCCGGCGCCGAGGCGCTCGAGGTGGGTCCAGAGCCCCCGCATGCGGGCCATGTTGTATTCGAGCTGGGCGAGCTCGACCTGCAGTTTGCCCTCGGCGGAGTGGGCGTGGTCGGCGAAGATGTCGAGGATCACCGCCGTGCGGTCGATCACCGGCACCCCCAGAGCCGCCTCCAGGTTGCGCTCCTGGCGCGGCGCCAGTTCGTCGTCGCAGGCGACCAGGTTGGCGCCCGCCGCCTTGATCTCCGTTTTCAGCTCCTGCAGGCGTCCGCGGCCGAAGTAGCGGTCGGGATCGGGCTGCGGGCGCTGCTGGGTCGCCACCCCGGCCGTCGCCACCCCGGCGGTCCGCAGCAGCTCCTTCAGCTCGGCCAGCGGCTCCCCCTCCTCGCGACCGTCGACGACGCCGATCACCATCGCCCGCTGCCGCGCCCGCGAGTTCGAGACGCCGGCACCGTTGGCAGACGCCGCGTTGCGGGTCTGGGCCGTCCTGCCGTTTCTCGAAGAGTGCACTCAGAAGAATTGTACGCCTGGCCGCCCAGCCAGTTAGGGTGGGGTCCGTGAAGGTCTTCCTCACCGGCGGAACCGGCTTCATCGGCGGCGAGGTCGCGCGACAGCTGCGCGCCCGCGGCGAGGAAGTCGTCGCCCTCGTCCGCACCCCGGCGAAAGCGACGAAGCTGCGCGATCTGGGCTGCGAGCTGGCGATCGGCGACCTCTCCGACGAGAACGCGATCCGCCAGGGCATGGCGGGCTGCGACGCCGTCATCCACGCCGCGGCGATGTACGAGGTCGGGATCCCGGCCAAGCAACGCCCGGCGATGTGGGAGGCGAACGTAGGCGGGACCGAACGGGTGATGAAGGCGGCGCTGGTGGCGAAAGTGCCGCGGATCGTCTACGTCTCCACCGTCGGCATCTTCGGCAACACCCACAAACAGGTCGTCGACGAGAGCTACAAGAACCCCGAGACCGATTTCACCTCCTACTACGAGGAGACCAAGCTCGCGGCCCACAAGATCGTCCAGCGGATGATCGACGAGCAGGACCTGCCGGCGATCATCGTCCAGCCCGGCGGCGTCTACGGCCCCGGCGACACCTCGCAGGTCGCCGACCTGCTGGAGGAATTCTTCGCCGGGAAGCTGCCGCTGCTCCCCTTCCCGGACCTGGGAATCTGCATGACCCACGTCGAGGACATCGCCGGTGGCGTCCTGCTGGCGCTCGACAAGGGCAAGATCGGCGAGACCTACGTGATCAGCGGTCCGGTGACGACGATGCGCGAGGCGATCGAGACCGTCGCCCGGGTCAGCGGCCGCAAGGCGCCCAAGCGCAACCTCCCCACCCCCCTGATGAAGGCGCTGATTCCGATCGGGCCGCTGGTCGGCAAGGTGATGGGCCAGCCGCCGAACCTGCGCGAGCTGATCTCCTCGGCCGACGGGGTCACCTTCTGGGCCAGCTACGAGAAGGCCGAGCGGGAGCTGGGGTACTCGCCGCGGGGGATGGAAGAGGGGTTGCGGCAGACGCTGGAAGCGGACGATCGGTTTCCTGCTCCGAGCGGTTGAAGGTAGCCGGGGGAGGGTCTACCGGACAACAGCGGGGAGGGTCCGGCAGACCCTCCCCCGGCTCCCGTAGGCTGCCTCGGGTGCGGGTTATCGACGTGATGCATCTGGGGCGGCCCCACGTGATCGGGTGCTGGGAAGTTGAGGGGGCGCTGGTTGATCCGGGGCCTGAGTCTTCGCTCCAGACCGTTTTGGACGCGATCGGGGATGAGCAACCGCGGGCTGTGCTGCTGACGCACATTCACCTGGATCACGCTGCAGCTACCGGGGCGCTGGTGCGCAGGTGGCCCGATCTCGAGGTCTACGTGCACGAGCGGGGGGCGCCGCATCTGATCGATCCTTCGAAGCTGCTGGCCAGTGCGGAGCGGTTGTACGGCGACAGGCTGAACTACCTGTGGGGGGAGATCCTGCCGGTGCCCGAGGGCAATGTGCGCGTGCTCAGGGGCGGCGAGACGGTCCTTGGGATGGAGGTCGCCTACACGCCCGGCCATGCCTCTCACCACGTCTGCTACTTCCACGGGGAGAGCGGCACTGCCTTTTGCGGCGACGTCGCCGCCTGCCGGATCCCGCCCTCGAAGCTCGTCGTTCCCCCCACTCCCCCGCCCGACATCGACATCGAGGTCTGGGAGGAATCACTCGACACGGTCGCCGTCTGGGAGCCGCGACGGCTTGCCCTCACCCACTTCGGCGCCGTCGAGGACGACGTCCCCGGGCACCTCGAGCAGGTGCGGGCGAAACTGCGGGAAGAGGCCGAGCTGGCTCGGCAGATGCCGAAGGAGGAGTACGACGCCGACAACGAGGCCCGGATCCGCCGGGAGCTGGCGGCCGAAGGCATCGAAGGCGACACCGTCGCCGAGCTCCTGCAGGCGGTCCCGACTGCCTACCAGTGGAGCGGCCTCGATCGCTACTGGCGTAAGCGCTCCGAGCGCGAAGCCTCCTGACCTCAGGGCCGGAAGCTCACCTCGTCCAGGGCGAGGCAGTTCTCGGGGGGCACAAAGGGAGTGTGCACGGCTCCGCTCGGTTCGACTTCGAGCTTCATGGATTCGAGTTCACAGGTCGGGACGACGAACTCCCTGATCCCGTTCGGTCGGTAGCCGGCCGGCAGGTAGAAGAGGTCGGTCACGGGGCCGGACGCGGTCGCCTTGATCGTCCCCGTCAGGTGGACTTCGCCCGCCGCGTCGATCCAATACCCGGCCGGAGCCGACAGCGTGCCGTGGTTCATCCAGCCTGCCGCGCCGCTGGAGCAAAACGTCCCAGGCACGGCCTCGCAGCCGGCGGGAACCGCCGCGCCGACGAGATGCACGGGCTCGGGCTGGATCGAGGCGGTCGTGCCGGGAGCGCCGCTGGCCCCGGGAACCCCCTGCTCGCCCTTCGGGCCCTGGGTGCCCTGCGGCCCCTGCTTGGAGATCACGAGCTTGCGTTGGCCCTTGCCGCACCTGCCCTTCGCGGCGAGGCTCAGATCGCCGCCCTGCTTGTCCGCGCAGAGCACGACGTTCTTAGAGCCGCCACCTTGAGCGGCGATGGCGACGCCGGCGATAGCGACTATCGCCACCGCGGCGAGGAAGGTCAGGCGCCAGGACATCGGCCAAGCCTATCCGCGGTTTACCCGTCGGCAAAAGTCTGGGGTGCGATGGCGCACGGCGGGGGTTAGCGAGTACGCCCGCTCAGAGGCCGATCTCGGTCGGTTCTTCGTAGACCGTGGCCGGCCTCGGCGGGTATTCGCCGCCATCGAACAGTTCGCGGTCGCCCAGAGGTTCCGGGAGTTCCACCTTGATCGGCGGAAACGGAGGAAGCCCGTAGGCACAGAGTTCGTTGCCCCCACCACCACGATGCCGCAACCAGATGGTCATCGCCAATTTGGTCCCGACCCGATCGAACCGCGCCTTGCCGACGATTACCGGCGGCTTTTCCTTGCCGCTGCAGTGGGCCCCGGTGATGATCCGGATAGTGCGCGTCTCGGGGCCCAGCGGCGGCTGACCGGGCGCCAGAAACCAGGTGTCGGCATAGCGCCCCTTGCGCATCGTCCATAGCCAGCACTTCTGGCCGTAAGACTCCATCCTCCAATGGCCGTGTCGATGCGCCAATTCGATGTGTTCCAGTTCGTGCCCGGATTCGAGTTCTGCTCCCGGCAGCCCCCGGACGAAAGCAGCGCGATCTGACAGCCGCCGCGCCAGGCGCCAGCCGTGCTTTGCCGTTTTGACTCCGACGAGCCTCACCTCCTGCCGCAGCGCCCGGTCGAGAGCGGTGCTCAGTCCTGCCTCAGGCACTTCGGAGAAAACGACGTTGGGATCAAACGAAAGGCTCCCGCAAGACGTCCTGTAGGGCCAGTTCGGCCATTCCGAGGTCACCGGCAGGGCCGGAAGGCGATGAGATTCCTCGCCCGTTGCCGGTGTTGCCGCCAGGACCGCGGCGCAGAGAACAGCTGCCGCGATCAGCCAGATACGACTGCTCATCGAAGGTGCTCGCGCATGCGCTCGACGGCCTCTTCGATCCGGTCGTCGGGCGCGGTCAGCGCGATGCGGAAGAAGCCCTCGCCGCTCGGCCCGTACATCGAGCCGGGTGAGATGACGACGGCGGCCTCCTCGAGCACCAGCTCGCAGAATGAGGTCGAGGTGTGGCCCTCGGGGACGGGGGCCCAGACGTAGATCGTGCCCTTTGGCGAGGGGACGTCGACGCCGATCTCCCGCAGGGCGGAGACGACGAGGTCGCGGCGGCGGGTGTAGATCGCGTTCATCTGCTCCAGCGGCTCGCCGGGGCCCTCGAGGGCGGCGACGCCGGCCATCTGGATCGCCTCGAAGAGGCCGGAGTCGACGTTGGTCTTCAGCCGCCAGTAGGTCTGGATCGCCTCGGCGTTGCCGAGGATCGCCGCGCAGCGCCAGCCGGTCATGTTGTAGCCCTTGGAGAGCGAGAAGACCTCGACCCCGACCTCCTTGGCCCCCGGCGTGGCGAGGAAGCTCGGGGCGACGTAGCCGTCGTAGGTGGTCTCGGAGTAGGCGTTGTCGTGGACGACGAGGATCTCGTACTCGCGGGCGAAGGAGACGACGGTGTCGAAGAAGCCCTCCGGGGCGACGGCCCCGGTCGGGTTGTTCGGGTAGTTGACGAACATCAGCCGGGCGCGGTTGGCGATGTCGGCGGGGACCGCGGTCAGGTCCGGCGCGAAGCCCAGCTCCGGCACCAGCGGCAGCAGCTCGGCTTTGGCGCCGGCGAGGATCGGCCCGCCGGTGTAGACCGGGTAGCCGGGATCGGAGGCGAGCGCCACGTCCTCGGGGTCGAGGAAGGCGAAGCAGAGGTTGTAGATGCACTCCTTGGCGCCGATCGCCGGGATCACCTCGCTCTTCGGGTCGATCTCGACGCCGAAGCGGCGGTCGTAGAAATCGGCGAAGCCCTGGCGGAACTCGTCGCGGCCGCGGTTGCTCGGGTACTGGTGGTAAGCGGAGTTGGCGACCGCCTCCTGCATCGCCTCGACGATGTGGGGATAGGTCGGTTCGTCGGGGTCGCCGATCCCGAGGCTGATCACGTCGATCCCGGCAGCGCGCTTGTCGGCGATCTGCTGCTCGAGTTCCTGGAACTTGTACGGAGGGATGGCCTCCAGGCGGCGTGAGGGGTCGGCGATGCCCATGCGGAGGCGGAAATCTATGCGATCGGGTGGACTGGCCGTCAGTCGCCGTTCAGCTCGGCAAGCGCCTGCAGCAGCTCCGGCGAGAGCTCCCCGGCGAAGACCGGCTCAGCCCAGCCGTCGAGGCGGACGTCGAGGTCCTCGGAGATCTCGACCTGCAGCTCACCGCCTTCCAGCTCGACCACCAGCTGACCGGGGGCGCCGCGGAGAAAGGCGGTGACGGCGGCGCCGCTGGCGCCGGTACCGGAGGAGAGCGTCTCCCCCACGCCGCGCTCGAAGATGCGGGCGCGGACCCGGTTGCCGTCGACCGCGAGGAAAGAGACGTTGGTGCGATTGGGAAACAGCTTGTGCCCTTCGATCCCCGGCCCGATCTCCCCCAGGTCGAGCTCGTCGAGTTCCGAGGCGGGGACGACGATCGCGCACTGGGGGTTGCCGATCGAGACGTGCTGGAACTCCCAACTGCGGCCGCCGGACTCGAGCGTGCCGCGGCCGTCCTCGCCGCCAAAAGGGAAGTCCTTCGAGGTGGTCGAGGCCCGCCCCATGTCGACCGAGCAGGTCAGCGCGCCGGTGATCGTCGGCCGGATCGGCCCGGCGACGGTGGAGATCGCGAACTCGTCGGCATCAGTCCAGCCGTTGCGCCGCAGGTAGAGGATCGCCTCGCGAGCGCCGTTGCCGGAGAGCTCGGCCTCCGAACCGTCGGGGTTGAAGATCCGCAGGTCGGCGACGAAATCCGGGTCATCGCTCTTGGAGAGCAGCAGCACTCCGTCGGCGCCGATCCCGAAATGCTGATCGCAGAGCCACTCGACCCGCGTCGCCGTCAGCTCCCAGGGCAGTCGCTCCGCCTCGAAGATCAGATAGTCGTTCCCCAGCGCCTGCCACTTCTCGAATTTCACGCCGCGGACCCTATTCGGGCGGCCACCTCAGCGTCAGGAAGGCCGGTGCGGTCGATGTAGTGGAGGTTAGGGATTTTCCGCATCCAGGTGAGCTGGCGCCGGGCGTAGTTGCGCGACCGCTTCTTCATCGTCTCCAGGTCGCCGGCAAGCACCTCGTCGAACCCGAGCGCTTTGCGGGCGGTGCGGCCCGGGCCGAGCGCATCGGCCCGCCGAGCCTCCTCGGCAGCGCCCGCAGCGACGATCGCCTCCGTCCGAGCATCGATCCGCTCGTAAAGCTGCGCCCGATCCATATCGAGCCCGAAGATCGCCGTCGGATGCCGCGTCTCCGGCGACCAAAGCTCAGACCCCTCCGATTCAGGCGGCACCTTCTGCAGCGACAACTCCGCCAACGCCGCCCGTAAATACAAGCCGGTTCCCCCCACCACGATCGGCCGCCGCCCTTCCTCCAGCGCTTGATCGATCTCCGCGTGCGCCAGGGGCATGTAGTCCCCGATCGAGAAGTCAGAGGTAATGGGCACGAACGAGAGCAGCCGGTGCTCTAACTGCTTCTGCTCCCCCTCCGTCGCGGCGCCGGTCAGCGTCTCCAGCCCCTCGTAGACCTGCAACGCATCACAGTTGATCGCGACCGGATCTTCCCCCTGCTCACGCAACAGCTCGGCAAGCTCGATGGCAATCCCCGTCTTCCCCACCCCAGTTGGGCCAAAGATCGCGATCACACTGGGTTTCGGCATAGCCCCGAACGGCTTGTACTTTTTCGGCGCGCGGCCCTCGGAAGGCGCCCGACGATCACCGAAAAAGTTGAGAGAGGGGCTGTGCCGAAACCCCGCCCAGCGATTGCGAAGTAGCGGTCTCTATCTCTACGGCCACGAACTGACCGGGTTCAGCGACCCCGTCGAAGTTGACCGCCTTCCCGTGCCGGGTCCGCCCCCGCAGCTTGGTCTCGTCGGTCCGGCTGGTCCCTTCGACCAGCACGTCCAGCGTCCGCCCGACGAACCGCTGCGCCCGCTCCGCCGCCCGCCGCTGCACCGCCTCGACCAGTCGCTCCATCCGCTCGACCTTGACCGGGTGCGGCAGCTGATCGTCCATCGTTGCCGCCTCGGTTTCGCGACGGGGCGAGAAGACGAAGGTGAAGGCGCCGTCGTAGCCGACCTCCTCGACCACTTCCAGCGTCTCCTCGAAATCGGCCTCGGTCTCGCCGGGGAAGCCGACGATGATGTCGGTGGTGATCGCGCAGTCGGGGACGTGCTCGCGGATCAGCGCCACCCGGTCCATGTAGCGCCGGCGGTTGTAGGTACGCCGCATCCGTTTCAGCACCGCGCTCGAGCCCGATTGCAGCGGTAGGTGGATCTGCTCGCAGAGGGCCGGCAGCTCGGCGTGGGCGAGGATTACGTCCTCCTTCATGTCCTTGGGATGCGGGCTGGTGTAGCGGATCCGCTCGATTCCCTCGATCGCGTCGACCCGCCGCAGCAGGTCGGAGAAGCCGATCCGCTTGTCCCCCGGCAGGTCGCGGCCGTAGCTGTTGACGTTCTGACCCAGCAGGGTCACCTCGACGACACCGTCGGCCGCCAGCGCCTCGGCCTCGGCAATCAGCTCGTCCGGGTCGCGGCTGACCTCGCGCCCCCGGGTCGAGGGGACGATGCAGTAGGAGCAGACGCAGTTGCAGCCCTGGGAGATCTGCAGCCAGCCCTGGAACTCGCGCTCGCGGCGGGTCGGCAAATGGCCGGAGAAGTCCTCGAACTCGAAGTACCCCTGGGCGGTGAGCGAGTCGGAGTTGAGGAACTCGGCCAGCTTGTGGATCTGGCCGGGCCCGAAGGCGACGTCGACGAACGGGAAGCGCTCGAAGACCTCCTCCTTGACCGACTGCGCCCAGCAGCCGCCGACCCCGACGACCCGCTCCGGGTTCTCGCTCTTCAGCCGTTTCGCCTGCCCCAGGTGGGCGATGAAACGGCTGTCGGCCGACTCGCGGATCGAGCAGGTGTTGAAGAGGATCAAGTCGGCGTCCTCGCGGCTCGGAGCCTCCTCGTAGCCGAGCGAGGACAGCATCCCCCGCATCCGCTCGGAATCGTGCACGTTCATCTGGCACCCGAAGGTGGTGACGTGGAACTTCTTGGCCATGGGACGCAGGGTAGCGTCGGCGCTACTTGACGGTGAGGGTTCCTTCCATCCCTGCCTCACGATGGCCAGGGACGGAGCAGTAGAAGGTGTAGGTGCCGGCCTTGAGGTCGGCGGTCTCCGATTCTTCGCTTTCGGTGATCGGTTCGAAGCCGGCGAGTTCCTTGCCGTCTTCTTCGATCACCACGTTGTGAGGGGTCGCCGAAGGGTTGTCGAAATCGATCGTGACTTTGCCGGCTTTGGCCGTGAGGCTTTCCTGGTCGAAGGCAAGCGCGACAGGATCGGCTGCGAGTTTGAGGGTCGTCGCGGAGGCCTCCGCGCCGCTCTTTTCGGGCGTCTGACCGCCCTTGCCTTCCTGGGAGCCTTCGGTCGGGCCGATCGGTTCGTCCCCCTGGACCGAGCCTTCGGCTTCTTCTTCGGCCTGTTCTTCCTTCTCCTCGGTTTCGCCGCCGAGGGCGCCGCCTTCGTTTTCGAAGGGGCCGGAAGTCTCGCCTTTTTCGATCTCTTCGTTGAACTCCGCGTACTCCGCCGCCTTCGCCTCGTGCTCTTCCCCGGAGTACCGGGTGGCGAAAGTCGTCGCGGCGACGACGAAGACGGCGAACCAGAGGATGATCACCGGCAGCGCTTTGCCGGGGAAGTCCTTCATTTTCAGGCCGGCAAAGCTGACGACCAGCGCGGAAATCGCAAGGACGATGCCGCAGGCGTAAAAGAGGGTCTCGTTATCCATCAGGCGGCGATCCTATAGAGGTAAGTACCCAGCTCGCCGTGAGGCGAAAGCGACTAAGCCGCCCTCGCGTCAGCCGCCGGGGCGGCGACTTCGGACTCCTCCACCGGCGCGGCCTCGCCGTCGATCCCGAGCCCGGTCCGGATCTTGGTTTCCAGCTCCAGGGCCAGCTCCGGGTTGTCGACCAGGAACTGTTTGGCGTTGTTGCGTCCCTGGCCAAGCCGGGTCTCGCCGTAGGAGAAGAAGGAGCCGGATTTCTGGACCAGGTCCTGCTCCATCCCGAAGTCGAGCAAGCCGCCCTCACGGGAGATGCCGACGCCGTACTCGATGTCGAACTCGGCCTGGCGGAACGGGGAGGCGACCTTGTTCTTGACGACTTTGACCCGCACCCGGTTGCCGACCGCCTCGGTCCCTTCCTTCAGGGTCTCGATACGGCGGATGTCGAGCCGCTGCGAGGCGTAGAACTTCAGCGCCCGGCCGCCCGGCTGGGTCTCCGGCGAGCCGAACTGGACGCCGACCTTTTCGCGGATCTGGTTGGTGAAGAGGCAGACGGTGTTGGTCCGGTTGAGGTTTCCGGCCAGTTTCCGCATCGCCTGCGACATCAGCCGCGCCTGGAGCCCGACCGTGGTGTCGCCGATCTGGCCGTCGAGCTCCGCTTTCGGGGTCAGCGCCGCGACCGAGTCGATCGCGACCACGTCGACCGCCGCCGAGGCGATCAGCCGGTCGGCGATCTGCAGCGCCTGCTCGCCGTAGTCGGGCTGCGAGACGAGCAGCTCGTCGGTGTCGACCCCGATCGCGCGCGAGTAGACGGGGTCGATCGCGTGCTCGGTGTCGATGAAGGCGCAGACGCCACCCAGCGCCTGGGCCTGGGCGATGATGTGGTTGACCAGCGTCGTCTTACCGGAGGACTCCGGGCCGAAGATCTCGACGATGCGGCCGCGCGGAACGCCGCCGATGCCGAGCGCCAGGTCGAGCGCCAGCGCCCCGGTCGGGATCGCGTCGACCTTGATCGTCCCTTTGTCGCCGAGGCGCATCAGGGAGCCCTCGCCGAACTCCCTTTTGATCCCGGTAACCGCGCTCTCGAGCGCGGCGTCCTTCGCTTTTGCCTCTTTGGCCGAAGCCTCTCTCAAGTTCGTTTTCGCCATCTAGATCACCTCACTGCTGCCCCCTCCGGGCAGCTCGACTTGGGCCAACGGCACATAGCGCGCACCGGTCGGCTGGAGTTCAGAAAGATAAAGAGCCATCCGGACAGCAAGCCGGGGCTCCGCCAGCTCCTCCGGGATCGCTCCCGGAGGCTCCGAGACGACCGCCGGTCGCCTCGATCCCCGCGCCTCGGGACGCACCCGGGCCACGGTCACATGCGGCCAAAATGGCCGCTTCTCGGGCTCGTAGAAGCCCCCTTCGACAAGTCTCTGCCCCAGCCCCGCCTGCAGCGCCTGGGCCCCGGGCGAGATTGCCGGCAGCGCGTACAGGCGCGCCCGGCCCCGCGGGGGCCGCTGCTCGGGGTCGCGCAGCTCCACCCAGGGGGCCGGCGCGACGCTCTCGCGGACGATCTCCGCGATCGCCTCGATCTCCTTCTCCGGCCGGTGGCCGAGGAAGGCGAGGGTGATGTGGAGGGACTCCGGCGCCACCGGCCGCAGCGCCGGATCGGCCAGCGCCTCTCGCCCCCACGCGACAAGCCCCTCCCGGGTCTCCTCCGGCAGGTCGAGCGCGACGAACAGGCGCGCGCGAGGGCTCTTCAGTCGCTCCTTGGCCACGTCGCCACGCTACGGGGCAGGGACGCACGAAACAACGCCCTAAAGCAACTTTTGACTCACGACTTCGTGCCGTTTCCCTCACCGAGGAGCTGGCGCAGCAGGTGCATGCCGACCAGGGCCGAACGTTCGCGGATGTCAGGACGACCGCCCGGGATCACCGGGTCGCGGGCGATCGCGGTCCCGTCGGCGAGGCGGGCGTTGAAGCAGACGTAGCCGACCGGTTTTTCCTCGGAGCCGCCGCCGGGGCCGGCGATGCCGGTGATCGAGACCGCGACGTCGGCGTCGAAGCGCTCCAGGGCGCCGATCGCCATCGCCTCGGCCACCTCCGGCGAGACCGCCCCTTTCGCCTCGATCAGCCCCGGGTCGACCCCCAGCATCTGTGCCTTCGCCTCGTTCGAGTAGGCGACGACGCCGCCGGCGAAGTACTCCGAGGCCCCCGCCAGGTCGGTGATCCGCGCCGCCAGCAGGCCGCCGCTGCAGGACTCCGCCAGCGCCAGCCGGCGGCTGAGCAGCAGGGTCGCGACCTGGGCGTCGATCGTCTCGCCGTCGAGGCTGAAGGTCTCCCGCGGATGGCGGCGCATCAGCCCGTCGCGCAGCGCCTCGGCGACGTCGGTTGCCTCGTCGCGGTAGCGGACGTCGATCTCGATCTCGCCTTTGCGCAGGCAGGTCGTGATCTCCAGGCTGTCGAGCGGCATCCCGTCGGCCTCCATCTCCCGCAGGCTCTTGGCGATTTCGGACTCCGGGACCCCGAACATCCGCATCGTGTAGGCCCGCAGCGGCGTCGCCCGCGCCAGAATCTCCCGCACCGGCTCGGTCTCCACCGCCGCCTCCCACATCGGCTGCAGCTCGCGCGGCGGCCCCGGCAGGACCACCACGACCCGCTCCTCCGCCGGCACGACGAGCCCGGGAGCCGTCCCCACCGGGTCGAGCGGGACCGCGCCGACCGGCACCATCGCCTGCTTGCGGTTGGCCTCCAGCATCGCCGCCTCGTCGAGCCGGAAGCGTTTGGCGAAGCCCGCGAGGATCTCGGCGATCTTCCCCTCCATCTCCTCGTCGAGGACCAGCTCGCGCCCGGCGAAGCGGGCGACGATCTCGGCGGTCAGGTCGTCGGCGGTCGGTCCGAGGCCGCCGCTGGTGACGATCAGGTCCATGCCCTCCGCGGCCATGAAGCGCAGCGCCGCCTCGAGGTCGTCCGGGCGGTCGGCGACGACGAGGATGTGGGCGACCTCCACCCCGTGCTCGGCCAGGCGCTCGGACAGCCAGGGGCCGTTGGCGTCGGCGATCCGCCCGGTCAGGACCTCGGTCCCGGTGACGACGATTCCAGCCCGGATCATGCGCGGCGCAGGCGTCGAAGTCGGGTCGAGGAGGTCATCGGCGCTGACGCTACCGGACCGGAACTGCCTGTCCCACGTGAGGCCGCGGCTGCGCCCTCTCGGGCTTCGCCTTTCCTTCTCCTCCGCCGGTATCGCCGGAGCCGCCGCCGGTCGTCAGCCCGATCGTCAGCAGGGCCGCGACGACCAGGGCGGTGACCGCGGCGGCCACCAGCCGCGGAGAGACGCCTCTGCGTCCCCGCGATCGCTTTCGAACCACCGGGCGAGGTCGTGGGTCGACCCGCGGCAGGCGCTCTCCGGGCCGGGCGGCACCGCGACCGCGGCGTTGCTCCTCGGCCAGCCGGTCGCCGTCGAGGCCGAGACAGCGGCCGTAGGTGCGGATGAAGGCGCGGGCGTAGGTGTCCTCGGGCAGCTGGTCCCACGCTTCGTTCTCGATCGCCTGCAGGTAGCGGACGCGGATCTTGGTCTCCGCCTCAACCTCCTCCAGGCTCAGCTTCCGCCGGACACGCGCCTCGCGCAGCTTGTTCCCGACGGCGTCGTCCACGCCCCTATTCTGCGCCCCGGAGCGCAGCGACGCAAAGTGCGGTTTTTCTAGAGCTCGGAATCCGAGTCGACGGCCACGGGGGCCGGCTCGTCCTCGCCGCTACTGAGGACCCGCGGCAGGTCGGCCTGGGTGATCAGCACCTGGCGGGGTTTCGAGCCCTCGTAGCCGGAAATGACGCCGCGCCGCTCGAGCATGTCGATCAAGCGGCCGGCGCGGGTGTAGCCGACCCGCAGCCGCCGCTGGACCATCGAGACCGAGGCGGTCTCGGTCTGCACGACCAGCCGGATCGCCTCGTCGAGCAGGTCGTCGCTGTCGGGGTCGAAGTCGTCGTCGCGATCCTCGCTCTCGGCCTCCTGCGGAGTCTCCAGCAGCTCGTCCTCGAATTCCGGTTCGCCCTGCTTGGCCCAGTGTTTGGTGATCCGGGCGATCTCGTCCTCGGTGACGAAGGCGCCCTGGACGCGGGACAGTTTCGAGGTGCCGGCGCCGCGGAAGAGCATGTCGCCCTGGCCGAGCAGGGTCTCCGCCCCGCCCTGGTCGAGGATCACCCGCGAGTCGGTCTGCGAGGAGACGGCGAAGGCGATCCGCGAAGGGATGTTGACCTTGATCGTGCCGGTGATGATGTCGGTCGAGGGCCGCTGGGTCGCCAGCACCAGGTGGATTCCGGTCGCCCGCGACTTCTGGGCGAGGCGGATGATCGAGTCCTCGACTTCGGCCGGGGCGACCATCATCAGGTCCGCGAGCTCGTCGATCACGCCGAGGATGTGCGGCAGCGGCGCTTCGCCCTTCTTGGCGCGAGCACGGTTCAGCTCGACCAGGTTGCGGGCGCGGGCCTCGCTCATGATCCCGTAGCGGCTCTCCATCTCGACGATCAGGTTGGAGAGGACGTTGGCGGCCAGGCGCGGCGAGGTGACCACCGGCGTCAGCAGGTGCGGGACGTTCTCGTAGTGGTTGAGCTCGACCTGCTTGGGATCGACCAGGACCAAGCGGACTTCGTTCGGCGAGGCCTGCATCAGGATCGAAGAGAGGATCGCGTTGACGCAGCCGCTCTTGCCCGAGCCGGTGGTGCCGGCGACAAGGACGTGCGGCATCTTCGCGATGTCGGTCCAGACCGCGTTGCCGTCGATCCCCTTGCCGAGCCAGGCGACCAGCGGCGAGGTCTTCTCCGGCCGGCCGGCGTAGATGTCGCCGAGGCGGACCATCTTGCGGGTCCGGTTGGGGACCTCGACCCCGACCGCCTGCTTGCCGGGGATCGGGGCGAGGATGCGGATGTCGGTCGAGGCGAGCGCGTAGGCGATGTCGTTGGCGAGCTCGGTGACTTTCTTGACTTTGGTGCCGGGCGCCAGACGCAGCTCGAAGCGGGAGACGTGCGGGCCGCTGACGATGCCGACGATCTTCGCCTCGACCCCGAAGTGGCCGAGGGTCTCGACCAGCTTGCGGCCGACCGCTTCGTGGTCGCGCGGGTCGGGTCCCTTCTCGCCTTTGCCGCCGCGCTCCAGCAGTTTCGCCGGGGGCGGCCGGTAGTCGATCTCCTCGGACATGGTGACGCCGCGTTTGTTGCCCATCGGGGTGAGGCCGGCATGGGCGCGATCGCCCTCGTCGACCACCGCGACGGCGTCGGCAGAGTCGTAGTTCTGGAGCTCGACTTTGGGCGGCGGCTCCTCGGCGTCGTCCTCGGCCGGGAGGACGTGCGTCTCGGTCTCGGCCTCGTCCTCGAAGACCTGCGAGTCGAAGGCGTCCTCCTCGGCGAGGGCCACCGTCGGTTCGAAGTCCTCGTCCTCCTCCGGATAAGAGCTCATCACGTCGGTGGCACCGGCCAGGGTCGCGGCCTCGGCTCGCGCCTCGCGGTGCTCGCGCCAGTCGGCATGCGTCTTGGCGACGGTCCGCGCGGCCGCGTCGCCGCCGGCGAAGACGCCGCGGAAGACCGCCCGCAGGCTGCGGCCGATTCCCCGGGCCAGCGCGGAGACCGAGGTGCCGGTGAGGAGCATCCCCCCCACCACCAGCAGCAGGACGGTGAAGATCCGGGCGCCGATCGTCCCGAAGAGGTAGACGAGCGCGGTTTCGACCCCGTAGCCGACCTTGCCGCCTTCCCAGCCGAAGAAGAGGACGAAGACCAGGTAGACGCCGAAGGCGACGAGGAAGAGCGCGATCAGGTCGAGGTGGCGCTGCTCGATTCCGGCCGGCAGGCGCAGCCCGCCCTTGGCGGCTTTCGGTTTCCGTTTGGAGGCAGCTTTACCCTTGCGGGCCGATCCGCCCCGCTTCTTACGCACGAACATGGTCTCCCGTTCGACGCCGAGCCCCGCACCCCTTTGAGCTACTAAATTCGCCCTAAAAGTCCTGAGGAGCGGCGATTTCCGCCGTTACCATCGCTTTGTGCTTTCTGAGGTCGAACAGATAGGCGGCCGCGTCCTGATCGTCGAGGACGACGTCGACATCGCCGACGTCCTCCGCCGCTCGCTCCGCAACGAGGGCTACGAAGTCCGCACCTCCGCCGACGGGACCGAGGCGCTCGACGTCGCCGCAGGCTTCGTCCCCGATCTGGTCGTGCTCGATCTCGGTCTCCCCGGCCTCGACGGGATCGAGGTCTGCCGGCGCCTGCGCAGCGACGGCGACGTGCCGATCCTGATGCTGACCGCTCGCGCTGAGACCGAGGACCGGGTCACCGGCCTCGACAGCGGCGCCGACGACTACCTGGTCAAGCCGTTCGAGCGCCAGGAGCTGCTGGCGCGGATCCGGGCGCTGCTGCGCCGCCGTCCCCCGCGCGGCGCCGCCTCGCTGGAGGTCGGCGACCTCGTCCTCAACCCCGACACGCGCGAGGTGCACCGCGGCGAGCGCGAGATCGAGCTGACCAACCGCGAGTTCGAGCTGCTCGAGTTCCTGATGCGCAACGAGCGCCTGGTGGTCTCCCGCGAGCGCCTGCTCGACGAGGTCTGGGGCTACGACCCGATGGCGGCGACGAACACGATCGACGTCTTCATCTCCAACCTGCGGCGCAAGCTCGAGGAAGGCGACGAGTCGCGCCTTCTGCACACCAAACGCGGTGCCGGCTACGTCCTCAAGGCCTAGGTGGCGAGGAAGTCGCTTGTGGCTGCCCCTCTGAAGAGCCTCAGCCTCCGGCGCTTCCAGCGCTGGCCGATCCGCTGGAAGCTGGCGGCCGTCTCGGCGTCGCTGACCCTGGTGATCCTCCTCGTCTTCGGAGGCGTGGTCGGGTCGATGGCGGCCAGCCGCATCCGCAGCGATTTCAACCGCGATCTCGAGGAGGCGGCTTCGCGCCTGGTGAGCCGCACCCGGATCGTCGAACGGCCGCTCCAGGAACCAGCCGTCTACAGCCCAGACCTGCAGGCCGTCTCCCTGCCGAACGGGGCCTTCGCGAGGGTCGTCAACACCGAAGGGGTCGTCCTCGACGAAGCTCCGGTGCAGCACGTGCACCTGAGCCCGCCGTCGCCGGGCATCACCACCGTGGGATCGCTGACGGTCGCGACGCAGCCGGTCTTCGGGCCCAACAGCGAGATCGTCGGCTACATCCAGTACGCGCGCAGCGACGGCCACGTGGACGCGACGGTGGCCAAACTCTGGCTCCTGATCGCCCTGGGCATCCTCGGCGGCACCGCTCTCGCCGTGCTGGCGGGCGTCGCCCTCGCCGGGCGGGCGATGAAGCCGATCGCCAACCTCACCTCGACCGCGCGGGAAATCGCCGCGACGCGTGACCCTTCGAAACGGCTGCCGCAGCCGGCCGCCGAAGACGAGGTAGCCGAACTCAGCCTCACCCTGCAGGAGATGCTGAATGCGCTGGATGCGTCGCAGACCGAGCGCGAGAAGGCGATGCAGAAGCAGCGCGAGTTCGTCGCCGACGCCTCGCACGAGCTGCGCACGCCGCTGACCAGCGTCCTCGCCAACCTGGAGCTACTGCAGGCCTCGCTGCGCGGCTACGACCAGGCCGAGGACCGGGAGATCGTCGACTCCGCCCTGCGCTCCTCGAAACGGATGGGGCGTCTGATCGCCGACCTGCTGCTGCTCGCCCGCGCCGACGCCGGCCGCCTGCCCGCGCACCGCAGCGTCGACCTGGCCGAAGTCGCCGGCGACGCCGCCGCCGAGGTGGCGCCGCTGATGGGCGACCGTGAGCTGGTCCTCGACAACGAGAAGCCGCTGCGGGTCGAGGGCAGCCGCGACGAGCTGCACCGGATGGTCCTCAACCTGCTCGACAACGCGATCCGCCACACGCCCCGCGGCTCCTGCGTCGAGCTTCGGCTCCGCGAGGACGGAGGCGACGCGGTGGTCGAAGTCGCTGACGACGGCCCCGGGATCCCAGAGGCGATGCGGTCCCAGGTCTTCGACCGTTTCGTCCGCGGCACCGGCCCCGCCGACACCGCCCGCGGCACCGGGACCGGCCTCGGCCTGGCGATCGTCAGCGCCGTGGCCGAGTCCCACGGTGGCGCCGTCGAGGCCCGCGAATCCAAATCCGGGGGCGCCCTCTTCGTCGCCCGCATCCCCCTCGCGAAGCGCCCGAAACCGGCCGCGAAACCTTTAGAGGCGCTTTAGACCTCACGTCTACTTTTCTTCGCGGACGAGACACACTAGCCCGCCGAGGTTCTCCCCAGAATTGCCTCGGCGGGCTTTTTCGTTACCTCTTGCCGCTCGCTTCCGATACCGCGTCAGTTGCTCTTGCGCGTTTGCGAGATGGGGATGACTGGGACCTCGCTAATCGTCATTTCGACTCACCCCCTCCCTCCCTTTCTCCATCTGAGTTGGCCCACGCTCTATGCCCTCGGATCGGGCGGGATCAACTCAGCGTTCCGCAGCCAGCGAAGGTGATAGGCGAGCTGCGGACGGGAGACATTTCCGAACCATTCGCGGAGCCGGGGAAGCAGCGCATCGAGGTCAAGCGAAAGATTTTCGTCCTCTTGGTACAGCTCGAGGATTCGCACCCGCAAAGGCGATCGACGGGCCTGTTCCTCTCTGAGTTGCCGACTGAGCCTCCTCGCCGCCATCGAGCAAAACGCTACTGGCCGTTTTACGAAAATTTGGATCAGTGCTGACGGAGTTTGGTTTGCTCGCGCACCGGATCTTCTACTACGGTCGCAGCGCGGTAGACGGCGCCTTGGTTTTGCCGTTTGCCTCTCGCTACTGACCCCCGGCGCCTCTTCCCTGGGCGACGGGGGTCGTCTTCACCTGGCGGGACGTGGCGCGGCGTGCGTGCGTTTGAACCCGTGGCACGTCGCGCCTCCTTTGCAGACGCTTGCATCGGGGCGGAGCCGCCCTGCCCCATGCGACCGGCTCCGCCTCATCGAGCCACCTAGCCGTTCTTGGAGATGGCCAGCAGCGGCATTGCCTGCGTCTGCGCGAGCTTCATCGATCCTCACCTCCCTTCCTCGATTCGGGAACAGGGGCGAGGATCACCTATTGCTCAAAAACTCGTCAGCAACTTGTGGCGAACTTCAAATACCGCACAAGTACTCCCTAGGATTCCTCAGTGCAAGCAAAGCTTTTGAGCGAAGGGTAAAGGGGGTGATAAGCGGTGGACGATCCGTGGGAACCGGACTACGTTGACGACGAACTAGCCAAGGCGATCGGTCATCCCACCCGCGCCCTCATCTTGGCCGACCTGAACGACCGGGTTGTCAGCCCGTCCCAACTCGCCAAGCGTTATGACCTCGATCTATCTGGCGTCAGCTATCACTTCCGCGTCCTGGAGAAATACGGTTGCATCGAGGAAGTCGCTACCGTCGCGGTGCGCGGTGCCAATCAGCACTTCTTCAAGGCAAAGCGCGGAGCACTGTTCGACGGCAAGGTTTGGGAGCAGCTTCCCGAGTCGGTGAGGAAGGGGTGGAGCGGCAAAACCACGACCCATCTTCTGGAAGCCATTGCAGAAGCGATGGTGGCCGAGACCTTTGATGAGCGCACGGATCGAGCGCTCGCTTGGAAGAAGGACATTCTCGACGAGCAGGGCTGGCAGGCAATCGCCAACATCTTCCGCGAAGCGACTTATAGAACCATGAAAGAGGTCGAGGCCGCCAAAGAGCGCTTGGAGGCTGGGGAAACCGAACCGATGCTGGCGTCATGGGCCTTCCTCTTTTTCAAATCGCCCTTCAAGGAGCCACCAGTCAATGAAAACGGGTGCGGCTCCTAGCGTAGGAGCGCGTAGCGGTCCTCGGATCAGACCTCGATAACGACCGGCAGCACCATCGGTCGCCGCCGCAGGCGTTGCCAGACGAACTTGCCGATCGCCTCGTGGAGGTCCTCCTCGACCAGGTGGTTCTCGCGGTGGCCGGCTTTGGCGGCGTCGTCGAGCTGGTCTTCGACCAGGTCCTTGAGGTCCTCGACCAGGGCGTCGGCTTCGTCGAGGAAGGCGACGCCGCGGAAGATCACCTCGGGGTCGGCGACGATGGTGCCGTCGTCGTTGGAGATCGTGGCGACGACGATGAAGATGCCGTCGGCGGAGATCGCGCGGCGGTCGCGTAGGGCGGCGTCGTCGGGCTCGCCGATGTTGACGCCGTCGACGTAGATGACGCCGGCGTGGATGTCCTCGCCGAAGCCGGCTCCGTCGCCGTTCAGCTCCAGCGGCAGGCCGTTGCGGCCCTGGAAGATGCGGTCGCCCCCGATCCCGACCGCTTCGGCCAGTTCAGCATGAAGGCGCAAGCGCTTGTAGTCGCCGTGCACCGGCATCACGTAGCGCGGTTTGGTCAGGTTCAGCATCAGCTTCAGCTCCTCCTGCCAGCCGTGGCCGGAGGCGTGGATCGGCGCGTCTTTGGCGGTGATCACGGTGGCGCCGATCTCGTAGATGCGGTCGATCGTCTCGTTGACCGCGCGCTCATTGCCGGGCACCGGGGTCGCGGAGAAGACGACCGTGTCGCCGGAGTGCAGCTGGACGTCGCGGTGGTCGTTGTTGGCCATCCGCCGCAGGGCCGAGAGCGGCTCGCCCTGGCTGCCGGTCGAGATGATGACGACCTTCTCGTCGGGGAAGTCCTCGATCTCGCGGGGCTGGATGAAGATCCCCTCCGGCGCGTTGGCGATGCCGAGGTTGGAGGCGATGTTGAAGTTCTTGCGCATCGAACGGCCGACCAGGGCGACTTTGCGGTCGAGTCGCGCCGCCGCATCGATCACCTGCTGGACGCGGTGGATGTTCGAGGCGAAGGAGGTGACGATGATCCGGCCCTTGCAGCGTGAGAACTGCTGCAGCAGCGCCGGCCCGACCGAAGACTCGGAGGGCGCCACGCCCGGCCGGTCGGCGTTGGTCGAGTCGCCGCAGAGCAGGGTCAGCCCTTCCTTGCCGAGCTCGGCCAGCCGCGAGACGTCCGCGGGCCGCCCGTCGACCGGGGTCTGGTCGAACTTGTAGTCGCCGGTCATCAGGACCGAGCCGGCCTCGGTCTTCAGCAGCACCGCCCGCATGTCGGGGATCGAGTGGGCGAGGTGGATCAGCTCGAGCTCGAACGGCCCGGCCTTGACCTTCTCCCCCGGCGGCAGCTCCTGCAGCGGCGCGCTCTCGCCGAGCTTGTGCTCGTCGAGCTTGGAGCGGACCATCCCGATCGTCAGCAGGCCGCCGTAGATCTTCGGCGGCATCCCGATCTCTTTGAGGACGTAGGGCAGCGCCCCGACGTGGTCCTCGTGGCCGTGGGTGAGGACGATCGCCTCGATGTCGTTAGCCCGCTCGCGCAGGTAGGAGAAGTCAGGCAGCACGAGGTCGATCCCGTGCATCTCGGCGGTCGGGAACATCAGCCCGGTGTCGATGACGACGATGCGGCCGTCGTACTCGATTACGGTCATGTTCTTGCCGATCTCGCCGAGGCCGCCCAAGGGCAGCACGCGAAGTTTGCTTGGCACTAGGTGTTACTCACTCTCTTTGTAGGAAGTTCTAATTGGCTACCGCGACGCCGGCAGCGTCGAGACCGGCCTTGATGGCCGCCCTCTGCTCCTCGTCGGCAGATACCAGGGGAAGTCGGAGCCGGTCCTCGCAGAGGCCCAGCATCGCCAGGGCCGCCTTCAGCGGGATCGGGTTGGTGGTGACAGAGGTGGCCTCGTAGACCGGGGTGATCTCGGCGTCGATCTCTCGTGCCCGGTCGATGTCTCCGGCCTGGGCGGCGTCCCACATCTCGCGCATCGGGTCGCCGACGATGTGCGAAGCGACGCAGATGCCGCCCCCGCCGCCGAATTCGAGCACCCGGAGCAGGACGTTGTCGTTGCCGGCGAGGACGGTCAGGCCCTCGATCGGCCCCAGCTCGTCGTCGTTGGCCTGCTTGACGGCGACGATGTTGTCGACCTGCCCAAGCTCCCGGAGCAGCTCCGGGTCGGCGTTGACGATCACCCGGGAGGGGATGTTGTACATCACCATCGGCAGCTCCGGGACGGCGGCGGCGACGGTTTCGAAGTGGGCACGGATGCCCGCCGGGTTGGGCTTGTTGTAGTACGGGACGACGACCAGCGAGGCGTCGGCCCCGGCCTCGGCGGCCATCTTCGTCAGCTCGCAGGAGTGGCGGGTGTCGTTGGTACCGGTCCCGCAGACGATCAGCACCTCGTCGCCGACCTCTGCCCGCACCGTCCGCAGCAGCTCGATCTCCTCCTCGTCGGTGAGCGTCGGGCACTCGCCCGTACTACCGGCGATCACCAGCCCGTGCGAGCCGTGCTCGAGCAGGTGCGCCGCCAGGCGCCTGGAGGCGTCGTGGTCGACCGCCCCGCTCGCGTCGAACGGGGTCGCCATCGCGGTGAGAAGTCCCTTGATCTCCTTCATCGCTCCCAGCCTAAAGCAACTTCTCGAGCCCGACCGTGAAGCGGTCGGGCAAATCCGCGACCTTGCGGCAGGCGAGAACGACGCCCGGCATGAAGGAGCTGCGATCGATCGAGTCGTGGCGGATCGCCAAGGTCTGCCCCACCCCGCCGAAAATCACTTCCTGGTGGGCGACCAGGCCCGGTAGGCGGACCGAGTGGATCGGCTGGTGGACGTTGCCGCCGGCGGCGTCGATCAGCTCCTGGGTGCGCTTGGCGGTGCCGGACGGGGCGTCGAGCTTCTTGTCGTGGTGGAGCTCGACGATCTCGCACTCGGGCATGTGCTTGGCGATCGTCTGCGAGACCTCCATCAGCAGCACCGCGCCGATCGCGAAGTTGGGGGCGACGAAGCAGTTGGCCTGCGAGGACTCGGCCGCGGCGCGGGCGGCGTCGAGGTCGAAGCCGGTGGTGCCGACGACGGTGTGGACGCCGGCCTCCAGGCAAGCCTTCACGTTCGCCAAAGCCGTATCGGGAACGGTGAAATCGACGACGACGTCGGCGTCCGGCAGAACCTCAGACAGCTCGGTGCCGAGCGCCGGGTCGGCCCGGCCGGTCAGCTCCAGCCCCTCGGCTCCTTCGACCGCTTCGCACACGGTCGCGCCCATTTTCCCGGCCGCCCCGGCGACCGCGACCCGCGTCATGCCGCTACCAGGGCCTCGCTGACCGGCGCCAGCGCCCTGCGGAACCGGTCTTCGTCGGCGCCGACGCAGGCGGCGCTCAGCCGATCGGCCGCGTAGAGCTCCGCCGCCAGCTCGGTAAGGTCGTCGACCGCGATCGCGTCGACTTTGGCCAACATTTCATCGAGGTCTTCGATCGGCAGGTCGAACAGGGTCGCGCGGGAGATCCGGGTCATCCGCGCCGCCGTCGACTCCGAGGACAGCACCAGCCGCCCCTTGACGCTCTCCTTCGCCCGCACCAGCTCCTCTTCGGAGACCGGCTCCGAGCGCAGGCGCGCCATCTCGCGGCCGATGATCTCGCAGGCCTCCTCGACGTTCTCCTCGCGGGTCCCGACGTAGGTGGCAACCAGGCCCTGGTCGGTGAACTGCTCGTTGTAGGAGCCGACCGAGTAGGCGAGGCCGCGCTTCTCGCGCACCTCGCGGAAGAGACGGGAAGAGGTGCTGCCGCCGAAGATCGCGTCGAGCACGGCGAGCGGGAAGCGGCGCTGGTCATCGCGCCGCAGCCCCGGCGCACCGAAGCAGATGTGGTACTGCTCGGTCTCCTTGGTCAGGAAGCAGAGCCGGGAGTCGGCCTCCAATGAGGCCTCCGTCAGCGCTCCGTTGCCCTCGGCCGGAGGCTGCACCAACCGCTGCGCCAGCTCGACGATGCGTTCGTGATCGAGGTGCCCGGCGGCACCGACGACGATCTGCGGCGCCGTGTAGTGGGCCCGCCGGTAATCCTCGATGTCCGGGACCGGGACGGAGGCGATCACCTCGGCCTCCCCCAGGACCCGTCGTCCCAGCGGGTGCTCGCCGAAGACGGCCTCGGCGAGGACGTCGTGGACCCGGTCCTGCGGCTCGTCGTCGTACATCGCGATCTCCTCGATCACGACCTGGCGCTCGGAGTCGATGTCGGGGTAGGTCGGGGCCAGCAGCATTTCCGCCAGCAGGTCGAAGACCTCCTCGGTGTGCTCGTCGAGGAAGCGCGCGTGAAGGTGCGTCGTCTCCTTGCCGGTGGCGGCGTTGATCGAGGCGCCGAGGCCGTCGAAGCGCTCGGAGATCTCGATCGCCGAGTAGCGCGCCGTCCCCTTGAACAGCAGGTGCTCGAGGAAGTGCGAGACCCCGGCCTGCGCCGGGGTCTCGTTCCTGGATCCGGTCCGGACCCAGAGCCCGAGCGCCACGGACCGGACCGAGGGAACCTCCTCGGTCACGACCCGGACGCCCGAGTCCAGAGTGCTGAGCTTCGCGCCGCTCAACTAGCTACGACGCTCGCGTTCACGCCCGCGGCCGCCACGGTCACGGCCGCCGCGACCACCGCGGTCGCCGCCGTTGCGCCGGCCGCCGTCGCCGCCGGAGCCGACCGAGGCCAGCTCCTCGGGCGATTTGCCCGCGATCGAGGGGTCGTCGGTGAGGCGCAGGCCGATCCGGCCGCGCTCCTTGTCGACCTCGACCACGGTGACGTCGATCTCCTCGCCGGCTTTGAGGACGTCGTCGACGGAGTCGACCCGCTCGCCCGGCTTCACGTTGGAGATGTGGAGCAGGCCGTCGGTGCCCTTGACCAGCTCGACGAACGCCCCGAAGGTCGTCGTCTTGACGACTTTGGCGCTGTCGTAGCGGTCGCCGATCTCGGCCTCCTTGGTCATCGAGTTGATGCGGGAGACGCAGCCGTCGACGAGGTCGCCGGTCGGCGCGTAGATCCGCACCGTGCCGTCATCCTCAACGTCGATTTCAGCCTCGAACTCCTCGCAGAGGGCGCGGATCGTTTCGCCGCCTTTGCCGATGACCGCCCCGATCTTCTCCGGGTCGATCTTGATCGACTCGATCGCCGGCGCGTGCGCGGAGAGCTTCTCCCGCGGCCCGTCGATCGCCTCGGCCATCTTGCCGAGGATGAACTGGCGGCCCTTCAGGGCCTGGTCCAGCGCGTCCCGGAGGATGTCGAAGGTGACGCCGGTGATCTTGATGTCCATCTGCAGGGCGGTGATGCCCTCGGCGGTGCCGGCGACCTTGAAGTCCATGTCGCCGAGGTGGTCCTCGACGCCGGCGATGTCGGTGAGGACGATGTAGTCGTCACCCTCTTTGATCAGGCCCATGGCGACGCCGGCGACCGGTGCGGTGACCGGGACGCCCGCCGCCTGCAGCGCCATCGAGGAGGCGCAGACCGATCCCATCGAGGAGGAGCCGTTGGACTCGAGCGTCTCGGAGACCACCCGGATCACGTACGGGAACGACTCTTCGTCGGGGATCGTCGCCAGCAGGGCGCGCTCGGCAAGGGCGCCGTGGCCGATGTCGCGGCGCTTCGGGCCGCGCATGAAGCCGGCCTCCCCGACCGAGAAGGGCGGGAAGTTGTAGTGGTGCCAGAACCGTTTCGTGGTCTGCAGACCGAGCGTGTCGATCCGCATGTCCATCCGGGTCGTGCCCAGAGCGACGTTGGAGAGGATCTGGGTCTCGCCGCGGGTGAACAGGGCCGAGCCGTGGACGCGCGGGGAGATGTCGACCTCGCACTCGATCGGCCGGATCTCGTCCTGGGCGCGACCGTCGGGGCGCTTCTTTTCGACGGCGATCGCCTTGCGGATCGTGTCCTTCTCGATCGAGTCGATCGCGGCCTTGACTTCGGCCACCCTCGCCTCGTCGATCTCGTCGGCCTCGTGGGCGGCGGCGTAGTGGCCGACGACCTCGTCCTTGACTTTGTCGATCGCCTCGTAGCGCTCGAGCTTGCCCTCGGTCGCGATCGCGTCGACCAGCGCCTGGCCGTGCGAGTCGCGGATCTTTGCCAGCAGGCCCTCGTCGATGCTCGGGGCCTCGACGATCATCTTCTCCTTGCCGGCCTTCTGCTGCAGCTCCTCCATCGCGGCGCAGAGCTTCTTGATCTCCGCGTGGGCGATATCGAGGGCGTCGAGGATCTCGGCCTCGGTGACGCCGGTGGCGCCGGCCTCGACCATCAGGATCGCCTCGTCGGTGCCGGCGACGATCAGGTCGAGTTCGAGCTCCTCGTGCGTCTCCTCGTCCGGGTTGACGACGAAGTCGCCGTCGAGCTTGCCGATGCGGACGGCGCCGACGTGGGCGGCGACCGGGACCGGCGAGATCGCCAGCGCCGCGGAGGCGCCGTTCATCGAAAGGATGTCGTAGGGATGGACCTGGTCGACCGACATCGGGGTAGCGACCAGCTGCGTCTCGTAGTGCCATCCCTTGGGGAAGAGCGGGCGGATCGGACGGTCGATCATCCGCGCCGTCAGCGTCGCCTTCTCGCTCGATTTGCCCTCGCGACGGAAGAACGAGCCGGGGATTTTGCCCGCGGCGTACATCCGCTCCTCGATGTCGACGGTGAGGGGAAGGAAGTCCACGTCGCGAAGGTTGCCGACGGTGGCGGTGCAGAGGACCATCGTGTCGCCGCTGCGGACGACGACGGCACCGCTCGCCTGCTTCGCGAGTTTGCCCGTCTCGAAGGAGATCTGGCCATCGCCGACATCCACCGAGACGCGGGTAACGTCAAACATGCTCATTTAGTTTTTTACCTCCGGCCGCCCGGTTGGCGGCTCAATTCGCATTCAGAACTCTCGTTCTCTTTCACGTAGAGAGTACAGACCGTAAGGTGAGGGCGATGATCGGCAGGAGCGGGAGAATCGCGATGGTCATCGCAATCGCGGTCGTGACGATGGCGACGGCGGCTGCCTCCGCCACGGCGATCAAGTTCGGCAGCAAGCTCCGCGACGCCGCCGACACCGGCATCTGCGCCACCACGCCTCCGAGCCTGGAAGCGACCTGCACCGAGACGCAGCTGATGCTGACCCCGGCCCGCGACGCCTACGGCGGGCTCCTGGCCGAGCACCACGGCGTAATCACCAGCTGGCAGGTCGCATCCGGGCCCGCCTCGCCCACCACGGCCGGCGTGCGGATGCGGCTGCGCCTCCTCCGCGGCGGTAAGCCGGTCGCGGGCGCGATCACGGCCTACGTCCCCCTCCCCCTCTCCGAACCGGGCATCCACCGCTTCCCGGCCCGCCTCCCGATCGAGCGGGACGGTGAGCTCGGCCTCGACCTCTCGGTCCTGGGCTCGGCCCTCGGCGTCGGCTCCGCGCCGATCGCCCACAGCGAGCCGGGCCTCGGCGAAGTCGGCGAGTGGGTGCCCTCGCTGGCCGAACGCCCGGCGGCGATCACGAACTACCGGCGCGACACCGAGCTGCTGCTCTCGGCGCTGGTCGAGCCCGATCGCGACCGCGACGGCTACGGCGATCTGTCCCAGGACCGCTGCACGTACGACCCGCGGCGGCAATCACCCTGCCTTCCCGACCGCGTCCTCCCCCGCTTCGAGGCCGCCTACGCCCCGCGCCAGAACTTCCTCCGCACCGGCAAGGCGTCGCTGACGGTGAAGCCGAGCGAGTTTTCGGAGGTCTTCGCCAGCGCCCAGCTGGAGACGCCGACGGCCACCTGGGGGCTCCGCAACGACAGCGCCTGGGTCCGAGAAGGCGCCTCGGCGAAACTCGTCATCAAGTTGCCGCCGCGACCGCGGAGGGCCGGGTCGGCGACCCTCGCAAACGGCGGCAGGGCCTACATCAGGTGCTTCCTCACCGTCATCGACGCATCGGGCAACCGCCGCCACAAGACGATCCGGATCATCCCGACGGGATCCTGAAGACCCCGGGCGTCGAGGTGACTCCGGCGCGGATGCCGGATTCGAAGTCCCGCAACACCCGTGCCTCCACCCCGGCGGAGCGGCGATCCGCCTCGAAACGCTCCAGCTCGAGCCCCAGCTGCTCGACCCGCTGCCACAGGTGCGGGTCGTCGACGCGGCCGCGATCGCCGTAGAGCGAGTCGACCATCTCGAAGAAACGGCCCTGGCGGCCCGCCGCCTCGGCCGCGGCGTGCAGGGCCGGCGAGCGCGGGTGCTTGCTGGCGAGGGGGAAGTGACGGAAGACGAGGCGCCCAGGGCGCTCCCGCAGCCTGGGCCAGTCCGCCGCGCAACTGGGACAGCCGAGATCGGCGTAGACGACGATCCCCTCCTCCCCCGCACCGCGAACGTGGTCGTCCGGCCCGACCGGCGGGACCGCGGCGCTGCTGAGGTCGTTCATCTCTCGCGCTAAGCGAGCGCGTCGAAGATCAGGTTGGCGCCGGGGATCTCGCCCGGATTGGCCGCTTCGTGGGTCCAGGCGACCACCCCGTCCTCATTCACCAGAACGAGGGTGCGGTTGGCGAAGCCGAACTTGTCGAGGTAGGAGCCGTAGGCGCTGGCGACCTCGCCCTTGGGATGGAAGTCGGCGAGCAGGGTGGTGTCGATCCCGAGCTTTTCCTGGAAGGCCTTGTGGGAGTAGAAGCTGTCGACGCTGATGCCGACCAGCTCGACGCCCTGTTCGGAGATCTGGGGCTTGACCTCCTGGTAGATCGAGAGCTGGTCGCCGCAGACGGGGCTGAAGTCGCCCGGGTAGAAGACCAGCATCACCTTGCGGCCCCTGAAGTCCGAAAGCGAGACCTTTTCCCCGTCCTGGTCGCGGAGGGTGAAGTCGGGGGCTTGGTCCCCGACGGCGATCATCGCCGCAGACCGAGCTCTTTGACCAGGGAGCGGTAGCGCTCGAGGTCTGACTTTTCGAGGTAGCGCAGCATCCGCCGGCGCTTACCGACGAGCATCAGCAGGCCACGCCGCGAGTGGTGGTCCTTGGCGTGGGCGCGCAGGTGCTCGGTGAGTTCGTTGATCCGCTCGGTCATCAGGGCGATCTGGACCTCGGCCGAACCGGTGTCTTTGTCGCCGCGGCCGTACTTGCCGATCAGCTCGCTCTTTTTCTCTTTGGTCAGGCTCATCTCGTACCCAGGTCAAAAAAATACCGCGCACTCCGGTGCGACGGCCGCTGGAAATTAGCACAGGAGACCCCCGAGGAGGACCGGCCCCGGCACAGTGCATTGACTTTCCGCCGGACGCTCTGAAACGCTCGCCCGCTATGAAAGCTCACTTCCGCCGGACCGTCGCCCTGTCCCTCGCATCCACCCTGCTGCTTGCCACCAATGTGGCGAACGCGGCAGCCACTACGCAGGTCTTCGGATATACCGGCGGGGAGCAGACTTTCACGGTGCCGGCTGGGGTCGCGAACCTGCGCGTCCTGGTCGTCGGCGCCGGCGGCGGTGAAGCCAGCGGCGTCGGCGGCGTCGCGGCCACGGTCTCCGCGGAGCTCGAAGCAACCCCCGGCCAGACCCTCTACCTCGAGGTCGGCGGCCAGGGTCAGGACTCTGGCGCGGGCGGCCTCGGAGGGTTCAACGGAGGTGCTGCCGGTGGCGGCGGCGCCGCCGGCGGGGGCGGTGCTTCTGACATCCGCCTCCTGCCGCGTTCCTCCGGGCTGTCCCCCGACACCCGGCTGATCGTCGCCGCGGGCGGCGGTGGCGGCGCCGGTCCCGGCCTCGAACCAGGGGGCGACGGGGGAGCCGCGGGAAATATGGGCCTGGCGGATTCCAGCGGATCCAACTTCG
>DASULV010000004.1:0-34306 GCA_036277955.1 Solirubrobacterales bacterium | reverse complement strand
TCAGCCGAGCGTTCGAGCCAGCTCGCCGGCTGGCTCGATCGCTACAACTACCGCAGAAAGCACGGCTCCCTCGGCCATCGCCCGCCTGCGGCTCGCCTCAACGAACTGCAGGGGAACAACCTGCTTGGGAACTACAGCTAGAAGGCGGCTTTGATGTGCTCGATCTCGAGCGCGCGGCCGGCGCGGTCGAGGGTGACGCCGACGGCGTCGAAGCGAATGTCGTCGAAGGGAGGGAACTCGCGGCGTTCGGCCATCCAGGCGGTGCCGAGCCGGCGGACCTGTCGCTGCTTGGTGAAGTCGATCGAGAGGATCGGCTTCTCGGGGCCGTACTGAGTGCCGGCGCGGGCTCCCTTGACCTCGACGAAGACGAGGACCGGGCCGTCGAGGGCGATGATGTCGAGCTCGCCGTAACGGGTGCGGGCGTTGCGGTCGACGATCTCCCAGTTCTGGTCGATCAGGCGCTGGGTGACGAGGTCCTCGGCGATCTGGCCGGTGCGGCGGCGGGTGTTGGTCATGGCTCTCTAAGGGTTCGGGCAAAGGGAAATCTCCCCCCTGGGCCCGAATTTCCAGTTCGGGCACGAAGTCGCGCGGCAATTTTTTGTTTCTGCGCGCCACTCGTCAAACCTGGCTCCGTAGCGTCGCCTCCGTGCTCGCCACCGCCCGCACCTTCACCCTCGACGGCATCTCCGCCCGCCCCGTGCGGGTCGAGGTCGATGTCCACCGCGGCCTGCCTAACTTCACGATCGTCGGCCTGCCCGACGCGGCGGTGCGGGAGGCGCGCGAGCGGGTGCGGGCGGCGCTCGTCAACTGCGGCTTCGAGTTCCCGCTACGGCGGATCGTCGTCAACCTGGCGCCCGCGAGCCTGCGCAAGGCGGGGCCTGGGATGGACCTGGCGATCGCCGCGGCGCTGCTGAGCGCCTCGGGACAGCTGGAGTGGGAGGGGTTGGCGCAGGTGGCGCTGGTCGGGGAGCTGGCGCTCGACGGCTCGACCCGGGCGGTGCAGGGCGCGCTGGCGATGGCCGAGGCGGCGCGGGAGAACGAGGCGGAGGCGATCGTGCTGCCGGCGGAGAACGGGGCGGAGGCGGCGCTGGCGGAAGGGATCGGCGTTGTGCCCGTCGACGCCCTGGGTCAGCTGCCGGCGCTGGTCTCGGGTGAGTGGGACCCGCCGCGACCAAGCCCGCTCCCGCTACCGCTCGATCCTCTACCCGGGTCGCCGGACCTCGCCGACCTGCGCGGGCAGCCGCACCTGCGCCACGCGCTCGAGGTGGCGGCGGCCGGCGGTCATTCGGTCCTGATGATCGGGCCTCCTGGGGCGGGCAAGTCGCTGGCGGCGAGCCGGCTTCCCTCGATCCTGCCGCCGCTGTCCGTCGGCGAGGCGCTGGAGGTGGCGCGTATCGCCAGCGCTTGCGGCAGGCTCGGCCTGGGATTGCCGGGCGGCAGGCCCTTCCGCGCCCCGCACCACACGATCAGCGCCCCCGGTCTGATCGGAGGGGGCGCGCCTCCGCGAGCAGGCGAGGTGACGATCGCCCACCGGGGCGTCCTGTTCCTGGATGAGCTCTGCGAGTTCCGGCGGGACGCGCTGGAGGCGCTGCGGGCGCCGCTGGAGACCGGTGAGGTCCTGATCTCGCGCGCGGGAGGGCAGCGGCGGCTGCCGTGCAGGTTCATGCTGGTGGCGGCCGCCAACCCCTGCCCCTGCGGCCGGGGCGAGGCCGATCCGGACTGCTCCTGCGCGCCCTACGAGGTCCAGCGCTACCAGGGCAAGCTGAGCGGCGCGCTTGCCGACCGGATCGACATCCTCGCCGCCGTGCGCCAGCCGAGCGCGGCCGAGATCGGCGGGGCGCCGGGGGAGTCCTCGGCCGCGGTGCGCGAGCGGGTCTGCGCGGCCCGGGAGCGGCAGGAACAGCGCCTCGGGCCTGGTCGCTGCAACGCCGAGATGACGCCCGGCGAGGCGCGTGCCTGCACGCTCACCGAGGAGGCGACGACCCTGCTCGCGGATCTCTACGCGCGCCAGCGGCTCAGCGGCCGGGCCCATGACCGGGCGCTGCGCCTGGCACAGACGATCGCCGACCTCGAAGGGGCCGAGGCGATCGGCGAGGAGCAGATGGCCCAAGCGCTGCAGATGCGGAGGCGAGACCATGGCTGAGGCAACCGCCTGTCTCGAGTGCCTGCGCCGCTCCTGGCTGCTGGCGGCGCTCGGCCCCTACGTGGAGAAGGTGGCGACCGGCGAGGTCGGCTCGCGCTCGCCGGAACTGCTGCGGCTCTCGAACGAAGACCTGGTCGAGGTGGCGGCTCCCAAGGTCGGGGCGCAGATGCTGGCCCGCCTGGGATCGCTGTCGGAGGAGCGGCTGGTCGAAGAACTGCTGCTGGCGGAGTGCTGGGCCTGCTGTCGCCACAGCGAGCTGTATCCCGACTCGCTGCGCGACGCCTCCGACGCGCCCTGGGCCCTGATCGGCCGTGGAGATTCCAGCCTGCTGGACGGGCTGGAGCCGTTCGGCACGGTGACGATCGTCGGCGCTCGACGGGCAACCTCCTACGGCCGCGAGGTCGCCCGCGAGCTGGGGCGGGAGCTGGCGAGCGCCGGGATGGTCGTGGTCAGCGGCCTCGCCTTCGGCATCGACGCCTGCGCCCACCGCGGCGCCGTCGACGCCGGCCGCACGATCGCCGTCCTCGGTTGCGGACCCGACGTCGCCTACCCGGCCAGCCATCGCTCGCTCTGGCGCCGGATCTGCGAAAAGGGCCTGGTGCTCTCCGAGTTCCCGCCCGGCGCCACTCCCTGGCGCTGGACCTTCCCGGCCCGCAACCGGATCATGGCCGCCCTCGCCGGGATGACCGTCGTGGTCGAGGCCGCCACCCGCTCCGGCTCGCTGATCACCACCGACCTGGCGGCCGACCTCGGTCGCGACCTCGGCGCCGTTCCCGGCCCCGTCACCTCCCGCGCCTCCGCCGGCCCCAACGCGTTGCTTGCTTCGGGTGCGCACGTCATCCGCGATGCCCAAGACGTCCTCGATGCCATGCTCGGCCCCGGCCAGAAGAAGCTCGAACCCGTCCCGCCAGCGCTCGATCCAGATCTCGAATCGGTTCTCGCCGCGGTCGAGGCCGGCCACTCCACCTGCGACGCCGTCGCCACCGCCACCGGCCTCTCCGGCCCCGCCGCAGCCGCAGCTCTTTCGCGGCTCGAGCTGCTCGGCTACCTCACCTGCTCCAACTTGGGTACCTACCTGCGCACTTTGGCGTCATCTCCCGGCGGCCGCCCTCTTTAGGCTGGACCTATGACTTCTGAGCGCATACCCGCCGTTCTCTCCATTGCCGGCTCCGACTCCGGCGGGGGCGCCGGGATCCAGGCGGATCTGAAGGCGTTTGCACGGGTCGGGGTGCACGGGATGACGGCGATCACGGCGATCACCGCGCAGAACACCGTGGGGGTAGACGCGGTGGAGCTTGTTTCACCGGAATTGGTGCTTGACCAGATCGCGACTGTCGGTGGTGACATCCGCATCGACGCAATTAAGATCGGCATGCTGGGCTCCGCGGAGACGGTCGAGGCCGTCTTCATCGGGCTGTTGCTGGCCTACGTCAACGCGCCGGTCGTAATCGATCCGGTGATGGTTGCCGAGAGCGGCGCCGTCTTGCTGGATGACGACACCAGGACGGCACTTGTCGAGCGGCTGTTTTCGAAAGCCTCCGTGGTAACTCCCAACATCCCTGAGGCGCGGGTGCTGACGGGGATGGGAGAGGAGGCCACCCAGGAGGAGCTCGCTCGTGGGGTGCTCGAACTCGGCCCCCAGACCGTGGTGGTCACCGGCGGTCACAGTGAGGAGCTGGTCGACGTCTTCTTCGACGGCGAGCGGCTGGTGGAGATCCACGGCGAGCGTCACCCGGGTGGCGCCGCCCACGGCTCCGGCTGCACCCACTCCTCCGCCCTGGCCGCATTCCTCGCTCACGGGGAGGACCCGCTCGACGCCGCGTGCAAGGCGCGCACGGTGGCCTCCGAGGCCGTCGGCGGCGGTCTGCGCGAGATCGGCAACGGGGCGGGGCCGGTCAATGCTCTGGGGGTGCGCGGCCGGGGCAAGGACATCGAGGCCGCGACCAGGGTTCCCCTTCGCTCGCAGGCGGCCCAGTAGATTTCCTCTCCCATGAGCAGCAACGGCGACACCGCGACCAAGCTTCCCCGCCCGCGTTCCTCGGTCGTCTTCGACGGCCCCGACCGTGCCCATTCGCGTGCCTACATGAAGGGGATCGGCTTCGACGACGACGCGCTCAGCAGGCCGACGGTGGGGATCGCCAACACCTGGACCGAGGCGATGCCCTGCAACTTCCACCTGCGGGCGCTGGCCGAACACGTCAAAGAGGGGGTGCGCGCGGCCGGCGGGACGCCGATGGAGTTCAACACCCTCGCCGTCTCCGACGGAGTGACGATGGGGACGCAGGGGATGAAGGCCTCGCTGGTCAGTCGCGAGGTGATCGCCGACTCGATCGAGCTGATGGCCCGCGGCTACCAGTTCGACGCGATCGTCGCCCTCTGTGCCTGTGACAAGACGATTCCCGGCTGCGCGATGGCGCTGGCCCGCCTCGACGTGCCCTCGGTGCTGCTCTACGGCGGCTCGATCGCCCCCGGCCACTGGCACGGTCGCGACGTCACCATCCTCGACATCTTCGAGGCGATCGGCGCCCACAACGCCGGTGACATGTCAGACGAGGAACTGCACGAGCTCGAGGGCGTCGCCAGCCCAGGCGCCGGCGCCTGCGGCGGCCAGTTCACCGCCAACACGATGGCCTGCGCCTTCGAGGCACTTGGGATCAGCGCCGGCGGCTCGGCGATGGTGCCGGCCGAAGACGACGACAAGGACACGGTCGCCGAGAAAATCGGCGAGCTGGTGATCAACGTCCTCGCCGAGGACATCCGGCCGAGCAAGATCATCACCCGCGAGTCGCTGGAGAACGCGATCGCCTGCGTCTGCGCCTCGGGCGGCTCGACCAACGGGGTCCTGCACCTGATCGCGCTCGCGCACGAGCTGGGGATCGAGCTGACGATGGACGACTTCGAGCGGATCTCGCGGCAGACGCCGCTCTTCGCCGACCTCAAGCCGGGCGGCCGCTTCGTCGCCACCGACCTCTACGCCGCCGGCGGCGTGCCGGTGATCCTCAAGCGCCTGGCGAAAGCCGGGATCCTCCACGGCGAGGCGATCACCGTCACCGGTCGCACGATCGGCGAGGAGGCCGCGGCGGCGACCGAGGCGCCCGACCAGGAAGTGGTGCGCGCGGTCGAGAACCCGCTCAAGCCCGAAGGCGGGCTGGCGATCCTGCGCGGCAACCTGGCTCCCGAAGGCTCGGTGGTCAAGGTCGCCGGGACCGAGCGCCGCCGGCAGACCGGGCCTGCCCGGGTCTTCGAGTCCGAAGAAGAGTGCTTCCGGGCGGTCAAGGACCAGCAGATCAACCCGGGCGACATCGTCGTCATCCGCAACGAGGGGCCGGTCGGCGGCCCGGGGATGCGGGAGATGCTGCAGGTGACGGCGGCGATCGTCGGCGAGGGTCTGGGGGAGAGCGTGGCGATGGTCACCGACGGCCGCTTCTCCGGCGCTACCCGCGGCCTGATGATCGGCCACGTCGCCCCTGAGGCCGCCAAGGGCGGTCCGATCGCGGCGATCCGCGAGGGCGACGAGATCACCGTCGACATCGACAACCGGAGCCTCGACGTCGCCCTCTCCGACGAGGAGATCGCCCAGCGCGTCGCCGACTACCAGCAGCCCGAGCCGCTCTACACCCGCGGCATCATGGCCAAGTACGCGGCAACGGTCTCGTCAGCCTCGCAGGGCGCGATAACCAGCTGAGCTGCAGAGCCGCTAACTAATCGCCGTGTCGTCCGTCGCCGCCGTTTCCAGCGGCCGCGAGGACTCGATGAATTCTTCTAGCAGGGGATTGAAACGCTGCGGCCGCTCCAGCATCGGCAGGTGGCCGGTGCGCTCGAAGATCTCCAGCCGCGAGCGGGGGATCAGGCGGTGGTACCCGAGGGCGCCCTCGACCGGGACGATCTGGTCGTTGAGGCCCCAGACGACCATCGTCGGGATCTCGATTTCGGGCAGGCGCTCGCGCGTGTCGTAGCCCCAGATCGCAGTCAGCGCGTCGGAGAAGCCGGGTGCCTGCAGCCCCGGCCGCACCTGCTCGGCGAGCAACTCGGGCCGCAGCTTGTTGGGGTTGCGGAAAAGCCGGCCGAAGGCGAGCTTGCGGCCTCGCGGGCGAGTCCAGTAGGCGCGCCTGTCGCCGCTCATGAAGGGGATCATCGCCTCGAAGATCCGGGCAGCGGCCTCGAACGGCCTGCCCTGCCACTCGGCGAAGCTGATGCCGGCGGCGGAAATGAGGACGAGGCGGTCGAACCGCTCGGGCTCCTCGATTACTGCCTCGGTGCCGACGAAGCCGCCCATCGAGTTGCCGACCAAGGCGCCCACCTGGTCGATGCCCAGCCGCTCGCAGAAGTCATGGATGAGCCGCCCGTAGTTCGCCATCGAGATGTCCCAGGAAGGCATCGGGCTGTCGCCGAAGCCCGGCAGGTCGAGCGCGATCGCCCGGTGGGTGCGGCCGAAGTAGGGGAGGTTCTCGAGCCAGTTGCGCCAGCAGCCGGCGATCCCGTGGACGAAGATGATCGGCTCGCCTTCGCCGATTTCGACGTAGTTGACCGCCTCGGCGCCTGGCAGGTCCACCTTGCGCAGGTGCTGCCGCCAGTCGACCTTCAGCCACTCTGGATCGGGGTCGCCGTAGTCGGTCCCGGGGAAGGCGGGCAGCGGCCGGCGCTCGGGCTCAGGCATAACCCATTCTTTCCAGGACCGGGATCTCGCGGATCTGCGGCGGCTGCAGGTGGTCCCAGAGGATGCCGCGGGGGCGCGGGTGCTGGCGGTCGATCTCGATCACCGCGCGCGGCGTCGCGATCAGGTCGCAGGGGAGGTCGTGGTCGGTGACCATCAGGTGCTGGCGGAGGATCTGGATCGGGTGGACGGTGGTCGCCACTGTCGTGTGGTCGTCGATCTTGCCGGCGGCGCTGAGGATCCCGTACTCGAGGTCGTGGTAGCCGCCGCCCTTGCCGACCCGGGCGCCGCTGAGGTTGACGGCCACCGAGCCGCTGAGGACGAAGTCGATTTCCGGCAGGTCGTCGAGGGCGACGACGCGGCCGTGCTTCAGCGCACCCTTGATCGTCGCCGCCTCTTTCATCGCCGCTTTCGAGAGCTGCTTCGGTTCCAGGACGCGAAAGGGGTGGGGGTCGCGCAGGCGCGGCACCGCCATGATCATCGTCTTGCCCTCTTCGAGGGCGATCCGGCGGGCATGCGTCTGCGGCGAGTCGGGGTTGGCCTTGATCGTCCGCGCCCGCTTCCAGAGCCGGTGCCCGGCCAGCTTCTCGGCAGCGAGTTTGGCCCCCGCGAAGTTCGGGATGCGGCCCTCGGCCCCCGGGAAGCGGGAGACGCCCTCTCTGTCCATCGCCGCCCAGACTTCCTCGCGGACCTCGTCCTTGGTTCGCATCTCTCGCGAAAGATATCCGCCGGGGCTGCCGATAAAACCCATGCACATGCCAACTTGCAGGGGAGAGCAGCCGCTTGAGCGAATTATCTGAGTGCCTAGACTCTGGGCACCCGGTCAGCTCCCCAAGGGAAAGCGGTTCCAGTCGAGATGGGTAAGAGAACTTCGATAGTGGTGATAATCGCCGCCGCTCTGCTGGTGCTGGTGGTCGGCGGCGCCTACGCCTACGACAGCTCGCAGAAGGACAAGATCGCCGACGGGGTGACGGTCGGCGGCGTCGACGTCGGCGGCATGGACGAAGAGGAAGCGGCCACCGCGGTGCGCCGCAAGCTGCTGGCGCCGCTGCGCACTTCCCTGGTCGTCAGCTTCGACGGACAGACCTGGAAGCTCTCCGGCAAGAAGCTGAAGATCCGCGCCGACATCGAGTCCGCGGTCGAAGAAGCCGTCGAAGACAGCCAGGAGGGGGGCTTCCCGGGTCGCCTCGTGCGCTACGTCAGCGGCGGCGAGGTCGACGAACAGATCACCCCGCAGGTGGCCTACTCGCAGCCGGCGATCAACCGCTTCGTCCGCCACGTCGCCGAGGAAGTCAACCGCGAACCGCAGAACGCCGACGTCGAAGCGACTCCCGACTCGCTCGAAGTGGTCGCCGGCAAGAACGGGCGCAAGCTGCGCGACAACCGGCTGGAGAAGGAACTGAAGGCCGCGGTCCTGAACGCGAACGCCCCGCACAAGATCGTCGCCACGGTGCACCCGATCGAGCCCGAGGTGACCAAGAGCGAGGTCGCCGCCGAGTATCCGTCCTACCTGACGCTCGACCGCGCCACCTTCACCCTGCGGCTCTGGCAGCACCTGAAGCTGGCCAAGGAATACACCGTCGCCGTCGGCATGGAAGGGCTGGAAACGCCGGAAGGCCTCTACGCCATCCAGGAAAAGGAAGAAAACCCGGTCTGGCACGTGCCGATGTCCGACTGGGCCGGCAGCCTCGCTGGCCAGACGATCCCGCCGGGCCCGTCGAACCCGATCAAGGCGCGCTGGATGGGGATCTACGAAGGCGCCGGCATCCACGGCACCGAAGAGACCTACTCGCTGGGGAGCGCCGCCTCTCACGGCTGCGTCCGGATGGCGATTCCCGACGTGGAAGAACTGTATGACCTGGTCGAAGTAGGAACCCCGATCTACATCGGGAACTAGTCGCGCGCAGGACGACGGGCGGCGGGGACGAATCAACGTCCCGTGAACTGGGAAGAAGCGCTGGCGAGCTACGACCGCGACCTGCGGGCGCGGGGGTCGGCTGAGCGGACGCGGCGGGCTTACGGGGTCGACCTCGGCGGTTTTGCCGAGTGGGCGGGCGAGCAGGGGCTGGGGCCGGTCGACGTGCGCCACCGCGACGTGCGCCGCTACGGGGCAGGCCTCTCCAACGCCGGCGCCGCCCCGGCGACCGTGGCACGCAAGCTGGCAGCGATCCGCGGCCTCTACGGCTACCTCGTCCGCACCGAGCGCGCCGGGTCCAACCCCGCCGAGCTCGTCTCCAGTCCGAAGCGCTCGGAGAAGCTGCCGAACGTCCTGACCACCGAGCAGATGCGCTCGCTGCTGGAGCGAATCCCGGCGCGGACCCCGCTGGAGCTGCGCGACCGGGCGATGCTCGAGCTCGCCTACTCCTGTGGCCTGCGCTGCGAGGAGATCGTCAACCTCGACCTCGGCGCGCTCGACTTCGAGACCGAGCAGCTGCGGGTGCTCGGAAAGGGTTCGAAGGAGCGGCTGCTGCCGGTGGGGGAGCCGGCCCAGCGGGCGCTGCGCCGCTACCTCGACAAAGGCCGCCATGCCCTCGCCACCGATCGACGCGAGCAGGCGCTCTTCCTCTCCAAGAGCGGCCGCCGCCTCTCCAACTCCGACGTGACCCGTCGCCTCGGCCTCTGGACCCGTGAGGCCGCGCTCGCCGCCGGTGTCTCCCCGCATTCACTTAGACATTCCTTTGCAACGCATCTGCTCGAGGGTGGTGCAGATCTGCGTACGATTCAGGAGTTGTTGGGCCATGCGTCGATCTCGACCACCCAGGTCTACACCCGAGTCGACGCCGCCAGGCTCCGTGACACCTACGCCGCCAGCCACCCCCGCGCATGAGAAAAGCCGCCGCAAACACGCATAGGATCGCCTAGTGGACACGGGCGTAAAAGAGGTGGAGCTGCGCGACCTGTGGCGCCGCTACAAGGACCAGGGAGACGACACCGCCCGCGAGCGCCTCGTCGTCGCCTACTCGCCGATGGTCAAATTCGTCGCCGGCCGGCTCGGCGCCGGGCTGCCCTCGCACGTCGAAGACGCCGACCTGATCTCCTACGGCCTCGTCGGCCTGATCGGGGCGATCGAGCGCTTCGAGCCCGAGCGGGGGATCAAATTCGAGACCTTCGCGATGACCCGGATCCGCGGCGCGATCATCGACGAACTGCGCTCGCTCGACTGGGTGCCGCGCTCGGTGCGCTCGCGCGCCCGCGAAATCGAACAGGTGCAGGCGAAGCTCGAGCACGAACTGCAGCGAGCCCCGACCGAGGCCGAGCTCGCCGCCAAGCTCAACATGACCGAGGAAGAACTGCAGAGCGCGCTGCTGGAGATCGCCAACTCCTCGGTCTACGCGCTCGACGAGCTCTGGACCGTCTCCGACTCCTCCGGCGACCAGGTCTCCCTGCTCGACACGATCGCCGACGAGGGCGCCGCCGACCCGCAGGAGGCGCTCGCAACTACCGAGGTCAAAGACCGTCTCACCGAGGCGATCGGCGGGCTGCCCGAGCGCGAGCAGCTGGTCGTCGCCCTCTACTACTACGAGAACCTCACCCTGCGCGAGATCGGCGAGGTCCTCGGCGTCACCGAGTCGCGCGTCTCCCAGCTGCACACGAAGGCCGTGATGCGGCTGAAATCGCATCTGCAGCAGGGCTGACCCCGCGGGGGCGGGTGCCCTCCCGTTGCTACCTTGGCCAGGCATGAGCGCCGAGGCCACCTGCGCGATCTGCGGCCGGACGATCCTGGCCGGCGAGCGCGTTCACGGCTTCGTCGACGGGGAGGAGGAGCACGCGGTCTGCGAGCTCTGCGTGGCGCGGGCCGAGCGGCTCGGCTGGCGCCCGGCGGGAGAGCCGGAGCCCGAGCGGCCGGCGAACGGCCACGAGGGCCGCTGGCGATTGCGGGGGCTGCTGCGACGCCAGGAGCGGCGCCCGGGTGCGCCTGCGCCCGCACCGCCCGAGCCGGAGCCTGCCCCTCCGCCACGCAGGCCGCGCCCGCTGCCACCCGCGGACGCAAATGCCCCGAGCCCGTTCGAACGCGCTGTGGCCCGCTTCAACTCCAGCGAGGGAGGGCGCGCCGTCGTCGGTCTCACTCGCACCCTCGGCAAGCCTCACGCCTCGGTCGGCGCCGCCGCCGGCAAGCCGGGCGAGGTCCGGATCACCGTCGCCTGGGAGCTCTCCTGGTACCAGTGGGGCGTCGACATCGGCGATGAGCTGCGACCGGTCTTCCAGATCGACAAGGGCAGCGAGATCGACCAGCTCGACCCGGCGGCGCGGCAGTGGAACGCGAGGGTGGACGAGGACGGGAAGCTCGGTCTCGCTCGCGAGATAGCCTCCCGAGGGTGAGCCGGATCAGCGTCAACGTCGACGGGGGCGCGCGCGGAAACCCTGGGCCGGCGGCGATCGGCGTCGTCCTGCGCGATGGCGAGGGCGAGGTGCTGGAGAAGCTGGGGGAGAAGATCGGCGAGACGACCAACAACGTCGCCGAGTACAAGGCGCTGCTGCGCGGGATCGAGCTGGCCGCCGACCATGGCGCCACCGAGCTCGAGCTGATCGGCGACTCGGAGCTGGTCGTGCGTCAGGTCGAAGGCAAGTACAAGGTCAAAAACGCCGGCATGAAAGAACTGCACGAACAGGTGAAGCGGGCGCTCGGCGACTTCGACTCCTGGTCGATCCGCCACGTGCGCCGCGAGAACAACGCCGACGCCGACCGCCTGGTCAACGAAGCGCTGGACGGGGTGCTCGATGGCTGAGGACTCCGCCGCTCACCTCTCCGAGCCGATCGATCCCGGCGTCGACATCGGCCACGTCCACCTCAAGGTCGCCGACGTCGACCGCTCGCTCGACTTCTACTGCGGCATCCTCGGCTTCGAGCTGATGCAGCGCTGGGGCGCCGATGCCGCCTTCATCTCCGCCGGCGGCTACCACCACCACATCGGCCTCAACTCATGGTCCTCGAAAGGCGGCTCGCCGCCTCCGCCCCGAACCACCGGCCTCTTCCACACCGCGATCCGCTACCCGACCCGCCGCGCCCTCGCCGACGCCCTGCGCCGCGTCAGCGAGGCCGGCTGGCCGCTCGAAGGCGCCTCCGACCACGGCGTCAGCGAGGCGCTCTACCTCGCCGATCCCGACCGCAACGGCGTCGAGCTCTACTGGGACCGCCCGCGCGAGGAGTGGCCGCGACCGCCGGGAGGGGAAGGCGTCCAGATGGGCACCTTCCCCCTCGACCTCGACGACCTGATCTCCGAGCTGCGCGACTGACGCACAAAGGACGCGGCGCGGAGGAAAAGCGTCTGGGCAACCGTGGCCAGGGAGAACGACGGTGCCGAAACGGGGAAAGGCTCTTCCTCTGCGCCGCGTCGGGGGATGGATCAATATGGGAACGGGTGCAACATACCCAGAAATTGGTAGGCGAAACAAGGTGCCGGAAAATTTCCACCCCTTTTGTCACCCCGAAGATCTCAAGCTCCCAGCGGAAATTCCGGTTCCCGCCCTGCAGCGGCAGCGAGCGGTCAGCTAGCCGATTTTCTCAGCCAGCTCGACGATGATCCCCTCGGGGCCGCGGATGTAGCAGAGCTTGTAGCTGTTGCCGTAGGCCACGACCTCGCCGACCAGCTCGCCCCCTTTGGCCTGGAGGGCGGCGACGGCGCCGTCGACGTCGTCGACGGCGAAGCAGAGGTGGCGCAGGCCGGGCGTGTTCACGGGTGCCTCCGGGTCGCCGTCCTCGGCGGGCGGTGAGTTGAACTTCACCAACTCGAGCTGCGAGTGGCCGTCCGGGGTGCGCATGAAGGCGAGGTCCGAGCGGACTCCGTCGAGGCCCACGATCCGGTCGACCTCGCGCCCCTCGACCGACCCTTCGTGCTTCCGCTCGAGCCCGAGCGCCTCGAAGAACTCGATCGCCCCCGCGAGGTCCTGCACCGTGATGCCGACGTGGTCCATCCGTTCGATCGCCATCGCGCGACGGTAGCGCAAGGAGACGGCGTGACGGCCGGAAATCCTGCTGCGATGGGCCCTGCTCGGGGCGGCCGTCCTCCGACCGCGGGCGAGCCTATTCTTGCCCGCCCTTGTACGACGATTCCCAGCACCTGACCGGCGGCGGCGTCCGGGTTCGGCCGCTCCCGGCCTGGCCCTCCGCTCGGCGCCTGCGCGCCTGGCAGGAGGAGGCGACCGAGGCGGTGCGGGCGCACTCGGGAACCAGCTTCCTCGCCTCGGCAACGCCGGCGGCCGGCAAGACCACCTTCGGCCTGCACATCGCCCACCGGATGCTGAGCGCCGGGTTCGTCTCCCGCGTCGTCGTGGTCGGGCCGACCACCCACATCTGCCGCCAGTGGGCCGCCGACGCGGGCCGCTACGGGATCGACCTGGAGCCGAACCGGCCGAACTCGGACGGGCCGGAGTCCGGCGACTTCCACGGGGTCGCCGTCACCTACCAGACGATCGCCGCCGGTCCCGACACCCACCGGTCGGCCGCCGGTCGCCGGCCGACCCTGCTGATCGCCGACGAGCCTCACCACATGGGCGATCAGGCCGCCTGGGGGACGCAGACCCGCCGCGCCTTCGACGGCGCCCGCTTCCGTCTGCTGCTCTCGGGGACGCCGTTTCGCTCCGACAACTCGGCGATCCCCTGGGTCGCCTATGACGAGGACGGCCTCAGCCAGGCCGATTACGCCTACGGCTACCCGCAGGCCCTGCGCGACCGGGTCTGCAGGCCGATCACCTTTCTGCCCTACGACGGCGAGATGGAATGGGTCTCGGACGGGAGGCTGCGCAGCGCCGACTTCGACCTCATCCTGCCGGCGGCAGAGGCGGCCCGGCGCCTGCGGACGGCGTTGAGCCCGGAGGGCGAGTGGATGGGGGAGGTGCTGCGCGACGGCGACGCCAGGCTGAGCGAGGTGCGCGCCGACGGGCACCCGGACGCCGGCGGTTTGGTCATCGCCTCCGACCAGGACCACGCGCGGGCGATCGCGGCGCGGCTCGGGTCGATCGCGGGGGAGCAGCCCGAGCTGGTGATGAGCGACGAGCCCGGCGCCAGCCGCCGCATCGCCGATTTCGCCGCCTCCGACCGTCGCTGGCTGGTCTCGGTCCTGATGGTCTCCGAGGGCGTCGACATCCCCCGCCTGCGGGTCGGCATCTACGCGACGGCCGCCCGCACCGAGCTCTTCTTCCGCCAGGTGGTCGGCCGCTTCATCCGCGCCACCCCGAAGCCGCGCCGCCAGATGAGCTACCTCCTGATGCCCGCCGACCCGCGCCTGAAGGCCCTCGCCCACGAGATCGAGCTCGAGCGCCGCCACGCCCTCGACCTCTCGCCGGCCGAGGAAGAAGAGATCGAAGAGCTGGAAGACCCCCGGCCGGAGCTGGGAGAGCCCGGTGGCGGCTTCGCGGCCCTGAGCTCCGGCGACGCCGAGCTGGACGAGGCGATCATGAGCGAGACCGCCCTCCAGCTCTTCCCGACCGACGACCCGCCGCGGCCGAAGAAGGCAGTTGCTGCCGGCCCCCAAGCCGCGCCCGCGAGTGGCGAGCCTGAGCGAGAGTCCGCCTACGAAGCCCGGGAGCGCCTAAGAGCCGAGCGCAGCCGCCTGGTCGCCAAAGTCGCCCACCGCACCAACAAGTCCCACCGCGAGATCCAGGCCCGCATCAACCGCGCCACCCGCGCCCCCTCCGTCGCCGGCGCCACCATCGACCAGCTCGAGCGCGGCAACGAGATGCTCCGCCGCGAGCTCTGGCGCTGATAGCGGCGATCTGACTGGCATTGCGCCAGCCTCTAGTGGAGACTGGGCAGTACCTGATGAGACCGATGAGAGCATCTCTCCGCTTCCTTCTCGCTGCGGCCTTGGCGGCCGTGGTTGCCGTTTCCGCTTCGACCGTTCCTTTGGGCAGCGCGAATGCAGACTCCGTGACCTCCCACCATCGGGGAAGCCAAGGAGAGATCTATTTCTTCGCCAGGCCGAGCTCGCCGGTGGCCCTCGTCGGCCAGCGTCTGCCCAGCCCGAATCCGCTCGTCGTCCGCCCCGCCGGCTTCCCGCTCTTCGAAGACGGCCAGTGGGTCCTCGAAAAGCTGCACTGGACCGGGTGGGGTTCGCCGGTGGCGCTGGCCAAAGGGCTGAGCAGCTCGAGCAACGGCGACCCCAACGCGGGGGAGGGGAAGCGCATCATCACCCGGGCGAAGGTTCGCCTTTCGCAGCCGGGGGTCTTCCACGGGCACAAGGTCTACCGGTGCATCAGGGTCTCGGTGCCCCCGCCCGCGCACTATCCGGCGGCGTGCCTGCAGCGCTCGCATCGCTACGTCGGCCTGCTGACGCCTGGCTCCGGAGTTCCCGTCGGCGTCCGGGGCAAGGAGCCGAACGCGGGGCTGACCAACTTCCTCTCTCCCGACAAGAAGGTCTGGTGCCTGCTCGGGAACGGATCCGGGCTCTGTGGCGTGGGCGGCCCGTCCGCCGACAACGGCCAGCTTTCGGCTTACATCACCAGAAGCGGCAGGGTCGACACCTGCTCTGTCGCCGTGCCCTCGCTTCAAGAAACCTGCTTGCAGAACTGGGACGGATCCGCCCCGGTCCTCCACTACGGCGAAAGGACCGAGGCCAAAGGCATCGCCTGCTCGTCGGCCAAGGACGGGATCACCTGCATAAAGGTCACCGACCCAGGGAGGGGCCACGGCTTTCGGGTGAACAAAGACGAAGCGGTGCAGCTCGGCTCATGAGTCGAGCGATCGCTCGATCTTCATCTCGCACATGTCCACCGACGCCCGGGTGCCGGGCGTTTCCGAAGAATCCATCGCGCTGAAGACCTTGGCTCCGGCCTCCATGTCCTCCGCGCTCTCGAAGTACTGGAGGACCACCGCCGTTCCCTGTGCCTCGTCGAACAAGACCTTGATCCCCGTTGAGGGCACGCCGGGCGGCGGCCCGTCGGATTCCTCTACGCGAGCATTGAGCTCCTGCATCCGCTCGGCGGACACATCGGTGAACCTGACGACCCGTACGTACATGACAGCAACCTCCTAGAGGGTGGGATACCGACCATATCCCGCCCGTCCCGGCCCGTCGAGTCGCAGACAGCCGCGCCTGAGCGGGGCCAGGCTCGCATCAACCGCGCCACTCGGTAGCCGGCGCCACCATCGACCAGCTCGAACGCGGTAACGAGATGCTCCGCCGCGGCCTCTGGCGGTAAGCCCAGCCCCGCCCGTCGGTACTTTCTCCCTGTGCCCGAGGAAGAACCGCTGGACGAGTTCGAGACGCTGGTCGCCGACGCCATCGATCGGCTGCCTGAGGAATTTCAGCAGCTGCTCGAGAAGGTTCCGATCCTGATCTCCGAGCTGGGAACCGAGGCGAACGCCTACGGCCAGTACTTCGGCGACGGCGTCGCACGCGACTTCTACGAGGACAAAATCGTGCTCTACCGCGACACCCTCGAACGCGACTTCGGTCACGACCCCGAACTTCTAGCCCGCGAGATCGACCGCACCCTTCGCCATGAGCTCGCCCACCATCTCGGTTGGGACGAGGGCGGCGTCGGCGGCTTGGGCCTTTAGGGCCGGCGGCTCGACATCGAAAAGCCCCGCCGGAGCGGGGCTTTCGACTGGAAGCGGCTGAAGGGATTCGAACCCTCGACCTTCTGCATGGCAAACGATTCGGTTTTGGCCGCTTGCCAGTGTCAACGCTAAAAGATTGACTACTCGCCACGAGCGATTACCTTCCATCGGGCACGGTTCCGCTTGGTTTGGGCCCGAGTGCTACCCCCTCCCGAGGAGAGGAACGCTGAGAGAGAGGAGGATGTGTGGCCGACGAGAGTGGTGACGCGGAGGGGAAAGGCGAAGCCGACAACACCAATGAGGAGTCCGAGGAGAAAGAACCGGAAGGCGGGTAATTCCGGAGGTTAGGGGCGACGGAAGATCGAATGGGTTCCGATGCGACGCCAAATGATGTGCGGCTCTCCGGAATGGACTTCATCGCCGTACTGGAAGGTCGCGCGGCCGTCGTAGGCCCAGGTCATCTCCCAGACACCGGGATGGCCTTGTACCCGCTTGACGCGAAGCCGGGGATGGAAGCCCTGCTTGTCCTCGGCGAGATTGGCAATGAACTGGGCCACCGCAGCGCGGAATTCGCGCTGCTGCTTTGGGCTCAGCTGGTCCCAGTCGCGCCAGAACGACGCGAGGACATCACGCGTCGGCATCGAGCGGCTTCGTGCGCTCGTCCAACTCCGCTAGAAAATCCTCATCGCTCCCGAAGCGAGTTACCCGCCTGGCGGCGAGATCTTTGTCGGCTTCCCGCTCGCGCTCCTGCCACTCGCGGGTCCAGAACCAAGCCTGCTCGGGGTCGATCCGACCATCCGTCACCTCGCGAAGCAGAATTGCTGCGCCATCGACTGCCTGATCCGGCAGGCGGTCAACCATCTGATGAAGCTCAGCCTTGGTCATGACGTAATTCTGACATGCCGACCGGAACAAATTGTCCAGAACGAAAATGGCAGCCAATGGGCAGCGAAACTGGAAGGCATAAGGTCACAGCGATGGTGCAGACCTCTCCTAGACACAAGAAAGCCCCGCCGGAGCGGGGCTTTCGACTGGAAGCGGCTGAAGGGATTCGAACCCTCGACCTTCTGCATGGCAAGCAGACGCTCTAGCCAGCTGAGCTACAGCCGCACTGAAAGGCAGTTTACCGTGGCCGCGACAATCAGGCGCTAGCCTGAGCGAGGCAAGAAGATGCTCTTTCGCCAGATCATCCACGAGGACCTCGGGTGCGCCTCCTATCTCGTCGCCGACCGTGAACACGGCGTCGCTGCGGTGATCGATCCGCAGTGGGACATCGACCCCTACAAGCGGCTGGCGCGGCTGCACGGCGTGCGGATCGGCCATGTGCTCGAGACCCACAACCACGCCGACCACGTCTCCGGTCACGGCCGCCTCTGCCGCAGCAGCGGCGCCACGATCCACGTCCACAAGCTGGCCGAGGCCGAGTACCGGCACGAGCCCTTTGAGGACGGCTGGAAGCTGGAGCTGGGCGACCTGACGATCGAGGCGATCCACACGCCCGGCCACCGGCCCGAGCACACCTGCTTCCTGCTCAGCGACGCCAGCCGCGGCGGCGCGCCGTGGGCGCTCCTGACCGGCGACTCGCTCTTCATCGGCGATGTCGCCCGTCCCGACCTGGCGGTGGAACCGCGTGAGGGCGCCGCCGACATGTTCCGCTCGCTGCACGGCAAGCTGCTGACGCTCCCCGACGAGGTCGAGGTCTGGCCGGCCCACCTCGGCGGCTCGCTCTGCGGCGGCTCCGGGCTTGACCTCAAGACCTCCTCGACGATCGGCTTCGAGCGCCGCCACAACCGCGCCCTCGCGATCGAGGACGAGGAGGAGTTCGTCTCCGACCAGGTCGGCTCGCTCGGCGACAAACCGCCGAACATCGAGCGCATCGTCGGCCTCAACAAAGGGCCGCTGGTCGAGGACTTCGGGACGCCCGCCCCGCTCAGCCCGCACGAGGTCGAAGAGCTGGTCGAGGAAGGCGCGGTGGTGATCGACGGCCGCACCAACGAGCAGTTCGACGAGGCCCACATCGAGGGCGCCCTCAGCGCCTCCTCCTACGACACCGGCTTCGCGACCAAGGTCTCGCGGGTGGCGCCGGCGGGCGCCGACATCGTCGTCGTCGCTGCCTCCAGCGGCGACGAGCGCGCCGCCGCCCAGCTGCTCGCCTCGGTCGGCCTGCCGGTCCGCGGCTTCCTCGAGGGCGGGATGACCGCCTGGCGCACCGAGGAACGGTCGGTCCACCGGATCGAGCTGATCGACCCCGACGAGCTGGCCCGCCGAGTGTCCAGCGGCAGCGGCGACGGCGGCCCGGTGATCCTCGACGTCCGCAACAAGAGCGAGTACGCGAGCGAACACATTCCCGGCTCGCTGCACGTCCCCTACGGCGACCTCGCCGGCCGCCTCGACGAGCTCCCCCGCGACCGCCAGATCGCGACGATCTGCCGCGGCGGCAAACGCAGCGGCCTCGCCGCCTCGATCCTCCAGCGCGCCGGTTTCGAGGTCGTCCACGTCGGCCGCGGCGTCGGCGTCTGGCGCGACGGCGGCCACCCGGTCGAGTCCGGCGCCGCCGAGACGGCACCCTCGGCCGCCTGACTCAGTCGCTCAGGTGGCGGTCGATCTGAGCGGCGACGACGCGGCCCGCCTCGCCCGCGACCATCCCCACGTGGGGACCGGGCACGTGCTCGATCTTGATCTCGCCACTGGTGACCCGGCGCCAGACCGGCAGCGGGTCGGCGAAGAGATGGAAGCGGCGGACGGTGGGGAGGAAGTAGGTCATCGAGCCGCCGTAGGGGCCGGGGCGGTAGCCGGCGGCCAGCTCGAGAAAGCAGGTCGCGAGCCGGCGGTGGGCCTCTGATGCTCCCTCCATCCAGGTGGCTTCGGACTCGGCCAGGGCGGCGTCGCGCTGGAGGCGCGAGAAGCCGCGGCGGACGAGACCGGGGACCACGTCGCGGAAGAGGACCTTCAGCGAGGTGACGGGCTCGCGCAGCACCGCGCGGCCGTAGTGGAAGGGAACGGCGAGCCGGTGCGCCCAGCGCCGCCCGCGGGTGTGGGCGCGGTCGTCCAGCTCGGCGTCGATGATCCCGAGCCAGCCGACCTCCTCGCCCTGCTCGACGAGCAGCCGCGCCATCTCGAAGGCGAGCAGACCGCCGAAGGAGTGGCCGGCGAGGCGGTAGGGCCCCTGCGGCTGCAGTTCTCGGATCAAGGCGACGTAGCTCGCCGCCATCTCCTCGACGCTCGTCTGCGGCTCTTCGCCCGGGTTTAGCCCCCGCGCCCGGATGCCGTAGACGGGGACGTCGCTCTTCATCGCCGCGGTGACCTGGCGCATGCCGAGGACGTCGCCCCAGATCGAGTGGACGAGGTAGAGCGGCGGCCCGGCGCTGCCCGCGCGCATCTGCAGCAGGGGCTGGAAGTGGCGGCCGGGGTCTTCGACCGCCTCGCTCAGCTCGGCGACCGTCGGCGCCTCGATCAGCGCCGAGAGCGGCAGCTCGACCCCGAGCCGGTCGCGGATCGAGGTGAAGACCTCGACCGCCTGCAGCGAGGTGCCGCCGAGGGCGAAGAAGTCCTCGTCGTCGCCGATGCCCTCGAGGCCGAGCGCCGATTCCCAGAACGCCCGCAGCTTGTCGCGCAGCGAGGCGTCCTCGCCGAGCGCCTCGATCCCGCGCGCGGCCTGCGCGGCTTCGGCCGTCTCGACGGCCTCCCGGATCCGCCGCAGCGACTCCGGGTTGGCGAGCGCCCGCCGGTTCGCCGCCTCGCGGCCCTCGACCGCCTCGCGGCCGGCGCGCTCGGAGCGCTTGCCGCTGTGGGTGACCGGCAGCTCGGGCACCGCCATCACCAGCTCGGGCACGTGCAGCGCCGTGGTCTGTGCGGCGATCGTCTTGCGGATCCGCAGCCCCAGCTCGCGGTCGAGCTCCTCGCCCTCGCGCAGCACCGCCAGCAGGACCAGCCGCGGCCCGCCGTCGCGCCGCTGTTCGACCGCCATCGCCTCCTGCACCTCGGGCACCTCGCGCAGCGCCTGGTAGATCTCGCTCGGCCCGATCCGGACGCCCTGGATGTTCAGCACCCCGTCGGAGCGGCCGTGGATCCGCGCCTGCCCGTCGGCGTCGAACTCGATCAGGTCGCCGTGGGTCCAGACACCCTCGTTGGCGGCGAAGTAGGCCTCGTGGAAGCGGCTGCCGTCCTCGTCGCCGAGCAGGCCGAGCGGCCGGGAGGGGAACGGGTTGCGGCAGACGAGCTCGCCTACGCCCGAGTCCGAAGGCGTCGTCTCGGTCGCCAGCGCCTGCACGTCGAGCCCGAGGCTGCGCGACTGCAGCATGCCGCGGCGAACCGGCAGCTGGGGATGGCCGAGGACGAAGCAGCCGATGATGTCGGTGCCGCCGGAGATCGACTGCAGCTTCACCGGGCCCACCTCCTCGGCGACCCAGTCGAACTGCCAGTCGCGCAGGACCGAGCCGGTGGAGAGGACCGACCGCAGGGAGGGGGCCGGTGCCTCGCGCTTCGGCGAGTACCCGCTGTCCTCGCAGAGCTGCAGGTAGGGGGGACTGGTCCCGAAGACGGTGACCTTCTCCTCGGCGACGATCCGCCACAAGGTCCCCGGGCCGGTCAGCGGCCCGTCGTAGAGGACGATCCGGGCGCCGCAGGCCAGCGCCGAGAGCTGCCAGTTCCACATCATCCAGGCGGCGCTGGTCTGGAAGAAGAGGGAGTCCTCCCCGCCGAGGTCCCCGTGCAGGCGGTGCTCCTTCAGGTGCTCGATCAGGGTGCCCCCGGCGCCGTGGACGATGCACTTGGGAGCGCCGGTGGTGCCGGAGGTGAAGAGGATGAAAAGGGGGTGGTTGAAGGGGAAGCGCTCCCAGCCGTCGGCGAGGGGCTGCGGCGGCGGCGTCGCGGCGAGCTCGGAGAGGCGGTGGACCGGCAGCTCGATTCCGTCAGGGGCCGGCTCGTCGCCCAGCGCCACCAGCGCCTGCAGGGAGGGGAGGGAGGCCGCCACCTCGGCGACGCTGTCACCGCCACCGAAGTTCGCCAGCAACAGCTTCGGCGCGAGCTGCCCGAAGCGGCTGAGGATCGCGGCGGCGCCCATGTCCGGGGCGGCGCTGGAGAAGGTGGCGCCGAGGGTCGCGGCGGCGAGGGCGCCGACGATCGCCTCCGGGTTGTTGGCGGCGATCGCGACGACGCGGTCCCCGCGGGCGGTCCCGAGCGCCCGCAGGTGCGCGGCCACCGTGCGGACCTGTTCGCGCAGCTCGCGGCGGGTCAGCTCCTGGCGCGACCCGTCGCCGCGCCGCCCGACCAGCGCAACCCGCTCGTCCTCCTCGGGAGAGCGGGCGCGGAGGAGATTCTCGACATAGCTCAGCCGCAGGTCGGGGAAGAAGCTCGCCAGCTCGCAGCGGTCGTCGGTGCAGACCGGCTCCGGCGCTCCGTCCATTGCCGGCTCGGCCCACTCGACGAAGAGGCGCCAGAAATCGCGGAAGCGCTCCACGGAGAAGGCGTGGAAGTCCTGGGGGCTAGGAAATTGCTCCCCTAGCCGCGCTTCACAGAACCTCGCGAAGCCTTCCAGTGCGGTTTCTTCGGAATTTGCGGACGAGACGGTGACACTGCTCATATCGAGTTCTTTGACTTAGGCCTGACATTTGTCAAAGACGCGCGTTCCAGCCATGCAAGTGCAACGGGCGTCGTGGTCGCTGACTGGTCGTCTGCGGCGCCCGTTCCACTTGCATCCCAGAGGCAGAGGCACGGGTGCACGCCGACCCTGAGAGAATGACGCAGATGGAGGGCACGCGTCAGTACGACCTAGTTCTTTTTGGCGCCACCGGCTTTACCGGTCGGCTCACGGCCGATTACCTGGCTGCCCACGCTCCCGCCGACATGCGCTGGGCGCTGGCCGGACGCAACCGCACGAAGCTCGACGCCGTCGCCGCGCGGCTAGCCGCGCAGGCCCCGGAGGCTCCGAAGCCGGACGTCCTCGTGGCCGATGCCGCAGACGAGCCGGCGCTGCGGGAGATCGCCGGGAAGACCCGGGTCGTCATCACCACGATCGGTCCCTACGCGCTCTACGGCGGACCGCTGGTCGCCGCCTGCGCCGCCGCCGGCACCGACTACTGCGACCTCACCGGCGAGCCGGAGTTCGTCGACCGGGTCTGGATCGAGCACCACGCCGAGGCCGAGCGGACCGGCGCCCGCCTCGTCCACTGCTGCGGCTTCGACTCGATCCCGCACGATCTCGGCGCCCTCTTCACCGTGCAGCAGCTGCCCGAGGGGGTGCCGCTCACGGTCAACGGCTACGTGAAGTCGAACGCCCGCTTCTCCGGCGGCACCTTCCACTCCGCCGTCAACGGCTTCGGCCGAGCGCGGCAGACGCTGAGCGCGGCGAAGGAGCGCCGCCAGCGGGAGCCGCGGGTCGAGGGACGGCAGATCCACACTGCCCCGGCCCGCATCCGCCACGAGGAGAGCCTCGGCGGCTGGACCGTGCCGCTGCCGACGATCGACGGCGCGATCGTCCGTCGCTCGGCGGCCGCGCTCGATCGCTACGGGCCCGACTTCACCTACGGCCACAACATGGTCGCCAAGCACCTGGCGACGGTCGGCGCGATCGCCGGCGGCGTCGGCACCGCCGGCCTGCTGGCGCAGCTGCCGCCGACCCGCAAGCTGCTGCTGAAGCTGAAAGCGCCGGGCGAGGGGCCGAGCGAGGCCGAGCGCGAGCGCAGCTGGTTCAAGGTCGTCTTCGTCGGCGAGGGCGGCGGCAAGCGCGTCCGCACCGAAGTCAGCGGCGGCGACCCGGGCTACAGCGAGACCTCGAAGATGCTCGCCGAGTCGGGCCTCTGCCTCGCCTTCGATGACCTGCCGAAGCGCTCCGGGCAGCTGACCACCGCCGCCGCAATGGGCGACCCGCTCCGCGAGCGCCTGCAAAAGGCCGGGATCCGGTTCCAGGTCCTGGAGAGCGGGTAGCCTCACGCCATGGACGATCAGCAGGTACTCGACCGCATCGATCAACTGGTCCAGGAGGAGGAGGCGCTCCTCCATCGCCACGAGGGCGAGGGCCTCGACGACGACGAGCACGCCCGTCTCGACGAGCTGCGGGTCCAGCTCGACAAGGCCTACGACTACCTCCGCCAGCGCCGCGCCCTCCGCCACTCGGGCCAAGACCCCGACGACGCGAGCATGCGCGACGGCGGCACCGTCGAGACCTACGAGCAGTAACCGCCGCCCAAATCCCCCTGAGCGCCGGTACCCTTTCCCCCGCCTGTCGCTTTTGTTCGGTCATCCCGAACAAACTCGACACACGGCGCCTTGGCGGAGTGGCTACGCAGCGGCCTGCAAAGCCGTTTACACCGGTTCGATTCCGGTAGGCGCCTTGAGGCGAGCAGGGGTTTGACCCGCGGCGCTCCGGGGGATGAGGGGGCGAGCTTCATCAACCCGTAAGGAGGGCCTCTTGAGCATCATCACGATCCTGATCATCATCATTCTCGTTCTGCTTGCCATCTATCTGTTCCGGCGCGTCTTTTAGAGGCGGAAGGCCTTATCTGAGCTTCGCTCTCTGTCGATAAAACCAGCGTGACGCAGGGAGCGACGCACGACGACTTCGAGACCCGGTACTGGCTGAACACGGCCGCCGCCGGGGGCTGGGTGACGATCTTGATGTCGGTCGCGGGGTTGGTCTACCTCGCCCTCTTTGCCGAGCCGGCGCACCGGCTGGGACTGGGGGCGATGCTTGCCCTCGACGGCGTTTCCGGGTTGCTGGCACTGCTCGTGATTCCCTGGCGCCGGGTCGTCGCATCCGCCTGGCGGGAGCGGATCTTCCTCTGCTGGAGCCTGCTGACGGTGGTGATGATCTGGCTCTCGGCGCTGGTCGACGGCGGCGCCGACAGTCCCTTACAGGTGGCGCTGTTCCTACCCGTCGTCTTCGCTTCGCTGTCGTTCCCGATCCGCGGGGTGGTCGCCACCGCCCTGCTGGCGGAGATCGCCTTCCTCTCCCTCGCCCTGCCCGGTGGCCTCAACGGCGGCTACGTGCTCGTCTTCGGCGCCGCCCTGGCGGGAACCTCGGCGATGGCGCTCTGGCAGGCGACCAACCATGCCGCCTGGCGCCGCGAGCTCGCCCGCAGCTCGTCCACCGACCCGCTCACCCACCTGCTCAACCGCCGCGGGTTCGCGATGGCCGCCGAGCGGGCGATCGCCGAGCTGGCGCGCCACGGGCGCCCGGTCACCCTGGCGGTGATCGATCTCGACTACCTCAAGGCCTACAACGACGAGCACGGCCATCAGGCCGGGGACGAGCTGCTCCACTGGGTGGGGCAGAGGCTTTCAGAGAGCGTGCGGGCGGGAGACGCAGTGGCGCGGCTGGGCGGTGACGAGTTCGCCGTGCTGCTCCCGGACACCACGCCGGCGGCGGCCGAGCCGGTGGTGACCCGGCTCTCCTCAGCACTCGCGGAGCGGGTTCCGCACTGTCTCGGCATCGCCTCGGCCCCGCAGCAGGGCGCCAGCTTCGACGACCTCTACCGCACCGCCGACGCAGCCCTGTATGAGCGCAAGCTCCTGCGCCCCCCACGGGAAGAGTCACCCCGGCCGTTTGAGGCCGACCCTACGCGGGCATAGCCTGTAGGAGTGTCAGAGCAGTCGGCTGAAGCTGATAAATCCGCTCTTGTAAGTCGGTCGGAGTGGCCCGTTTTCATCCGTAGGTATCTCGACGCGCTGCGCGCTGCCGACATCGCCGGCGCATACCGGGTCGCCTCCCGGGCACTCGAGGGCGGGGTGCCGCTGGCAACCCTCTACCAGCGGGTTATCGCGCCCGCCATGCACGAGCTCGGGCGCCTCTGGGAGAAGGGGGCGATCACGATTGCCGACGAGCATCTCGCAACCGCCCTGACCCAGCGGGTCCTGGCGGCAGTGAGGACGCCGGAGCTGCTCGAAGAGACGCTCCCGGCGCGCCCGGACAAGCCGCGCGCGCTCCTGGCGGCGGTGCAGGGCGAGCAGCACGCGCTCGGGCTGCGGATGGCCGCCGATCTGCTCGAGGACAGCGGGTACCAGGTCGCCTATCTGGGGGCGGACGTCCCGACCGAGGCGCTGCTGCAGGCCGTGCGCACGCTCTCCCCGGACCTTCTCGGCCTCTCGGCGACGATGCCGGAGTCGGCGCGGCGCCTGGAAGACGTCGTCGAGCTCGTCGGCGACGAGCGCCCACGGCTGCCGCTGTTGCTCGGCGGCCAGGGAAGCGGATCCCCCCGCCTCGGCGAAGGGATCCGCATCGACGACCTGGAGCGGCTCTCCGAGAAGCTGCCGACTCCCTAGCGGGCTAACGCCGCGAGCGGGTGGCGAGAGGGGAGGGCTCAGGAACGTCGCTGCCAGTTGGGGCGCAGGTAGGCCTCCTCGAAGCCCGCCTTGAGGATGTTGCGATAGCTCGCCGACGGCCGGTCGGGTACCCGCTCTCCCGTCTCGACGAAGAGCGTGTGACAGCCGGCCGCGGCGGCATCGCAGATGCGCCGGTGCAGGAGCGCGGTCTGACAGCCGCGGCCGCGCGCCTCCTCCAGCGTCGCGGCGATCCCGAACTCGGCGACTCCGTCCTCGATCCGCATCGCCGCGCAGGCCTGCGCCTTGCCCTCGACGCGGGCGACGTAGCAGCGCCATCCCGGACGGCCGGGCAGGTGGGCGAAGAAGTTGGCGCCCCAGGTCGGCATCCCGAAGCCGACCGCGGCGATCGTCCCGAACGGCTCTTCGTCGGCCGCCGTCAGCTCGATCACCTCGACGCCCTCCGGCGCCTCGAAGCGCGGCGGGTGGGGGTCGCGGACGAACTTCATCCAGGCGTAGCCGGGCTCGAAGTCCTTGTCCCGCAGCCACGTCTCGGCCCGCGCCGATCCCGGCCGGCCGGGGGTGAGGGGAATGCATGGGGAGACGCCGTGCTCCCCGGCCCAGGCGATCGCGTACTCGAGATCGGCCTCGCTCGCATCGGCGGCGCCGAGCACCAGGTTCAGGATCGAGACCTGCGGAAGATCGCGCGTCAGCGTCACCTGCAGGGCGCCGAACTCGCGCAGCTCGACCCCGTGCTCGGACGCCGGCTCATGCGGCACCGACTCCCAGACCTCGCGCCAGAAGCGGCGCTCGACGCGGTCGAGCACGGAGGGGTCGTAGCTGGTCCCGCGCTTGGTCTCGGGCGTCATCGGGAAGGAGCATAGGCTCAAGGTGATGACGTCCCCACAGCAGCAGGCGATGCCGACGCCGAAGGACCAGGTCGTCGTCCTCTTCGGCGCCACCGGCGATCTCGCCAAGCGCAAGCTGCTGCCGGGGATGTACCACCTGATGCGCGTGGGACTGATGCCCGAGCGCTTCCGGGTCATCGGCGCCGCGCGCAAGGAGTTGGACGAGGAGGAGTTCCGGGAGCTGGCGCGGGACTCGATCCGCGGGTCGGGCCGCAGAGCCGGCGACCACGAGGCCTGGGAGCGCTTCGCCGACTCCCTGCGCTTCGCCAGCGTGGGGGAGGGCTACGAGCAGCTGGGGGCAGCGATCGCGGCGGCGCGCGAGGAGCTGAGCGAGGATGCCGAGACGCTGATCTACCTCTCGCTGCCGCCGAAGGCGATGGAAGCGACGGTCGACGAGATCGGCGCGCTCGGCCTCGGCGACGGCGCCCGGGTGATCACCGAGAAGCCGTTCGGCACCGACCTCGCCTCGGCGCGGAAGCTGAACGAGCGGCTGCACTCGGTCTTCGCCGAGCACTGCATCTTCCGCATCGACCACTACCTCGGCCGCGAGGCGGTCCAGAACCTGCTGGCGCTGCGCTTCGCCAACGGCATGTTCGAGCCGGTCTGGAACCGCAACCACATCGACCACGTCCAGATCGACGTCCCGGAGACGCTCTCGATCGAGATGCGCGGCTCCTTCTACGAGGAAACGGGCGCCTTCCGCGACATGATCGTCACCCACCTGTTCCAGGTCCTCGGCTTCGTCGCGATGGAGCCGCCGATCTCACTTGACGCGAAAGCGCTCGGGGTGGAGCGGGAGAAGGTCTTCGAGTCGATGCCGCGGCTGCGCCCAGAGGACGTCGTCCGCGGCCAATACATCGGCTACCGCGACGAGGACGGCGTCGCCGCGGACTCCGACACCGAGACCTTCGTCGCCGTCAAGGCCTTCGTCGACAACTGGCGCTGGGAGGGGGTGCCGTTCTACCTGCGCTCGGGCAAGCGCCTGGCCGAGAGCCGGCACCTGCTGACGGTTGCCTACAAGCAGCCGCCGCGACGGATGTTCCCGCTCGACTGCGACCAGATCGCCGAGTCCTTCGGCCACGACCACCTCACCTTCGAGCTCGGCGACCCCGGCAGCATCTCCGCTTCCTTCCTCGCCAAGGTCCCGGGCCCGCGGATCCAGCTCGGCGAGGCCCACATGCGCTTCTCCTACGCCGATACCTTCGGCGGCACCGACGAGGCGCTCGACCCCTACGAGCGCCTGATCCACGACGTCATGGTCGGCGACCGGACGCTGTTCAGCAGCTCCGAGGCGATCGAGCGGCTCTGGGAGGTCTCCGAGCCGTTGCTGGAGGCGCCGCCGCCAGCGATTCCCTACGAGCCGGGTTCCTGGGGCCCGGGGGAGATCGATCAACTGATCGCGCCTCGCCACTGGCACCTGCCCAGCGAGCACGTCTGAGCGAACCGGCCCCTGGAACGGAAAAGGGCCCCTGTCGGGGCCCCGTTTTCCGAGAGGACGTACCACCAAAGACGATTTGATTCCCTGGCTCGTCGGTCCTCGAGCTTTTGAAGTTCACCCCCATAAACACCGGAGGATCGGAAAAGTTGCACCGATTGCATCGACAGCTGCAACAGATCCTTTAGCGCCCAAAGCCGACACCGCCACTCGCCCTTTCCCGCTGCTAGATTCAGGCGTCCCGGGCGTTTAGCTCAGTTGGGAGAGCGCCAGCTCGACAAGCTGGAGGTCACTGGTTCGAGCCCAGTAACGCCCACTCGACCCGGGCCGCGCAACGACCTAGACGTTCGCCGGCAGCTTCACCTCGGCCAGGCGGATGCTGTTGCCGGAGGGGTCGCGGAAGCCGCAGTCGATCCCGTAGGGGCGCTCTTCCGGCGACTCGGTGAACTCCACCCCGCGGTTCTTCAGCTGCTCGTAGTCGCCGTGGCAGTCGTCGGTGGTGAGGAAGACGGTGCCGGCGAATCCCTTCGCCATCAGCTCCTCGACCTGGCGGGTCGTCTCCTCGTCCATCATCGGCGGGCCCGGGATCGCCATCAGCACGATCGCCACGTCCTCCTGGCCGGGAGGGCTCACCGTCAGCCAGCGGAAGTCGCCCATCTCGGGCAGGGTGACGTCGGAGCGGATCTCCATCCCCAGCTTCTCGGTGTAGAAGGCGAGCGCCTCCTCCTGGTCGTGTACCCACACCTGCGCGGTCGCGATTTTCATCGTCTCCTCCTTGGTCGGATCGGCTTTGTGGCGATGCTAGGTCGGCCTGGAGCGGCTGTCTTCTCGAAACGTGCGGTGTTGGGGACGGGCATAGGCGCGGACGACGCAGGCGGGCAGCTGGGCGTGAGCGGAGGCGGGCGGATATTTGGCCCGGTAAGCGGTCGGGGTCAACCCGTACGTCCGTTTGAAGCTCGTGGTGAAGGAGCCGACCCCCTGCAGGCCCACCTCGAGGCAGATCTCGGCGACCGAGTGGTCCGTCGTCCGCAGCAGCGCCGCCGCCCGCTCGAGGCGCCGGGTCAGCAGGTGCGTAGGGCGACTCGCCGAAAGCCCGCCGGAACTCGCGGCTGAAGTGCGCCTTCGAGAGGCCCGCCGCTCGCGCCAGGTCGTCGACCTCCAGCGGTTCGGAATAGCGCGCGTCAGCGAGGTCCTTGGCGCGCAGGAGGTGGCGGGCGGAAGGGACGAACGCCATCGCCTCAGTCTAGGCTCGGCAGATGAGTCGATCGCTGCGCGTTCTCGTCCTCGGCGGGACGCGGTTCATCGGCCGGGCCCTGGTCATGGAGCTGCTGGGCTGCGGCCACGAGGTGGCCGTCGTGCATCGCGGAGAGCACGAGGGTGGGCTCCCCGCGGAGGTGCTCCACATCCACACCGATCGTAGCCGGCTCCCTGCTCGCCGCGAGGAGCTGGCGAGCTTTGCCCCTGATGTGGCGGTCGACCTCTCGGCGATGACGGCGGCCGATGCCGAAGTGTTGGCCGCCACCCTGGACCCGTCGGTCCCGCTGGTCGCGGCCTCGAGCGCCGACGTCTACCGGGCCTTCGGGTCTCTGCACGAGGGTGTCGTTACCGACCCGGTGCCGCTGCGCGAGGACGCTCCGCTGCGCACCGGGCCTCCTCCGGACCGGGTGGTGATGGCGGGGTGGAGCTATGAGGCCGACCGCTACGAGAAGCTCGACGTCGAGCGGATCTACCTGGAGCGCGGCGCGACCATCTGCCGGCTTCCCGTGGTCTACGGCGAGCACGACTACAAGCGGCGCGAGGAGTTCGTGCTCTCGCGGGTGCGAGCCGGTTGCGACCGCATCCCGATCGGCGCCGGGACCCTGCTCCTCTCCCGCGGCTACGCCCCCGAGATCGCCAGGGCTCTACGGCTCGCCGCCGAGCGCGCAGTGGAGGGAGCCCGAAACGAGATCTTCAACCTCGCCGAGCCCGAGACGGCGACCGTCCGCCTCTGGATGCAGGAGATCCTCGCGGCCGCCGGCCACGAGGCCGAGTTGGTCCGGGTGCCGGAGGAGCGGCTGCCCGAAGACCTCGGCTTCACCGCCGAGTTCCAACAGCCGCTTGTCCTCGACTGCTCGAAGGCCGAGCGCGAGCTCGGCTGGGTGCATGCGCCCTGGCGGACATGCGTGGCGAATTCGGTGCGGTGGCACCTTGCGAATCCGCCGCAGGAGGCGCGCCCTGGATGATCGCGGGGCGGCCGGTCTGCCGCCCCGCGATGAACCTTTCCGACAGGCCTACTCGTGCTCTCAGTGCCGCGCGAAGGGATCGACGTAGACGTCGTCGACCAGGTAGGCGCTCTTCGGATCCTTGGCGGTGAAGGAGATCCGAGCCACCCGTTCTTCTTCGTCGCCCGTCTCGAGCTTGAGCGAAGGCGTCGGCACCCATGCTTCGGGGTCGTCCGAGTGGACGTCGTTGTTCTTCGCCTTGACGACCTTGCGGGTGTTTTCGTAGGTGACGGTGACGCGGATCTTGCCGCCCTTGTCGCCCTGGTTCCGCATCATGAAGCGGAAGTTCGGAGTCGTCTCGTCGACGCAGACGGGCGGGCTGGTCACCGTGGCTCCGAAGGGAAGGCTGACCGCCGTTTCCTCCTGAAGCCCTTCATGGCCGCGGGTGCCCGGGACGACGACCAGGGCCGCACCGCCTTCCAGGGTCCATCCGGTTGCGCCGGAGGCGAAGCCCCCGTCGGGAGCGAGCTGGTAGTACCCGCTGTCCTTGTAGGGCGTGAAGACCTGCTCGGCTTCCGGGTAGGAGCACGCGGCCTTGGCGGCTGACGCGTAGGCGTCGAAGGCAAAGGTGGCGATCACCAGGGCCATGAGCAGCAGGGTCAGCCGGTGCTTCGGGACTGCAGTTGACATCAGATACCTCCTGTAGGCATGCGAAAAGGACTCGGTTTTCACCAAGCTGGCGGCTGAGCCGTCTCCCTCTCGGGAGACCTCTGGCTTTGCGTCCCTGCCTCGCAGCAGGTTTGCCCTTTTTCAGCTGACTACGCGGTGCCCATCGGCCGCCATGCAGGGGACTTGAGCGATATCGGACGAACGGCTACCAAGTTCTCTCAGGCGAGACGGTGGCTCTGCGAACGCCTCTGCGCCGTTTAGGCTCGCCGCCTCGTGATCGGGACCTATGCAGCGGTGGCGGCGGTCTGCATCTCGGCGCTGGCGCTGGGGCAGGCGGCGATCTGTCTCTGCGGGGGGCGGCGCTGGTCCTGGCTGGCGCCGGCGGTGGGGCTGGCGCTGCTGTGCGCGCTGTGCTGGGGGACGGTGCGGCTGCCGGGGGATGGGGTGGTATCGGCGCTCGCTGTACTGGTGGTGACGGTGGCGGCCCTGGTCTATCTACGGGGAAGGGTCGAGGGGACAGGGAAGGCCGTGGCTGCCGGGTGGCCTGTGGCGCTGACCGCGCTGTTGGCGGCCTCGCTGCCGTTCGCGGTCGAAGGCCACTTCGGGATCCTCGGGACGAGCTTCAACCCCGATATGTCCCAGCACCTACTGGCGGCGGACCGGCTCGCCGAAGGTCATTCCTCGCAGCTGCTGAACCAGGGCTATCCGCTCGGCCCCCACTCGATCGTCGTCGCCTTGAACAAGGGCCTGGGGGTGGGGCTGGTACAGGGGTTCGGCGGCCTCACCGTCGCGGTCGCGATCCTCGCCTGCCTGACGGCGCTGGCCGCTTTCGCCGACCTGCCGCTGCTGCCGCGAACCGCAGGCGCCTTCCTGGTCGGCCTCGCCTACGTAGTCGCCTCCTACTTCGCCCAGGGCGCCTTCAAGGAGACGATGCAGGCGCTCTTCCTCCTCGGCTTCGTGCTGGCGCTGCGGGAGGCGGACCGCGCCTGGGGCAACCTGCCGCTGCGCTACGTGCCGGCGGCCCTGATCGCTGTCGGCTCCGTCTACACCTACAGCTTCCCGGGCCTCATCTGGCTGGGTGGGGCGGCGGTCATCTGGGCGTTGGCGACTCGACCGCCGGTACGGGCGCTCGGCCTCGCTCTCCTTGCTTTCGTCGTCCTGATCGCCCCCGAGATCGGGCGGATGATCGACTTCCACTCGTTCGAGACCTTCGACCCCAACGGCCCCGGCCTCGGCAACCTCTTCGGCCAGATCTCGCCGTTCGAGGCGCTGGGGATCTGGCCGTCGGGAGACTTTCGGCTCGCACCGGGGGACGGGGCGGTGCCGGCGGCCGCCTACTACCTCGGGATCGCCTTCGCGCTCGTGCTCTTCGTCTACGGCGTCGTGCAGCTGTGGCGGCGTCGCGAGAGGGCGATCCTCGCCGGCCTCGCCGCCGCCGCCCTCGCCTACGCCGCGGCCCGTGTCGGCGGCACTCCCTACACCGCCGCCAAGGCGATCGAGATCGCCTCGCCGCTGGTCGCTTTGGCGATTCTCCTGCCAGTCGCCGCGCGAGTGGTGGGAGTTATGCCCGCCATACGAGCAAAAGTCCCACCACAGCGGCTGGCCTCGGTAGCCGCCGCCGTCTTCGTCGCCGCGGCGGGCATCTGCTCCATCCTCGCGCTCGCAAACGCCCCCGTCGGCCCGACCTCGTTCTCCTCGAAGCTGAGCGAGTACCGCAAGCAGGTCGGCGAAGGGCCGACGCTCGTGGTCGCCTCGCCGGAGCTGCTCGAAGACGAACACGGGTCGCCGTTCCTCTCCTGGGAACTTCGCGGCGGGCGCGTCTGCATCCAGTCGAGCGATGAAGCGAGGGCCGGGCCGCCGGCGGGCGTCCGCTTCGTGATCCGCGAAGGCGATGACTGGACCCTGACCAAGGTACGCCGGCCGACGCCTGGCAAGACGCCCTGCCCGCTGATCGCCGAACGGCAGGCGCGGCAAGGACCCGCTCGGTAGGGCATCACCGGTTCACCCCCGTAAACCGGTCTGCTGCGGCCGGACGGCTCCACGTACCATGGCTCCCACGCATGGAGGCCGCGACCGAGAAGACCACTTACACCCTGCCTGACGGCAAGCCGCTGGAGCTGCCCGCCGGCGCCACGGGCGCCGACGCCGCGGCGGCGATCGGCCCCGGCCTGGCCAAGGCCGCTCTGGCGATCAAGGTCGACAGCGAGCTGCGCGATCTGGCGGCGCCGCTGCCCGAGGGCGGGGGGGAGGTGGCGATCCTCACCGACCGCGACCCCGACGCGCTGGAGCTGATCCGCCACGACGCCGCCCACGTGATGGCCGAGGCGGTGGTCGACCTCTATCCCGGCACGAAGGTGACGATCGGGCCGCCGATCGAGTCCGGCTTCTACTACGACTTCGAGTTCCCGCCCGGAACCCGGATCACCGAAGAGGACCTGCCGAAGATCGAGGAGGCGATGCGCCGCCACATCAAGGCCGACGAGGAGTTCTCGCGCCGTGACGTGCCGGTGGCCGAGGCGATCGAGATCTTCCGCTCCCAGGACCAGGGATTCAAGGTCGAGCTGATCGAGGACCTCGTCCGCGACGAAGGCGTCGAGACCGTCTCGCTTTACCGCAACGGCCCCTTCGAGGACCTCTGCCGCGGCCCCCACGGCCCCTCGACCGGCCGGATCAAGGCGATCAAGCTGAGCTCGGTCGCCGGCGCCTACTGGCGCGGCGACGAGAAGCGCGAGAGCCTCACTCGCATCTACGGCACCGCCTTCTTCTCGAAGGCCGACCTCGAGGAGCACCTGGAGCGCCTCGAGCAGGCCAAAGAACGCGACCATCGCCGCCTCGGCCCCGAGCTCGACCTCTTCATGCTGCGCAAGGAGGCGCCGGGGATGCCGTTCTGGCTGCCCAACGGGACGACCCTGCTGCGGACGATCGAGACAGAGGTCCGCGACCAGCTGCGCAAGCGCGGCTATCAGGAGATCGCCACCCCGCAGGTGATGGACGAGAGCCTCTGGCACCGCTCCGGGCACTGGGACAACTACAAGGACGACATGTACTTCATGGAGGACGACGACCGTGGCTACGCGCTGCGGCCGATGAACTGTCCCGGCGCCTGCCTCGTCTACTCCGCCGATCGCCACTCCTACCGCGAGCTGCCGCTGCGGCTGGCCGAGTTCGGCCGCGTCTCCCGCAACGAGCGCGAGGGCGTCCTCCACGGCCTGCTGCGCGTCCGCGCCTTCACCCAGGACGACGCCCACGTCTACTGCACCGAGGAGCAGATCGGCGACGAGGTCGCCTCGATCTGCGAGGCGATCGACGAGCTCTACGCCCGCTTCGGCTTCGAGGACGTCCACGTCGAGCTCTCGACCCGGCCGGAGAAGTCGATGGGGTCAGAGGAGCAGTGGGCGAAGGCCGAGGCGGCGCTGGCCGAAGCGCTCGACAGCCAGGGCCGCGAGTACACGCTCAACCCCGGCGACGGCGCCTTCTACGGGCCGAAGATCGACTTCCACATCACCGACGCGCTCGGCCGCTCCTGGCAGTGCGGCACCTGC
>DASULV010000003.1:0-26804 GCA_036277955.1 Solirubrobacterales bacterium | reverse complement strand
GCTTCGACGAGAGCGGCTGGAAGGAGATGGCCGAGCTCGGCTGGGCCGGGCTGGCCCTGCCGGAAGAGTGGGGAGGACAGGGGCTCGGGATCGTCGACCTCGCCGTCCTCTTCGAGGAGATGGGCTACGTCTGCGCGCCCTCGCCGCTGCTCTCGAACACGATCGCGGGGCTGGCGATCGCCGCCGGCGGTTCCGACGAGCAGAAGGAGCGCTGGCTGGCGCCGCTGGCCGCCGGCGAGCTGCGCGGCACGCCTGCCCTGTTCGACGCCGGCCTGCCGGTCGAGATCGGCAAATTCGCGATGGCGGCCGAGGCCGACGGCGACGACGTCCTGCTGAACGGCGAAAAGACGCTGGTGATGGACGCGGCAAGCGCCGACTTCTTCCTCGTCGCCACCTCCGACGGCCACCGCCACATCGTCGACGCTGCCGCCGGCGGGGTGACCGTGGTCCCCGAGGAGTCGATCGACCCGACCCGCCGCCTCTCCTCCGTCCGCTTCGAGGGCGTGCGCGCCGAGGCGACGCTGCCGGGGGCGGGGGAGGACTACATCCCGGTCTTCCTCCGCGCCTGCGTCGCCCTGGCGGCGGAGTCGACCGGGCTGGCCCAGCGGGCGCTCGACATGTCGGTCGCCTACGCCAAAGACCGCCAGCAGTTCGGCCGCCCGATCGGCGCCTACCAGGCCGTCTCCCACCGCTGCGCACAGATGCTGCTCGAGACCGAGAACTCGCGCTCGGCCGTCTACGGTGCCGCCTGGGCCGCCGACGCCGAGCCGGAGTCGCTGCCGCTGGCCGCCTGCATGGCCAAGGCCTACGCCTCCGACACCGGCTGGCGGGTGCCCGACGCGGCGATCCAAGTCCACGGTGGCATCGGCTTCACCTGGGAGCACGACCTCCACTTCTTCCTCAAGCGCGGCCGCGCCAACGCCGCCTCCCTCGGCGACGCCAAGTGGCACCGCGAGCGCGTCGCCGACGCCGTCCTCGCCGGCGCCACCGCCCCCGCCGACGACTGAGGAGGGCTGAAGCGGAGATGAGCGCCCTCGATCGCATCTCCGTCGCCGCGATCGGCACCTCGGTTGAGGACATGGAGGCGGAGACGCTGCGGGCCGAGGCCGCCGGCGTCGAGTGCGTCTGGGCGCCGGAGCTCTTCCGCAGCGCCGTCACCCAGGCCACTTACCTGGCCGCGAAGACCGAGCGGATCGGAGTGGCGACGGGGATCGTCTGGGCCTTCACCCGCAGCCCCTTCATCCAGGCGATCAGCGCGCTCGACATCGACGAGATGTCAGGCGGGCGCTTCCGCCTCGGGATGGGCGCGGGGGTCAAGCGGCTGAACGAGACCTGGCACAACGCCGACTACGGCCGCCCGGCGCCGCACCTGCGCGAGGCGATCGAGGCGACCCGGCTGATCATGCGCCAGGCGAGCGCTGGGGAGCCGATCCGCTACCAGGGCGAGTACTACGACATCGACATCAAGGGCTGGGTTCGCCCGCACCCGGCGTCGCGCGAGGCGGTGCCGATCTACACCGCCGCTGTGCAGGCGGGCATGGCGCGGATGGCCGGCGACGTCGCCGACGGCCTGATCGGCCACCCGATCCAAAGCCTGCGCTGGATCGACGAGGTGGTGGTGCCGGCCTTCGAGGAGGGCCTGCGCCGCTCCGGCCGCGAGCGCTCCTCGTTCGACTACCTGCCGACCGTCTGCTGCGCGATCGATGAGGACGAGGGACGCGCCATCGAGATGGCCCGCCGCACGATCTCCTTCTACGCCACCGTCAAGACCTACATGCCGCTCTGGGAGCTGCACGGCTTTGCCGACAACGCGGTCGAGGCCGGCGAGGCCTTCCGCCGCGGCGACCTAGCCGCCGTCCCCGCCGCGATCAGCGACGAGATGGTCGAGGCCTACTGCGCCGCCGGCCCCCTCGACAAGGTCCGCACCCGGGTCGAGGCCACCGCCGAGCGCGCCGACGGCCTCTTCCTCACCCCGCCCACCTACTTCATCTCCCCCGAGGAGCTGAGCGAGTACCAGAACCGCATCATCGACGCCTTCGGCCCGACGGTCTAGAAAGCTTCGGTCGTCGGCCGCGACCACAATGCCTCGAATATCCCCCGGAGCGAAGCATTGATCAGAGGACGGTCTCCTGCGCCCACTCGGATTCCATCACTCGCTCCCCGCCGAAGCGCCTCCAGCCAGCTCTTGACTTCCCCTTGTCCCCAGGCGTCCGCAGGGCGCATGGGGACAGAGCTGTTCACCAGCCTGCCGGTGACATCCACTTCGATACGGACAGCCTGGCGCCCATCGGCATCGTCGGAATCCGCACAGACCACGATGAGGTTGAAGCTCTCGCCGCCATGCTCAGGCAGAACCACGAGAGGGAGAACGGCGCGGATCAGCCCTGCCGTTTCCGCCCTCGTCAAGCCCGGCATCCCTACAGGGTCGACATGTCGTTCGCGCCAGCCGCCGAGACCAACGACGAGCGCCATCGCCTGCCGGCTCTCCCTCGTTAGTTCGTAGCGCCGCTGCCGGGAGCGGTCTCTCGCTTCGCAGATAACCTCGTCTACCAGGTAAATGTCGATACGCCGGCGGACCTGGTGGAAGCTCAGTTCGTGATCCAGGCTGGCCAATTCCGTTGCCGTGCATGGTGCATCGTTCAGCTCCTCGAACATTCCAAACGTACGGAGATCCCCCAGCAACTTCAGAGACCTCCAAGCGTGAGGCACATTTCTTTCGGCTCCGAGTGCCATCTTCGTATAGAGATCGATGAGACCAAAGAGCTCTGTGCCGCAGGGATCGGTCAGGGCATAGACCACGTTCGACGGCACCCCCGGCCTTTCATCTCTTTCCACGGCCCTGAGATCAACGAGCCTATGGAGGTAGCGGTAAACGGTGCGAGGTCCATAGCCTGCCACCTGTGTAGCCAGTTCGTTCGTCCGCAGCGGCCCTCTGCCCAGAGCCAGCAGGATCGGCCCCGCCGCCCCCGTCCCAAGCAGTTGTAACAAGGAGGAAGCACTGGCGCTATCGCCTATGACGCCAGCATCACTGGGTTCCGCGAGGGCCATCTTTCAGCTTCCGTATAGCAGGGCCTCGAAGGCAAGAACGCTCCGAGTTCTCATTAGGAACATAACAGCCTGGTCGAGGGGGCCATGGGAAGACCGATCCTCAGAGAATGCAGTTTTCGATGCCGTAGGCACTTGCCGCTTCGTCCGGCCTCTTGAACACTCGCTTGTCGATCAGTGGAGCGGGATCGGCTTCAACCTGCTTCAAGATCGCTTCGTAGGAGCCGACGATCTTGTCCACCCGAGCTTTATCCCCAATAGGGGGCTCCAAGCTTGCAAGTTCGGCGATGACTTGGCGGTAAAGCGGAACCGCCACCTCTTCGACTACTGCCTCGAGTTCTTGCTTCGAACTCTCTCCTCCCAAATCACCTGAACTGATTGCCTGTTCCAACTTCCGCGACTTTGTCTGATCCGCCTCTTTGCAGACTGCGTCTGCGTGTTGGATGAATTGAGTTTTGCTCAGCGGCGCGGCGGCGGTCGCGGAATCGTTGCTGCCTTCTCCGCAGCCAGGAAGAGCAAAGGCGAGCACAGCCACCAGTAGCACGGCGGCCACACTGACAGTAGGCTTCCCCAACAGGTCCATGACACCGACCGTACCTCAAAAGCACTTGTGCAATCAACGGTGAACCGTGACGCCCCACTGACTCGTATCGACGAGTGACTTATGTCGTGACTAGACGCCCTTTACACGACTCATGTCACGCGGCTACCTCGGGGACCCGGCTTTGCTTGACAGGTGCAGAACCCAGCGGTTAGAAGAGTTTGATGAGTTTGTTCATCCTGAGCAAACTGCCCCCGGGGCAGTTCCGGTAGAGCGTCCCGGGGGCAACCTAAAAGAGCCGAAAAGGCTCGAACGAGAAGGAGAGTATCTCATGCACCGAAAGATCCTTGCGATCTGCGCGGCTCTAATAGCACTCGGGGTTCTTGCGATCGCCGCCACGGGAGCTTCCGCAGCAACGACAATTCAAGACACAGTAGGGAGCGAAACAAAACCACTTGCACCGACAAAAGTCGGGCCGCCGCATGAACTCGGGGCCAAGATCACGGCCTACAGCACAGGAACGTCATTCCTAAAAGGATCAGGCCTCACGGTCGAATGTAACGAGAACCTGCTCACAGGATCTATCCATAAGAACGACGGAAACGAAGTTCAAGCGACAATCGAAGACGCATGGTTCCAGAGTAATCTCAATGCATCCGGGACAAAATGCAAAAGCAATGTTGGCGAAGCTACCATCACAATTCCCGCGTTGACAAACGGTAGTGCAAAAACTGGTCACTGGTGTATTCGAACCGTGCCGAATAACGACAACTGGGAACTGTGGGGCAATAACTGCACAACTGAAGTGGGTACTGGCGAACTTACATTCATCGTCGACACCCCCCTCGGGGAATGCAAGTACAAACGTACCGCTGCAGTGAAAGGCACGTTTACCACACCTGCAAACCACACTACGTCCGAACTCGTCATGTCCAATGACGCTGGTCTTGCAGGCGTAAAATTTACCCTGGAGGCCGGGGGATTTTTCTGCCCGGTTGAAGGGCTCCTGTCCGAAATGAAGTTCGACCTGTTCACAGATCCGGGCACATCCGGAACCTATGTCAACCCGGCGGTCGCCCCGAACCCGGTGTGGCTCCGGGCGGAAGTCTGAGCATTAGCACGAACATCTAGCAAGGAGCATCAGGAGGGCCCGCTTGCGGGCCCTCCTATTCTTTTTGAACAGCGCTCGGATGACAAGGTAACGATCTGTGTCAGTCCTGCAGATTGACAGTCGCTAGGCGTCCGCCTATGTTCGCCAGATGGGAGCAGGGGATCGGTGTGTATGGCGCAGCCTTGTCATATTGGCAATAGGGGTGGGCGCCCTTATGGGCGTCTCTCCGGTCAGGGCGGCCACTTGCCCCAACATTGCCTTCCGGACCGGATTGTCTGCCGAGTTACCTGATTGTCGAGCTTATGAGCTTGTGAGTCCACCCGATTCAAGAGGCCGGCGGTTTGGCGATCTGTCTTCGGAACCGCAGCTCTATGATTTGTTTGCGAACGAACTCGCGAGTCCCCTGCGCGATAGCTTTCTCTTCACGGTTCAGGGTTCCGCGCTTCGCGATCCAAGAGGGGGAAACGGAACCCTGCTGGGTGACGTCTATCAGACGATTCGCACCTCAACCGGCTGGCACGTCGCCCGCCATGTTACGCCGACCGGGGTCGAAGCGTTCACCCCAAATATGGGTGGAGTCTCTGCTGACCACGAATATGCCTTCGTATTCGTTCCGGAACTGCTTGGAGGCACCAACGGTCTCCTCGGCGAGGAAAAGGATTACCTCGGGGATTCGACCGGGCACTTCGAGCTCACCGGAATCGGAAGCTTGGGCTCAGAACCTTTCGCCCAAGGTCGCTACATCAGCCCTGGCGGAGAGCACGTGATCTTCTCCACGGGCCACCAAACGCAGGAAAGCGGGTGGTGCGGAGCAAACCAACAATGTCGGACCTCGAAAACCTTCGTCAAGAAGCTCGAGCCGGAGGCGCCTGGCAATGGCACGGGGGTGGTTTACGATCGCTCCGCTGACGGGCCCACCCGGGTTGTGTCGTTGCTTCCGGGAGATGTTGCGCCTGCGAGCGGTGAAAACGCCACCTACCAGGGCGCCTCTGCCGACGGCTCAAGTATCGCCTTCATGGTTGGTGGCGTCCTTTACGTCCGCTCCGATGGCGAAGAGACCATCGAAGTGGCCGCTGGGGCTCCGACTTTCGCCGGCCTCTCGGTTGACGGCAGCTATCTCTTTTACGTCAGCGGCGGAAACATCCATCGGTTCAATACGACCACCGAAAGTGACGAGGAGGCCAATTCCACTGGCGATGGCGAGATGGTGAACGCTGCCCTTGATGGTTCGCGCCTCTACTTCATTTCACGGCAGGCGCTTACCGGCAGCGAAGAAAACGATAACGGCGAAGTGGCAGTTCCGATCGCCAAAGGCGAAGGGGAGCTATCCGCCGCAACCGGATCGGGAACCCTGACGGCGGGTTCCACGGTCGTCACTGCCGTCAACGCAACGGATGGGGCCTTCGCAGCAGGGATGTTGATCAGTGGGTTCGGGGTCCCAGACGGCACGACTATTACGGAAGTCAGTCCGGGGACCCTCACCCTTTCTGATGCCGCCACTGCGTCCGGCAACCGCACCCTCTTCGCTGGGTCCACGTTGATCACTGGTGTCGATATCGGTGAGGGCACCTTTCTCGAAGGAATGGAAATAGCAGCTGAAGGAATCCCTTCGGGTACGACGATCGTGGCGGTAGGGCCAGGATCGATCACCCTGTCCGCCGCGCCCACGAAATCGGGAACTGTGGCTCTTACGGGCGCATCCCCGAATCTCTACGTCTGGAGCGGAACTTCTCCTCGATACGTCGCCACGGTTGATCCGGCCGATGCTGACCGCGTGCCGGGCCTCACTGCCTGGGCTAGTCACGCTGTGGCGCCCATAGATGGTCCGGGTCGAGGACCGGGGGCCGACCCATCACGGACGTCAGCGGACGGCGGCGCCATCGTCTTCGAGTCACGCGCCAGGCTGACCTCTTACGACACCGCGGGTCATACCGAGATTTATCGCTATGACGACGAAGACAGGAGTCTGCGGTGCATATCGTGTAGCCCCCTGTCCTCGCCGGCGGTATCGAACGCCCGGCTTGGGGATTACGGCACCCTCCGGCGGACGACGATCATCAACAACGTCTCTGCCGACGGTAAGCGTGTCTTTTTCGAAACGGCTGAAGCACTGGTTCCAGCTGACATCAACGGCATCAACGACATCTATCAGTGGCAGCTGCCAGGGGAAGAAGATCCACCGGTCATCAACTTGATTTCGTCGGGAATCTCGGTCGCCTACCCACAGGAACCTCAAGTCACTCCCCCTCGTCCGAACATTCTTCTGGGCGTCTCCCCCGACGGGAGCGATGTGTTCTTCCTGGCGCAGGAGGCTTTGGTGGCCGGAGCCCCGGGAGGTGGAGCTTCAGCTATCTACGACGCTCGCATTGATGGCGGCTTCGCCGCCCCTCCGCCTCCCGTGCCGCCTTGCATCGGGGGACTTGCGTGCCACGGAGAAGGCGGCCCGGCGCCTTCTCCGGAAGGGGCGCCCTCGCAGACGATTGCCGGATCGGGCAACGTCAAACCTGCTCATAAACGTCACCGTTGCACCCCTAAGCACCGTAAATCGGGTCCCAAGCATCGTTCCTGCCACAGGAAAAAAGCCAGGGGGGGACGATGAGGGTCAGTACGAAAAAAGCGACTTCGGTCGCCACTCTCGTTGCCTGCTGTGTACTCGTAGTCGCCGCACCAGCGAGCGGTTATGGGATTGAAGCGCTCGGTGCCGAAGTATCGACTACTTCCGCGGCTGCTCACCCTGACTTCACTACGAGCTTCGAGCTGACCCCTGCCGAGGGCGAGGGGAGCCCAAGGGTGGAAGACGTCGTGGTTGAGCTTCCGGCCGGCCTCTACGGCAATCCCAATCTGACCCCCCGTTGCACTACCGGCGAATTTGCTGGAGGCAACTGCCGGCAGGATTCGCAGGTCGGAGTCAGCCGTATCGCGCTGCACAATTTTTGCGAACCGACCGCCTGCACGCTTCCAGTCTTCAATCTGGTGCCGGTTGATCCCGAACGGGAAATCGCCCGTTTCGGCTTTGCGGCGCCTGCGTTTCCGGTGTTCATCGACGTCTCGGTACGCACGGCGGGTGACTATGGCGTCACCGCTGCGGTGCACAGCGCCAGCGGTCTGGAGCCCCTCGAGGCTGCGGAAACGGTCTTCTGGGGCAATCCGTCGGACGCCAGTCATGACGCGCTGCGGATGACCATCACCGAGGGGATCATGTGTAGCACGCCCTGCGAAGACCCGGACGGCGAACGCCCGAGCGAACTTGGTCCGATCGCCTTCATGACCAACCCGTCTGCCTGCGAGCAATGGACCATCGGGGTCAGCGTAACCAGTTATCAGCTTCCCGGCGAAGTCTTCAACAGAAGCGCTTTTCTCGACCCCGGACCGGTGGACGATTGCGCCGGCCTGCCATTCGCTCCGACCTTTGAAGCCCAACCGACCTCCAAACAAGCGGGAGCGCCGACGGGTCTCAGAACCGTGCTGAAGATTCCGCAGGGCTCGAGCCCCACCACCCTTTCTACGTCAACCATGCGTGAAGCCAGGGTGACCCTGCCCCCAGGGATGGCGATCTCCTCAAGCGCGGGTGAAGTCCTCGAGGCCTGCACCGATGCGCAGGTGCACTTCCACGAAGAACTGGACGCTCGATGTCCCGACGCTTCGAAGCTCGGGACCGCGACCGTCACGTCCCCGGCTCTTCCTCATCCACTGCAGGGAACGCTCTACCAGCGCAGTCAGGGGGAGAAAGGTCACCGTTTCCGTCTTTGGCTGGTCTCCGATGACCTGGGCCTCCACGTCAAGCTGCCCGGAGAGATCTACCCTGATCCGCAGACCGGTCAGCTGACCGCGATCTTCTCGGATCTACCCCAGGTGCCGGTGGAAGAGATCGATTTCGAGATCTTCGGCGGCCCGATGGCGCCGCTCAAGAACCCAGATTCGTGCGGCACCTACCAGACCACCTATTCCTTCTCTCCTCACTCCGAACGGCCTCCGGTCGGCGGCCAGAGCACGATGACGATCGACGAAGGCTGTGGACAGCACGGTTTCGATCCCCAGCTGCAAGGTGGCGTCACCGACCCCACCGCCGGTGCGTTCAGTCCCTTCATGATCGATCTTGCCCGCCAGGACTTCGAACAGAACCTTGCCGGCTTCGAGGTCACGCTGCCCGAGGGCGAGCTGGCCAAGCTTCGTGGCGTTCCACTTTGTCCTGATGCTCAAGCGTCTGAGGGGGTCTGTCCGTCCGACTCCAGAATCGGCTCGGTCATTGCCGCTGCGGGAGCGGGTCCATCTCCGCTTTGGATCCCTCAGCCGGGCAAGGCGTCCACCGCCGTCTATCTCGGGGGTCCCTACAAGGGGGCTCCCTTCAGCGTCGTCAGCGTCGTCCCTGCTCAGGTCGGCCCGTTCGATCTCGGCAACGTCGTGGTGCGTTCTGCTCTTGCCGTCGACCCGGAGACGGGAGTGGCAACCATCACGACTGACCCGTTGCCGCAGTTCATCGAAGGCGTCCCTGTGCTCTACCGTCGTCTCCATGTCCTCGTCGACCGTCCCGAATTCAGCCTCAACCCGACCGACTGCAAGGAACTGGCGATCACCTCCAGTGTCTCCTCGACCGCTGGAGCAATCGCTCATCCCACGGCTCGGTTCCAAGTCGACGGCTGTAGGAGGCTGGGCTTCAAGCCGAAGCTCGCCATCAGGCTCAAAGGCGGCACCAAGCGTGGCGACTACCCCGCTCTTTCAGCCACTCTGAAGGCTCGGCGAGGAGACGCCAACCTCGGACGGGTTTCGGTCGCCCTGCCGCACTCGGAGTTCCTCGCTCAGGAGCACATCGGCACGATCTGCACTCGGGTCCAGTTTGCAGCCGACCGCTGTCCCAAAGGATCCGTCTACGGGAAAGCCAAAGCGTGGACGCCCCTGCTCGACCAGCCGTTGGAGGGGCCGGTCTACCTACGCTCCTCCGACCATCCCTTGCCCGATCTGGTGATGGACCTGAAGGGGCAGATCGAGATCGCGGTCGCCGCCCGTATCGATTCCAGGCACGGCGGTATCCGGACCACCTTTGAGTCGGTTCCCGACGCCCCCGTCTACAAGTTCGTCCTGCGGATGAAGGGCGGCTCGAAGAGTCTTCTCACCAACTCCACTGACATCTGCCACGGCAGAAAGCGGGCGACGGTGAGGATGCGGGCGCAGAACGGGCGAGCATTTGCCGCCCGCCCGGCGCTCGAGGTCCGATGCTGACGGCTTGCCGTCCGCACTACGCGGAGCCCGTTAGCGGGCTTTGCCGCACAAACGCAAACTGCTGTTCAGGGAGGGTTCATGATTTCTCGACTCAACAAGAAGCTCGGTCCGGCCGGGCTGATAATTGCGGTGGTGGCGCTGGTCGTCGCCCTGGGAGGTGCGGCACTGGCGAAGGGCGTGATCATCACGAAGCTCAACCAAATCTCGCCAAGTGTGCGCAAGCAACTGAAGGGTAAAGCGGGTCCCCAAGGCCCGAAGGGCGAAACCGGCGCGCCTGGGGCGACGGGAGCCGCCGGCGCCAAGGGTGACACCGGTCCGGCTGGAAAAGATGGGCAAAACGGAAATGATGGCGAAGACGGCGAAGACGGCGTTTGCAGCGTCAGCGAACCGCAGTGCGAAGCGCCTCCGGGGGCGACCATGACTGGAAACTGGGTGATATCCGGCTTCGGCGGTTCCGCCTTTGGAGGAGATAGCTTCCCCCTGAAACTGGAACCCCCGCCTGCATTCAACCTTGTCAAAAACGACGGTGAAAGCGAAGCTGAGTGTGGAACTAAGTCGGCCCCAGTAGTTGCACCAGGCAATCTATGTGTCTACGTGGACGTGAGAGACAGTAACGGTTCGTTTTTCGCGGGTAGTAACCAGAGCACGGATCCCGCGAGTGGCTTCATCATCGAAATGTACAATGGCGAAGCCGATAAACCGACCTATTCCTATGGCAGGTGGATGGTCACCGTGCCGGCATAGGAGTTGCAATCAGTCCCGGGTCGTACGGCGACCCGGGACTTGTTCCATCTCCCGCTGGACGTCGGCCTCGGTGATCCGGTTGCTGGGGCCGTAGGCCTTCCAGCCCTGGACGACGAGGAGGACGGCGATGCCGAAGGCGACCCAGACGGGCCAGGGGAAGCTGTCGTCGCCGAACTGCCAGATCAGGAAGCAGAGGGCGACGACGAGGACACCGCCGGCGGCGATGCCCTTGAAGTCCTGCTTCATCTTCAGCCGCTGGACCGCTAGCTCGCGCGCCTGCTCGGGCTTGACGATCCCTTCCTCGACTTCGTGCCGTTCGACCACGGGGCGATCCTATGCCTAGGGGCAGATGACGATCAGGTGGAAGTCGGCGTCCTCGTTGTTGCCGGCTTTGTCCCTCGTGTGGACCTCGATCGCGTTCGGGTTCGCGGCCGAGGTGTTGGTCTGGGCGTAGCCCGCCTGCGGGACCGTGGTCCCGGCGTTGTTGCGGGCGGCTACGTCTGCGCAGCCGGTGACATTGAACGGGAAGGTGACGGTGACCGCGCCGCCGCCCTCGGCCGCGGTGATGTCGGGGCCACTGGCGCGGGTGAGGGCCGCGTTGCCGGGGCTCGCCGGGTTGTTGACGACCGCCCAGAAGGTGTGCGTCGCGACCTTCGCGAAGGGGACCGTGCCGAGCTTGGCGGTGTTGATCTGGAACCCGGTCAGGGTCTTCTTCTTCAGCTTGCCGCCGCCGATCGTCTGCTTGATGATCGCGCCGCCGTTGATCTTCTGCGCCGCATAGGCCGTCCCCGCGAGGGCGGCGATCAAGGCGATCACCGCGACCACCATCGCCGGCGAAGGCCGCCTGCTCCGAAGCTTGCTCATTCTGGACTTCCTTCCCGTAGTTACCGAGTACCCGAAACCAAGTAACCCGCCGCAGGGCGAGTCGGTGCGGTGGGACTACCCGGGGAGGGAGGCGGCGAAGCGCTCGAAGGCGGCGACGTCGGTCACGGCGGGGCCGTGGCCGGGGAGGATCAGCGAGGGGTTGAGCTCGGCCAGCTTGCGGATCGAGCGCCGGTTCTCGGCCGGGTCGGGCGTGAGGTCGTCCGGCGGCTCGGCGAGCTTCGTGCGCAGCGAGATGTAAGTGATGTTGCGGATCACGTCGCCGCAGATCGCCACCCGGTCGGAGTCGCGGAAGAAGATCACCTCGCCGGGGGCGTGCCCCGGGGCGTGGACGACGCGGAAGCCCGCCACCTCGTCGCCCTCGCGCAGCACCCGGTCGACTTTGTGGGGCGGCCCCTCCCACATCCGGGCGAAGGCCTGCGCGGTCGCCTTCTTGCTCGCCGCCACCGGCCGCCGTCCCTCCATCGCGTCGACGTCGTCCTCGTGGCAGGCGAGCGGGACCCCGCGCGCCTCGCAGATCGCCTTCGCGCAGCCCTGGTGGTCGGGGTGGACGTGGGTCAGGGCGAGTTCGGAGATCTCCCGCCCCTCGAGCTCGGCGAAGATCCGGCCCCGGTCCCAGCGGCGGCCGGCGTCGATCAGCACGTCCTCGGCCAGGTAGACGTTGATCAGCGGGCGGGGGAATTCCTTCAGCCGCCAGACGCCGGGAGCCAGGTACTTCAATGCGAGATCCCGAGCCCGTCGCGCGGCTCGCCGCTGTGGCGGGCGAGCTCTTCGAGGCGGGCGATCTGCTTCTCGCCCTCGACCCGCGCCGGGTGCCCGGCGGGCAGCGGCTCGATCAGGCGGCGGATGCGGTTGCGGATCTGCAGCGAGAAGTGGGGGGTGACCGGGCCGGCGAGGGCGCGGATGTCCTCGGCCGTGATCTCCTTCGCCCCGCCCAGCAGCTGGGGGTTCTCCGCCTCGCTCATTCGCCGCCGCCGATCTGCGTCAGTTCCGCCAGTTCGTTCACTTCGGCCTGCTGGACCACGTCGATCGCCTCCTGGTCGCCGATCACCCAGACGTGGTTGTAGAAGGCACGGGTGGGGTCGGTGGTGTATCCGGGCTTCACGTCGAGAAAGTAGCTGCGGACCGCTGCGGGCAGCCTATCGGGGGCTTCCGTGAGCAGCAGCGGGCCCCAGGTGCCGGAGGCCGAGAGGGCGGCCGCGGCGGGTGCGCTGGCGGGGGAGTCGCTGCGGGCGAGGACGAAGCCGTGGCCCGGGTCGTTGACGTTCCAGCCGAAGCTGCCGTCGCCGTAGCGGGCGAGGGCGAGGGCGGTGCCGACCGCGCCGTTGCCGGCGACGCGACTGACGCGCTTGGAGACCTTGCCGATCTGTTTGACCACCTGCTTGGGGATCACCGAGTCGGGACCGAGCACGTAGACCGGCACTTTCGGATGCGCTTTCAGCACCGCCGCGGTCGCCGCGGGCAGTTTCTTCGCCTCGGTGTAGAGGACCGGGTCGCCCGAGCGCGCCGCCCACGCGGCGGCCGGCATCGCGAAGTCGGCCTCCGAGCTGGAGGCGATGAGGAAGTGGGCCGGCGGCTTGCCGGCGAGCCGTTCGCGCAGCGTCGAGATCTGGGCGGCGGTGGCGGCGGGGTCGCCGGAGTCGACCCGGGTCACCTTCCCGGCCTCGTCAGGCAGGGCGACCGCACCGATCGCAAACAGCGACGCGCCCCCCGTCTCCTTGCTCCCCTGCGGGGCGAGCGCCGTCAGCGCTTCCGCGCTGTCCTCCGGGATCTCGTCGGGAGCGGAGAAGAGGATCGGGGCGCGGACCGGCGGCGCCATCAGGACGGCGGCTGCAATCGCCCCCGCCCAGTCTTCTTCGCCGACCAGGGCGACCGCGGCCGGGCGCTGGGCCGCGGTCGTCGAGGGGAAGGCGGCGAGGGCGACGCCGGCGGCGTTGGCGATCGGGTCCGGGCCGCCGATCCGGGTCGTGTTGTTGGTCGCGAAGGCGGGGAAGGCGAGCGCTTCGGCGACCTGCGGCGAGGGGCTCTCGCCGCCGCCGTTGTCGTTGGCCGCCGGGGCGGAGGTGGTCACCTCGCCGCCGCCGCTCTTGTCGTCCCCACCGCTGGCGAAGACGATCGCGATGACGATGAAGACGAGAGCGAGGCCGACGAGGCCGGCGAGCAGCTTCGGAGTCTGCGACTTCGGCGGCTGCGGCGGCTTCACCTCCGGCTTGTCCGGGTGCGTCTCCGTCTCCTCCGTCGGCGGCACGTCGCGGTTGATCGGGCGCTTGGGGATCACCGGGAGGAAACGTACAGAGCGGCTCTCGCCCGAAGGAGTACAGTTCCCGAAAACTGGCTGACTGACCAGTCAATCGGGCACCGGCGAGGAGGAACGAGGATGGATTTCGCACTGAACGAGGAGCAACTGGAGTTCAAAGCGCGCTGCCGCAAGTTCGCGCGCGAGGTGATCCGGCCGGTCGCCCGCAAGCACGACGAAGAGGAGAGCATCCCCTGGGAGGCGATCAAAGAGGCGCGCAAGCAGGGCTTCGGCGGCCTCGAGTCGATCCAGCGCAACGCCTCCGACCCCGAGGGCCAGATGCAGGTGATCTCGGCCGAAGAGTTCCACTGGGGCTGCGCCGGGATCGCCCTGGCGATCAGCGGCTCCGGCCTCGCCGCCGCCGGCATCGCCTCCTCCGGCACGCCCGAGCAGATGCAGCGCTGGGTCCCCGAGTGCTTCGGCTCAGGCGAAGAGATCAAGCTCGGCGCCTACGCGGTGACCGAGCCGCAGGCCGGCTCCGACGTCAAGAGCCTGAAGACGACCGCCAAGCGCGACGGCGACGAGTGGGTCCTCAACGGCACCAAGGTCTTCATCACCAACGGCGGCATCGCCGACGTCCACGTCGTCGTCGCCACCGTCGACCCCGAGCTCGGCACCCGCGGTCAGGCCTCCTTCGTCGTCGCCAAAGGGACCCCCGGCCTCAGCCAGGGCAAGAAGGAGACGAAGCTCGGGATCCGCGCCTCCCACACCGCCGAGATCGTGCTCGAGGAATGCCGGATCCCGGCCGAGAACCTGCTCGGCGGCGAGGAGAAGCTGGAGCGCAAGCTGCAGCGCGGCCGCGAAGGGAAGAAGTCCCGCGGCGCCGACGCGCTGGCCACCTTCGAGATCACCCGGCCGCTGGTCGGCGCCTCGGCGCTCGGGATCGCCCAGGCCGCCTACGAGTGGACGCTCGAGTACCTCGACGGGCAGAGCGAAGGCGGGACGCCGCTGCTGAGCACGCAGCGGATCCAGCAGACGCTCGCCGACGTCGCGACCGAGATCGAAGCGGCGCGGCTGCTGGTCCAGCGGGCCGCCTGGATGGGCCGCAACGGCGTGCCGATGACCGGCGGCCAGGGCTCGATGTCGAAGCTGAAGGGCGGCGACGTGACGATGTGGGCGACGACGACGCTGATGGACCTCGTCGGCCCCTACGCGCAGACCAAGGACTGTCCGCTGGAGAAGTGGTTCCGCGACGCCAAGATCTACCAGCTGTTCGAGGGCACGGCCGAGATCCAGCGCATGGTCATTTCCCGTATGCAGGCGCGCGACTACGCCGAGCGCCTGGGCTACGCCGCCGAGATCGCCGAGGAGACGATGAAGAAGGAGCCGGTGGCGGCGTAGGCAGGTTCTAAGCTCGGTTCGTGCACGGGCCTGGCGGGCATAGCCATTCGCATTCGCTGGACGCGCGGCGGGAGGACAGCCGGCGGCGGATGGGGATCGCGCTGGCGATCAACGCCGGGCTCTTCCTCGCCGAGGCGATCGGCGGCTTCCTCACCGGCTCGCTGGCCGTGCTCGCCGACGCCGGGCACCTGCTCTCCGACGTCGGCTCGATCGTCCTCGCCCTGATCGCCGCCCGCCTGGCCTCGATGCCGGCGGCCGGGCAGCGCACCTTCGGCTACCAGCGCTCGGAGGTGCTGGCGGCGCTGGTCAACGGGCTGCTGCTCGTCGCCGTCTCGATCGGCATCGCGATCGCCGCGATCGGCCGCTTCTCCGACCCGCCGGCGATCGACGGCTGGGGCGTGCTGGCGCTCGGCGTCTTCGGCCTCCTCGGCAATATTGCCGCCACCCTCGTCCTCGCCGGCGGCGAGCGTGAGGACCTCAACCTCGAGGGCGTCCTCCGTCACTCCGCCGCCGACGCGCTCGGCTCGCTCGGCGTCGTCGTCGCCGGCGCCTTCGTCCTAGGCGGCGGCTCCCCAGTCATCGACCCGATCGTCGGCCTCCTCATCGCCGCCCTCGTCCTCGCCTCCTCCTGGCGCCTGATCAAGGAGCCCTTCGACGTCCTCATGGAGTCCGCCCCCGCCGGGGTCGACGTCGAAGGCGTAGGACGCGCGATCTGCCAGGAGCAAGGCGTCCGCTCCGTCCACGACCTCCACGTCTGGACCGTCACCGCCGGCTTCGGCGCAATCGCCGCCCACGTAGTAGTCGCCGAGGGCACCGACAGGGACCTAATCCGCCGCCGCCTAGAGCTCCTCCTCAAGGAGACCTACGGCATCGAACACACCACCCTCCAAATGGAGGAGGAGGCAACCCAAGACCTCCTCCACGTGGAAAACGCCCCGAGCGGCTAAGGAGCAGGGAGAGGGGTCCGCCGGACCCTCCCCGCTGTTGTCCGGCGGATCCCTCTCCCTGCTCCCCCCACCGCCCGCGCAACCCCACTTGCAGCAACTTTTGGGTAGCCGACCCGGAATTTCCGCTTGGCTAGCCTCGGTTCGATGCCTCTCAATCGTTCCGTCGTGCCGGCGATTTGTGCTGCCGTCGCGGCGTTCTTGATCCTGCTCATAGCCGCCCCGGCGGCGCCCGCGGAAGACCTCCAGTCCGAACTGGAAGCGAAGCAGTCGCAGCTGGAGAAGGCCGAAGAACGCAAGGGCGTTCTGACCTCGACGATCTCGAACTACGGCGACAAGATCGACCGGCTCACCGCCGAGGTCGCCGAAATCCGCACCCGCGAGGCGGCGGTGCGCGAACGGCTCGCGGTCAAGCAGGCGGAGCTGAACGAGGCGCAGGCCGAGCTCGACGCCGCTCGCGAGCGGCTGGCGCAGGTGCGGGCGCAGCTGAAACGGGCGCTGACGGCGTTGCGCGAACGGCTGGTGGCGATGTACGAGACCGGCAGCCCGGACCTGGTCAGCGTGATCATCGGCTCCAACGACCTCGACGACCTCGCCGCGCGGACCGAATACCTCAACCGCCTGCACGGGATGGACGAGGCCGTGGTCGGGCGGGTGCGCGAGCTGCGCGACGAAGTCAAGGACCTGGTCGATCGCCTCCGCGACAGCAAGGAGACGATCGAATCGGCCCGCGACGCGATCGCCGCCGAAAAGGAAGCGCTGACGGCGACGCGGACGACGCTGCAGTCCCATCAGCAGGAACTGGTCGACGCCCGCGCCGACCGCGAAGCGGCGCTACGCAAGGTCCGCTCCCACGAGGAGGAGCTCGACGGCGACCTCAGCGAGATCCAGGGCAAGATCGCCGCGCAGCTGGCGGAAACGGGTGCCGTGCCGCTGCCGGCGGGCCCGATCAAAGGCGGCAGCGGCAGCATGATCTGGCCGGTCGACGGCGCGGTCGTGTCCGGCTTCGGCTCGCGGACGATCAACGGCAGCTACGAGTACCACCCGGGGATCGACATCGCCGTCGGCGAAGGCACGCCGATCCGCGCCGCGATGACCGGCACCGTCAGCCTGCAGCAGTCAGAGGCCGAAAGCGGCGGCTACGGCAACTACACCTGCATCGACCACGGCGGCGGGCTCTCCACCTGCTACGCCCACCAGAGCTCTTTCGTTGCGACTCTTGGCCAGTCGGTTAGCCAAGGGGACATCATCGGGTACACCGGTTGCACCGGATACTGCCTCGGGCCGCATCTGCACTTCGAGGTTCGTATAAACGGCTCCGTAACCGACCCGATGGGCTACTTGTAAGCGACAATTCCCCTGAATGATTCGCCAGGCGCGCAACTACTTGGTTGGCGCGATGTCCGGGGCGGGCCTGATCGCCGCCGCCATCGCGGTCTTCGTCGTGCTCGTGAGCACTCAGGTCTTCGGCGACTTCCCGATCTCCGGGCTCCTCGGCGGGGGCGACGCCGGCGTCTCCGGCGCCAAAGAGGCGGCCTCGCCGGTTGCGGCCGGGACGGGTGCGGCGGCCGGCGAAGGCGGCGCGAAAGCGGCGGCCGACGCCGGTAAAGGCGGCGGCGCGGCGGGCAAAGGCGGCAACGGCTCCGGCGGCGGCGGATCGGCCGACCTCGGCGGCGGCAAAGGCGGTGCGCAGACCGGCGGCGGTGGCGGCAGCGAAGGCGGCTCCGGCGGCGGTGGTGCGGCGGGCGGCGAAGGCGGCTCGGCTCCAAGCGGCGGCAGCGCCGGGACCAACAGCGGTTCAGGCACGGCCTCGGGCGGCGGGACCGGTGGCGGTGGAGGCGGCGGCACCGGCGGCGGTGGAACCGGCGGCGAAACGACCGCCCCCACGACCTCCGGCAAAGTGACCGGCACCGTCAACGAAACCGTCCATCAGGTGGACGAAACGGTCACCGGCGGCACCGTTGAAGAAACCGGCGTCGCCGGCACGACCGAAGAAGTCGTCGAAAGCGTCGCCGGCCCCGAATCGACGGTCGGCAAAGTCGTCGACGAAACCGCCAAGACCGTCGAAGGTGTGACCAAAACCGTCGAAGGCCTGGGTAAATAAGGCGTCAGCGCCCGCTCAGAGCCTGATCGGCCACAATGCCGGTCCGATGGCTGAGCGGGGACAGGCGGTGGCGAGCGGCGATCCGATCGCGGGATCGGCTGTGTTCCCGCGCGGCAGCCGGGTCAACGAGGAGGGGCACCTGGAGGTGGCCGGCTGCGACGTGGTCGAGCTGGCCGAAGAGCACGGCACCCCGGCCTACATCTACGCCGAGGACGACATCCGCTCCCGTGCCCGCGAGTACCGCGAGGCGTTCGAGAGCCGCGGCGCTGAGTACGAGGTCCTCTTCGCCAGCAAGTCGCTGCCCTGCACCGCCGCCTACGCCCTCTTCGCCGCGGAGGGTCTGTCGGTCGACGTCGCCTCGGGCGGCGAGCTGCACATGGCGCTGAAGGCCGGCTTCGACCCCGACCGCATCCACATGCACGGCAACAACAAGTCCGACGAGGAGATCCTCTTCGCCGCCCGCGCCGGCATCCGCCACCTGATTCTCGACTCCTTTGACGAGATCGAGCGCTGCGAGCGGCTGCTCGACGAACCGCAACGGGTGCTGATCCGGGTGACGCCCGGGATCAAGCCCTCGACCCACGACTACATCACCACCGGCCAGCTCGATTCGAAGTTCGGCTTCGGGCTCGAGGACGGCCTGGCGGCGCGGGCGGTCGAGCGGGTGCTCGCCTCTGACAAGCTCGAGCTGGTCGGGCTGCACGCCCACATCGGCTCCCAGATCTTCGAGCTCGAGCCCTACACGCTGGCGATCCGGGCGCTCGGCGGGCTGGCCGGCGACTGGTGTCGGGTCGTCAACGTCGGCGGTGGCCTCGGCGTCGCCTACACCGCCGAGGACGAGCCGCCCTCCATCGACTCCTACGTCGAGGTCAAGGTGCGCGGCGTCGCCGAGGTCTTCGGCGATGGCGTGCGGATCCTGGTCGAGCCGGGCCGCTCGCTCGTTGCCAACGCCGGCGTCACCGCCTACCGCGTCGGCACCCTCAAGGAGATCGCCGGGGTGCGGACCTACGTCGCCGTCGACGGCGGCATGTCCGACAACCTGCGGCCGATGCTCTACGGCGCCCGGTACGAAGCGCTGATCGCCGACCGCGCCGGCGCCCCCGCCGAGACGCTGGTCACGGTCGCCGGGATGCACTGCGAGTCGAGCGACATGCTGGTCCGCGATGCGATGCTGGCCGAGCCGGCGGTCGGCGACGTCCTCGTCACCCCCGCCACCGGCGCCTACGGCTACGCGATGGCCAGCAACTACAACGGCGTGCCGCGCCCGCCGGTCGTCTTCTGCCGCGAGGGCAGCTCGCGCGTCGTCGTCCGCCGCGAGACCTACGACGACCTGACCGCGAGGGACCTCTAGGCGATGGCTTCGGAGGGCTCCAAACCGGTTCGCATCGGGCTGCTCGGACGCGGCACCGTCGGCGCCGCCTTCGCCGACCTGCTGGCGGAGCGCAGCGACGCGGTGGAGGCTGCGACCGGGCTGCGGCCGGAGGTCTCCGGGGTGCTGACGCGCGGGGAGGGGGACTTCGAGGCGATCCTCGCCGGCTCCGACCTCGTCGTCGAGCTGATGGGGGGGACCGAACCGGCGCGCGAGCACGTGCTGGCGGCGCTGCGGGCGGGCAAGCCGGTGGTCACCGCCAACAAGCAGCTGCTCGCCCAGCACGGCGACGAGCTCTTCGCGGTCGCCCGCGAGGCGGGGGTGCAGTTGCGCTTCGAGGCGGCGGTCGCGGCGGTGATCCCGATCGTCCGCACGATCCAGGAGAGCTTCGGCGTCACCGAGATCTCCAAGGTCTTCGGGATCGTCAACGGGACGACCAACTTCATCCTCACCGAGATGGCGGCGAGCGGCGCCGGCTACGACGAGGTGCTGGCCCAGGCGCAGGAGCTCGGATATGCGGAGGCCGACCCGACCGACGACGTCAGCGGCGCCGACGCGGCGGCGAAGATGGCGATCCTCGCCCGGCTCGCCTTCCACACCCCGGTCACCCTCGACGAGGTGACCTACGAGGGGATCGAGCGGGTGCTCCCGGACGATCTCGCCTACGCGAAGGAGTTCGGCCTTTCGCTGAAGCTGCTCGGCGTCGCCGAACGGCGCGACGGCGGCATCAGCGTCCGCGTCTTCCCCTGCTTCCTCTATCGCGGCCATCCGCTGGCGCCGATCGAGGGTCCGTTCAACGCGGTGATGGTCGAGGCGCCGGCGATCAGCGAGGTGACGATGTCGGGACCGGGGGCGGGGGGCCTGCAGACCGCCTCGGCGGTCCTCGGCGACGTCGTCTCGATCCTCGCCGGCGACGCGCCGGTGCACGAGACCCGGGTCGAGCTGCCGATCGTGCAGGACGTCAGCTCCTCCTTCTACCTCTACCTCGAGGTGGCCGATCAGCCGGGTGTGCTGGCGCGGGTGGCGACGGTGCTCGGCGACCACGACGTCTCGGTCAAGAGCGTCGTCCAGCGCGGGATCGGCGACGAGGCGCGGCTGGTGATGGTGATCCACGAGTGCCTGGAGTCGAAGTTCGCCGAGGCGATCGCGGCGCTGGAGAGCCTCGACGAGCTGCGGGCGCCCCCGCGGGCGATCCGGGTGATCGAGGAGGAGTACTAGTGGCGGCCGGGCTGATCGACCGCTACCGCGACCGGCTCTCGCTCGAGCCCGGCGATCCGGTGGTGACCCTGAACGAGGGGTCGACGCCGCTGATCGAAGCGCCACGCCTTTCCGAGAGGATCGGAGCGCGTGCCTATTTCAAATTCGAGGGGCTGAACCCGACCGGCTCGTTCAAGGACCGGGGGATGACGGTGGCGGTCTCGCGGGCGAAGGGGCGCGGGGCGGAGGCGATCATGTGCGCCTCGACCGGCAACACCGCCGCCAGCTGCGCCGCCTACGCGGCACGGGCCGGCCTGCGCGGGGCGGTGATCGTCCCCGAGGGCAAGATCGCGATCGGCAAGCTCGCCCAGGCGCTGATGCACGGGGCGCGGGTCGTCGCCCTGCAGGGGAACTTCGACGACGCGCTGCGGATCGTCCGCGAGCTCTCCCAGAAGCACCCGATCGAGCTGGTCAACAGCGTCAACCCGCACCGGATCGAAGGCCAGAAGACGGCGGCCTTCGAGGTGGTCGAGGACCTGGGGGAGATGCCCGGGGCGCTGGCGATTCCTGTGGGCAACGCGGGGAACGTGACGGCTTACTGGCGCGGCTTCACGGAGCTGGTAGAGCGCAAGCTTCCCAAGCTCGAGGTCGCCGGCCCGGGTCCGGTCCTCTACGGCTTCCAGGCCGAGGGCGCCGCGCCGCTCGTCCGCGGCGAGCCGGTCGACCACCCCGAGACCGTCGCCTCGGCGATCCGGATCGGCAATCCGGCTCGCTGGGAGGAGGCGATGGCCGCCTTCACCGCCTCCCGCGGCCGCGTCGCCGCCGTCTCCGACGCGCAGATCCTGGGCGCCTACCGCTGGCTCGCCGACAACGAAGGCGTCTTCTGCGAGCCCGCCAGCGCCGCCTCCGTCGCCGGCCTCCTCGCCCACGGCTTGCCGACCGTCGACGGCGCCCCCACCCCCGAGACCGTCGTCTGCGTCCTCACCGGCCACGGCCTCAAGGACCCCGACACCGCCCTCTCCAAAGCCCCCTCGGTGATCAACTGCGAGAACGACCTCAGCGCCGTCGAGCGGGCCGTCTTCGACTAGGTTCATCTAGGTGACCGCGCGCCACCGGCTCGTCCGCGTCCCCGCTTCCTCGGCCAACCTCGGGCCCGGCTATGACGCGATGGCGGCGGCGATGGCTCTGCACCTGGAGCTGGAGGTCAAAGAGAGCGGCGAGTTCTCCTTCGACGACGGCGGCCTCGGGGTCTCGACGGGGCGCGACAACCTGATCGTGCGGGCGTTCGAGAGTCTGCGGCCGGCGGACGGGATCGCCTTCCGGCTGCGCAGCGAGATCCCGCTGACGCGAGGGCTCGGGTCGAGCTCGGCGGCGATCGTCGCCGGGCTCTACGCGGCCGACCATCTCTACGAGCTGGCGCTCTCGAAGGAGGAGATGCTGGCGCGGGCTACTGAGATCGAGGGGCATCCCGACAACGTCGCGGCGGCGATCTACGGCGGGTTCGTCGTCTGCGGGATGGGGGAGGACGGCGCGACCGCCGCCCGCTTCGATCCGCCCGAGGGGCTGGAGGGGATCGTCGTGATCCCGCCCGATGAGGTCTCGACCGAGCGGGCGCGGGAGGCGATTCCGGCCGAGGTTCCCCTCGCCGACGCCGTCGCCAACGTCTCCGCCGCGGCAATGCTGGTGCTGGGGCTGCGCAGCGCCGACCTCGACCTGCTCGCCCGCGGCCTCCACGACCGCCTCCACCAGGACCGCCGCCGCCACCTCTTCCCGCGTTCGATGGAGATCGTCGACTCGGCCCGCGAGGTTGGGGCGCTGGGGGCGACGATCTCCGGCGCCGGCCCGACCGTCCTCGTCTGGACCACCTGGCAGGACGCCGGCAACGTCGCCGCGGCGCTGGAGGAGCGCTGCGCCGGCTGGGCCGAGGTGAAGCGGCTGCCGTTCAGCCCGTTGGGAGCTGACGTACCCGAACTGTGAAAAGAACCTGATACAGAAGTTTCATAGTAAAAATTGGGGTTGTATCTACGAACACGCGTGTTTATGGTCCAGGCGGCAATCCAGCGGAGCACTACCGGCGAGAGGGCGGGCGGAGATGGCAGAGGAGAGCAGGTACACCGATCAGCTATGCGCGGAAGCCGTACTCCGACGGTGCCTCACTTCGGGTCTCATCACCCTCCTCCTGCTGTTCGCCGGCGCCTCCTCGGCTCTCGCCAGCTTCTCTCCAGAGGAAATCGCCGGCGCTCGGAGGGGGTTCGGACTTTCGGTTGCGGAAGCTAAGAGGAACCTTGAGGTCCAGCGGCGGGCGGGGCCTGTCGTGCGACACCTTCAAGGTGCTCTGGGCCAGGGATATGCCGGAGTTTGGTTCGACCCTTATGGTGGAGACTACGTCGTGCCCGTTACCGCCGGGTCTGACCTGGCCGCTGCGAGATCGGTATTCGCGCGTTCGGACCTGTTGGGCGACTATCGCACCCAACCGGCTGACCACACTTGGGAAGAGCTCGAACAGGCACAGCAGCAGCTGGATGCACTTGTTGCCGGAGGCGCGATCGCTCCAGAGAGGCTCCGGACCTGGCTCGATTCGCGGAGCAACACGGCAGCGGTGGAAGTTGCCTCGACGATCGCACCCGACGAACTCCAGGTGCTGAAGCAGCTCGTGTCGCGACTAGGCGGGAGAGCTGACATCCGCGAGACCTCCGAGTCGGAGTTTCACGCTCATACTCTTGGATGCAGCGCTGCCTACCTCTACAAATACTGCGATACGCCGCTGCGGGGTGGGGTCGGCATCGACCTGCATCGCGATATCGAATACCTCTGCACGGCTGGGTTCCGCGCCCGTGGTGACAACGGCAGGCGCTATCTGCTCTCCGCCGGCCACTGCTTCGCCGGATCGAACGGGTCCCGGGTCTTCTGGGACAGCATGGACGGCGGGGTGAATCCGAGCCAGTCCCTCGAAGTCCTTGAACAGCATCTGCACTTCATCGGACCCCTGGAGCATTTTAACTTCCCCACCCACGACTGGGGAAAAATCGATGCGACCAGTCAGGAGTGGGACACCGTGAGCTGGCCGGCACGAGTCGTGTATTGGGGAGAAAACACCGGCACGGTTGTCAATGAAAATTACGGAATCAATAGCGAAGACAGCGCAGTGCTGTTCGAAACCGTGTGTCACTCAGGCGCAACTACCGGCACGAGCTGCGCTCCCGTGATCAACACTCATACGAATGTCTTCATAGAAGGTAGCGGCGGGGGATTGGTCTACAACGAGAATCGAGCCTACGGAGGTTGCGCGTTCTACGGGGACAGCGGCGGGCCTGTCTTTCACAACGGAAAGGCACTTGGCCTGGTCAGTGCGGGAGAAGGGCTCAGTGAAGAACATCCATGCAACAACCCGTACTGGTGGTTCGTCGACATTCGTGAAGCTACCGAAGCTATGAATGTGAAGATCGCCCCTCTCAGCCCCATCTCCAGCCAAACCACCTTGAACATCTCACGCCCGTCGGCAAGCGTGGTCCGAGCGTCGGGAACGGTGAAGCACGATTCGGTGCCGATCCAAGCCAACCAGGTAACCGTCAACTTCTACCGCAGCGAGAACGGGCAATGGGCACTGCGGAACTCCGTCCAAGCACCTGTCAACAACGGCTCCTATCAGGCGCCAGATGTCAGCATCTCCGATGGATCGTGGCGCATCACCACCACCTTCCCCGGCAACGAAATGTTCTCAGCCTCTGACTCGAACACGATCACGATCTCCCCCCCGACGGTGGAAACCAAGCCGGCGACCAACATCCAGGAAGGCCAAGCCACGCTCAACGGCACGGTCAATCCCAACGGCAAGGAAACGACCTATCGCTTCGAGTACGGCAAGACGACCAGCTACGGCAACTCGATCCCGGTGCCCAACGCCGGTGCCGGCGCCGGCACCAGTCCGGTGACCGTCTACCTGACTCCCAACACCTTGCTACCCCGCACCCGGTACCACTTCCGCCTCGTCGCGACCAACAGCGACGGCACCTCCTACGGTGCCGACCGGGCGTTCACCACCGGCGTCAAGTGGATCGTGCGCAACTCCAACAGCTCGGGCAATCCCCAGGTCATGTTCTGGTTCGGCCTTCCTGGAGAAACCCGGGTCTCCGGGGACTGGGACGGCAACGGAACCGACACGCCCGGCGCCTACAACCCCTCCACCGGTGTCTGGAAGCTCCGCAACTCCACCACGACCGGCCCGGCCTTCACCACCTTCCAATACGGGGGAGGCCCATGGACGACCCCGGTGGTGGGCGACTGGAACGGCGACGGCAAAGACACGGTCGGCGTCTTTGACCCGGTCGCCGGCAACTGGAACCTGCGCGACTCCAATAGCGAAGGCCCGCCCACCTACTCCTTCCAATACGGCGGCGGTCCCTGGACCAAGCCGGTCGTTGGCGACTGGAACAACGATGGCAAAGACACGATCGGCGTGTACGACCCGCAGGCGGGCAACTGGAACCTGCGCGACACGCTCACCTTCGGCACCCCCACTTACTCGTTCCAATACGGCGGCGGCCCCTGGAGCGGCGCGCTTGCCGGCGACTGGAACGGTGACGGCATCGACTCGATCGGCGTCTTTGACCCGGTCGCCGGCAACTGGAACCTGCGCAATTCGAACGGCAGCGGCCCTCCCGATTACTCCTTCCAATACGGCGGCTCCCAGTACCAGTTCACGGTCGGCGACTGGGACGGCAACGGGACCGAGACTCCGGCGCTGAGCGAAGCCAACGCCACCACCGCCATCGAGTACCAGCTGCGCAACAAAAACGAAACGGGCAACCCCGAAATCATCTTCGAATCCGGTACCCCCGACCAAGAACCCCTTGCGGGCGACTGGAATGCCGACGGGATCACGACCACCGGCCGCTACGAACCCCTCACCGGCATCTGGCGCCTGCGGCCCAACAACCTGGTCGGCATCTACACGGCGACCGAATTCCAGTACGGCGGGTCTCAGTTCAAGCCGGTCGTAGGCGATTGGAACGGCGACAAAACCGAGACGATCGGCCTCTTCGAACCGATCGCAGGGCGCTGGGAGTTGCGCAACGAAAACAGCGCCGGCGTCCCCCAGCTGGACTTCGTATACGGCGGCTCGCAGTTCACCCCGGTGGTGGGCGACTGGAACGGCGACGGCAAAGACACCATCGGCGTCTTCGAACCGATCTCCGGCCAGTGGTACCTGCGCGACACCAACAGCGCGGGTCCCGCCGACTACTCCTTCCAATACGGCGGCTCGCAGTTCACCCCGGTGGTGGGCGACTGGAACGGCGACGGCAAAGACACCATCGGCCTTTACGAACCGATCGCCGGCCAGTGGTACCTGCGCAACACGAACAGCGCGGGGCCCTCCGACTACGGCTTCCAATACGGAGGCTCGCAGTTCAAGCCGGTAGCAGGCGATTGGAATGGCGACAAAATCGACACGATCGGATTGGTGACTTGGTGAGGGTGGGAGCGTTCGCTGCCCCCCTCGAGAGTGACTGACGAGCCGCGAGGAGCTACTAGGATCGGCGCATGCTGATCGATGGCAGGTGTTCGCAGCCCTCCCCGGCCCCTACGCTCCGGCTCCCCGGCGGAAACGTCTCCGGACTCTGAAGAGGTGGACTGGGTCGTCCACATCGGGCTTGTAGAGCTGGCGCTAGGCGGCGTGCTCGGCTGGGCGATGGTGGTGCGCGATGAGCGGCCCGAGTGGCTGCGGCGGATCGGCGTGGTCGCCCCGCAGCGAATCCGCCAGGTCCACCTCGACTACGTGATGATGGGCCTGATCCTGATCGGGGTCGGCCTCGCGGTGCCGGACCTGCCGACTGCCGTCGCCGTCGCCCTCGTCTTCGGCACGATCGTCAACCCGTTCCTCTTCGTCCCGCTCGCTTTCGACCCCGACGCCGAGAAGCGCCTCTGGTATCGGGCGGTGGCGGTGGTGTCGTTCATCGGCGTCAGCGGCGGCCTGGTCGTCGCCGCGATCGTCGGGCCTTCCTAGCGGCGTTGG
>DASULV010000002.1:0-60477 GCA_036277955.1 Solirubrobacterales bacterium | reverse complement strand
GCTAGGAAGTACGAGATGGTCAGGCTCGCAGAGCACGAGGGCGACCACTGGCGGGTGGTGCCTGCCGATCTGGTCGAGAGTTACCTCGGCTCCCAGATCAGCTACGAGCACGTCACCGCTGTAGACCTACAGGACGTAGAGCCGCCGGAACACGAAGTAGGCGAAAGGTTGGCCGCCGTCCGCAAAGCCTTCGAGGAGGACTCGTGAGCCGGATGGACGACGAGACGCTCGCAGGGTGGCTGGAAGCGCTGCACCTACCTGTCTCAGCATCGCTACTACTGAGAGGCAGAATCACCCGGGACGTGGCCCTGGAACGGCTCCGCAGGGCGCTCGACTACAAGCGCAAGTACGTCGCAGCGGGGCCGCCTTTCGAAGGTCTCACCGAAGAAGACCTAGAGAACATCAAGGCGTGGTGCGCCCAAGCCGAGGAGGTCATTGACCGTGCCACCTCTTAGGGCTAGTCAGGTAGAGACGCTGAGGGCTGTTGAGGGAGGCCGAACCGAAATCTGGAGGCTCGCCCCGCACATGTCGTGCTCGGTCGCTGCCATGCAAGGTCGGCTCAATCGGCTCGTCGCCAGCGGCCATCTCTCGACCACCTACCACCGGTCCATCTTCAGCCTCACCCAGCTAGGTAAAGAAGCCTTGGCCTCATCGGGGAAGGAGGCTGGGTGATGGGCGAGCCGGTCGTCACGTATCTCGATTTTGGGACCAAGCACCTGCACCTCGCCCGGAGCTTCCAGGGGATCGAAGCCGACGTTGCCAAGTGCGGGCTGGGCCTTGCGCTCCGGACCGATGCGGCGAGACCCGCCCGCTTCAAGGACCGCCCCGGGCTCTTCCCCGGCGAAATGTGCAAACGCTGCCTCGCCTCCACCCAGCCAGTCAACCGGTCCAAATCAAAGGAGCTGGGGGAGTAGGTGGCGGAGCCTTGGCTGAAGAAGACCGAGCTCGCCTCGGTGCTCAAACTCTCGCCGCGGACGATCGAGAGGAAGATAAAGCCGACCTTGAAGGCGGGCAACCAGAACCGCTATTTGCTCAGTGATGCAGTCGCCCAGCTCCGAGGAGTTCCCGAGGAGGGCGGCAACGTGATTCGATTCCCGCGTGAGCGGACGAGAGGAGAGGCGGCGTGATTCAAGCGGGGCCTAAGTGGGTCGGGGACAACCGTGAAGGGCACTTCGAGATCGCGGGCAAGATAGTCGAGTGGCACGAGGCACGTGAGCTCGATAGCGCTGCACTCGCCAACCGACTTGACGGGCGCAGTGTCGTGGCCAGTCGGATCGATAACGCCATCGCTTACCTTCGCCTCGACGATGGAACTCATCTTGCTTTTCAGGGCTTTTCGGCACAGAGCGAGGACGGGTTGATGTGCCTCCTTTGGGAGGACGACCCGCCGGGTCGGCCAGACTGACAGGTGACCGTCTGGCTCGATAAGAAGCGCGGCGGCTGGTGCGCCAAGTTCGAAAAGGACGGGGAGCAGATTTGGGTCCCCGACGGTCCTTGGCGGACGAAGGGCGAAGCGAAAGCCGCTGAACAACGGGAGCGCGATCGACGCTACGGCCGGATCAGCAACGAGACCTGTACTGACTTCGCGACTCGCTGGCTGAAGGAGTGGCCGCGAGAGTCGGTATCGACGCGCCGGCACTACGCGATCGCTGTCAGGCGGTTCGTTGAGGAGTTCGGCCCGCAACTCCTTGGTGAGGTCGAGCGACCCCTAGCGAGACAGTGGGCGCTAAGCGTTCCCCGCAATGTCTCCAAGACGATCGCGACGATGTACCAGGACGCCTACAACGAGGGCCTTGTCAAAGCCAACCCCTTCGCCAACCTCCGACTGCCGGTGACCGAGAAGACCCAGGAAGTCGCGCCGCCGACGCTCGAGGAGTTCCACTCGCTCCTTGCCGCCTGCATGATCCACGGTGGCTACGCGCCGGAGTTCCGAGCGCTGATCCAGTTCACGGCCTGGACCGGTCTTCGTGCCGCCGAGGTTCAGGCGCTCCGCTGGGAGGACATCGGCGCTGACACGATCTGGGTCCGCAAGGCCCGCAAGGACGACGGCAGCTACGGCCCGCCCAAGAACGGCAAGGCCCGGGAGATCGCCTTCCTCCGCCCTGCCCAGGTGCTCGATCAGGTGCCCCGGCGCGACAAGAGCCCGTTCGTCTTCCACTCCATTCGCGGCGAAGCCCTGAACAAGGGCAACCTGTACTACGCCTGGAAGGCAGTCCGAGACAGCACCGGCACCTCGCCGGCGCGGATCGCCGAGGGTCTGCAGCCGATGCGCTTCCACGACCTCCGCCACTTCTGCGCCACCCAGCTATTGGAACGGGGCAACTCCCACTTCGACGTCAGCGTGCAGCTGGGCCACGAAGACGGCGGGGCCCTCGTGATGGCCCGTTACGGGCACCCCTCGAAGGACGCCGCACGCTCGCGGCTACTGGCTACGGATGCCGATCTCGCGGGCGAGACCCGTAGCAAATCCGTAGCAAGCAACATCCGATAGCCGCTCTAGGATGCCGTTTGACGGTGATTCTTAACGCTTCACCCCGACTCAACGAGATCGTCGCTTCAGCGGCCTACTTTTTTTCGCGGGCCTTTTCGCAGCCGTGCTGGTTCTTGTGAACCTGCTTGCAGGGACCGCTGCCCGGCCGCCACGGTTCTTCGCTCGGAGGCGGGGGAGGCGGAGGCGGCGCTTCGACGGTGACGATCCCGGCCCCGGCGCGCGATTCCTGCCCGATGTCGTCCTGGACGACAACTTCGACGACGTATTCGGCGGCGAGCGAGCCGGAGTTCGCCGGCGCGTTGAAGGTGCCTTCGAAGTGGCTGGAGTCGAGCGCGTACATCGCCACTTCGGTGGAGGTGCCGCCTGGACCCGTGACCAGGGCGTAGATGCCCGCGAGCCCGCGGTTGTCGCCGCCCTCGGCGCGGATCGTCACCGCGCCGCCTTCCGCGGGCAGGACCGAGGGATACATTTCGGTCATCGAGACCCAGGGCGCTTCGTCGAACTGCGGCTGCCCTTCGACCTGGACCTCGCCGATCGTGGTGTTGACCCAGGCGTTGACGGTGTCGTAGGCCTGGACTTCGACGTAGTAGCTCATCGTCCCTTCGGAGGTGTTTTCCGGGACTTCGAGGGTGCCGAAGTAGTTGTTCGTGTAGCCCTCGTAGAGCTGGATCGCCTGATAGGAGCCGTCGGAGCCGTAGACCTGGGCCGTCGTCATGTAGACGCCGACGTCGTCGACGATTTCGGCCTGGATCTGGACGTTGCCGCCGGAGGAGGGGAGGTAGCTCGGCGTGACGCTGCCGAAGACGATCTGCGGCGGGGTGTCTTCGCCTTCTCCGTCGGCGGCGGCGCGGTCGGCGTTCAGAAGCAGCGCTCCGATCAACCCGAGGAACAGCGCCAGCGCCCATGCGCGCCTGAAGCTCACCGCAACCGATCCCGTCATTACCTCTCCTCCCGTTTTGAACCCGCCGTCCGCAGGAGGCTATTCGACACGCTGTCCCAGTCAAATCCCCTGGCCGGACGTGCGGTGCGGATGATGATCCTCGCAATCGGGTAGGAAAACCGCAGGGTTACTCGCGAAGGAGGTTGCAGATGGAGAGTTGGGACCTGAAGACGGTCGACGTAGAGCCGCACCAGCCGCGGATCCTTGCCTCGGCTGAGGACGCGCGGACGATTCTGTTGCACCTGCCCGCCGGGGAGGAGCTGCAGGAGCACGAGGTGCACGAGCGCGCGCGGGTCCTTGTCGTCGATGGGGACGTGGACGTGAGCTTGGCCGACGGCGACTCCGCCGACGCCGGCGCCGGCCACCTCTTCGAGTTCGAGCCGGGCGAGCGCCGCACGATCGTCGCCCGCTCCGACGCCCGCCTGCTGATGGTCCTCTCTCCCTGGCCCGGCGACGGCCACCCCGGCGCGATGAGCCTGGAGGAGAAGGCCGAAGCGCGGGAGAAAGCCGCCGAACACGCCGGTTAGGCGGCGCTACCAGACGACCAAGGAGCGGGGCTCGTCGTGCGCTGCGATGGCCCGGTCTTTCGTCACCAGCTTGACGCCGTGCTCGATCGCGGTCGCATAGATGATCCGGTCCATCGGATCACGGGGAAAGGAGCTGGGCAGCGCCGCGGCACTGCCGGCGATGCCGGCAGTGAGCCCGAGGGTTCGCACATGAGTGTTCAGGTCTCCTAGCCAAGAATGGATCGGGATATCGAGGACGATGCGTTGACGTTCGGCTAGCCACGCCAGCTCGTACCAGGAGATGGCAGCGATCAGCAGTTCGTCGGCCGCTTTCAGCGCCCGCCTTGCCGGCTGACTGACCCGGTCTGGCTCGGCCGACCACCAGTGGACCACGTGGGTGTCCAGCAGAAGGGCACCCATCTAGTCGAAATCCCACATCTCTTCGGTGTCGAGAAGGGTCTCCTCGTCGACCACCGTTCTTGCGCGCCCCTGGAAAAACCCCTCTAGCGAGTGGCCCCCGCTGGGAGGGACGAGGCGCGCGACCGATCGCCCGTGTCGGGTGATCTCGATCTCTTCGCCGGCGGACGCCTCGTCGAGGAGGCGCAGGAAGTTCGACTTGGCAGCGGTTGCGTTCACTTTTCGTGGCACATGGTCAGAATAATGGTCATTGTCAGACGGATCAAGCTCCGATCGCTTCTCCTTAAGGGGGTAGGGCCTTCAAGTTCTCCCCCCGTCTTGTCGAATACCTCCTAAAGAGCGATGGAGGACCTACTGCAAAACCAGGCCGGCGAAGCGACCGAGAGGCGCCGTCGGGTCGAGCGCGCCGTCTTCGAAACCGATCGTCAGCTGATCGAAGGGGACTTGACGCTGCCGCCGGCCGGCTACCAGAGCCGCTTCTCGGACTCGCTCAACCGCGGCGAATTCGAATTCGTGCCGCTGACCAACGCCAGGGTCACCTCGCTCGAGGACGGGAAAGTCTCCGAGCTGCCGTTCGTCGTCCTCTCCAAGCGCCACATCCGGGTCGCCTACCCGACCCCTGAGTAGAGCCTCCGCCCGGGGGCAGTCTCAACCGCGCCGCTCGCGACTGCCGCGGACGTAGGAGCCCATGTCGATCGCGAAGGCGAGGATGACGATGAACCACTCGAAGCCGTCGACGCGGTCGGAGCTGCTCCACATCACCGCGTAGGCGAGCGTCGTCCAGGGCAGCAGGAAGAAGCCGAGGAAGGGGACGAACCAGCTGTCGAAGGCCCGGCTCAGGAGGTCGGAGAAGAGGAAGATCGCGAACAGCGCCAGCCGCGGCGAGAGGAAGGCGAGCAAAACGACCAAACAGCCCATGCTCAGACGCTACCTTCTCCATAGGAAGCCAAAGACGAGGAAGCGGGCTGAGATGAACAGACTCGGAAAGCTGATGGAGATGATGCAGCCGGAGAAGACGAAACTGGTCGCTCCGGACGAAGCGCTGCCGGGGCGCAGCGAGCGGCCCTTCGAGGTGCCGAAGACGCACGCCGTCCTCGGGACGCCGCTGGAGCCGCCGTTCCCGGAGGGGATCGAGGTCGCCTACTTCGCGCTCGGCTGCTTCTGGGGCGCGGAGCGGTTGTTCTGGGAACTCGACGGCGTCTACACGACGGCGGTCGGCTACCAGAACGGGACCACCCCCAACCCGACCTACGAGGAGGTCTGCTCGGCGAAGACCGGCCACGCCGAGGCGGTTCTGGTCGCCTTCGATCCGCAGAAGATCTCCTACGCGGACCTGCTGAAGGTCTTCTTCGAGGAGCACGACCCGACCCAGGGGATGCGCCAGGGCAACGACGTCGGCACCCAGTCCCGGTCCGGCATCTATTTCACCAACGACGCGCAGAAGGCGACGGCGGAGATGGCGCGCGACGCCTACGACCAGGCGCTGCGGGCCGCCGGCAAGGACCCGGTGACGACCGAGATCGAGCCCGCGGGGCCCTTCTACTACGCCGAGGACTACCACCAGCAGTACCTGCACAAGGTCCCGAACGGCTACTGCGGTCTCAAAGGGACCGGGGTCGCCTGCAGCATCCCCGCCCCGGCGGCCTAGCCGCGCATACCGCGGCGGTGCCCGCCGGGCGCGCCGAATAGCATCCCCGCCTTCGTGGCACCGTCTTTCGGCTCCTACATAGTCGGCTGCCTCGCCGTGATCGGCATCGTCGCGGCGCTCGGCCTCGGCGGCTACTGGCTGCGGCGCTGGATCGTGCCCGAATTCACCGGCGCGCTGGCGCGGCTCGGCGACGGCGTGATCGCGGTCGCGCTGCTGGTGGTGACGCTGGAGATCCTCGGCACGCTCAGCATCCTGCAGCTCGGCTGGGTGGTGGTGGGCTGCATCGGCGTCGGGCTGGCCGCGGCCTGGCTCGGGCGCTCGAAGGCGGTCGGCAGCGGCCGCGAGGTGGCGGCGCCGCCGGTGGAAACGATCGCCCTGCTGATCGCGATCGGCGTCGCCTCGTTCACCGTCGCCGAGTGGACCTTCCCCTCGCAGTCGAGCCTCGACTTCGGCATGTTCGGCGGCGACACCACCTGGTACCACATGCCCTTCTCGGCCTGGATGGCGCAGACCCACTCGACCATCCATCTCCACTTCACCGACCCGCTGCGGCTGGCGGCCTGGTTCTACCCGCAGAGCTCGGAGCTGGTCCACGCCGCCGGCATCGTCATCTTCAAGAGCGACTGGCTCTCGCCGCTGATCAACCTCTTCTGGCTGGCGATCGCGCTGCTGGCGGCCTGGTGCATCGGCCGTCCCTACAAGGTCGGGCCGGCGACGCTGGTCGCGGCGGCGATCGTCCTCGACGCCGGGGTGATGATCGAAACGCAGCCGGGGGAGGGGCGCAACGACATCATGGGCCTCGCCTTCCTGCTCGCCTTCGTCGCCTTCCTGATCAACGGCCACCAGCGGCGGGCGCCGGCGGCGGGGGCGGTGCAGGACGAGCCGGAGCGCGACGAGCCGCTGCTCGACAAGGGGCCGCTGGTGCTGGCCGGGATCGCCGCCGGGCTCGCGGCCTCGGTGAAGACGACTTTCCTCGTCCCGGTCGCGGCGATCACGATCGGCGTGATCCTCTTCAGCGGCCGCGGCCGGCGCTGGACGACGACCTGGGTGATGGGCCTGCCGCTGCTCGTGGTCGGCGGCTACTGGTACCTGCGGGCGGCGATCAAGAGCGGCGGCAACCCGATCCCGATCACCAAGTTCGGGCCGCTCAACCTGCCGATGCCCGACCAGATGCCGATCGACCCGCGGCCGCGCTTCGCCGTTGCGCACTACCTGACCGAACCGACGATCTACCGGCGCTGGTTCTTCCCCGAGCTCGACAACGCCTTCGGGCCGCTCTGGCCGCTGGTTCTGATCTGCGCGGTCGCCGCCGCGGTCTACATCGCCTGGCGCTCGCGCAACAAGATCCTGCGGGTGATCGCGGTCGCCTCGCTGCTGACCGCGGTCGTCTACGTCTTCACGCCGCTGACCGCGGCGGGGCAGGAGGGCTCACCGACCGGGTTCTTCACCAACACCCGCTACCTGACGCCGGGGCTGATCCTGGCGCTGACGATGCTGCCGATCGCGCGGCCGCTGCGGGCGCCGGACCGGCGCGCCTGGCTGACGCTGCTGTTCCTCACCGTGGTCTACGCGATCACGGTGCTGACGACGCCGCGCTGGTTCAGCAGCTACATCGTCGGCACCGTCTTCCTCACCCTGGCGCTGGTCTGGGTGCCGGCGATGCTCTCGATGGGGCGGAGCCGGCTGGGGATGAGCAGGGCGCTGGTGGGGGGGATCGCGGCCTCGGTCCTGCTGCTCGCCGTCGTGCTCGGGCGCGCCCAGCAGGTCCAGTACGCCGACCAGCACTACGTCAACCCGAGCCCGTTCCTCGAGGAAGGCGGTCCCTGGAAGGCGTACGAATACACCCAGAAACTGCACGACAAGAAGATCGGGATCATCGGCTCGAGCCAGATCATCTTCGGCCAGTACGGCTTCTACGGCAACGACGCGACCAACACCGTCGAGTACATCGGGGTGAAAGGGCCGCACGGGGCGAACCGCCTGCCGAACAGCTGCTCGCAGCTGCGGCGCCTGATCAACGAAGGCGGCTACGAATACCTGGTGCTGAGCCAATACACCCAGGACACCGGCCCCTACAACACCGGCACCCCGAACCCGTACCAGTTTCCGATCTACGCCTGGGTGAAAACCGACCCGGCGGTGAAGCAGGTCGTCGACGACAGCGAAAAAGCCTCACCCGAGCCGGACTACGTGTTCAAGGTCGAAGGCAAGCTCGACCCGGGGGCCTGCAAGCCCGAAAAGCGGCCCTCGGTGCCGGGCGAATTCGAAGACGCGGGTTAGCCCGGACCGCTAGGCGCGGCCGACCGCGAGCGCGTGCTCGCGGATCAGCTCGGCGGAACGCTCGGGCCGCTCCCACCAGAACATGTGGCCGACCTCCTCGAGGGTCTCCAGCCGCGCGGCCGGCATCAGCGAGGCGATCAGCTCGCCGTTGGGGTAGGGGAGGACGCCGTCCTCGGTGCCGTGGACGATCAGCGTCGGCGTCGAGATCTCGCCAAGCAGGCCGCTGGTGTCGTGCCCGAAGATCGCCTGCGCCTGCAGTTCGATCGTCCGTTTCGCGGCCGGGACCGAGGTGGCCATCTCGTGGAAGGCGGCGTAGCGGCTCTCGTCGGCCCGGAAGGCGGGGGAGAGGTTGACTTCGTAGCTGGCCCGGATCGCCTTGTCGCGGTCGCCGGACATCATCCCCGCCGCAAGGAGTTCCACATTCGCCTGCGGCATCAACCGCGAGCCTGGCCCGCCGCAATACGTGCAGCCGAGCGTCAGCGACCGCAGCCGCTCAGGATGAGCGAGCGCCAGATCCTGGGCGATCATCCCGCCCATCGAGATCCCGACCACATGCGCGCTCTCGATCCCCAGCTCGTCCATCAACCCCGCCGCGTCCTCGGCCATTTCCACGATCGTGAACGGCCCATCAATAGGAGCCGACAACCCGATCCCCCGGTTGTCGAAAGCGATGACCTCAAACGACTCCCGCAACGGCCCCAGAAACGGCTCCCCCCAAGAGACATGAGTCCCGCTCATCCCCTGGATCATCAGCAACGGCTCACCCGAGCCGCTCCGCTCGTAATGCAGCTCGTTCTCCCCGACCCGAATCTTCGCCATCTCCCGATCCTACGCCAGCCGCCCTCCCAGCCCCTAACCTTGACCTTCGAGCCCCCGTAGCTCAGCTGGATAGAGCATCGGACTTCTAATCCGACGGTCGCTGGTTCGAATCCAGCCGGGGGCGCTGGCAAAACCGCTTGCTAGAGCGAAATAGATTTTGAGCCAGTTGATACGAACTGGCGAATTTGGTCCCCAATTGGTCCCGAAATCGGCTAGAATGGGGGCAGAATCAAAGATATATCTCCACTAGTTGACTATCTAGACCCAACTAGCGGAAGCTGAAACGGTCCCGCCCATGGCGCCCTCGGACAAGCCCCAGCCCGCCCTCGGCAAGGCGATCCGCCAGCTGCGCGAAAAGAAGGGCTTGACGCAAGAAGCCGTCGCACACGACGCCGGCATCACGACCGCGACCCTCGGCGTCATCGAGCGCGGCCTGTCGAATCCGACGTGGGCGACGTTGAAAGGCATCGCGGATGCCCTAGGGGCTTCGATGGTGGATATCTCGCACTTGGAGGAAGGTGGGGGTGAGTAGTCGTTCCATCGGGAGCCTCTGCGAACATTTGTTCGTGCTGACCTTCCACAAACGACAGCTCAACATCTAATGCCTGGTCCTAGCGCTATCGAGTGGACTGAATCGACGTGGAACCCAGTGACCGGGTGCGACAAGGTCTCTCCGGGGTGTGCTCACTGCTATGCGGAGACGTTTGCGGAGAGATGGCGGGGGATTGAGGATCATCCGTATGAGCAGGGTTTCGACCTACGGCTTTGGCCAAGCCGGCTCGAGTACCCACTCAAATGGAAAAAACCGCGAATCATCTTCGTCAACTCGATGAGCGATCTGTTCCACGAGCGAATCCCCGATGACTATGTAGAAGAAGTCTTCGACGTAATGGCGCGAGCAGATCATCACGTCTACCAGGTTCTTACGAAGCGTCCAGAGAGGATGGCCGAGCTGGCTCCGCGCCTGCCATGGCCAGATCACATTTGGATGGGGGTGACGATTGAGAACCGACGTTTTGTAAGCCGCGCCGATTATCTCCGCCAAGTGCCGTCGGCGATTCGTTTCATCTCTGCCGAGCCGCTTCTAGGACCGCTTGAGGGTCTCGATCTGCGGGACATTCATTGGCTGATTACGGGAGGAGAGTCCGGACCACGTTTTCGATCAGTCAAGGAGGAGTGGATCAGAGAACTGCGGGATCTCTGTCAGGACGCCGAAGTACCCTTCTTTTTCAAGCAGTGGGGAGGCATTCGGGCAAAGTCCGGAGGCCGACTGTTCGAAGGCAAGGAATGGAACGGGATGCCGGACCACCAACTCGGGGAGGTCTTGGCCCCGACGGGGGTGAAGGTGTCACGCGAGCGACAGAAAGATGTTCCTGACAGCGCAGACGAGAAGTGGGAATTCGCTGCGCATACCAAGGCGAAGCACGAAATACTGCGGCGGTACTTGGGCGCTTGGTTGTCGATTCTGGGCCGCGGCAAAGCCGGCAAACGACACAGCCAGCTCATCTTGCTGGATGGGTTCGCGGGTCGAGGGCGCTATATGGAGGGGCAGCCGGGCTCGCCGGCTGTGATGTTCGAGCGAGCTGCTGAGGTCGTCAATGCGGGTCTAGCCAAAAAGGTGCTTATTCGCTGCTCAGAGCCCAATGCGACCAACTACGGCCACCTTCAAGAGGTCGCTGAGGATCTTAAGCACGATGGAGTGATCGTCAAAGCTACGCAGGAGACCTTCGAGGAGGTCGCTCAGAAGTTCCTCGCCTACGCCAAGAAAAAGAAAAATCCTGACCCGACTTTTGTCATGGTGGATCCATATGGAGTCAAGGGAGTCAAGCTGGACACCCTGCGACAGATGCTGGCATTCGACCGAGTCGAGGTTTTGCTGACTTTCATGGTTCGTGACCCATCACGGTTTCTCAAGGAAGGCAATTACGGGCCGCCATTGACCGCGCTTTTCGGCGGAACCGCTTGGAAGGACTGCGAGACCGCGGATGATCGATCAGCCTGCCTGATGCGCCGGTTCCGAGAGGTCGTCGTCCCCGACGTGGCCAAATACGCACTGCCCTTTACGGTCTATGAGGACGAACGAAAGACGGTTCTCTATTACCTCGTGCATTTGACCAACAATGATCTAGGGATGCGAGAAATGAAGAAGGCGATGGTCAAGAAGCATGGGGAGATGACCTTTTATCCAATTTCGCTTAGACCCGAGGACCAGTTTTCATTTGACGTCGACGAGGAGGCGCCCTTCCCATCGCTGCAGGCACATCTGGAGCAGCGATATGCCGGCGAGACGATGACGTTCAAGAATCTGTTGAATCGCGATTACCCAGTTGGTCACTCTTGGCTGGAAGGGGAATATAAAAAAGCGCTAAAAGCGATGGCGAGTGAAGCTATCCCGCGTGTTTCCATCGACCGTCAAGGGAGGAAGACGGAGACTGGCCGGGAGCCAACTGGTCTAGAGCACCCAGACCTCCTAGCCTTTCCTGGTAGTTGACCTGAACCACATGCATCTCTAGGGATTCCCTTGGATACGGACACGGCACTTGCGATTGCTGCCACGAGTTCCGCTGTGGCTTCCGTCTTGTCGGCTCTGATCGCGTATCGGGCCGTGCATCTAACCCACCGGCCCTCTGTTTGGGCTGTAGCAAGCCCACGCACTGACGGAGGAGATCAGTACATCGGGGTCCAGATACACAATGCCGGTCCGGGCATCGCGCTGGATGTCATTGCGGCGCGTACCGAACCGACCGGTCGCTTGGTCGGTCGGGTGAGGCAGCGAGCGGAGTGGATCGAGCAGGACCAATCGCCGTTTATCCGGACGGTTGAGCCTGGAGAGAGAGTTCCTCCAAGCGATGGGGACTGGCTATCAGTCGGCCCCAATCGCAGTGGTGACGACATTTTGGGCGTCCTAATCCGATATAGCGACGTTCTCGGGAGGCGCTGGCAGGTGCCGGTTCAGTTGAATCCACGGGAGAAGTCGGGAAAGACTCGTCGGTTGTTCCGTTCAACTTGGTGAGCGAACGAAAGAGGATGTCTTCACCAGCCGAAAATCGGTTCCAGTGGCTTACCGCTGCGCCTGCCGTCCTTGCATGCTCGCTCGCAGGCATTTATACGCTCGGGGCAGTCTCGATCTTTGGTCAGTTTCTCGCGGCCGACCTCGATGCAGTTCAGACCATGCCCCTCGTTCCAATCGACCAGATTCTGGCGAGAGGAATAGGCGCCATCATCGACCAAGCAATGCTGGGCCTAGTGGCGATCGGTTTCGCTCTTGGGATCTCAGCAATCGAGGACATGAGAGAGATGAGGGCCAAGAGATTGGGAAAAGCATCTGCTTCTCCTAGTCCAGGTGCTGGAGCGAGCGCCACGACGCTGGGCGGCGGACGGCTTGGCCTAGCCATGCCGATAGCCGTGCTGTTCGGAGGTTTCTTTCTTCCCTTTGGCCTTGTGACCACGCTGGGAGCAGGCATCCTCGCCATCCAAGCCGTGATCCCGAAGGCTAGAGATGTGTTAGTGCGGAGTGGGCACCGCAAGTGGCGACCGGCTGCTTTCCCGATCGGCTACGGCTGCTTTCTCGTTGTCTCGGCTCTAGTCGGCGGATTCGCCCGGCCGACTCCGCTGCCCGAAACGACTTTGACGAGGAACGATGGTGAGCCAATCCATGGCTCTCTCGTTGCTCTGAATGGCTCGAACTGGTTCCTCGCGAACTCTGCGGGAAGGATCATGAATGTCCCCGAGAGCGCGGTTGCCCGGGCGACCATCACCTATTCAGATCAGGTCGATGATGAAAGTCTGTTCCAGATGCTCAAGGACTAGACCGGAAGGTCTCTTCAATCTGATTCCGTTTTTCCGATCAAGCGCTTACCAGCGGGGAAAAACTTGGTCCCGAAATTGGTCCCCAACTCCAGCGAACTCAGCCGAACTCCTTGGACGTAGTTGGCTCTACCAGGCCAGAATCGCCCCCTTGGACACCTTCCGGCTGAACTTCTAATCCGACGGTCGCTGGTTCGAATCCAGCCGGGGGCGCTGGCTGAGAGGGAGCGCCGTGAGTCCCAGGAAGACAAGTGCCGCGCGCATATTGCTATTGGCCTAACCGGCTTGGCCGCTTTGCCAGATTGACCGCCGCAGCTGCCTCGCTGCCGCACTGACCATTTAGGCGAGCGAGTCGGGTGGTTCTGGCTCTTCGCTCGGACCTTGATCGGTTGCTGCTGCCGGAGCGGTTCGACCATTTCTCGGATCTGCTTCATTTGCTTCTGGTTGGTCACGAGGCCGAGATCAGCGGCCCGGAACCCCTTCAAGTAGCTCGCACTAAGCGGCGCGGCGTACTTCTGGATCTGTTCGGAGAGTCGTTTTTTGGCTGCCAGCTCGTCCGCTTGGATTCGCTCCAGTTCCGCGATCAACTCCTCGGGCGTCTGAGCATTCAAGTCAGGTTCCCGCACCACGGCGGTCACGCGGGGTAGAAGCTTGTTGAGCTTGACCGCCTCCCAGTCGAAAGTCGGGGAGTGGCTAATCGTTTGCTCATGCAGGAAGCGCCAAGCCACATCCTCAGTGCTTATGGCTTCGCGCCGATGCTCTTTTAGAGCTTCACCAAGGGGAGCGCCCAGGATCACAACTGAGCGCCGCACGGTTAGCGTTGCGCGCCCGTATCGCACCTTGATCCGCGTACCTTCGATTAGTCGCTTGCGGATCTCGCGGAGTGATTGCTTTGGATCTTTTTCTTCTGCCGACACTGCGAAGTTCCCTCAAGCCAAAGCGGCCAGGTTTTCGTGTCTCATCCGGCGGCTCGCTCGTGCGAGAGCGAGTCCCGAAAGCTCCTGCGACGCTGCGCCTTCACGGTCGTGGTCAGCTTGTGCGGCTTGCAAAGAAGGCAGCCGCTTCGGCGGTGCTTCGGCCGCTTGCGCTTGTGATGGGCCATGAGGGCCAGGTTAATGACCCCGCCGAGAGGTCTGCCATGATTTCTCGCGATGGAGCAGCCTGCGCACATCAAGGTCAGCGGCGCTCTCGAGGGTGAGTTCATCATCACCGAGGAGCGCAATGCCAACGAGTTCGTGATCACGCGCGACACTTCCTGGCAGGCGATGCTCGGCAAAGACGAGCGCGATGCCACCGAGGAGGAGATCGCAGCCCTAGAGGCAGAGCACGGGCCGTTTCAGCCCGCAGACGGCGAGGGGTAGTCCTTTGTCCATCCGGCGGGGTCATGCCCGCGTCCTCTTCAACGAGGGTGCTTTCGCCGAGGACACGATGCGAAGTGGGCGCGCTGGCGCCGAGACGCTGCGCGAGGCTCGCAGCCGATTCGAGCGGGACGGTGTTGAGATCAAGGCGCTGCGCCGATGCGATCCCGAAGGTCGCGACGGCACGAAGCTCCCGGCCTGCTTCAAGGTCTACCTGCCGGCTCCGAACGGCAAGTTCGGGATGGTCTTCCGCTTCGTCCGCGACAGCGAGGGCCTCGCGCTCCGCTATCTCGCATTCGGCGTTCGACATCACCCTCGCGACTCCAACGCGCAGACCGTCTACGAGACCGCTCACCGGCGTCTCCATGGCGAGCTGCCATAGGGGTTCGGATGGGCCTGAATCGCCTCCGAAAAACTTGGTCCCGAAATTGGTCCCCAACTCCAGCGAACTCAGCCGAACTTCTTGGACGTGATCGGCTCTGTCAGGCCAGATTCGCCTTGCTGGACGCCTTCCGGCTGAACTTCTAATCCGACGGTCGCTGGTTCGAATCCAGCCGGGGGCGTCCACGGTTCACGAAGCGAGTAAGCACGAGTCGTGTAGATCTGTGCAATCATGCGTGTCATGGCCGCGAACCCCAAGCGAATCAACGTGACCTTGGACGAAGATCACGCCGAAAAACTGGCGAGGCTTGCGGAACGGACTCACCTACAGGAGGGAACCCTCGCTCGGTCGCTTCTCTCGACCGCGCTGGACGATGCAGACCCGGACGCCGGCCGCATCACGGAGATCCTTGACGCAATCCCTGGCGCTTGGGAGCGCACTCAGGAGGGCCTCGCGCAGGCCAAGCGTGGGGAAGGCATTCCGCTCGACGAGCTGGCCTGAGTGGCACAGGTAATCGTCAGCCCGCGAGCGAAGCGGGACGTGGACGGGGTTATCGAGAGCCTCAGTCTTCCTGCTGATACCTGGAGTCGAATCGCCCGCTCGCTGCGGGTCCTTGAAACCTTTCCTCTCTCAGGGCCTGAGTTGGGGGGAAGATGGACGCCGGCCCGATTCGTCCTCGGCCCTTGGTCGTGGATGCTTCTGCTCTATAGCTACGACGAGGCTTCCGATCGGGTCTTCGTCGTGTCGGTGCATGCCGCTCGTTCGGCGGCGTCACCTCGATCCTCGGGCGGCTAGCAAAACTTGGTCCGAAATTGGTCCCCAACCCCAGCGAACTCAACGAACTCTTTGGACAGGATCGGGTTTCCCGGAGCAGATCCGCCCCCTCAGACACTTCCCGGCTGAACCTGATGATCCGATCGCGACGGATCCTGTTGATCTCGTTCGCGGCGCTGTTGGCCGCGTGCTTCGTGGCGTGCGTCGAGGCTGATGGCGCGACCTATCAACCGACCCTCCCGCCCTGGGTGCCGGGTGCTCCCGTGTCGGCCTTCGGCGACGAAGGCACCGTCCGCCTCGAGCCACCGAAGGGCGGGCCGACCTTCGGCGCCCAGGTCGCGGTGGACCCGGCTGGTCGAGTTCTGGTGTCGACCCGCGGCAAGGAAGAAGAAGGCTTCCTGACCCGCCTTCTCGCCGACGGGACGGCCGACCCACAGTTCGGGCAGGCCGGCCGGCTCGACACCCCGAGCGGGAGGTGGAACGACCTCGTGATCGACCCCGAGGGCCGGATCCTCCTCGCCGGCTCGGTCAAAGGAGACCTGGCAGTGGCGAGACTGACGCCGGACGGTGCCCTCGACCCGACCTTCGGCGCCTTGGGCGTCGCCCACGTCCACCTCGGCCCACCGGCTTTGGAAGGGTTCGTCAACGAGACGTTGGAGCAGTTGGTTGTGCTGCCGGACGGCAGCCTCCTCGGCGCCGGCTGGGCCACCCCCTGCGCCGAGGTCTGCCGCAGCACCTCCGGCGCCGTCATCAAGCTGACCCCTGACGGCGTCCTCGACACCTCCTTCGGCGAAGGCGGCTACGACCTCCTCGCCCGGGCGCCGCGTCCGGAGCCCGGGCACGGCAAGGGTGTCCTGCGGCGAATCTTCGCCCTTGCAGTGCAGCCCGACGGCAAGATCCTGATCGGCGGTAACGATTACCGCCTGATCGTGGTCGTCCGCCTCACCGCTTCCGGCGCCGTCGACAGATCGTTCGGCAAACGGGGCGCCTTCTTCACCGCGAGGGAAACCGTAGGCAGGGAAGGCACCGAAGACCTCTTCGACCTGGGATCGGCGACGTCGATCCTGGTCAAGCCGACCGGACAGATCGTCGTCGTCGGCGCCAGGTTCATCTACGGACTGCGACCGAGCGGTCGTATCGACCCGGGATTCGACCCGCCGGGCGGCGGCAATTACCGCGGCCTCGCGTCGCTGTCTCCGGAAGGCGGGCCGAGCTCGAGCGGCGATGCCCTGCTCGACGCGGACGGCCGGATCGTCGTCGTCGGCTGGCTCTACGGAGGCCCCGCTGTGCGCAGGTTCCTCCCCAACGGAAATTCGGACCCGCGCTTCGGGGGCGGCAGCGTGGTGAGCGTCGCCCTCGACAGGCGGCCGGCGCCGGATTGGGATCTCTCTGAATCGCTCACCAGCGTCGCCCTGCTGCCCGACGGCAACCTGGTCGCGGCCGGTCACGCCTACTCCGCGACCACCAAGGAAGAAAGTCCGTTCGCCGTCAGCCTCAACGACACGGACGGGAGTTTCGCCCGCTGCGACGGATCGCGAGCGGACTATCAGGGCACCCCATGGTCGGACTCGGTGAGCACCTGGGGTGTGGTGACGACGTTCGCCGGGAACGATGTGATCGCCGATGGCGGTGGGTCGGTCTGCGCCGGACCTGGCGACGACCGCGTTCGCGATCGGTCGAGCTACGGGGGCGCGATCCTGCTCGGGCCGGGTGACGATGTTGCGATCCGGGACACCGGCCGCATCCTCGGTGGACCCGGAGACGATGTCCTGATCGGGGGACCGGGTGACGACGTGTTGATCGGCGGACCGGGTGATGACGTCCTCGTCGGTGGGCCCGGAAATGACGTCCTGATCGGCGGGTCAGGGCACGACCGGATCGTCCCTGGCCCGCAGGCGCCCGAACCCGGGGCATCCGAACCGGACTGAGGCGTTCTCTGGATTCCCGGGATCGGCCCGCCGGCGGAGCGCCGACCCGGGCCGTCTCGCGTCACAGATCGGCGGGCGGCCTGGCGAGCAGCGCCGCGCGAAGGTCCGCCGCGGCGGCATCGAGCAACGTGTTGCCCGCGGCGGCGGAAGCCCCGTCGGATCGCCGTCGTGGGGACGCGGCAGCTCGACTGCGAATCGTCATAGAGGTAGACGCAAACACTTCGGTTTACTGAATTACTCAATATTCCTCTTGCAACGAACTCCGCGGCATGGTCCAGTACTGCCCGTTCCACAAGTGAGTAAAGGGAGAGACCAGAATGCGCGCCAAGGACATTGGGGATTTCGTGCGGCCGGGATACGTCGGCTGCCTGATGGTGGTCGGGATGTTGTCGACCCTGAGTGCGCTCGTGCTCGTCGCTCTCGCGCCTCCGATGGCCCTCGCCGCCTGTAAAGGCCCTTGCGGTGAAGAGCAGCTCAGAACGGGGCTGGCGAATCCACCGGCCTGGGCTGCGAGCCGACGCGTTCACTTCGAACCGGAATCGCTTGCCGACTCCTCATATAGCCAGGAAGAACTGGGGGTGGGGCTGGAAGGGGAAGGGGGGCCGATCCTCTACCGGGAATCGGGGCACGTGCAGCACAACCCCAAGGTGAACTTGATCTTCTGGGGCTCGAACTTCAATACGACGGAAAAAGGCATCGAAGTCAAGACGATGCTGCAAACCCTGTTCAAAAACCTGAGCGGCTCGGCATACCAGGGGATCCTGACCCAGTACTTCGATTCCACGGGGCGGATCTCGTCGACGGTCACGACCACCAGCTACTTCGACGAAAAAGTCAAAGCCCCCGAAAAACTCACGATCCTCAAGCTCGAAGAAGAGATCTCGAGCGCGGTCAGCCTGAACAAATGGCCGATCGAAACCTCGGCGCAGTACTTCCTCGTCACCGCCCCCGGCTCGACCTACGAATCGCTTCCCGGGTGCGCCTTCCACGGGGTGACCAAAGCGAGCGCGAACGTCACCGGCGGCATCGTCTACTCGTTCGTCCCCTATCAAGGAGATCCGCCGTACAGCACCAATGGGTGCGTAGAAACCGGGAATCCAAGTAAAAACCCGGTCTTCAAGACCTCGAAGAGCGCCTCGCACGAGTACGCGGAGGCAGCGACCGACCCCCTCATCGACGGTTCCTGGACGGCCAGTTCGGGACAGGAGATCTCGGACATCTGCCAATCGCTTCCTGACTTCGAACTGCCCTCAGGCGCCTATGCCCAGGCTCAGTACGACGACCACCTCAACAGCTGCGCGAGCGCCGACCTGGAACCACCGCACGCTTACGCGATCACCGAAGCGGCGACCAGCGTCAAAGGCAACGAAGCGACCCTCCGCGGGACGGTGAACGCGGAGAGCCTCGCCTCCAACTACTACTTCGAATACGGGACCTCGAAATCGTACGGCTCGAAAACCGCGGAAACCAGCGCCGGCTCGGGGATCACGAACCAGCTGGTAAGCAAAGCGATCACCGGCTTGTCGTCGGCGACGACCTACCACTACCGGGTCGTTGAGATCAACAGCACCGGCACCACGACCGGCGAAGACAAGACCTTCACGACGACCGCGCCTCCGCCGGGTGCCGTCACCGAAGCTGCCACGGGGGTGACCGCTACCGAAGCGATCCTTCACGGCGCCGTCAACCCGAACGGCTTCGCCACCACCATCCAGTTCGAATACGGCCTCACGAACGCCTACGGCAGCAAAGCCCCCGCGGTGGCCGAGAGCGCCGGCTCGGGCACGGCTGAAATCCCGAAGGGAGCGATCCTGACCGGGCTGCTGCCGAGCACGACCTATCACTTCCGCATCAAGGCGACCAGCAGCCAGGGGACGACCTTCGGCAACGATCTCACCTTCGCCACGGCATCGCTGACGCCGACCTTCTCCACCAACTTCGGCTCCTCCGGCACCGGCAACGGCCAGTTCGACCAACCGACCGGGATAGCGGTGAACCCCCTCAACGGCAACCTCGTGGTCCCCGACGAAGGCAACAACCGGGTCCAGGTCTTCAACGAAAAAGGCGAATACCTGAGCCAGTTCGGGAGCTTCGGCACCGGCAACGGCCAGTTCAACCAACCGCGGGCGGCGGGCGTCGATTCGAAGGGGAATATCTGGATCATCGACACCGGCAACAACCGAGTCGAGAAGTTCAACGAAAAAGGGGAATACCTCAGCAAGTTCGGGAGCCCGGGCACCGGCAACGGGCAGTTCTCGACGCCGAAGAACTTGACGGTCGACTCGAAGGGGAACGTCTGGGTCGCCGACAGCGGCAACAAACGGGTCCAGAAGTTCAACGAAAAAGGGGAATACGTCCTCCAGTTCAGCGCCGGCACCAACCCGATCGGGCTCGACGTCGACAAGGCCGGGAACGTCTGGTCCAGTAACGAAAACGAAACCGGGGCGATCGAAGAGCACAACGAAAAAGGCGAATTCCTGCAGAGCTTCGCAACGAAAGGGACCGGCACCGGCCAGCTGCGGGAACCGAGGAGGCTCGCGGTCGACGCCAACGGATATATCTGGGTCCCCGATGCGTTGAACAACCGTGTGCAGGTCTTCAACGAAAAAGGCGAATTCGTGACCAAATTCGGGAGCTTCGGGTCAGGGTCCGAACAGATGAATTACCCGGTCGGGGTCGCCGTCGATCCCCGCGGGAACATCTGGGTCGACGACAACAACGACCGGATCGATCGCTGGAAAGTTCCGAGCCAGTGGCCCGCGACCTTCTCGAGCAGCTTCGGCTCGTCCGGCACCGGCAGCGGGCAGTTCAACCAGCCGACCGGGATCGCGGTCAACCCGATGAACGGCACCGTCGTGGTCCCCGACGAAGGCAATAACCGCGTCCAGGTCTTCAACGCGAAAGGGGAATTCGTCAGTGCCTTCGGGAGCTTCGGTAGCGGTAACGGCCAGTTCAACCAGCCGCGCGGCGCCACCGTCGATTCGAAAGGGAACATCTGGGTCATCGACACCGGTAACAACCGGGTCGAGAAGTTCAGCGAAAAAGGCGAATACCTCAGCAAGTTCGGGGGCCCGGGCACCGGCAACGGGCAGTTCTCGACCCCGAAGAATCTGGCCGTCGACTCGAAAGGGAACGTCTGGGTCGCCGACAGCGGCAACAAACGGGTCCAGAAGTTCAATGAAAAAGGCGAATACGTAAGTCAGTTCGCCACCGGCACCAACCCGATCGGCCTTGCCGTCGATGCCGCCGGCAACGTCTGGACGGGGACCGACGGCACGACCGGGGCGATCGAAGAGCACAACGAAAAAGGCGAACTGATTCTCAGCTTCGCCTCCAAAGGCGGAGGCAACGGCCAGGTCGTTGAACCCAAGCGGCTCGCGGTAGACGGCAACGGCTTCGTCTGGGTGCCCGATGCCGGCAACAACCGAGTTGAGGTCTTCACCACGGGCGGCGAATACGTGACCCAGTTCGGTGGCTTCGGATCCGGCCCCGAACAGATGGAATACCCCGTCGGAGTGGCGGTGGACTCGCGGGGCAACGTCTGGGTCGACGACAACAACAACCGGATTGACCGGTGGGTCCGATGAGTACCGGAAAAAGGCCTATTTACAGCATATATGCATTAAAATCCCTGAGGTTGAACTCAACCCAAACTAGACTTCTAGGAATACTCAAGTACCATTCAGGAATGGTCCGAGTCTTGCTCGCAGCCGTCGTCGCGGCCCTCCTCCTCTTTGGCGGTGCGGCCCAGGCAGCTGACGTGCCTCCCTCGGTCGCAGGCGAGTCCACTTCTCAGATCACGGCCACCGACGCGACGCTGGAAGCCTCCCTGGAATCCGGCAGCGCTCCGGCCTATTACCAGTTCCAATTTTCCAAATTCCCGACCGAATTCCCCGACGAACTCAGCTGCCCGCCGCCGCCGAGCTCCGGGCCCTTCCTGCCGTGCATCGGACCGGAATCATCCGACGCCCTGCCGATCGACAAGATCGCCCAGGCCGATGGCGCGACCACGGTCGCCCTCGACCTTGCGGATGCGGGTGTGACCCTGGCTCCCGGGAAGACCTACTACTTCCGCGTTGTCGTCGCCCCGGCGGCACCGAGTGAAGACACGATCGAATGGGAAGACCCGGTGGTGGGCGGCGAGGAGCAGAGCTTTACGACGCTTGGGGCCTCGAATCCGCCCAGCGTCACAGGAGAGGGCGCCTCGCAGGTCACCGCCACCGGCGCCACCCTGGAAGCTTCGCTCGACTCGGGTGGGGCTCCGGCCTACTACCAGTTCCAGTTCTCCGAATTCCCGACCGAATTCCCCGACGAACTCAGCTGCCCGCCGCCGCCCGTGCTCGGCCTGCCGGCTTGTGTCGGGCCGCAGTCGGACGCCGCCCTGCCGATCGGCTACGTCCCGAGCGGTGACGGTCACGTGGCGCTGAGCCTCGCGGATGCCGGCATCACTCTGAAGCCGGGGGTCACCTACTTCTTCCGGGCGCTCGTCGCCACCGCCAAGCAGACCGAAGACTCGGTCGAGTGGGAGAGGCCGGTGGTCGGCGGGGAGCTGCAGGCTTTCACCACGCCGCCTGAACTGGGCGAGCCCCCGCAGCAGGCAGGCGGTGCCGCCGCCGGCGCCCAGGCGATTCTTCCCGCCCCGATCGTCCATCGACGCCACCGGCACCACCGGCGTCACCACGGGCACCGGCGCGCTCTCGCCGCTATCGCCCTGGCCCGCATAGCCCACTAGACGGAGGCCGGCGAATACGCTGGCAACGTGCGTGACAGGCTGTTCAGGGTTGGGCTTGGACCTTCACCGCCTTCGGCGCTGACCGGTGTCGTCGCCACGGTCGCGGCGGTCGCCGCGGGGACGCTGCTGATCTATCCGCTGAAGGACGTCGCGCCGGCGGTCTCGCTCGGTGTCGTCTACATCCCCGGCGTGCTGCTGATCTCCACGATCTGGGGATGGCGGCTGGGGCTGGGCTCGGCGCTGCTCAGCGCGCTGGCCTTCAACTGGTTCCACATCCCGCCGGCGGGGCAGCTCGAGATCGCCGCCGACAAGGACGCGGTGGCGCTGGTGACCTTCGGGATCGTCGCCTTGGCGAGCAGCTCGCTGGCGGAGATGGCGCGGGCGCGGGCGGCCGAGGCGGAGCGGGAGCGGGAGGAGACGGAGCGGGTGCTGGCGCGGCTGGGGGAGCTCTCGGAGGAGCGGGACCGGATGGAGGCGGAGGCGATCGAGGCGGGGGCGCTGCGGCGCAGCGACGAGCTGAAGACGGCGCTGCTGCGCTCGGTCTCGCATGATCTGCGGACGCCGCTGACCTCGATCATCGCCGCCGGCACGGCGCTCGGCTCGCCGACGCTGACCGAGGAGGAGCGGTACGAGCTGAGCGAGGCGGTGGTCGAGGAAGGGCAGCGACTCTCGCACCTGGTCGAGAACCTGCTCGACGTCTCGCGGCTGCAGTCGGACTCGGCCGCGCCGCGGCGCGAGCCGGTCGACCTGGTCGGGGTGCTGGAGGCGGCGCGGGAGACGCTCGGCGGCGACGGGGCCCTGGTGAAGCTCGGGATCGACGCCGAGATCCCCGAGCTGGTCGCCGATCCCGCGCAGCTGGAACGGGCCTTCGCCAACCTCCTCGGCAACGCGGTCCGTCACGGCGGCGGGCGCGCCGTCCTGGTCCGCTCGCGCGAGGTCGGCGGCCGCCTGGTCGTCCGCGTCGTCGACCGGGGCCCCGGCGTCCCCGAGCAGGACCGCGAGCGGATCTTCGAACCCTTCTACCGCCGCGAGGGCGGCCAGGGGTCCGGGCTCGGCCTCTCGATCGCCCGCGGCTTCGTCGAGGCCAACGGCGGCGAGATCGCGGTCGAGTCCGTGCCTGGCCAGGGCAGCAGCTTCGTCGTCTCCTTCCCGCTGGCGGGGGAGGGGCGATGAGCGAGGCGCGCCGGGTCCTCGTCTGCGACGACGAGCCGCAGATCGTCCGCGCTCTGCGGGTGATCCTCCGCGACGCCGGCTTCGAGGCGGTGCCGGCGGGCAGCGCCGAGGAGGCGCTCGACCTGGTCGCGGTGCGCCCGCCGCAGGCGGCGATCGTCGACCTGATGCTGCCGGACTTCGACGGGGTGGAGGTGACGCGGCGGATCCGCGAGTGGAGCGAGATGCCGGTGATCGTCCTCTCCGCCGTCGGCGACGAGGACAAGAAGGTGGAGGCGCTCGCGGCCGGCGCCGACGACTACGTGACCAAGCCGTTCGGCCCGCGCGAGCTGGTGGCGCGGCTGGAAGCGGCGCTGCGCCGGGCGCAGCCCGAGGCCGGGGAGCCGGCGATCGCGGTCGACGGCCTCGAGATCGACCTCGCCGCCCGGACGGTGCGCCGCGACGGCGAGGAGGTCCACCTGACGCCGACCGAGTTCGAGCTCCTCCGCGTCCTCGTCCGCAATCGCGGCCGCCTGATGACCCACCGCGCCCTGCTGGTCGAGGTCTGGGGGGTCGAGTACGAAGACGACCTGCAGGTCCTCCGCGCCCACGTCGCCAACCTCCGCCGCAAGATCGAGCCGGACGGTGAGCGCCACTACATCCGCACCGACCCCGGCGTGGGATACAGGTTCGCCGCCTGATCGCCTTCACGAAATCTGTATACGCCTGAGGTCCTTCTTCACGCGGCCTTGACGGGGGTGGGCGCATGATCGAGTGGTGCTCGTCCCCACTGTCCAAGAGCGAACCCGCAGCGGCGCCCAGGCGGCGCTCGCGCTCGGGGCGCTCGGCGTCGTCTTCGGCGACATCGGCACCAGCCCGCTCTACGCGGTCGAAGCAGTCTTCAACCCGGCCGATCCGCACCCGGTCGCCGCGACGCGGGCCAGCATCTACGGCGTCGTCTCGCTGATCTTCTGGTCGGTGACGATCGTCGTCACGCTGAAGTACGTGCTGCTGGTGATGCGCGCCGACAACCAGGGCGAGGGCGGGATCATGGCCCTGATCACGCTGATCCGGCAGGGGGAGCTGCCGGGCGGGCGGCGCACCAAGGTCGCCCTCGCCGCGCTCGGCATCTTCGGCGCCTCGCTCTTCTTCGGCGACAGCATGATCACGCCGGCGATCTCGGTGCTCTCGGCGGTCGAAGGGCTGAAGGTCGTCGAGCCCTCGCTCGGCAGCCTCGTCGTCCCGATCACGGCGGCGATCGTCGTCGTCCTCTTCGCCTCCCAGCGCTACGGGACCGCCGCGGTGGGACGGCTGTTCGGCCCGGTGATGGTCGTCTGGTTCCTCGTCATCGGCGCCTGCGGGATCTCCGGCATCGCCGTCCACCCGCAGGTCCTCGAGGCGCTCTCGCCCACCTACGCGCTCCAGTTCCTCTTCGGCCATTTCGGCGTTGCCTTCTTCTCCCTGGCCGCGGTCGTCCTCGCCTTCACCGGCGCCGAGGCGCTCTACGCCGACCTCGGGCACTTCGGCCGGCTGCCGATCACGGCCGCCTGGCTCGGGCTCGTCTTCCCGGCGCTGATCCTCAACTACATGGGCCAGGGCGCGCTCCTCTTCGACCACGGCGGCGACGCCGGTGGCTCCTTCTACCTGCTCGTCCCGGAGTGGGGGCGGGTGCCGATGATCTTCCTCGCCACCGTCGCCACCGTGATCGCCTCGCAGGCGGTGATCACCGGCGCCTACTCGGTCGCCCACCAGGCGATGCAGCTCGGCTACCTGCCGCGGCTGCGGGTCGTCTACACCTCGGCGAAGACGATGGGGCAGATATACGTCCCCTGGATCAACTGGCTCCTCGCCGCGGCGGTGCTGGCGCTGGTCCTCGCCTTCCGCACCTCCCCCTCGCTCGCCTTCGCCTACGGGATGGCGGTGACCGGGACGATCACGATTACCACCCTGCTCTTCTTCTACGTCGTCCGCCATCAGTGGCGCAAGCCGCTCTGGCTCGTGCTCCCGGCGGCCGCCGCCTTCCTCGCCGTCGACGTGCTCTTCCTCGCCGCGAACCTGACCAAGCTCGCGCACGGGGCCTGGTTTCCGCTGCTGGTCGGGGTTGCGATCTTCACGGTGCTGATCACCTGGCAGCGAGGACGGGAGCTGGTCTCGGCGCGGCGCGAGCGCCAGGAAGGCTGCCTGCGGACCTTTGTCGAGGAACTGCACCGGCGCCGGCCGCCGCTGCGGCGCTCGCCCGGGACCGCCGTCTTCCTCAACCGCAGCGAGGCGACGACGCCGCTGGCGATGCGCGCCACGGTCGAGCACAACGAGACCCTCCACGAGCGGGTCGTGATCCTCTCGATCGAGACCCCGCCGGTCCCGCAGGTCGCCCCGGAGGACCGCTTCTCCGTCGACGACCTCGGCTACAGCGACGACGGCATCAGCCACCTCACCGCCCGCTTCGGCTACATGGAGCAACCCGACGTTCCTGCCGCCCTGCGCTGCGCCGCCGAAGGACCGCTCGGGTTTCCGGTCGAGGTGGAGGACGCCTCCTACTTCCTCTCGACGATCGAGCTGCGCCCAGGCGAGAACGGCGGGATGGCGCGCTGGCGCAAGCGCCTCTTCCTCGCCAGCTCCCACGTCAGCGCCGACGCCGCCGACTACTTCGGGCTGCCGCGGGAGCGGACGGTGATCATGGGCTCGCTGATCGAGGTCTGACGAAGCAGTAAGAATCGACTTCGTGGGCGATCTCACGAGCTTCATCGGGCTGTCGCTCACGGCGATGCTGAACCCGACGCTGCTGGCGGCGGTGACGTTGATGATGCTGCTGCCGGAGCCGAAGCGGCTGATGCTCGGCTACCTGCTGGGCAGCTACCTGACGAGCATCTCGGCCGGGCTGTTGATCGCCTTCTCCTTCCACAGCAGCAGCAGCGTCGAAAGCGCCCGCACCACCTTCACGCCGGCCGAGGACCTGGTCTTCGGGGCGATCGCCGTGATCATCGGCCTGGTCCTCCGCAGCGAGCTCGGCGAGGAGCGGCGGCAGCGCAAAAGGGAATCCGAAAAGGAATCGTGGCCGGAGCGGATGCTCGGCCGCGGCTCGCCGAGGATCGCCTTCGCGGTGGGAGCGCTGCTGAGCTTCCCGGGCGCGTCTTACCTGGTCGCTCTCAACCGGCTGGTCCACCTCGACCCGGGCACCGGGGCGACCGTCTTCCTCGTCGTCCTCTTCTGCGTGATCCAGGCCCTCTTCCTGGAGCTGCCGCTGGTCGGCTACGCGCTCTCGCCGCAGAGGACGGAAGCGACCGTGGCGCGGTTTCGCGACTGGACGGCGAGGAAGGGGAGGCAGACCGCCGCGAAGGCGGCGATCGTCATCGGCCTGCTGCTGTTGCTGCGCGGGGTGCTCGAGCTGGTCCTCTAAGTGGCTCGCGGCGGCGCTCAGTCGCGCAGGCGGCGACGGAAGCGGCGCACTTCGACCCGCGGTCCGTAGGGGTCCTCCGTCCGGGTCGCGCCGTCGCGGCGCCAGCCGTCGGCGAGGTAGAAGCGCTCGGCGGTCTCGTTGCCGCGCAGGACCCAGAGCACGCCATCGTCGTAGCCGGCTTCGACGAGGCGGCGGCACGACTCGGCGAGGAGCCGGCGGCCGGCGCCGGTGTTCCAGTGCTCGGGGTCGACGTAGAGGGCGTAGATCTCACCGGCGCCCCGCGCGTCGGCGTCCCGGGTGGGGCCGAAGGAGGAGAAGCCGACGATCCGCTCGCCGGCGAGGGCGACGAGCGTCTGCGGGTCGGCGAGCGTCGGGGGATCGAAGTGGTACCAATCGACCCGCTGCTCCGGCTGCAGCGAGTCGAGGACCTCGTCGGCGATCAGGCCCCGGTAGGCGACCTGCCAGGAGCGGACGTGGACGCGCGCGATGTCAAGACGCTCGTCCGCCCTGGCAGGGCGAACTAGGAGCTCTGGCGCGCCTTCGGGTCCGGCATCTTGAAGAAGGCCTGCGATGAAGAGACGTTAATGCCCACCTCGCCGGAGGAGAGCATGCGCTCGGCACTGCTGGAGGCGATGTCGAGTAGCTCCAGCCGAGTCCGTTCGTGCGCCTCGAGGGCGTCCTCTAGCCCTTGCTGATCAAGCAGAAGAGGGGTGCGGGTGAGGTGGAACTCGGCATCCTCACCGATGGTTTTCGCACGAGCAGCTGTCACGAAGTTGTCAAGGATTTTCTGCATGACTTCTTGGAGGAGACTTTCGGCAAGCACCGGGTCGAGCTTCTCGTCCCATCCCTCTTTATCCATCACCGAGCGCTCGGTTGCTCGGTAAAAGTGCTCCAGGGCCCCGCGGACGGGCCGAGTACTTACGAGCTCCGCACATTCCAGCTCGACCAGCTGTTTGGTGTGGTAGCTGACGTTCGAGAGATCCTCGTCAAGCTCTCGTGCCATTTCAGCAGGGCTCGAGGTGCGTTCGGCGAGGATCGCGAGGACGGCCGCCCGGACTGGGTGGTTCATCGCTTTGATGCGGTTTCGGACCGCTTTTTGACGCTCAGTTTTGGTTGACATCGCTTTTCCCTTTATCCGTGGCTGATTAGTGCCGGTTTCTTGATCCTAGTCGGTTTACTGGACAAGTTGTTCAAAAATCCGGATTCTTTTCCTGGGGCGGTTTCTATTGGTGGAACCGGCCTCACCAATGCACGGTCGGTTTGATCGTCAAGTAGATAGCCGGGGAGGAGGTGAAGAAGGATGAATCTCCACACCGCGCAGATGGTGCCGCTTCTGATGATCTCGAAGAGCACCTGAGCCACCCATGAAGGGCCGGCCCCCGCCTGGGGGGCCGGCCCTTTTCTTAGAGGCCCGGCGGGTGGCGGACGACGAAGCCCGCCGACGAGGTGGTGGCGAGGTGCCAGCGGGGGCCGGTGCCCTGCTCGTCGCCGACGGTGTCCCAGCGCAGGCCGGCGATCTCGGCGAAGGTGTGGCCGGCGTTGGCGTAGACGGTGATCCACTTGCCGGGGCCGGGCGCGCCCCAGTGCTCGAGCTCGCTCGAGGTCAAGGGGCGGGGGATGAGGCCGCCGCCGAAGAGGGCGAAGGAGACCGCCCCCGAGCAGTCGTAGGAGTCGTCGTAGAAGGAGCCGTGGCCGCCGCCCCAGACGTAGGGCCGGCCGACGATCGTGTTGGCGGCGTTGATCGCGCCCTTCACCGCTTCGGGAGCCGCCGGCGGGGGCAGGGCGACGCCGGTGAGGAGGATCGCGGCGTTGGGGTCGCCGCCGCGCCGGTGGGCGAAGATCTCCTCGCGGCTGAGGTTGGAGCGGTGGGGAACGGTGGTCCCGTTGGTGCCGGCCGAGGCGGGCGGCAGCTTCGAGGGGTCGGCGGCTATTTCGGCGGCGGTGGGAACGTCGGGGGCGGCGGTCTCCGGCGCCGTTGCTCCAGCCCCCGGATGGGCCCGCCGCGGCGCGGCTTCGATCCGCTGGCGCACGCTGACCAGCGCCAGGCTGTCGCCGAGCGCCGCGATCGTCCGATCGCCTCCGCTGACGCCCATCCCGACGTGGCCGAAGGCGATCGCGAGGGTGGCCAGTGCTGCCGTCGCTCCCATTGCCATTGCAAGACTACGGAGCCGTGAAAGTCCTCTTCGTCCCGATCGTGGTCATCGCCTTCCTCGTCTTCCTGCTCGTGCTCGGCGCGATCGGGTTCGCCGTCTCCTTCGCGGTCCTCGCGGTGCTCGGGCGCGCCTGGCGCCTGGTCTCGGGCGGGCGCTCCCGCGGTGCCTGAACCCGGCGTCCAATCGGCGTTTGCGATCCCCCACAAAGGGAAAGTTTTCCTTTGGGAAGAGCAATTCGCCAAGGCGAGGAGAGGTGGAAGCAGGTGGCTCAGCAGACCAAATCGAAAAGCGATCGAAAACGGTCGGGCTCGAAATCGTCCGGCAGCGGGCGGAACAAAAGCCCGACCCCGAAGAAGGAACGGGCCGCGAGGGAGCAGGGCGATGAGCAACAGGCCGGGATCCGCAACCAGGGCGGCAAGAAGACCCGGCCCGAGCAGATGTACGAAGACTATACGGTCATCGATCCAGTCGAAATCAGCGACACCGACGAGCCCGACGTCATCGTCGACATCCCCATCGTCAAAGTCGACGAAATCCACTTCGAGCTCGACGACCTCATGGCGAGGGTCTCGCTTCACGCGGAAGTACTCGACCTGGTGAAACTGAGCGTCGGCGTCCACTGCGAGCTGGGCAAAGTCGAGCTCAACATCAAGGGCGTCGAAGCGCAGGCGCTGATGCGGGCGCGGCTCGACCACGTCACCGCGATCATCGATCGCGTGCTGACGACGCTCGACCGCAACCCGGATGTCCTGAACAACATCACCAAGGCGCTGCAGCCGGTTACCGAAGGCGCCGGTAAAGCCGTCGGCGAAGTCGGCGAAGGCGCGAACAAAGCCGTCGGCCAGATCGGCGAAGGCGCCGGTAGCGCGGTCGAAGACGTCGGCGAGGGCGCGGGCGGCGCGGTCAAAGACGTCGGCAAAGGTGCCGGCGGTGCCGTGGAAGACGTCGGCAAAGGTGCCGGCGGTGCGGTCGAAGAAGTCGGCGAAGGGGCGAACAAAGCTGTCGGCCAGGTCGGCGAAGGCGCGGGCCAGGCAGTCGGCGGGCTAGGCGAAGGCGCCGGTCAGGCCGTTGGCGGTCTCGGCCAGGGCGCCGGCGCGCTTGGAGCGCTCGCCGGGGCCGGCGGCGGCGGAGCGGGAGGCGGCAACGGCGGTGGCGAAGGCAACGGTGGCGGAAACGGCGGCGGCGGTGGTGGCGCCGGCGGCGGGATCGCCAAACAGATCGCCAAGATCGTCGCTGCCGAGATCAAAGCCGCGGCCACCGACGAGGTCAAAGACATCGGCCTCGGCGCTGCGCACAAGGCGATGGAGATCGGCGAGAAACGCCGCCAGAAGCGGGCGCAGAAACACAACGCGACCGAGGCGGCGATGCGCAAAGCCGAGGAGGCCGGGGTCGACATCGACGAGGTCGACGGCACCGGCGCCGAAGGCCGCGTCACCGTCCATGACGTCGAAAAAGCGGCGGCGGCCGCGTGAAGGGCCGCCCCGACCTCGACTTCTTCACGTCGGTCAAGGCCAAGGAGGTGACCTTCGGCAAGCTCTCTGACCAGCGGAAGGTCACCTACTACGGCGAACCCGACCACGAAACCGAGGCCACGGTCGAGCGGGAGAACATCCCCGAGGACCCGGAGGTCGGCGTCACCTACCGCGACGTCAAGGTCGACTGGACGGTGCTGCAGCGGGTCGTCCACCCGATCGAGGAGGACGACGACTCCGATTCCGAGACTTCCGGCCAGGAGCGATGATGAAGCGGCTTTGCGACCGCGCGTCCCGGACGCGCGGTCGCAGCCATGTCCTCAGGGCCAGCCCTGGCGCTAGCGCCTCGCGGTAAGTCCCTGTAGAACGACCTCTACCGGCGAACGGTGCTTTGCGTCTCCGTTCGACGACGAGTCTTGGGCGCGCTGGATCCCGTTGGCGATCTCGCCGACCTGCGCGCTGACTTTCCCCACCTCTTTGGCTGCCTTCGCCAGGTCACCGGACTTGATCCTGACCTTCGGTTTCTTCGGCATCGCCGCTTTGAGGCTCTTCATGCCCTTCTTGCGTCCGCCTTTGGACGCAGCGGCGAGCGCCATAGCGCCGCCGGCGCCGGCGATCGCGGCCCCGCCGGCGACGAGCGGAACTTTCGCTTTGCTCGCCACTTTGCCGACGCCCTGGCCGGCGCTCTTGGCCTTATCGCCAACCCCGCCGACCGCGTGGCGCACGGCCTCGATCGGGGTGGAGCCGCCGCTCGAGCCGTTGCTCGACCCGTTTGAGCTGGTGGATTTAGCTTTCGGTTTTGATTTCGATTTCGCCGAACTAGCCGATTTCGGTTTCGTCGTTCTCGCCCTCGAAGCTTTGGGTTTCGCTTTCGATTTCGAGCTCGACGATTTCGGTTTCGATTTGCTCGACGCACCGGCGCTTTTCGAGGCCGGCTGTTTTTTGGGTTTCGTCTCCGCCATTTTCCTCTCTCCTCGGGGGGTGTCCCTATTAGGTCAGGTACCCAATCCATTGGCGGCAAATCACGCTGAGTGCGGCAAATTCAGCATGCATGCACGCTTGCGGCGCTCTTCACGACCTCGAAGGCGCTGCCGGGGATCCGCTTCAGCCGGCTGAGGTTGTCGTCGTCCCAGCGGCGGTCGCTGGTGCCGGAGAAGAACCAGTTGGAGCCGTTGTCGGCGACGATCAGGCCGTAGCGCTTCATCGCCAGCGCGATCGTCTTCGCCGGGCCGCTGAAGCCGCCGAGGCCGTAGCCCGCCTTCAGTCGCAGGCGCAGGCCCATCGGCGGCGCGCTCGGGTCGGAGGTGTCGCCGGCGCAGTGGGAGGCGGGGTGGACCCAGGCGTCGCGGGTGCTCTCGAAGGTGACGCGGATCGCGTGGTCGAGGTGGCCGGCGGCGACTTCGTCGTAGCGGACGAGGCCGGGGAAGATCGGCAGGCCGGCGGCGTCGGCCGAGGTCCAGCCGTCGGGGCGGCGCGCCGCCGAGCGCAGGTCCCAGGCGGTCCCCGAGTCGGCGTTCCAGTGCGGCCGCGGCTTGGCGACGTAGAAGGCGCGGTAGAGCTCATAGAGCTTGCAGGCGGAGCGATCGACGACGAGCACATGACGGTCGCCGTCCGAGCCGTTGCCGACCTCGACCGGCGCCCGCGGCGGCAGCGGGAACGGCCCGGGGTCGCTCTCGTCGCCGTAGGCGGTGTAGTGGACCGGCAGCTGGGGTTGGTCTGCGGCGACGACCGCGTAGGGGAAGCCGTAGGCGCGCGGCGAGCCGAAGTCCGGGTGCAAGTGGTCGCCGCCGTGGGCGTTGATGTAAGCGATGTAGGAGGACGAGCGAGGGTCGCGAGGCGCCTTCGAGACGTCCTGGTTCCAGGCGGCCTCGGTGGGGAGGGACGGTGCGCGCGGCGAGAGCGAGGCGGGCGGCTGGGGGAAGACCGGGCACGCGCCGAGCTCGGGGTAGGGGCCAACGGCCTCGGCTCGTCCCGCGATCAGCGCCGGAACGAGCAGTAGCGCGCCGAACCCCGCCGCCATCAACCAGCGCATCCGGCTTTGAACACACCCCGCTGGGTCGGAAGTCGGATGCGCCGATCCCGTAGAGCCTTGCCGCTTCCGCATGGCCGCAAGCTACCCGGGTAGGTTCGGCGCATGGACGTATGCCTGATGATCGAGGGGCAGGAGGACGTGACCTGGGAGGATTGGCTGGCGCTGACGGCAGCCTGCGAAGAGCACGGGGTAGGGACGATGTTCCGCTCCGACCACTACCTCTCGGTCGACGACCGGCGCGAGCGGGGCTCGCTCGACGCCTGGGGGACGATCACGGCGCTGGGGGCGGTGACGGAGCGGTTGCGGCTGGGCACGATGGTCTCGCCGGCGACCTTCCGCCATCCCGCGGTGCTGGCGAAGGCGGCGGTGACCGCCGACCACGTCTCCGGCGGCCGGGTCGAAGTCGGGATCGGCGCCGGCTGGTGGGAGCGCGAGCACGAGCTCTACGGGTTTGAGCTGCCGCCGACCGGGCCGCGGATGGACGCGCTCGAGGAGCAGATGCAGATCGTCCGCGGCCACTGGGGTCCGGGCCCGTTCAGCTTCGACGGCGAGCACTACTCAGCGCACGAGCTCGACGCGCTGCCGAAGCCGGTCCAGCGGCCGCTGCCGCTGATCCTCGGCGGCCGCGGGGGTCCCCGCAGCTTGCGCCTCGCCGCCCGCTACGCGGACGAGTACAACACGGTGATGGCGACGGCAGAGGAAGTCGCCGACATCCGCCAGCGCCTCGACCAGGCCTGCGAGGAGGAGGGGCGCGACCCGGCGACCCTGCCGCTCTCGATGATGACCGGCTGGCTGGTCGGGGCCGACCGCGACGAACTGCTCGACCGCGCCTCGCGACTCTCGCAGTGGAAAGGCGAAGGCGACGACGGCGAGACCTTCATCGCCGGCCTGCGCGAGAGCACGATCCTCGGCACCGTCGAGGAGGCGATCGAGCAGCTGCGCGAGTTGGAGGCGGCAGGGCTGACCCGGATCATGGGACAGCACCTGCTCCACCGCGATCTCGATGCGCTCGAGCTGATGGGTCGCCAGATTGCTCCACGGGTCAGGTAGGCGCGCAGGGACCGCGAAGTGACCACTAGCCGGATTCGCAGGAGACCGCGCTCCCCCCTTCGACATCGTCATAGAGCACGCTGGCGCTGTCCAACAAACGCGAACTGAGGAACGCCTGGCAGATTTCCTTCGCTTCCCTGCGGTTGCGCGCAGGAGTTTCGTGATTTACGAGCTTGGTTGCGACTATGGTCGCCTTTTCTGCCGACGCCACTTCGATGTGCTGGATCAGCGGGTACCAGGCCTGGTCCCTAAAGCGACGCCTGATGTCGCGCAGAACCCTCTTTTCGGGCGCACTTGTCGGCTGGGTTTGCGAGGGGGCCATCGCGGCTGGGGCTGGCGCAGGGCGTTCAGTGGTCGAGGCCTTGCCGGCGTTGTCGGCACCGCCGCATCCCAATTGGAAGAGCGCAGCGACGACAGGGACAATCAGCAGGACCCTGCCCCCCAGCGCCAGGTCCTGTACGCGAGATTGCATGGAAAAAAACTTAGCGGGCGGCGGCCTAGCTCGGCTCGACGCCCCCGTAAATCGTTCGTAGCCATATCTCGACGATCACGTTAAGGACACGATTTGGCTCTAGAGAAGGGGACTCTTCGGCGAAGGTTGCATATTGGACACGCTCGTTCATCTGCACGAGGGCGATCGCCATGTCGCGGGCGGGCTCGCCGGGCGGGGCGACGCCGCGGGCGCGCTCGGCCTCGATCACCGCGGTGACGTCGGCGACCCACCCCTCCATCACCTCGGCCCAGAGGGCGCGCGCTTCGGGGTTGCGCATCCGCAGCTCGGCCGCGGCGAGGGTGACGGCGCGGCGGGCGCGGAAGGCACCGTAGAGGTCTTCGAGGGCTTGGCGGAGACCGGCCCGCGGGTCGCCTTCGGCCAGCATTTTCAACGCCTCCTCGCGGCTGTCGGCCGCGGCGGCGACGAGGCGGTCGATGATCGTCAGCACTACGGCGTCCTTGGAGGGGAAGTAGAAGTAGAAGGTGGGGCGGGAGATACCGGCGCCTTTGGCGAGGTCGTCGACGGAGATCTCGCTCAGCGGCCGCTCCTCCAACAGGCGCTCAGCAGTTTCGAGAATCGCCCGCTCGCGGTCGTCGCCGCTGGCGCGGGTGGCGCGGCGCCCACGTCCGCCGGCGGTAGGAGTGGGTTTTGCAGCAGTTTTCGGCACGTCTTCCACCATACATCGCGTCGAGAGTTTCGACAAGTAGTTGACTGACTCGACACGGTGTTGATAAAGTTCCGTGCGTGAGCCACCTTCCCCAGGAGAACCCCATGCCCACCAGCGCGTCCACCGAGCGCGAGCACGTCAACGTCCTGATCGTCGGGGCCGGCCTTTCCGGCGTCGGCGCCGCCGTCCACCTGCAGCAGAACTGCCCCGGCAAGAGCTATGCGATCCTCGAGGCGCGCGACTCGATGGGGGGGACCTGGGATCTCTTCCGCTATCCCGGCATCCGCTCGGACTCCGACATGTTCACCCTCGGCTACGCGTTCAAGCCGTGGCGGGGGGAGAAGTCGATCACCGACGGCGAGTCGATCCTCGACTACATAAAGGAGACCGCCCAGGAGTACGGGGTGGAAGGCAAGGTCCGCTTCGGGCACAAGGTGCTCGCCGCCGAGTGGTCGAGCGCGGAGGCGCGCTGGACCGTCCGCGCCGAGCGCGACGGCGAGCCGGTCGAGCTGACCTGCGACTTCCTCTACGGCTGCACCGGCTACTACCGCTACGACGAGGGCTTCACGCCGAAGTTCGAGGGGACCGAGCGCTTCGAGGGGCAGATCGTCCACCCGCAGCACTGGCCCGAGGACCTCGATTACAGCGGCAAGCGCGTGGTCGTGATCGGCAGCGGCGCGACCGCGATGACCCTGGTCCCGTCGATGGCCGAGCGCGCCGCCCACGTGACGATGCTGCAGCGCTCGCCGACCTACGTGATCGCCCGCCCGGCCGCCGATCCGGTCGCCCGCGTCCTCCGTCGCCTGCTGCCGGAGAAGCTCTCCTACGCGGCGACCCGCTGGAAGAACGTCTTCCTGATGCTGGCCAGCTACAAGGCCTCGCGCCGCTGGCCGCACGTGGTCAAGCGCATGATCCGGCGCGACCTGGAGCGCCAGCTGCCGGCCGACTACGACATCGACACCCACTTCAAGCCGCGCTACAACCCCTGGGACGAGCGCCTCTGCGTCGTGCCGGACGCCGACCTCTTCAAGGCGATCCGCGCCGGCAAGGCCGAGGTCGTCACCGACCACGTCGAGACCTTCACCGAGAAGGGCATCCGCCTGCAGTCGGGACGCGAGCTCGAGGCCGACGTCATCGTCACCGCGACCGGCCTCAACCTCCTCGTCCTCGGCGGCATCCAGCTCCTCATCGACGGCAAGGAGAAACAGTTCTCGGAGACCGTCGGCTACAAGGGGATGATGTTCAGCGGCATCCCCAACATGGTGATGGCGATGGGCTACACCAACGCCTCCTTCACCCTGAAGACGGACCTCGTCGCCGACTACATCTGCCGCCTGATCAAGCACATGGACGCGCACGGCTACCGCATCGCGACGCCGCGGGCCCCCGGCCCCTCCGTCGAAGTCGAACCCTTCATCGACCTCAAGTCCGGCTACGTCCTCCGCTCCCTCGACCAGCTCCCCAAGCAGGCGGCGACCCGCCCCTGGCGCCTCCACCAGAACTACGCCCAGGACATCCGCCTCCTCCGCAAGGGCCCGATCGACGACGAGATCGAGTTCTCCCGCGGCGGCACGGCCGGCGCCGAGGCCCCCGAGCCCGGCCGCACCGGCGACTTCGCCGCAGTCGCCTAGAATCCCCAGCGTCGAGGTGGCAGTAGCTCAGTTGGTAGAGCTCCGGCTTGTGGTGCCGGCGGTCGCGGGTTCGAATCCCGTCTGCCACCCCTCTTGAAGTTGCTGCGGATGGGCCGGTTGCGGCGCTTGGAGTGGGACCGATATTTCGCCCCGTCAGGCAAAAACTGCCTGATCGGATGCCCGGTGGTTAGTCGAGAAGGTGGCTGAAGAGGTTGTCAATCTCGACGCCCTCTGCGACGCGACTCATGCTGGTTTTGGCAGTGGCTTTGCGGTGGCTCTCGAAGTCCATGTCGGCGCGGGCTTTTCTTCTGCCCGTCAAGTTCTGGCGGGCTTGTCCGAGGAGGTGGGGGTCGAGTTGGAGGTCGAGCATGTCGGCTATGTCTTCGAGTTTGTTGATCTCGACGATCGATTTGAATTCTTGGGGGTTGTTGAGGGCCTCGGTGGCCTCGAAAAGGAATTGGTCGGCGATGCTGTCGATGTCCTCGTCGGAGAAGACCTGTGGTGCCTCCTCGATGAAGTCGAGGAGATCGCGGTAGTCCTCGGCTGAGGCTGCCTGGATGACCAGCAGCGTCTTCAGTCTTCGAAGGAGATCGGCCGGCGGGTCGACGTTGAGGTCCTCTGCTTCAAGGGCAGCCACCAGGCTCCGCGCCCCGGCGGCGCAGCCGTCACCCTGCTGCCAGCCGGCGGCCAGCTCCTGGAATCGCTCGTCGGCCGAGCGGCGCAGCTCCTCGAACTCCTTTCCGGGGCCCAGCAGCGAGAGCACGAAGAGGAGGCGGGACTCGAGGTCTCGCTCGGCACGATGCAGGGTGAGCTGGCCATACTCGGATTTGAAGCGGTTCCAGACGACCGAGGGAGAGTCGAAGGTGGCGAAACAGCGCTCGGCGAGTGAAGCTCGTCGCTCGTCGTCAAGCCTCTCGTAGTGGGAGACGATCCAGGCCAACTGGTCGAAGAAGACGGCGGATTCGGCGGCGGCGTCGAGCAGGGCACGATCGCCGCGAACCCGCTCCTCCAGGAAGTCCTCGACGCTTGGATTGACGAAAGCTACGACGATCACCGGGCCGACTGCCCAACTGCGCACAAGGCTGTCGTGGAGGACGCGCAGCGCTGCGCGGAAGGCAAAGTCATCAGAAGCCAGTCCGCGGTGAGCGGCCAAAGAAACGAAGGCCTGCTGGAGATCGACGAGCTCGACGGGGCGGGGCATCGAGACGAGGGCGAGCAGGAGCAGGCGCTCGGAATCACCCAGCTGACGATCGTAGATGCGGCGCCAGAAGAAGCCGGGATCTTCCAGGACCGACACCGCGTAGTCCACGAAGTCGAGACCCTCCTCGACCTCGTCCTGGCCATAGCCCGTCGTGACCGCCTCGATCAGGCGGGGGTTGAACAAGGGGTGGGAGATGATGCGGTTGTAGCGCCGATCTCTGGCAAGAGACCGGCGCGCCTCGACCGGAAGGTCGGAGTGGTAGAGGTGGTTGTAGAGGATCTTCGCTCGGTCGAGCTGGCCATACAGCCCGATCTCGAGCAGGAAGCGGTTGCGCCCGATCCCGGCTCGCTCGAAGCTTTCATAGAGGTCGATCGCCTGGTTGAGGATGTACTCCCGGGTGGTGAGGATGAAGTAGGCGTTGGGGCGATCCATTACCTCTCGGATGAAGGCGATCAAGCGCTGATCCTCGTTCTTCTGCAGCTCGCCCAGAGTGGTGGTGCCGAGGAAGTCGTCGTAATAGAAGACCTGTGGAATCTGGGGGTCGTTCAGCCCCCACGCCTCCTCAATGTCGTTGGACACCTCGACGGGCTCGAAGCCCTGTTTGACGGCGTCGGCGACGAGCATGCGGGCGAGCGTGCTCTTGCCGATCCCCGGTTGCCCGCTGATCAGGCAGACCCGCTCGGCGGTGAGTTTTTCGTGTGCGAGGAGGAAAGCCTCGGTCTGCACGTACAGCGGCAGGGCGCGATCGATCGACGCCAGCAGGGCGCGCGAACGCGCCAGGACGTCGGCTTTGAGAAGCGCCGCGAGTGCGGTCCCTCCAGAGAGCCAGAGCTTGACGTGGCGGCGCTCGACCTCGGGATGGAGATCGAGCAGCGCCTCCAGGTCGTTGCCGCCGATGACATCTGAATCGGCAGCGACCCACTCCCCGAGGTCATCGGCCAGAGCGGCCTTGTTCGGAGGCGTCAGGGGGAGGCTGGTGACGAAGCGGTAGCGAGTCGGCTCGACGCCGGACTTCTCGAGCGCCACCGCCTCGCTGCGGGCGGCGGCGCGCAGCTGGGAGATGGTGCTGTTCCGGTAGTGCTTGCACTGGACCACGCTGAGCACGTCCTCTGCCATGTAGCGCAGGTCGATGCCCTGGTCGGGGCCGCGGCGGAACCGCTCGTAGCGGCGGTCCTCCTCGGCGCCGAGGAGATCGCCGACCAGATCCTCGAACTCGTTGTCTGCAAGGCGCTCGAAGGGCCGCATCCCGCCTGTTTACCTCATGCTCCGGCGAGTTTGGTCGCGCGATCGTCGTGGAGTCAGGGTCCGACCTCCTTAAACCGAGGGTGCGCCCGGTCAGGCCAGTCGGAGGCGCGGCAAAGGCGCTTCTAGCTGAAGGCGACAGAAGAGGATTCGCAGCACGCGAGGCTCTGCCTTTAACGACGCCGCCATGAGGAGCAGACGGCGTAGATCACATGGGAGGATGCGAAGGGTGAACGATCCCCGCGCCACGGCGGTCGAAACGCTTTCCGGCGACGCCTCCCTCGAGCTGCCTGAGTTCGAGTCGCCTCCTGCCGACCCACTGCCGCTGCTGGAGCGGTGGCTCCAGGTGGCTGACGAGCGGGGGGTGCGGGAGCCGCGGGCTTTGGCGTTGGCGACTGCCGATGAGCGAGGGCGGCCTTCGACTCGGATTGTTCTGTTGAAGCAGATCGCTCCGGCGGTTGTCTTCGCTTTTAGCTCTGCGAGCCGGAAGGGGCGCGAGCTGGCCGTCAATCCGCGGGCGGCGGGGACGTTGTATTGGCGGGAGACGTTGCAGCAGATCGTCTTCGAGGGGCCGGTCGAGAAGTTGAGTGAGGCCGAGTCTGATGCTCTCTTCGCTGAGCGCCCGTTGGCCGCTCGGGCCGCTACCGCTGCCTCTCGGCAGGGCCAAGCGCTGGATGATCCGGCGAGGCTGCGGGAGAAGGCTGCTGGCCTCGCCGGGAATGAGGGAGAGGTGCGGCGGCCGGAGGATTGGAGCGGCTATCGCCTCGATCCGGACGTGATCGAGTTCTGGCACGGCAGCACCGATCGTCTTCACCGGCGCTTGCTCTACGTCAAGCAGGGCGGCGCCTGGACTCGACAGCGCTTGCAGCCATAGCGCTATCCAGATTGTTGCGGACGTTGTGCTACGTTGTCAACAAGTGACTGACACGGCCAACGTATCGGTGCGCATGAACCAGGAGACGGCTGCGCGTATTCGCGCTCGGGCTGAGGCGCGCGGGGAGCGGCTTTCCGATGCCTTGCGTCGTTATGCCGAGGAGGGAGACCGCGCCGAGACTCACCCGGGGATCGTCTTCCGCCCGGGGCCGTCAGGGCGCCGCGCCGCTCTCGCGGGCGGTCCCGACGTCTGGGAGATCTGCTGGGCGGCGCGTCAGGTCGGCGGCGGGAAACAGGTTGCCGAGCGTCTCGCCGAGGAACTTTCGCTCACCGCCGACCGGGTAGGTGTGGCGCTTCGCTACGCGGCCGAGTTCCCGGAGGAGATCGAGGCCAGGATCGAGTTGCACGAGCGCGAAACCGCCCACTACGAGGCGCTCGCCGGCGACTGAGCCGCCCTGCTGGACCTGGTGAAGCTGCTTCTGGACGAGATGTACCCTGCCCGCCTGGCCCGATCTCTGCGCGAGCGGAGTGTGGATGCCGAGGGAGTCGACGAGCGCAGTCCCTTGCGCGGGCTCGCCGACGAAGAGCTGTTGGTGGTTGCCGCTCGCGAGGGACGGGCGCTCGTCAGCGAGAATGTCGCCGATTTCATGCGCCTCTATGGCGAGTGGGGCGCCGGCGGCCGTCGGCACGCCGGGATCGTGATCGCGCTCTCTTCGCGCTTCTCCCGCACTCCTGCGGGCTATGAGGTCCTTGTGGACTCCTTGGTCGAGCTATGCGCGCAGCAGGCCGAGCGCGAGGCCCTCGCCGACGCGGTCCACTTTCTCGCTCGGTGAACGAGACGTTGCGTGGTTGAACCGCGGGGTGGAGGTACCGAGTAACGACTAATGGGCTCGATTCGCAGAGCGGGTGCGCTGGCGCTGGTCTTGGGGGTGCTCTTCGCGCCCTCGGCCGCCGAGGCGTCGCCTGTGAGGGTCGCCGCTCTGCAGTCGGCGCTCCAGGCTTTGCGGCTCTACGACGGCTATGTCGACGGGATCGAGGGGCCGCTGACGCGGCGGGCCGTCGTTGCTCTGCAGCGGCGGCGGGGGCTGGCCGTCGACGGGGTCTTCGGGCCGCGGACCCGGCGGGCGCTGGGGTGGCGGGGCCGGCCCGGCCTGGGCAGTCGCCCGATGCGCTTCGGTGACAGGGGCTGGGACGTCGCCGGGCTGCAGTACCTCCTGCAGCGGGCCGGCAGCGGCGCCGGCAGGGCCGACGGCCTCTTCGGGCCGCTGACCGAAGCGGCGGTGAAGCGCGCGCAGGCGGCGGCGGGGATCGCGGTCGACGGGGTCGCCGGTGCCGAAACGCTGCGGGCGCTGCGCGGTGGCGGCACGCGCACGGGCAGCGGCTCGGTGCCCACCGGGCCGGTCCGCTTCCTGCGCCCCCTCGCCGGTCCGATGGGCGACGGCTTCGGCGTCAACCGGGGCGACCACCTCCACTCGGGCATCGACTTCCCCGCTCCGGTAGGGACCCCGGTCGGCGCGGCGGGCGTCGGCAGCGTGATCTTCGCCGGCTACAACAGCGGCGGCTACGGCAACCTCGTCGTCGTCCAGCACCGGCTCGGCTACACCAGCTGGTACGCCCACCTCTCCTCGATCGCCGTCTCCTCCGGGCAGGCGGTCGACGGCGGCACCCGGATCGGCTACGTCGGCTCGACCGGCAACTCGACCGGGCCGCACCTCCACTTCGAGGTGCGCCGCTATGACACGCCGATCGACCCGGCGCCACTGCTGCTCTCGATGGTCGCCGGGCGCGCGATGACGCCGGCGCGGCGTGGACCCTCCGGCGGCTGCGACGAGATCGGCCGCGCCCCCCGCGGCTCCGCCCGGCGCGGCGACTGGATCGCCGTCGAGCGCCTCTGCGCCGAGCGCTAGGTCAGTCGCGGCGCGAGCGCGTGACCTCGAACTGCACCCTGGCGATCGGGCCGCGCAGGCCGGTTCGGCCGACGGCGCGGACGCGGAGGATGTGGTGGCCTGACTGTCAGCGCAGCTCGTCGAGCGAGACGACCTCGAGGTCGAACGGCTCGTCGGCGGCGCGGCGGCGGCGGTAGGGCGAGACGGTGACGCGGTGGGTCTCGCCGCAGGGGCAGGGGACTTCGATCGGGCTGGTGTCTGAGGAGGGGTCGGTGTCGACCTTGAGGCGGCGGAGGGTGCCGGTGTTCTTGCAGCCGAAGGAGATCACCCAGCCATAGTCCCCTCGCTCGGTCTTTTTGGCTCGGCGCGGCTGAGGCATTGGGACATCTTCCCGTTCTTTCGGGGACGGCGGCAGTCAGGCCTCTGGGTCCTTGAGCTGTCTAGCCGCGCGCGGGGCGGCGACGCGTCGCCAGCCACTCGCGGAGGAGGGTCGGCTTGGCCACTCGATCCACCGTAGCTCAGGCGAGGGCCCGGCGGAGGGGGGAGGCGAGGTCGCCTTTGCGCGCGACCGCGACGCCGCCGAGCTCGAGCCACTCGCTGAGCAGCCGCAACTCCGTTGCCAGGGCCTCGGCGACCTCGGCGCTGTCGGCGCCCGGCTCGGCGAAGGCGCCGCGCACCTGCAGGACGCCGGCCTGGCGGTCGCTTTTGAGGTCGACCCGGGCGACGAGGCGGTCGCCGAGGAGGAAGGGGAGGACGTAGTAGCCGTGGACCCGCTTCGGGGCGGGGACGTAGATCTCGATCCGGTAGCGGAAGCCGAAGAGGCGCTCGGTGCGCTCGCGCGCCCAGACGAGGGAGTCGAAGGGGGTCAGCAGGGCGCGGCTGCCGGCGGCACGGCGCAGGCCGGCGGGGCGCTCGGCCGCGAGGTATGCGGGGCCGCGCCAACCCTCGACCCGGACGGGAGAGAGCTTGCCGTCCTCGACCAGCTCGGCGAGGCGGGCCTTCGACTCGGTCCGCGGCAGGCGGAAGTAGTCGCCGAGGTCGGGCTCGGTCGCCACGCCGAGGCGCTTGGCGGCGATCAGCAGCAGCTGCCGCTGCGCCTCCTCCTGCGTCGGCGTCGTCGCCTCGAGCACCTCCTGCGGCAGCACCCGCTCGGGCAGGTCGTAGAGGCGCTCGAAGTTGACCCGCCGCGCCGCGCACAGCCGGCCGGAGAAGAACAGGTACTCGAGCGCGGTCTTCTCCTCGCTCCAGCTCCACATCTCTCCCGGCTTCCGCTCCCGTCCCTCGAGCGAGAGGTCCGAGGCGCGGAGCGGCCCGCGCTCCCGCACCTCGTTCAGCACGAACTCGAGCAGCTCCGGTTGCTCGGCTCCGAGCCGCGCCACGCCTTTCCAGGCCAGCTCGCCGGCCCGCGCCATCCGCCAGCGCAGCAGCGGCTGCAGCTCGACCGGCAGCAGCGAGGCTTCGTGCCCCCAGTACTCGAACAGGTCCCGCCGCCGCGCCCGCCGGGTCTTCCCGCTGCGGTCCTCGTGCCAGGCCAGCCGGTCCAGCGCCTCCCGCGGGTAGGGACCGAGCCGCGAGAAGAGCGGCATGTAGTGGGAGCGGAGGAAGACGTTGACCGAGTCGAGCTGGAGCAGGCCGACGTCGTCGATCGCCCGCCGCAGGTGGCGGCTGTCGACCCGCCCGGTCGGGCGCGGGCGGCCGAAGCCCTGGGTGGCGAGAGCGAGGCGCCGTGCCTGCTCGGCGCTGAGGTCGAAATCGGGACGCCGTGGCATCGGGCCATTCTGGCTCTCGGACGGAAGGGTGAGAAGTAACGTCTCGGTATCGACGAATTTCTGGCACTGGTACTGTGCCGCGCGATGCGGCGGGGGAAGATCATCGGCGGGGCCTCCGGCGGTCTCGGTTTGGCTGCTTTGGTCTTCCTGGTCGGCTTGCTGAGCGGGTCGAGTGCGGCAGCCCCGCCTAGTTCGCAGTTCGGCGTCCAACCTGTCCTCAAGACGCATCCCTCCGGGCGCTACGAGCTCGACCTCTCGCTGAGCGCGGTAACCCGACCCGGTGCTCTCTGCTCGGCATCGGTCCGTAAGGGGAAGCAGAAGGTGGCGCTGCCCGCCGTAAAAGCTTCCAAGGGTGCGGCGACCTGGACCTGGGTCGTCTCCGCCGGCGCGCCCAGCGGCCGCTGGAAGATCCGCACCTCCTGCTCCCTCGGCCGCAGGCACTCCGGTCATACCTTGCGGCCGATCCTGCTGGTTCCGCCAGGGCCGGAGGACACTTCGCTCCTCGCCCCGGGCTCGCTCGCGATCACGCAGGGGAAGCCGGTGCGCCCGCTCCACCACGAGGGGCGGGTCGTCCGCGGGGGACGCCACGGGGGACGCGGGAGCGGTCCTGCCAACCCGGGCTACTGGGGTTACTGCACCTGGGGCGCGTGGAACCTGGCCCGCTGGCTGGGAGGCAGTGTCCATGGCGACGCGAAGTACTGGTACCCGACCGCCAAGGCCGCCGGGTTGCCGACCGGATCGGTGCCCGTACCCGGGGCGGTGTTCGTCCGCACCAGCGGCGACTGGGGCCACGTCGGTGTGGTCGTGAAGGTGATCGACGCCACCACCTTCCAGACGAAGGAGATGAACGGCGGCAGCCACTGGGTCAACCCCGCCCTCGGCAAGACCGACGAGTTCGGCGTCTACCGCCTCCACATCCAGCACACCGGGCCAGACATGAAGTTCATCTACAAGCCGGGCACGCAACCGGGGGCCGGCAAACCGACGCCGTCTCCGGATAGCCCCGGGCCGACTCCGACTCCGACGCCAACCCCACCGTCGACGGGTGGCAAAGACGGCACCGCGCCCTCGACCCCGGGGTCGCCGAAAGCCTCAAGCGCGACGACCTCCTCGCTCAACCTCTCCTGGACCGCGTCGACCGACAACGTCGGGGTGGCCGGCTACGGGCTCTACCGCAACGGCTCGCGGATCGCCACGACGACCTCCAGCGGCTACAAGTTCTCAGGCCTCTCGTGCGGTTCGAGCTACAAACTGGGTGTCGACGCCTACGACGCCGCCGGCAACCGCTCGGCAGTCGCCTCGGTGACGGCCTCGACCTCGGCCTGTCCGAAATCGGTGACCGTCTCCAAGGGGGCGCACGTAAGCGTCTCCGGCTGCAGCTCGTCCGCCTGCGCCTATGTGACGGTGAAACTCAACAACTTCGGCAGCGGCTCGCACACCGTCACCTGTTATGCGGACTATCCGCCGCCGACCGGCTCCTACTATCAGTACACGACCTCTTCCTCGACCTCGAACGTCTGCGTCTACGGGTACTCGGGCACCCATGTCTGGGTCACCGTCGACGGGGTCGAGTCGAATCACCTGACCTGGTGAAGTCCGGGTCTCATTCGCGCTCGAAGAGCGGCATGCTGGCGTGCTCGGGGCGCTCCAGTTCGGCGGCCAGCAGGGCGACGCCGACCTCGCCCTTGTAGAGGCTGTCGCGGCGCAGGGCGTTGGCGCGGATGTTGACGGCGGCCCGCTCGGCGAGCGGGCGGGCGCGGGCCAGCCAGACCTCCTCGCCGCCGTGGCGGTAGAGGGCGAGGACGGCATAGGCCCTGCCGCCGAAGCCGCAGCAGAGGTCGCCGCCGGAGGGGATCGGGGACTCGTAGGCCGTCCAGGCCGCCCGCCGCGCCCAGTCCTCGAAACGCTCCTCGCCGAGCAGGCGGTGGGCGGCCAGCCAGAGGGCGACGTAGCCGGCGGCGCCGTTGCACCAGCTCGCTTCGAGGCCGCCGTGGGGCATCGGCTGGGCGGCGTCGTAGGACCAGCGCAGGCCGCGCCCGGCGGGGAGGGCGAGGTCACCGAGCTCGTCGAGGCGGCGGCTCAGGCCGGGCGGCGGCTCGCCGTCGGCAGCCTCGCTCCAGCGCAGCAGCCCGTAGAGATATCCGGCCCAGCCGTGGGCGGCGCCGAGCGAGCGCAGCTCCGGTCCCTCGGCGAGCGGCCTCTGGGGCTCCAGTTCGGCCCAGAGCCGGTCCCGCACCTCGTCGCCGGCAGCGCGCAGCTCGGCGCTGTCGAGGTGCGGCGGCAGCGTTTCCAGCAGCTGCGCGGCGCCGAGCAGGAGGCCGGCCTTGCCGAAGGCGACGTCGACGTGCTCGCAGGGCCGGCGCGCCGCCGCCACGAACCCGTCGCGGGCCAGGCTCAGCGCCGGCTCGTCGCCGCGCGCCGCCGCCACCAGTCCCAGCACGCACTCGACCCCGGCGAGGTTGTGGAAGAAGGAGTTCTCGCCGAAGACCTCGGGGACGATCTCCAGCTCCTCGTTCCAGAACGCCTCCTCGCTGCCGGCGGCGAGGCGGGCTCGCACCGCCCAGAGGTCGGCCAGCGCCAGCAGCGACTCGTCGCCGCGGATGCCGGCGATCCGCAGCAGCGCCTGGGCGAAGCCGGCGGCGCCGTTCATCACCGAGGCGGTCGGCGCCTCGATCCCCTCGGCGTATAGCTCGCCATCGGGGGCGGCCAGCCGCTCGAGCACGTCTTCGAGCAGGGCCGCGCCCTGGCGCCGGGAGGGGCGGCGGGCCGGGGCCGGCCGCTCGCGTTCCGCTTTGGCCTCGGCGAAGGCGCGGCGGAACTCGGCCACCGAGTCGTGGCGCTCTGCCGGGTCCTTCTCCAGCCCGCGGCGGACCACCGGCTCGACGGCCGGCAGCTCGACGCCGTGGCGCTCGAAGGGGTCCGGTTCCCGCTCGACCAGCTGGCGCAGCATCTCCTCCGGCTCCAGCGAGAACTCCTGCGTGTGCGCGCCGGTCAGCATCAGGTAGAGGAGCGCGGCGATCGAGTACTGCTCTGACGCCAGCGAGAGCGCCGGCGCCATCTCCCCCGCCAGCCGCGCGGCGGCGGTCTCCGGGTCGAGGAAGAAGTCGATGCCGCCGCGGATTCCCACTCCCGGCGTCCCCGGCGGCGCCGGCTCGACGGCGAGGCCGAAGTCGATCAGCCGCACCGTCCCCGCGGGCTCGGCCAGCGCGTTGCGGGGGTGGACGTCGCCGTGGGCGACGCCGAGCTCGTGCAGCTGCGCGTAGGCGGCGAGCGTCTCCTCGGCGAGGCGGAGGAGTTCGGCCCGGCCGGCGGCATCGCCGAGGGCGCGCGCCCCGTTGGCGGCGTGGAGGACGTCGACGCCGGGGCACCAGTCGATGGCCAGGAACGGCCGCCCTTCGTGCGCGTCGGCGGCGAGCAGGCGCGGGCCGACTCTGCCGTCGAGGTGTTCGAGCACGGCCGCCTCGCGGTTGAAGGCGACGGCGAGCCGGCGCTCGAAGCCGGCGCGGGCGATCTTCAGCGCCACCGCCGTGCCGTCCTCGGCGCGCGCCAGATGGACCTCGGTGTCGGCGATCACGTGCGCCGGCTCGACCACCTCGAACCCGCCGACCAGCTCGCCGGGCGGCAGCGAGGTCGAGATCGGCTGCGCCAGCTCCGAGTCGGCCGCCAGCAGCAGCCCTTCGGCGACGAAGCCGCGCAGCATCTCGAAAGCGCTGTCGAGCGTCTCGTGCGGGTCGAGGCCCTCCTCGGTGCTGTAGGCGATCACCGCTTCGACGATCGTCGCCGGGGTCCGGAAGCGTTCCAGCAGCCCGGCGGCGCGGGCGTCGACGACGCTGGAGGTGCCGCGCGCCAGCGGCCGCGTCACGGCGCAGTCGTCGGACTCGTGCGCGAACCCCTCGCGGACGTCCTCCGGCAGCTCGGCGACCGGGGTGATCACCACGTCCTCCGGGAGGACGAAGCGGTCGAGCGCCGCCTCCATCCCTACGCCCCCGCCTCGGCAGCCGGCCAGATGCCGCTCCGCGGCGCCCAGGTGTCGGCGTCGACGCCGGCCAGCCCGAGCCGCTCCAGCGCGAACCGCCACGGCTCCAGCGCGCCGCCCTCGCGCCGCGCCCGCGCCAGGTACTCGGCCAGGCGTTCGGCGATCCAGAGCCGCCAGCTGCCCGCCGGCTCGCCGCCGGGGGCGCGCGGCGGGTCCGACCCCCAGCAGAGCAGGCCCTTGCGGTCGATCGCCGCGGTGAAGGGGACACCGTGCGGCGGGCAGCCGTCGAGCCGCTCGCGCAGCGCCGTCGCCGCCTCCTGCAGGTCGTCGAGGCGGTCGAAGTAGACGACGAGCTTGTCGGGGCGGCAGATCCCGCCGACGTCGCGGCCGATCTTGAAGGCGCCCAAGCCAGGCGCTCCGCGCAGCGTCCCGGCAACCGCGGCAAGTGCGTCCGGCAGCCCGTCAAGTCCGGGACTGACGTAGAGCTTGTAGTTCGAGCCGTGGCGGCCGCCCGCCCCGCGCGGTCGCCAGTGGCGCCAGTAGGCGGGTCCCTCGTCCGGCTCTGGGACTTCGCGCCAGCCCTCGCTCAGCGCCGCCGCGGCATCGCCGCCGCGGTCGATCCCGAGCCAGGTGGCGACGGCGTCCTCGTCGGGCCAGCGCTCGCGCAGCGCCGGCGAGACCGGCAGGCGCCCGTAGAGGTACATCCGCATTGCCACCAGCGGCTCCTCCAGCGGCCCCAGCTCCTGGCCGTAGCGCAGCGCCGCCATCGAGAGCGCGCCGATGCGGCCGCGGCCGCCGTCGGAGCTCTCCGGCAGCAGGGCTGCGGCGGCTTCCGCCCCGCCGACGAAGCCGTCCTCGTGCTCGATCTCGAGGACGCCGTCGAGCACCAGCCGGCCGATCGCCTGCTCGAGCTCGGCAGCCGCGAGCCGGGTGCGCGCGTAGGCGGGCAGGGGGCCGGGCTCGGCCAAGGTGAGGAAGAGCAGGGCCGTGTCGGTGGAGGCGGTGCGGGCCTCGAGCTGCGCGCCCTCGCGGGGCCGGAGCACGCCGTAGACGTCCTCGTCGACCTCGCCGACGAGCTCGCGCTCGCCGTCGCCGAGGCGGTCGAGCAGGACCAGCTCGTAGCCGGGGTTGGCCCGCAGGCGGGCCCGCTGCAGGACGCCCATCGCCGCCTACCTCGACCCCTATTTCCGTTTCGAGCGTTTCTTCAGCGCTTTCTCGGCGGAGGCGAGCTCTTCGAGCTGGCCCTCGATCTCGCCCCGGCGCTGCTCGAGCTGCTCGATCCGCTCCAGCTCGGCCTCCAGGTGGCGCCGGAAGCGGCCCAGGTCCTCGGGTCGCAAGAGGACCGTGTCGGGGTTCTCGGGATCGGGGTCGACGACGATCCGTTCGGGTCCGGGTCCGGGGCCTTGGCTCGGGGCGGCGCAGACCTGGGTTCCGGTCGGGCACTCGGTGATGCCGCAGTCGAGGAGGGTCACGTGGTTGCGGCAGATGGGTTCGCTCACCCCGCAGATGGTGTTGCTCGGGAACTGGGGGCAGACCTTCCAGGGGGAATCCCACGTGCAGATCGAAGGGAAGTTGGGACAGCCGACCGGTGAGAAGCGGCAGGTGGAGACGACCTTGCAGTCGGGGATGGGGATGAGCCCCGCTTCGGGCTCCTCTTTCTCCACCAGGGTCCCCGCTTTCTTGCAGGGAAGCTGAACGCGCAGTCTTTTGGATTCGAAGGCCATGGGTCCTCCAGGGTCGGTGGTTGGTGTCGTCTCGCGAGCGCTAGCCGGTCCGCTTCTTCAGCTCTTTCTCAGCCGCGTCGAGCTCTTCGAGCCGGCTTTCGATCTCGCCCTTGCGCTGGGCGATCTCGTCGATCTGGGCCAGTTTCATCTGCAGGTGGCCGCGCAGTCTCGGCAGGTGCTCCGGCCGCAGCAGCACCACGTCCGGGTCCTCCGGGTCGAGCTCCCCCGGGATCGAGCCGCCCGGGCAGATGTCGTCCGGCGGTTCGGAGTCGAGGAAGCAAGGAGGGGTGATCCAGAAGCACGAGTGGTTCGGGCAGGGTTTGATCGTCCACGGCCCCTGTGCGGGTTCTTTGACGAGGATCGTCTCCCAGAGCGTCTGCTGCGGCCGCCGTACGACGAAGTTCGACTGCTCGACGCACTGCAGTTGCACCCCCAGCCGCCTCGATTCGAATGGCATCCGGTGTTCCTCCCTATCGTTCGAGAGCCTTCGCGCGCAGATCGCGGTGCATCGCGGCGAGGTCGCGCAGGGTGAGAGCGACTCCGCCGTCTGCCTTGACGACCGCGGGAAACTGCGAGGTCCTGAAGCAGCCGGTGTGGGCGTCAGCGCAGGACATCGGCCCGCAGGGCCCGGGGTTTTCAATCACCGATTCCGTCACGCAGCCGAGCGTCGGGATCCCACATGCATCGGAGCCCTGAACGCAGTTGGTGGCTTCCTGGCAATCGTTCGGAAAGAAGTCGGCGGCCTCGCGCTCGACCACCGAGCCGCTCCCCCCACATGGCAGCTGAATCCTCAGTCGAGTCGATCGGTAGGCCACCTCGCGACCCTAGAAAAGGACTCTTAAGTAAACAAGCACACCTCAGTACCTAAAGATGTTTTTGTCATCCGTGGGGCATTCGCCGGCGTGTTGCCGGTGTGTGTTTCAGATTTCGCCAACCGTGGTACGAATACCTAATCTTAGGTACGGGAGGAACCAGTCGATGCCGATGGAGCCGGCCCCTATGGCCGGCTCTAGCCTGCTGCCTGCTCGCCGCCCTTTTCGTCGCTCCCGGCACCGCCGTCGCTGATCCGGCCTTCGATGCGCACGGCAGCGTCGAACAGGTCTATGCGACCAGCCTGGCGCCCGGCGCTGCGGTAGCGCTTCTCGACAGCGGCGGGCAGGCGGTCGCGACCAGGACCGCGAATGACCTCGGCGGGACCCTCTTCCGCAACGTCGCGCCGGGCTCCGGCTACAAGGTCGCCTCCGGGGGAGAAGAATCGCCGTCGCTGCAGGTGTTGGATGCTCAGTCGGCGCCGCCCAGCAGCGACCTCTACGACCAGACCATCGAGGAAAGCGGCTACCAGTACCTGACCACGCGCGACGGGACGAAGCTGGCAATCGACGTCCACCCGCCGCAGGACGTGACCCACGCGCTGCCCGGGGTCACGCTGCCGCCGATCCCGGCCGGGCCGACGCCGACCCTGATCGAGTACTCCGGCTACGGGTACGCCAACCCGGACGGGCCCGAAAACGGGATCGCGATCATCGCCAACCTGATGGGCTTCACCGTGGTCGACGTCAACATGCGCGGCACCGGCTGCTCGGGCGGCGCCTACGACTTCTTCGAGCCGCTGCAGAACCTCGACGGCTACGACGTGGTCGAGACGATCGCCAACCAGCCCTGGGTCCTCCACAACAAGGTCGGGATGATGGGGATCTCCTACGGCGGCATCTCCCAGCTCTTCACCGCCGCCACCCGGCCGCCGAGCCTGGCGGCGATCTCGCCGCTCTCGGTGATCGACAACACCCAGACGACGCTCTATCCCGGCGGCATCCTCAACACCGGCTTCGCCCTCGAATGGGCGAAAGAGCGGGTCCAGAACGCCGAAGCGGCGGACCCCGACTCCGGCCAGCACTGGGCCCAGGAACAGATCGAAGCAGGCGACGAAGTCTGCAAAGCCAACCAGGCGCTGCACCCCGAGGCGGCCAACCTGCTGCAGAAGATCGAAGAAAACAGCCACTACAAACCCGAGGTCGCCGACCCGCTCTCGCCGGTCACCTTCGTCGACAAGATCGACGTCCCGACCTTCATGGCCTGTCAGTGGACCGACGAGCAGACCGGCGGTCACTGCCCGACCCTGGCCGAGCACATGACCGGCACCGACCGCAAGTGGTTCACCTTCACCAACGGCACCCACATCGACTCGCTCGACCCGGAGACCTTCAACCGCTGGTTCGACTTCCTCCAGCTCTACGTCGCCGAACGGCCGCCGATCCTCGCCGCGCCGGCGGTTCAGGCCGCGGCGCCGGTGCTGTTCAAAGAAGCGATGGGGATCGAAGGAGTGACGCTGCCGCCGGACCCGATCCAGGCGCAGCCGACCTACGACACGGCGCTGGCCGCCTTCGAGGCGCAGAAACCGATCCGGGTCCTCTTCGACAGCGGCGCCGGCAAAGACCCGCTCGGGCAGTCCTCTCCCGGCAAGCCCTACCCCGGCTTCGAGCAGTCCTTCGACGGGTTCCCGGTGCCCGGGACGGAAGCGAAGCGCTGGTACCTGGCGCCGGGGGGTGCCTTGACCGACAGCGCGCCCGCCGCCGGTGCCGACGAATTCACCTGGGACGCCGGCGCTCTACCGAAGACCGACTTCAGCGGCAACACCGGCAGCGCCGCCGGCGGCCTCTGGACGCAGACCCCCGATTACCACTGGGAACAGAGCCCGCCCAGGAGTGCCGTCTCCTACCTGACCGATCCGCTCGCCGCCGACACCACCGTGATCGGCGCGGGGGCCGTCGAGGCCTGGGTCCGCTCCTCGACCCCGAACGTCGACCTGCAGGCGACGATCAGCGAGGTCCGCCCCGACGGCAAGGAGACCTTCGTGCAGAACGGCTGGGTCCGCGCCGACGAGCGCAAGCTCGACGCCGCCAAGAGCACCCCCCTGGAGCCGGTCCTGAGCCTGCGCGAAGCCGACGTCGAACCGATGCCCGCCGACCAGTTCGTCGCGGTGACGATCCCGCTCTACTACGAGGGCCACGCCTATCGCGCGGGCTCGCGGGTCCGGGTCACGATCGCCGCCCCGAACGGCACCCAGCCGATCTGGGCCTTCGACGAGACCGACCCGGAAGGCACCGCCCAAGTCGCGATCGCCTACGGCGGCGAGACGCCCTCGAGCCTGCTGCTGCCCGTCATCCCCGGCGTCAGCGTGCCGACCGGCCTGCCGCCCTGCCCGGGCCTGCGGGGCGAGCCCTGCCGCGACTACCAGGAGCTCGCGAACCTGGCGGCCGTCCCGGCGGGCACCAGCGGGCCTTCCACCGGCAGCCCGAGCAGCTCCGACACCCCGAACGGGACCGCCGGCATCGCCGCGGGAGGGTCGACGACCACGCAGGCACCGCCCGCCGCGAAGCGACTGAAGTGTCGCAAGGGCTTCAAGAAGAAAAAGGTGAAAGGGCGGACGGTCTGCAGGAAGGTGAAGAAGCACCACCACCGACGGCGGAACTGACGGTCGATTTGGACAGTCAGTCCACCTGAAACTAGCGTTCGCTCCGGCGAAGTCTTCGTCGAAGCCAAAATTCTGGGTATTGCAAATTAGCCAGAACACTGAATGCTGCTCCGTGACGGGAGCCGCCTTGCTGCTCCGACTGACGACTAAGGAGCGGTGCAGATGCAGGGTGTGCAGGTGGGGCAGGTCCGACGGAGACTGTTTGCCTTTCTTTTAGTAGGTGTGATCGTCGGAGGACTGACTCTTGCGGCTTCGGCGAAGAGCGAGGAAGCGGCGGTCGAAGAGACGACGATCGATTCCGCAGTTCCCCCTTCAGCCGTTGAGCTGCCGGACAAGCGCACGGCGACGTCTGACACCTACGAACTTCACTCGGGCCTGCTCGAAACCCGGGTCTACGACACGCCGGTCAATTACGAAGGCGCTGACGGCGATTGGCAACCGATCGAAGAAGGCCTCGAAGAAAGCGAGGACGGAGAGATCGTCAACGGCGACAGCTCCATCGACGTCAGCCTGCCTTCAGACTTCCAGGAAGGCGCCGCTCGCCTCGACTTCGGGGATCAGTGGATCGCCTCGCGCCTGCTGGGGACCGACACCGAGCCGGCGGAGCTGACCGAAGGCGCGGCCGTCTATGAAAGCCCCGAGGCCGACGCCAGCTTCGAATACACCACCCTCCCGGAAGGGCTAAAGGAGGACATCGTGCTCGAAGGCCCCTCGAGCCCCTCGAGCTTCCGCTACGAGCTCACCGCCTCGGCGGGCCTGAGCGCGGATCTCACCGCCGACGGCTCGGTCGTCTTCGAGGACGAGCACGGCGATGTGGTCGCCTCGCTGCCCGCGCCGACCGTCGCCGACGCGGAGATGTCCGCGCCGAGCACCGATCGGGTCAGCTATCAACTCGCTCCGCGCGAAGGGGGGACCTGGATCTTGACGGTCTCCGTCGATCCGGAGTGGCTTGAAGCCCCTGGACGCTCCTGGCCGGTCCGTATCGACCCGACGATCACCAAGGAAGGGACCGACCTCGACTGCGTGATCGGCGGTAAGACCGGCCAGGAAGGCTGGATCGACTGCGCCAGCTGGGGTCGGCAGAACCTCCTCGTCGGCTACAACGCCGAACTGAACCAGGCCGAAGACAACTGGTACCGCTCGCTGATGAACCTGCGCACGGCGGAAATCCCCAAGGGTGCGGACGTCACCTCCGCCGACCTCATGCTCTATGCCCCTGAATCGGCCCAGAGCACGAGCGGCGTCGCGGTGCACCGGGTCCTCAAGCCCTGGAATTGGCAGGCGAACTGGAAGCGTTACACCTCCGGCAAAAACTGGGAAGCCGAAGGCGGCGACTATGCCCCGGAAGCCCTTGGTCAGGCCAAAACCTCAGAACGCGGCAGCGGCCCGGGCTGGTGGAGCGTGCCGATCCAGGCCGCGAAGGTGCAGGAAAAATTTGAACACGATGAAGACCTGAGCGTGATCGTCAAGCTGATCGACGACAAATCGCGTTCGTGCCAGACCACTTGCACCCACCGCCTGCTCAAGTTCAACTCGAGCGCGGCGCCCTCCTATCGTCCTTACCTGCGGGTCCTCTACGACTTCCGCAAGACCCATGAATTGAACAAGCTGATCTCCCCTGAAGAGGGGAGGACCTCAAGCCACGAGTTCACCCTCGATGCCACCTGGAGACCCCCGCCCCTCGGTGAGACCGGGGTGACCGGCGTCACCTACCAGATGAAGCTGGAGGACTGGTCGGAGTTCGAGACGATCCCGGCCAAATATGTGCGCGATTCAGCAGGCGAAGAAGTCGACTGGCCGATCTCACCGGAATACGGACAGGTCGCGCCGGTGTTCTTCGACTTCTCCGCGGGCGTGAACCAGGAGTGGTGGGGATGGGATGAAGGCGACGAGATCAAGCTGCGGGCGGTATTCGCCGGAGGGGAAACCTCGAAAGGGGCCAGCGAACCCGTCACGGTCAACTACGACGAAGAAGGCGCCCCGACCAACGCGACGGCCTCGGTCGGGCCGGCAACCGTCGACCTGCTGACCGGCCGCTACACGGTTAGCAGGACCGATGTCTCGATTCCCGTCCCCGGCTCAGAGTCGAGCCTGGAATTCACCCGCGTGCTCAGCTCCGGCGGTTACGCTCCGGCCGGGGCCGCCTTCGGGCGCGGCTGGCAGCCGTCGGGGCCGATGGAGCAGGCCTACGAAGGATCGGCGTGGACGAAGCTGGTCGAACGCCATCAGCCCGAAGTGCCCGCCGTCTTCAAAACCGAATGCTGGGTGGAAAACAACGAACAGGAATGCGAAACCTATGAAGCAGAAGAAGCGATCCCGCCGGCCGACTGGATCGAAATCTTCGACAACGAAGGAGCGGCGGCGGCCTTTGAAATCTCCGGCGGCACCTACGTCTCCCCTGAATACATGAAGGAATACATCCTCAGGAAGGACGCCGAAACCGGGAACTTCATCCTGACGGGCTCCGAAGCTGTGGAAACGATCTTCAAGCCCGAAGGGGCGCCCGGCGAATACGTGCCGAAGTCGGTCTCCTGGCAGGCAACCGACAAATCGGCGACGTTGGTCTACGAGCCCATTCCGTCGATCCACAAGTACCGGCTGATGAAGGAGATCGCGCCGGCACCGAAAGACGTGACCTGCAGCGTGGAAAAATCGGTCAGCACGCCAGGCTGTAGAACCCTGACCTTCCAGTACTCCTCCTGCAGCTGCGAAGGCACCTACCGCCTCTCCTCGATCGACTACTACGGCCCGGCCGGCACGGGTGGCCAGACCGTCGCTCGCTACGGCTACGACCCGGCCAACCGCCTCGTCGAGGAGTGGGACCCCCGGATCAAAAAAGCCAACGGCGAACCGCTCAAGGAGACCTACAGCTATCACTCAGAAGAATCTCTGGCCTCACTGACGCCGCCCGGGCAGGCCCCCTGGCAGTTCGCCTATTACGAACCCAAAGAATTCTCACTCGAATACGGGCCCAACCCCGGCACTCCCGGCTACTACAGCTGGCGTGACCAGATGCTCTTTCAGCGGCTGAAGAGCGTCAGCCGCGCGAGCCTGGTGGAAGGGACGCCGACGGCCACCACCACGCTCGCCTATCAGGTGCCCGTCAGCGGCAGCGGTGCCCCTTACGACCTGAGCGCCTCGACGGTGGCCACCTGGGGCCAGCAGGACTATCCCGTCGATGCGACGGCGATCTTCCCGCCCGACCAGGTGCCGACCAGCCCGCGGCCGACCAACTTCTCCCATGCGACGGTCCACTACCTCGACCCCGAAGGCTACGAGGTGAACACCGCCTCGCCGTCGCCTCCCGGCGCCGGAGGTCCCTCGATCTCGACGACGGAGACCGACAGCCACGGCAACGTCTTCCGCGAATTGACGCCCCAGAATCGCGTGCGGGCGCTTGAAGCGGGCTCTGAATCCGTCATCCGCTCCCATCGCCTGGACACCACCTCGTCCTACTCCAGCGACGGAACGGAGCTGTTGCAGTCATGGGGACCGCAGCACCAGGTACGGCTGGAAAACGGGGAAGTGGCGCAGGCCAGCCTGCACCGACAGTTCACCTACGACGTCGGGGCTCCGACGCTCCCGCCAGGCACCCCGCCTCCGCACATGCTCTCTTGGGAAAAAACCAGTGCCTATGTGCCGGAAAGGGGCGAAGATCTCGACAAACGAGTTACGAATATCGAAAATAACTACTACCTGCGCAAGCCGACCTCGACGATCGTCGACTACACCGGCCTCCATATCGTCTCTGGGACCACGTATGACTTGAACACCGGTCTGCCACTCACCATCTCGCAGCCGAAAGGCGGCGCCGGCACGACGAAGTTCGTCTACTACTCCGCCACGACCAATAGCGAATACCCCGAATGCGGCGGGGTTGCGAAATACGCCGGCCTGGTCTGCAGGGTGATGCCGGCTGCCCAGGACAGCGGCACCGGCCGACCGCAGCTGCTGGTCAAGAAGTTCACGAAATACAACAACCTCGACGAGCCCGAAACGATCGTTGAATCTCCAGGCGGGGGATCCGAAAACGCCCGCACGACGACCTTCACCTACGACGAAGCCGGCCGTCAGCTGACCAAGAGGATCCAAGGTGGCGGGCAGGCGATCCCAAAGGTCGAAACCGAATACAGCGACACGTTCGGTATGCCGATCGCCGAACGCTTCGTCTGCGAAAGCGAATGCGGCAGCCCGCAGTTCCTGACCTCGATCGGGGTAGCGAGCCAGAACCACAGCGCGGTCTCCAAACCCGCTGACGTGGCGGTCGACGCCTCCGGCAACGTCTGGGTGGTCGACAAGGGCAACAACCGCATCGTCGAGTACAACGAAGCGGGCGAATTCATCCGCGAAGCCGGTGGACCCGGCTCGGCCGGCGGGAAACTGAGCTCGCCCTCAGGAATAGCGATCGATTCCGTCGGCAATGTCGACGTCACCGACACCGCCAACAACCGCGTCGCCCAGTTCAGCTCCACCGGCGCCTTCATCGCGGTGATCGGCGCGAACGTCAACAAGACCAAGGTCGAAGCCGGCGGCACGACGCTTGAAAAGAACCGCTGCACCGCCGCCTCGGGCAACACCTGCCAGGCCGGCACGGCAGGAAGCGGAGAAGGCCAGATCTCCGAACCGATCGGGATCACGACGACCGGCGGCCAGAACTTCTTCGTCGTCGAGCGGGCCAACAACCGCGTGGAGAAGCTCAGCCCGCAGGCCGAAGTGCTGGCCAAATTCGGCGAACTCGGCGCCGGCAACGGGCAGCTGAAAGAACCTGCCGGCATCGCCTTTCACGGCTTCCTGCTCTGGGTCGCCGATACCGGCAACAACCGGGTGGAGGCATTCACGACCTCCTATGCCTACTCACGCAAGTTCGGCACCCAGGGGTCGGGCGACGGGCAGCTCAGCAAACCCCTCGGAGTAGAGGCCGACGCAAGCGGAAACGTCTGGGTCTCCGATACCGGCAACCTGCGGGTGCAGAAGTTCTCTGAATCCGGACAGTTCCTGCTGCAGAAGTTCTTTGGCGTGAGCGCGGAAGGACAGTACGGGCCAGAAGGGCTTGCGGTCGACTCCAAAGGCAACATCCTGATCGCGGACCCAGGCAACAACCGGGTCCAGAAGTGGTCGGGCAGCGGCTTCGACAGCCAGGAAACCAAGACCACCTACGACACCCTCGGTCGCCCGGTCAAATACGAAGACGCCGACGGCAACAAAGCCGAAACCTTCTACGACCTCGACGGCCGGCCGGTGAAAACGACCGACCTCAAGGGTAGCCAGACCGTCCGCTACGACGCCGCCTCAGGCATGCCGATCGAACTGGAAGACTCCGCCGCCGGCGTCTTCACCGCTGCCTATAACGCCGACGGCGCGATGGTCAAACGCGGGCTCCCGAACGGCCTCACCGCGGAAACCACCTACGACCCGGCAGGAGAGGCGACCCACCTCTCCTACACCAAGGTCTCCAACTGCGGCTCCAGCTGCCTCTGGCTCGACTTCGGCCTCGAAATGTCGATCAACGGCCAGATCGTCGCCGAATCCGGCACCCTCGGAACCGAGCACTACCGCTACGACGGAGCAGGGCGTCTGACCTACGCCGACGAAACCCCGCAGGGAGGCCAGTGCACCACCCGCGCGTACGCCTACGACAAAGACTCCAATCGGACCTCGCTGACGACCCGCTCTCCAGGAGTCGGTGGCGTCTGCGCGGAATCGGGCGGCACCACCCAGAGCTACGAATACGACGGCGCCGACCGGCTCAAGGGGCCGACCTACGACAGTTGGGGTCGCATCACGAGCCTGCCGGCGACCTACGCCGGCGGCAAAACGCTGACGACCAGCTACTTCGCCAACGACATGGTCGCCACCCAGTCTCAGGACGGGGTTACCAACACCTTCCAGCTCGACGCCACCCTGCGCCAACGTCAGCGCCTCCAGGGAGGCGGCCTCGAAGGGACCGAAGTGTTCCACTACGACGGTCCGTCCGACTCGCCTGCCTGGACCGAGCGCGGCTCGACTTGGACCCGCAACATCGTCGGACTAGGCGGCGAACTCGCGGCGGTACAGGAAAGTGGCCAGGAAGTGAATCTCCAGCTCACCAACCTTCATGGGGACATCTCCGCCATTGCAGCGATCAGCCCCGGAGCCACCAGCCTGAAAAATACGATGAGCTATGACGAGTTTGGAAACCGCACCTCGGGGAGCAGCAGGCGGTTTGCCTGGCTTGGAGGGAATCTCCGGCGGACGGACCTCTCATCTGGGGTCATTCAAATGGGGGTACGGAGTTACGCCCCAGCACTTGGACGATTCATGTCTCTGGACCCGGTGGCGGGGGGGTCCGCAAATCCGTATGACTACGTGAGTCAGGACCCGATCAATCGCCTAGACATAAGCGGTGAAAGAGATGCTTGTTCATTCCACCAAGCTTCTCTAAAGCCAAGAAATAGAACCAGCAGACATGGGCATTTTATCTATAGAGGTCAGGCCTGGGCTCATTGCACTAGAGCGGCAAAGGATGTCACCGTTAAGGCGGTTGCGCTAGACGGCCGATACCATCCTGCGCCAGGCGTATCCATACGTATTCCCCCTCAGACTGGGACCCCCAACCCTTGCGGTGACGGCGGAGTCAAATTTACCTGTTCAGCTACCGTTGATCTCCAAGTAGACGCGTTTCCGCCATGCAATCGCCTTTGGTCTGGGGAAGTCACGTTACACTTTATTGTGTCGTGGACCACGAGTAACGGGAATCGGAAGTCGCGTGGATATAATGCAGATTTTCAATTCGTCATAGGCACTAGATGTGAAGAAGGAGTAGAGTAGTGACCCACTGGCGCCTACTTCTAGCGGGAATATGCGGTCTAGCACTTGCCTTGGCAGCGAGATATATATCGACGGGTGCGAGCCCTAAGCAAATTGAAGATAAGGTCAGTTACACCAGGGTCATAGATCACAGTGAGGGCGCGGCCTTGAGGCGCTGGGCAGAACTGACTTGTCGCGGCTGGACCATACGTGATCTCGCGAAGGAGTTGGGGGTGGAGCCCACTTTTGAGGCTATAGCCCAGCGCCTCGCTCGGGGTATGCCGCTAGAGTCGCAAGCGATCGTGATTCGGGTGTGCGAGAAGGAGCTGCGCCGCTCTGAGAGAGGCGAGTACTAGTAGTAGCATCGGCCCTTCCGGTCGCTAGCTAGTTGTAGTTCCTAACCACGTTGTTCATCCGGGCCTCCTTGAAGGCTGGGGGTGCTGAAGCCACCCAGATCAAGGAGGACACCGGATGAAGCTCCACGCTAACGCTCGCACCTGCCCGAACAGCCGCAAGCTGCTGGTCAAGCGGATCGAAGAGGAGAACTGGTCGCTGATGGCGGCGGCCGAGGCCGCCGGCATCAGCGAGCGATCCGCGCGCAAGTGGCTCGGCCGCTGGCGGGCAGAAGGCGAGGACGGCCTGCTCGACCGCAGCTCCGCACCGAAGCGGATCCCCCACCGCACACCGCCGGCCACGGTGGAGGCGATCACGGTCCTGCGGCGATTGCGGATGACGGCTGCCGAGATCGCCGAGGTCCTCGGCCTGGCCCTCTCGACCGTCTCTGCCTGGCTGAAGCGGATCGGCCTCGGCAAGCGCAGCCGCCTGGAGCCTCCCGAGCCACCCAACCGCTACGAGCGCAAGCGACCCGGCGAGCTGATCCACGTCGACATCAAGAAGCTGGGTCGCTTCGGGGTGGCCGGCAAACGGGCGATCGGCAACCGCAACGCCAGCGCCGGCTATGGCTGGGAGCGCTGTCACGTCTGCGTCGACGACGCCACCCGCCTCGCCTATGTCGAGGTCCTGCCCGATGAACGCGGGGAGACCGCCTCCGCCTTCCTGCGGCGCGCGGTTGCCTGGTTTGCCGAGAGAGGAGTCGAGGTCGAGCGGGTGATGACCGACAACGGCTCCGCCTATCGCTCGGCGATCCACGCCCGGACCTGCCGGGAGCTCGGCATCCGCCACCTGCGCACCCGGCCCTACCGGCCTCAGACCAACGGCAAGGCCGAGCGCTTCATCCAGACGATGCTGCGCGAGTGGGCCTACGGTCGCCTCTACGGCAGCTCAGCCGAGCGTTCGAGCCAGCTCGCCGGCTGGCTCGATCGCTACAACTACCGCAGAAAGCACGGCTCCCTCGGCCATCGCCCGCCTGCGGCTCGCCTCAACGAACTGCAGGGGAACAACCTGCTTGGGAACTACAGCTAG
>DASULV010000001.1:0-22070 GCA_036277955.1 Solirubrobacterales bacterium | reverse complement strand
CGGGGAGGCCGACGAAGGCGTCGAGCTTCAGCGTCTCGCCGTCGATCTGTGCGTGCACACCCAGCGGGGTGTTGCAGGTCGCCTGCAGCAGCGCCACCACCGTCCGCTCGGCGGTCAGCTCGCGCATCGCCCGCAGCTCGTTGATCGAGGCGGCAGCGTCGCCGGCCTCGGCGTTGTCGGCGCGGACCTGCAGCGCCAGCGCTCCCTGCCCCGCGGCAGGGCACATCTGCTCGACCGGGAGCGCGAAGCCGATCTCGCTCTCGCGGCCGAGCCGGCGCAGCCCTGCGGCGGCGAGGACGATCCCGTCCAGTTCCCCCTCGGCCAGCTTGCGCAGGCGCGTGTCGACGTTGCCGTGCAGCTCCTCCACCCGCAGGTCCGGTCGTGCGGCCAGCAGTTGCGCCCGGCGTCGCAGGCTCGCGGTCCCCACCCGTGCGCCCTCCGGCACCTCGTCCAGGGACGAGCCGACGCCGATCCAGACGTCGGCCGGGTCCTCGCGCTCGGGGACGCCGGCGATTTCCAACCCCTCCGGCATCTCCGCCGGCAGGTCCTTCGCCGAGTGCACCCCGACCTCGGCCTCGCCCGCCAGCAGCGCCCGCTCGACTCCGCGCACGAAGCGCGACTTGTCGCCCGGCTCCCCGTCCGAGCTCGCCTCGACCAGCTCCGCGCCGCCGAGTCGGTCCGCCACCCAGCGCGCCTGCGTCAACGCCAGCGCGCTCCCGCGCGTCGCGATCCGCACTTCAGCCCTTCTGGTTCTTGCGCCGCAGCTCGGTGACGTTCCCCCGCGCCTCGCCCTCCGGCTCGGTCTCGACGTCGAGACCGAAGAGCTCGCGCAGGGCGCTGACGTAGAAGTAGGCCTCGTCGGAGCCGGCGGAGCGGCGGATCCGCAGGGTCGGCTCGTGCAGGAGCCGCGAGGCAATCGCCTTCGCCATCGTCTCCAGCCGCTCGCGGTCGGCGTCGCTGAGGCTCTCCCAGCGGCCCTCGTTCTCGGCCAGGACCCGGCGCACGATCTCGTCGCTGCTGGCGCGCAGGGCGCTGATCGTCGGCACCACCTCCAGCGAGGCGAGCCAGCGCTCGAAGCGGTCGAGCTCGGCGTCGATGATCTGCCGCGCCCGCCGCGCCTCGGCCTCGCGGCCGCTCGCGTTGCGTTCGACGATCTGCTGCACGTCGTCGATGTCGTGGACGGCGACGCCGGCGATCTCGCGGCAGGCCGGGTCGATGTCGCGCGGCACCGCCAGGTCGATCGCCAGCAGCGGCCGGTTCGGCCGCGCCGCCATCACCTGCTCGAGCCCTTCCTGCTCGACGATGTGGTGCGGCGAGTTCGTCGCCGTGACGACGATGTCGGCGCTTGTCAGCTGCTCGGGCAGCTCTTCGAAGCGGACCGCGGTGCCGTCGAAGCGCTGGGCGAGGCCGATCGCACGGTCGTAGTGGCGGTTGGCGACGAAGACGGTGGCGACACCGCGGGCGACCAGCGCCTTGGCGACCAGCTCGGCGGTCTCGCCGGCGCCGACGACGAGCACCCGCTTGGCGGAGAGGTCGCCGATCGCCCGCCGCGCCAGCTCGACGGCGACGGAGGGGATCGAGACGCCCTTCTGGCTGATCCCGGTCTCCTCGCGGGCGCGGCCGCCGGCCGAGAGGGCGCCGCGGAAGAGGCGGTTGAGGATCGGCCCGGTCGCGCCCTCGACCAGCGCCAGCTCGTAGGCGCGTTTGACCTGGCCCTGGATCTCGGCCTCGCCGAGGATCATCGAGTCGAGCCCGGCGGTCACCTGCAGCAGGTGGCGGGCGGCGTCGGTCGCGCGCAGCGAGTAGAGGTGGCCGAGCAGCTCGGTCGGGCGGATCTCCGCCTGGCGGGTGAGGACGCCGAGCGCGGTCGACTCGGCCTCGACCGGGTCGGAGACGATCAGGTAGAGCTCCGTCCGATTGCAGGTTGAAATGGCCGCCGCCTCGTGGATGCCGTTCGCGGCGGTCAGCTCGGCGAGGGCGCTGACCGCGCGGCCCTCGGTCAGCGAGAGCCGCTCCCGCAGGTCGAGCGGCGCGGTCTTGTGCGAGACGCCAAGTGCGAGCAACTCGGCCATCAGGCGCGTACCTCCTCGCGCTGCTCTTTGCGCTCCTCGGCGATCGCCGCCACCTCGCGCAGTTCGCGCTCGATCCGCTGGACTTTCGCCGCCATGATCGCGACGTAGACGACGAGCAGAACGACGAAGACGACGTAGGCGCCGGCGACGTACTTGCCGGCCTCGTCGAGCGGCAGCGCCGGAGCGCCGAGCGGCAGCAGGACGGCGAGCTCCGGCATCAGCTCACCTCCGGGGCGATCCGCGAGGTGCCGCCGGTGACGGGCGCGTCGAGGGCCCGCCGCAGGCGCTTGACCTGCCCGGAGGCGCTCTTCGCGGTCAGCTCGAACTTGACCAGCGTCGTCCACAGCAGCCCCATCGCGACCAGGGAGCAGAGGAAGGTGAGCATCATTTCGCCGGGCATCCCGCCTTCGGCGGTGGCGAAGGTGCGCGGGTGGACGAGGCTCTGCGCCATCCGCACCGCCATGAAGTTGAGCGGCACGAAAGCGCCGGCGGTGACGGCGAAGACCGAGGCGTAGCGGGCCTGGCGATCGCGGTCCTCGATCGCGTAGCGGAAGGGGTAGTAGGTCGCGTAGAGGAGGAAGACGATCAGGAAGCTGACCAGGGTCGGCTCGTCCCAGACCCACCAGTGCCCCCAGGAGGCCTTGGCCCAGATCGCCCCGGTGATCAGCACCGCGACCCCGAAGATCACCGAGATGTGGATCGAGACGTAGGAGTAGGCGTCCCACTTGCGGTCGTTCGTACGCAGGTGGGCGATCGCGAAGACGCCGCCGGCGATGAAGCCGATCAGGGCGACGATCGCCAGCGGTACGTGCAGGTAGAAGATCTTCTGGATGAAGCCTTGGTCGCCGTCGAGCGGCGCGTAGAAGAAGACCAGCGAGAGCGACAGCGCGAGCATCGCGACGGTGGCGATCGAGAGGGGCTTCAGTCCTTTGCCGTACATGCGCCTCGGAGAGTGGGGGACGGGTGGCGCCCGGTCAGTCCTCGAGCAGGAAGTCGAAGACGGCGTAACCGACCAGGCCGAAGATCAAATCGTATAGGCCGAGCACCGTCAGCCAGGTTCCGAAGCGATGGTAGGAGGGACCGCCCAGGGCGAGCAGCGGCTCGGTGGCGCCGGTGGCGGCGATCATCAGCGGCACCGCCAGCGGCAGCAGCACCAGCGGCACCAAGAGGTCGCGGGCTCGCGAGTTGACCGCCATCGAGGAGATCAGGGTGCCGGTGACGGCGAGGCCGAGGTCGGTGAGCAGGAGCACGGCGACGAGCGGGCCGAGGCCGGCGGCGCCATCGAGGAAGAAGACCGCGAAGATCGGCACCGCGACCAGCTCCAGCGCCAGTAGGTAGACCAGCAGCGAGGCGACCTTGGCGCCGAAGAGGACGCTGCGATCGATCGGCGCCAGCCGGATCGCGTCGAAACCGCCCTCCTCGCGCTCGGCGACGAAGAGGCGGTTGATCCCGAGCACCGCGGCGAAGAGCAGCGTCGCCCAGAGCACCCCGGCGGCAAGGCTGCCGGAGAGGCTGGTGCGGTCGAGGCCGAAGCGGAAGATGACGAAGGTGGTGACGCTGAACAGCGCCATTGCGGGCAGCGACTGCAGGGTGCGCAGCTCCGAGCGCAGGTCCTTGGCGAGGATCGCCGCGAAGGCGGCGCGGGAGGGGGTCACGAGACCACCGCCGCCTCGCCGATCCCGAGCCGCAGCACCTGGTCTGCCTCGGGGATGTGGCGCTCGGGGTCGTGGGTGACGACGACGCGGGTGCGGCCGGTGCCTGGGCCGACCAGCTCGCGCGCCAGCTCGCGCCCCTCGACGTCGAGGTTGGAGTCGGGCTCGTCGAGCAGCAGCAGCTCCGGCTCGTGGAGGACGCAGCGGCAGATCGAGAGCCGTTGCCGCATCCCGGCCGAGAGCTCGGCGACCCGCTCGTCGGCGCGCCGCTCCATCCCGACCGCGCGCAGCAGCTCCTCGATCCGCGCCTCGACGGAGGCGCGCTCGATCCCGTGCAGGCGCGCCTGGAAGCGCAGGTTCTCGCGCCCGGAGAGGTCGCGGTAGAGCAGCGCCTCGTGGCCGAGGTAGCCGATCCGCCCGCGCAGCTTCCAGGCCTCGTCGGGCAGCGAGCAGCCGAGCACCCGCACCTCGCCGCCGCTCGGCCGCAGCAGCGTCGCCAGCACCCGCAGCAGCGTCGTCTTACCGGCCCCGTTCGGGCCGAGCACGACCAGCGACTCGCCCGCCGCCAGCTCGAAGCCGACGCCGTCGAGCGCCGGCCGGTCGCCGTAGTCGCGCCGCAGCCTGTCGACTCTGATCGCGGGGGCGGCCTTCTCGGGGGAGGGCTGCATCTGGACCTGATTGTGAAGCGTTGGCACTAGAAGGGTTCACCGATCCCTGTGAGAAGAGCGGCTCGAGTGCGCCGCCCGCTCGCTTAATCTGCGGATCAATGGCAGTTAGCCCCGCGGCAATACAGGTTCCAGAGCGCGCCGAGGAGCATGGCGAGGTCTTCACCCGGCGATGGGTTGTCGACTTGATCCTTGATCTTGTTGGCTATCAGGCCGATCACGATTTGGTCGGGATGAAGGCAGTTGAGCCAGCTTGTGGGTCCGGCGCATTTCTTGTGGCGATGATTGAGCGCTTGATGGATTCCGCTCGCCTTCACGGTCGAGATCTCGGGGAAGCCCGAGAGGCTCTAGCTGCCACGGATCTGATCTCCAGAAATGTTGCCTTGAGCCAAGCCGTGGCGCGCGAAACAATGCACTCGGCCGGGATAGAGCGAAGCGTCGCCGAGGAGCTTGCTGATGCATGGATAAGGCAAGAGGATTTTCTGCTTCAGCCTCCGGCAGAACACTCGGCAGACTTTGTGGTCGGCAACCCACCTTACGTGCGGCTTGAGGCCGTCCCGCGCGACCGATCGGAGGCCTATCGACTTGCCTGTAAGACGATGGGCGGCCGGGCCGATCTCTATATAGGCTTCTACGAGTACGGTCTACGAGCTCTGCGTGACGGGGGAACGCTTGGCTTTATCTGCGCCGACCGCTGGATGCGCAACGCCTACGGCGCTCGCCTTCGGGCAATGGTCTCTGAGGAATGGGCAGTCGAGACGGTGATCTCGATGACCGGAGTCGACGCCTTTGAGGACGAGGTCGATGCTTATCCAGCTATCACGACCTTAAGGCGAGAGCCACAGGAGGAGGGTCCACTAGTAGTGGAGGCATCGCCAAGTTTCGGTCCTTCCGAAGCGTCAGAAGTGGGAGCCCTCGCTGTCAAGTCCAGTGCAGATCATGTGCATCGACCTGGCTTTCGCGGAGCCCGTCTAGGTACCTGGTTTAGTGGCTCTGCGGGCTGGCCTCTCGGCTCACCCGATCGCCTTGCGGTTATCGCCGACCTTGAGGCGAGGTTTCCATCATTGGAAGATGAGACCACTGGGACGAAGGTCGGCATTGGCGTTGCGACCGGGGCGGATCGGATTTTCATCACCGAGGATCCAGACCTAGTCGAGCCGGAGCGGCTGTTACCGCTTGCGCTGCCGCGCGACATAACTTCCGGCAACGTTCAATGGTCCGGCAAGTACCTCGTCAATCCTTGGGACATAGACGGTTTGGTGGAGCTCGAGGAATGGCCGCGACTTACTGCCTACCTCTCGCAGCACCGCGAGCTTTTGGCGAAGCGCCATACGGCGAAGAACGGACGATGGCACAAGACGATCGATCGGGTTATCGAGGGTTTGGTTGACCGCGAGAAGCTCTATCTTCCTGATTTTAAAGAGGCCACCTTTCCGGTTCTAGATCGAGGCTTGACCTACCCACACCACAATCTCTACTGGATTACCTCAGACGATTGGGACCCGCGTGTCTTAGGTGGCCTTCTCTTGAGTGACGTCTCGAACCTCTTCATCGAGGCTTACTCCGTCCGGATGCGCGGAGGCTTCCTGCGCTTCCAAGCGCAATATCTGCGGCGCATTCGAGTTCCGCATATTGAAATGATCGACAATAAGGCTGCGACCGGGCTGGCTGAGGCTTTTGATCGTCGTGATAGGCAAGCGGCAACCCAGCTAGCGCTCCCACTTTACGGTCTCGACGCTCTGCCCGGATAGATGGCGACTACCCGGGAGGATTTTGAACTTGCGGTTGCCGCTTTCTGGCAGGGAAGAGACAAACAACTTGCCGCTGCCGATGCGATCGAGTCAACTGCCGAGGGGGCTGCGAAGGCCGTGCGCGGAGGTAGTCACTTCGATCCGATGGTGGCCTTGATCTCACGATTCTTCACTGATGCCGGATATCCGCAGGAGTCGATCGGAGTCACTATTGGCGGAGTAACCCTGCCAAGTCATTTTCGTCCAACCAAGAGATGGGACCTCGTGGTGGTTCACAAAGGTGTGCTCGTAGCCGCCATAGAGCTAAAGGGCATAGGGGGCTCCTATGGCAAAAACTACAACAACCGCGTTGAGGAGGCTTTAGGTAGTTCTATCGACCTCGCTCGCGCCAACCGCGAAGGACTTGTAGGACCCGAGAAGCCGTGGATGGGCTACTTCTTCTTGATGAATGATGAGGCAGAGTCACGCCGTCCACTCAAGCCGCAAGAAGGACCTTTTCCTGTCGAGGAGTTCTGGCGCGGACGTTCTTACCAGGAACGCTTCGAGGTAACTGCGAGCCGTCTGCTAGACGAAGACTTCTATGACGCTGTTTGTTACGTCGTTTCCTCGCCTCCCGATCCAGGGCCGCGAGAGCCGGTGCCTCGGCTCGACTGGCAGCACTTCTGTGCCGGGATAAAGGCTCGCATTGAGTTCTTATCGAGTTTGGGCCTTCCTTAGCTCGTTCCGTTGCGCCGCTTTTGCATCGTCCGCCGCCCGACCTTCATCAGCGGCGCCGCACCCTCGCGCAGGGCTTTGGTGCGGGTCTCGCCTTTGCCGTAGAGGATCTTGGCCGACGCTTTGACCGCCTCGCCGAGGGTCTGGTCGTAGGGGTGCCACCAGAAGTCGCGGGTGAGGCCGGGCTCCCAGGCGTTGGTCTTGATGTTGACGCACTCGTAGAAGCCGAATTTCGAGTGTGAGCGGCCGAGGCCGGAGTCCTTGACGCCGCCCCAGGCGCACTGGCAGGCGCCGTGACTGAAGGAGTGGTCGTTGACCCAGACCATGCCCGACTCGATCCGGCGGGCGATGCGGGCGCCGCGCTGGCGGTCCTTGGTCCAGACCGAGGCGCCGAGGCCGAACTCGGAGTCGTTGGCGAGGTCGATCGCCTCCTGCTCGGTGTCGACGACGACGATCGGCAGCACCGGGCCGAAGATCTCCTCGCGCATGATCCGCATCTCGTGGGTGACGCCGGTGAGGACGGTGGGGGCGATGTAGCGCCCGGGCTCGAGGCCGGGTGGGTCGACCGGGCCGCCGCAGCGCTTGGTCGCGCCGGCGGCGACCGCGTCCTCGATCAGCTCGACGACGATCCCGTACTGCTCCTCTGAGGTCATCGGGCCGACCTCGGTGTCCCACTCGATCGGGTCGCCGAGCCGCATCTTCTCGGCCTCGCGGACGACGCCCTCGACGAAGCGGTCGGCGACGTCGCGCATCACGTAGACGCGCTCGATCCCCGAACAGGTCTGGCCGGCGTTGGCGAAGCCGCCCCAGACGGCGCCGGAAACGGCGTTGTCGAGGTCGGCGTCGGAGCAGACGATCATCGGGTCCTTGCCGCCGAGCTCGAGCACCGAGCCCTTGAGGTCGCTTGCACACACCTCACCGACCTTGCGGCCGACGTCGACCGAGCCGGTGAAGAAGATCTTGGCTACGGAGGAGCGGCAGAGCGCATCGCCGATCCGGCCGCCGCCGTGGACGACCCGGACGAGGCCCTCCGGCAGGCCGCCCTTCTCGAAGACCTTGGCGATCCGCTCGCCCAGCAGCGGCGTCAGGCTCGCCGGCTTCAGCACCACCCCGTTGCCGGCCATCAGCGCGATCGCGACCTCGCCGAAAGGGATCGACCACGGGTAGTTCCAGGGCGCGATCACGCCGACGACTCCGATCGGCTCGTAGGTGAAGCGGCCTTTCTTGGAGAGCGTGAAGGCCTGCGTCATCGGGATCTTCTCGTCGGCGAGGATCTTCGGGCCCTGCTTCGCGCACCAGTGCAGCGCGTCGACCGTCGGCAGCAACTCCATCGTGTAGCTCTCGGCCCGCGGCTTGCCCTGCTCCCGCGTCAGCAGCTCGGCGATCTCGTCGATGTCGTCGAGCAGCGCCTCGGCGGCGCGGCGCATGTACCCAGCCCGCGTCTTCCTCGGCAGCTCCGCCCAGGCGGGCTGGATCCGCGCGACTTCGTCGACGATCCCCTGCACTTCCTCCGGCACGATCGTCGGCACCGAGCCGACCAGCTCGCCGGTCGCCGGGTTGAACGACTCGAGAGTCGAGGTGGACGGGGCCGTCTGAACTGCCGTTGCGCTCTCCATATTGCGGATTCTACGCGGGCCTAACAGGGGAGAGGTCTGGCACCCACGCCCCTTGGGAGAGGGTGATTGCCACCGAACGAGAAGTCGTCTTCGACAGGACGAGCCCGGTGTGCGAGTCCGCTATCGCCGGAGTGAGCCGCCGCCCCCGTATACCTACGCCATCACGGTGGAGGCCGAGGAGGAGGGGGTTTGGCAAACGGTACGGCTATGGGACAACGCCGATGATGTGCATGAACATCACGTGCATGAATACACGCGCATGGAGGGCAAGCAGGAGCCGGTGATTCGCGAGTTCGACTCGATCAACGAAGCGATGGCGGTGGCTTACTACGAAGCCCGCAATAGAACCGAGGAGATCGTGAGGCAATGGCGGAGATCGTAAGTTCGATTCGAGAAGATGCGGCGGCCCGGCGATTCGACGCTTTGATGACCTCGCCTGAACTCGAAACCTATCCCAGTCCGATGCACCTGGTTGCGGCCGACAACCCTAGGCGCGACAAGATGGCCACCGAAGCGCTGCTTGAAGGAGACGCTGTCCTGCTCGTCTACGACGACGGGCAGGAGTTGCTGATCACCCCTGAGCCGAGCGGAGGCGCGCGGCTTGAAACTCGACACCCGTCGGAGCAGCCGGTCGCGGCATAGCCTTAACGGCCATATTGGCCGATCAACTCTTCGATACGGGCGACGCCTCGGCTCCTGAGCCGCCGAACCAAGCCGCGGACGTTCCTGCCGACGCGCCCCTGGCGGTCCGCATGCGTCCGCGCTCGCTTGACGAGGTGATCGGGCAGGAGCACGTGCTCGGCGAGGGGTCGGCGCTGCGGAGCGCGATCGAATCCGGCAAGCCGCATAGCGCGATCCTCTACGGGCCGCCGGGGGCGGGGAAGACGACGCTGGCGCGGATCGCGGCGGCGGGGGCGCAGGGGGCCTTCGAGGAGGAGTCGGCGGTCAACGCCGGCAAAGCGGAGATCCGCGGGGTGATCGAGCGGGCGCGGGAGCGGCGGCGGGCGAACGGGCGGCCGACGATTCTCTTCCTCGACGAGATCCATCGCTTCAACAAGGCCCAGCAGGACGCGCTGCTGCCGGCGGTCGAGGACGGGACGCTGACGCTGATCGGGGCGACCACCGAGAACCCCTACTTCGAGGTCAACTCGGCCTTGCTCTCGCGGGCGCAGGTCTACGAGCTGCGGCCGCTGGAGCCGGACCAGGTGAAAGAGCTGCTGCGACGGGCGCTGAACGACCCCGAGCGGGGGATCGCCGACCCACCCCCGGTCAGCGACGAGGCGCTGGCGATGCTGGCGACGCGCAGCGGCGGCGACGCGCGGGTCGCGCTCGGTGCGCTGGAGCGAGCGGTCGAACGCGTAGCCGAGATCGACCACAGCGGGGTGGGGTCAAAATCGGCTGCGGTCGACGTCGCCGCGGTCGAAGACGCGCTGCAGCGCAAGGCGATCGACTACGACCGCCAGGGCGACCGCCATTACGACTTCATCTCGGCCTGGATCAAGGCGACCCGCGGCTCCGACGTCGATGCCTCCCTCTACTACCTGGCGGTGATGCTGGAGGGCGGCGAGGACCCACGCTTCATCGCCCGCCGGATGGTCATCCTCGCCTCCGAGGACGTCGGCAACGCCGACCCCCAGGCGCTGCTGGTCGCCGACGCGGCGGCGCGCGCGGTCGACCGGGTGGGGCTGCCGGAGTGCGCGCTCAACCTCGCCCAGGCGGCCGTCTACCTCGCCCTGGCTCCGAAGTCCAATGCCTCCCACAAGGGCCTCGCCGCCGCCCGTGCCGAGGTGCGCGCCCACGGCGCCAAGACGCCTCCGGACTACCTGCGCGACGCCCACTACCCGGGCGCCGCCGCGCTCGGCCGCGGCGAGGGCTACCGCTACCCGCACGACGAGCCGGGTGGGGTCGGCGACCAGCCGCTCCTGCCCGAGGAGCTGCGCGCCCGCCGCTTCTACGAGCCGACCGATCGCGGCTTCGAGGAGGAGCTGAATCGACGGGTGACAGAACTTAGGAAGAAATTAGACAAACTGTAAAACGAGGCGCAACTTCCAGGCTCGCCTGGGGTTTTCAGGTTCGGCATCCCAAGCTAAGCCAGGGAGTGCCGACAAGCCCGGCCCGGAGGCCAGGACTGGGGGCCTCCGGCCGGACCTGTTGAAACAACAGGGGGAACTAGGGCGTCGAGTGGACTGGGCTCGACGCCCTTTTTTTCGGCGTTCGTCCTTGGGACGGATAGGCCGGTACAAGGACGAACGCCGCAGGCGGAATCATCCGATCGCCTATCTTGGGCGCATGGCTTCGAACCAGACCGAGAAGCTCCGCCTCGGCGGCATGGCCCTTCGCAACGGGCTGCTGATCCACGGCCCGACCCATTGGGCCGCCGCGGTCCGCAAAGCCGACGGCGGCATCGAAGTGGCCTCGGAGCGAAAGCCGGAGCTGGCGCCGGGCTTGGTGGCGAAGCTGCCGGGCCTGCGCGGGCCGGTGAAACTGGCGGAGGCGATGCTGGTGCTGCCGCTGGCCCGCCGGCGCCTGCCCTCGGCGCGGATGCCGTTCGAGGACGGGCGGGTCCTGGCCGCGGCCGCGGCGACGATCGTCGGCACCTCGATCCTGCGCAAGCGGACGCCGGCGACGGCGGTGCGCGAGGGGATCGTCCAGGCGATCGGCGCGGTGCCGGCGCTGGTCGCCCTCGCCGACCGCGACCTCGCCGCCTACCACGGCGCCGAGCACAAGACGATCGCCGCCTACGAGCGCGACATGGTCGACGACGTCGCCTCGGTTCCGAAAGAGCACGACCGCTGCGGGTCCAACCTGGTCGTGCCGATGATGCTGCTCTCCGCCGGCGGCACGGTGCTGCTGGAGCGGCTGGTCGAGAAGCCGAGCAACGCCGCCCGCGCCGGCGTCGCCCTCGGCGGCGCCTCGATCGCGGTCGAGATGTTCGCCTGGAGCGATCGCCATCACGGCGACCAGCTCGCCGAGGCCTTTCACACCCCCGGCCGGGAGATCCAGCGCCACTGGGCGACCAAGGAGCCGACTCCCGAGCAGCTCGAGGTCGCCGGGGCAGCGCTCCAGGAGATTCTCCGAGCCGAGGACGCATAGACTCCCGCCTCGTGTTCGGCCGTATCGACCACATCGGAGTCGCCGTCGAGGACATCGACGCCGCGATCGCGCTCTACGAAGGCAGCTTCGAGATGGAGCTCGCCCACCGCGAGACGGTGGAGTCGCAAGGAGTCGAGGCGGTTCTGCTCGACGTCGGCGACGGCCACGTCGAGTTGCTGGCGCCGCTCGGACCGGACACGCCGGTCGGCAAGTACATGACCAAGAACGGCGCCGGCCTGCACCACGTCGCCTACGCGGTCGACGATATCGACGCGACCCTGGAGAAGCTCGCCGCCGCCGGCCTGCAGCTGATCGACTCCGAGCCGCGGGTCGGCATCCGCGACAGCCGCGTCGCCTTCCTCCATCCCCGCTCGACCGGCGGGGTCCTGACCGAGATCGTCGAACCCGCGGGAGGTCACTGATGGCAGACGCGCAGCGAGTTGAGATCGGCTTCGAGGGGGGCCAGGTGATCTCCACCCGCCTCTCCGACGGCGACCTCAAAGACCTGCGGGCGCGGGTCGAGCAGGGCGGCTGGTACGACCTCCCGACCGAGGACGGCACGATCGCCCTCTACCTCGGCAAGGTCCAGTTCGTCCGGGTCGAGTCCGGTGAGCACCGGGTCGGCTTCGGCGCCGGCTGAGAGCGATGAGGCCCCGTCACCTGCTGGGCGCGGCCGCCACCGCGACCCTGGCCGCTGCGCTGTGGTGGCGCAAGAACCCCTCCGCCTGTCCCTACGGACAGCGCTTCTGGGTCGAAGCCCCGCACCCGTTCATCACTAGAGGCCGCCTGCGGGAAGTCCTGCGGCCGCAGCCGGGCGAGCGCCTGCTGGAGCTCGGCGTCGGCACCGGCTACTACAGCTGCGAGCTGGCCGAATGGGTCGCTCCCGAGGGGACCCTGGAGCTGTTCGACCTCCAGCAGGAGTTCCTCGACCACACGATGCGTGTCGCCGCCGACCGCGGGCTGACCAACCTCGTCCCCACCCAAGGCGACGCCACGCAGCTTCCCTACGAGGACGCTTCGATCGACGGCGTGATCCTCATCGCCGTCCTCGGCGAGATACCTGACCGAGCAGCTGCATTAAGCGAGATCCGCCGCGTCCTCAAATCCGATGGCCGCCTCGTAGTGGGCGAGCTCTTCGGCGACCCACACTTCACCTCCCGCGGCAGCCTCGAACGGCTTGGAGCCGAGGCGGGTCTCGAGCTGGTCGAGGCCTCCGGACCTTCGTTCGGCTACTTCGCGCGGCTCGAACCGAGCTGAAAGAAGCTTCGAGCTCGCTCGGTTTTCAGCGCCGTGCGGGCGGCGTTGCCGCCGGGGCCCCCGTGCAGCCCGCCGCCAGGATGGGCCGAGGACGAAGCGAGGTACAGCCCGCGCACCGGCGTCGTCGGCCGTCCCAGTCCGGGGTAGGGGCGGAAGATCGCCTGCTGGTAGAGCTGGGCGGTGCCGCCGTTGATCGCTCCGCCGACGAGGTTGCGGTTGTGGCGCTCCAGGTAGAGCGGGGTCTGGATATGACGGCTGATGATGCGGCTGCGGAAGCCGGGCGCCATCCGCTCCACCTGTTCCTCCATGCGGTCGGCGAAGCGCTCGGCATCCTCGCCGTCCCAGTCGCCGCGAAGCCCCTCATCGCCGGCGTCGCGGGTCGGGTTCTGGGGAACGTGGGTGTAGGCCCAAGCGCTCTCCATCCCCTCGGGATGGCGTGACGGGTCGACCATCGAGTACTGGCCGAGGACGAGGAAGGGATGCGCCGGGATCTTCCGTTCGGCCAATTGGACCGTCGCCTGCGTCAGCTCGTCCATTCCCTCGGCGACGTGGACGGTGCTCGCCCGCCGCGCCTCCTCCGCCGTCCAGGGGATCGGCTCGCGCAGGGCCCAGTTCACCTTGAAGGTCGAGTTGTCGTACTGGTAGCGGCGCAGGTCCTCGCGCACCCGGTCCGGGACGACGTCCGGCGGCAGCATCTTCAGCATCAGCGCCGGCGCCCCGCAGTCGGCGAGGATCGCCCGCTTGGCCTCGAAGCGGCGACCGTCGGCGGCGATCGCGGCACGGGCGCGCTGCCCCTTCACCTCGATCCGCTCGATCGGGGTCTCGCACAGCACCTCGCCGCCTTTTGCGCGCAGCCGCCGCACCAGGGCGGCGGTGATTTCCCCCGCGCCGCCTTCGGCCACCGGGTACCCGTGCTGCTGGCCGAGCCCGCAGAGGACCCAGCCGAAGAGGCCGCCGCCGGAGCTGTCGGGGGTGAGGTCGGCGTGGAGGGCATTGCCGGCGATCAGCCAGCCGCCGGCCTCACCCTTGAAGTCCTCCTCGGCCATCCGCCGTGCCGGCAGCAGCGAGAAGCGGGCGAAGTCGGCGAGCCCGCGCGGGCCGAGCGCGCTCAGCATCCCCAGGCCGGGGCGGATCGGCGGCAGCGGCGTCAGCAGCGCCCCGACCAGGTGCGGCCCTGCCTTGCGCCAGAGCGCGAAGAGGCGACGCCAGGAGTCGCCGTCGCCGGGAGCGAAGGCGTCGAGCGAGGCGCAGGTCTCGTCGAGGTCCATCGAAAGCAGGGCGCAGCGACCGTCGGTGCTGGGGTGAGCGACGACCCCGCGGGCGCTCAGCCAGTTCAGCCCGCAGGACTCGAGCTCCAGCGGGCGGATGTAGCGGGAGGCGAGGGTGAGCGGGTAGAAGGCGCTGTAGAGGTCGTGGACGAAGCCCGGCTCGGTCACTTCGCCGCTGCGGACGGCGCCGCCCGGCTCGGGCTGCTCCTCGCAGACGACGACGTCCCAGCCGGCGTCGGCGAGGTGGTTGGCGGCGATCAGGCCGTTCGGGCCGGCCCCGATGACGACGGCGTCGGAGGTCACCCCAGGCCTATACCCGGGCCGCCCAACCTCAGCCGCGCCCGATCGACCGCCGCATCCCGTCCCAGGCGCCGAGCGCCTTGACGGCGACGCTGGGCCGCCCGCCGAAGCCGCCGTCGGTCTCGCCCGCGCCCTTGCCGTCGCGGAGGGCGCCCTCGCCCGCCGGGCGATCGCCGGCCGTGTGCTCGAGCCGCGCCAGCGCCTGCATCGCCCGCTTGGCGACGCTGCCGAAGTAGGAGTAGAAGAAGACCTGGGCGCGGGCGAGGCCGCCGGCGACGAGTTCGTCACGGGGGTGGCGGATCGTCGAGAGGACCGCTTCGGCCACCGTCTCCGGCGAGTAGACGGCGGGAAAGGGGGGTTCGGGCGGCAGCAGCCCGGTCGAGCTCTCGAGGTTGTCCCAGAGCGGGGTGTCGACGGCGCCGGGGTGGACCACCGAGATCGTCACCGAGGAGCCGCCCTCTTCGAGCTCGACCCTGATCGTGTCAAGGAAGCCGACGAGCCCGTGCTTGGAAGCGGTGTAGGCAGCCATTCCCGGCAGCGGCATCAGAGCCGCGATCGAGCCGACGCAGACGACCGCGCCGCGCGAGCGCTCGAGGTGCGGCAGAGCCTCGCGGACCGTGTCGACGGCACCGCGCAGGACGGTGTCGAGGGTCTGCTCGAAGTCCTCCGGGTCGGTCTCGGTGAAGCGGCCGAAGGAGAGGCTGGCGGCCGAGGTGACGAGGACATCGAGCCCCCCGAGCTCCTTCACCGCCTTCTCCACGGCGGCGCTGAGTGCCTCGCGGTCAGTGACGTCGGCGACGACGGTGACCGCCTCGGCGCCCTGCTCGGCAAGCTTGCGTTTCGCCGCGGCGAGGCCGAGCTCGTTGCGGGCGAGGATCGCCACCTCGGCGCCTTCGCGCACCAGCCCTTCGGCGACGGCGAGGCCGATGCCGCTGCTGCCGCCGGTGACGAGGACCCGCTGGCCGGGCAGCGGGCGCTCCTTCATCGGGTGGCCTTCCGGCGTGCCCTCGACCAGTCGCTTCAGCCGCGACAGCGCCTCGGCATTGCGGACCCGCAGCGCCTGGTCGGCGACCGGGTTGCCGGCGACCAGGGAGGTGAGGCGGTCGCCCGGAACCTCCTCCATCGTCAGCTCAGTCCCCCCGGCGCTCTGCTCGAGGTCGATCGCGATCGTCGCCGTCCCGAGCGGCCGTGCCTTCGCCTTGAGCACGATCCGTTGGGGCGGCTCCAGCTCGATCACCTCGGTGTGGTCGTTGAGGCCGATCGGCCAGCTTCCGACCTTGTGGTGGAAGCGCGATCCGACCGCGGGGAAGCTCTCGTCGTAGTCGCGGATGCCGGCCGCGCCGACCACCCATCGCGGATAGCACTCGGGGTTGGAGAGGACCGCGAAGACCTCCTCAGGCGCGGCGTCGATGTGGACCCGGTTACGCGCCATTGCCGTCGCCCTCCGCCAGCGCCATCACGCCGTCCTCGGCGCCGTCGCCGTCGTGGAAGAAGTCCCAGATCTCGACCCTGTTGCCGGCCGGGTCGAAGAAGTAGGCGGAGCGGTCGCCGCCGTCGTGTTCGACCGGTCCCTCCACCTCGACCCCCCGTTCGCGCAGCTGCGCGCAGGAGGCATCCAGCTCGTCGGCGCCGACGGAGAAGGCGAAGTGGACGTGGCGGCCGCCGCGATCGGCGTGGTCCTTCTCGCCCGGCGACCAGATGCCGAGGCGGCAGCGCTCGCCAGCCTGCAGCCAGACCCTGTCCCCGTCTTCGACCAGCAGGCGCTCCAGTCCCAGATCTTCGTAGAAGCGGCGGAGGCCGTCGACGTCGTCGGTCTCCAGGACGAGCTCACAGATTCCGGCGATGGCCATGCCCATGGCTTCCCCGTTCGACGAGCGTTCAACCGCGCTCTTGATCTCTTAACGAGGAGAGGAGCCGCGCGGTGATTGCGCTGGAGAGCCCCAGTTGCGTCTCCGCCCGCGGCGGCGGCAGCTGTTCCAGGTATCCGCGCCCGCGCTCGGCCACCTCCGGCGCCAGCGGGGCGGCGACCGCGATCGCCGCCTCGGCCGCTTCGCGCACCACCCCCGGCTCGACACTCAGCAGCAGCTCGAACTCCCGCTCCCGGTCTGCCGAGGCGGCTCTCCCCGGCGGCTCCCAGGCGACCATGCAGGCGCCGTGCGTGGGGGCCTCGGCGATCAGCGCCCACTCCCGGGAGACCGGGTGGGTGCGATCGATCGCAAGCTCCGCCGCCGCTCCTTCCGGGTGCCGCGCCTTCGCGAAGTCGGCGAAGACGAAGGCGCACTCCGCTCCCTGGGAGAGCTGCCGCCATCGTGCCTCGCTCTGGCGGTAGTAGCGCTCGCGCTGGAAGCAGCCGACCAGCAGCGCCCGCTCGGCGCGGGCGGCAGTCTCCTCCTCGATCGCCCGCGCCAGCGGCGTCAGATGACGCTTGCGGACGGTCACCGGTTGCAGGCCGGGACGTCGCTCGCGCAGCTGCGCGAAGAGCGAGGGGACAGGGGAGGGCGAAAGGCGGGCGCGCTCGATCGCCACCGGCAGGGCGATGCCGCGTTCGCGCTCGGCGACGACGCGGAGGATCCGCTCGACGTCCTCGCCCGCGTAGCGCCGGTGGCCGCTCGGCTCGCGCCGCGGCTGCGGGAAGTCGTAGCGCCGCTCCCAGGCGCGCAGGGTCGCCTCGGTGAGGCCGGTGGCCCGGACCACGTCGCCGATGCTGAGGGTGTTCTCGTCAAAGTTAGACACAGAGTTCAGGTTTACCTATACAGCCAGACGGCTACCCGTTAGGTGAACGCGCAACCAAACGAGGAGGCAGGACATGTCCACCATCGAGGAGTCGATCGAGGTAAACGCGCCGCTGCGCACCGTCTACAACCAGTGGACCCAGTTCGAGGATTTCCCCCGCTTCATGGAGGGCGTCGAAGACATCCGCCAGCTCGACGAGACCCACCTGCACTGGGTCGCCGAGTTCGGCGGCTCGCGTCACGAGTGGGACGCGGAGATCACCGAGCAGAAGCCCGACGAGCGGGTCGCCTGGCGCAACACCGACGGCAAGGAGAACGCCGGCGTCGTCACCTTCCACCGCATCGACGACGACACCACCCGGGTGATGGTCCAGATGGACTTCGTCCCCGAGGGGATCAAGGAGAAGATCGGCGATGCCCTCGGCGCCGCCGACCGGCGCGTCCACGGCGACCTCGAGCGCTTCAAGGAGCTGGTCGAGGCAGGCGGCGACAACGGCGGCTGGCGCGGGGAAGTGAAACGCCCCGACGAGACCTGATCGCCGTTTCAACCCACCGGTGCCGTACTCCCAAGATCGGGACAAATTCCAGCGTTTGAAGAGGCTGATTCGGTGTAGGTTCGTTTAATCAACACTCCGGATGAGCATCGTCGCGGGAACGACGACGGCTGGGAGTGGGGTGAGGCACACAGGGTCTGTCTTCGGTTGGCCTATCGCTACGCGAGCAATCCGAGCGAAGCCGAGGACATAGCTCAGGACGCCTTGCTCCGCGCCTGGCGTCGGCGCTCGACCCTGCGCGACGCCGACCGTCGCAACCAGTGGCTGGCGGCGATCGTCCGCAACGAGGCCTTCCGCCAGCACGCCCGGGTGCGCCCGGACCTGACGTCGACGCTCGAGTTCCGCGAGGGGGAAGAAGATGAGCGGGTGCTGGCGGCGGTCGAGCTGGCGGACCTCCATGCGGCGCTGCAGGAGCTGAGCGAACGCGATCGCCGCCTGCTGGAGATGCGCTACCAGGAAGACCTGACCCAGGCGACGATCGCCCGCCGGCTCGGGATTCCCGAGGGGACGGTGAAGGTGCGCCTGCACCGGGCGCGGGCGAAATTGCGGCTGCTGTACGTAGGGGCGACCGTCGCCACCTGAAGTTCGGACCGCTGTACAAGGACGGCGGCGGGCGCCGCGTCGAACATTTCCTCATGAAGACGGCACCGCGCCAGATCGTCGCCTTCGGCGGCGGCGGCTTCTCGATGGAGTCGGGCAACCCGTTGCTCGACGACTACGTCCTCGGCCTGGCGAAGGCGGAGCGGCCGCGGGTCTGCTTCCTGCCTTCGGCCAGCGGCGACGCCGACCACTACATCGTCCGCTTCTACCGTGCCTTCTCCGCCCACCGCTGCGAGCCGAGCCACATCTCGCTCTTCCGCCGCGAGCAGGGCCCGAGCGACCTGCGCCGCCACCTCCTCTCCCAGGACCTGATCTACGTCGGCGGCGGCAGCGTCGTCAGCCTGCTCGGGGTCTGGCGCGCGCACGGGATCGACTCGATCCTGCGCGAGGCCTGGGAATCCGGGGTCGTTCTCTGCGGGCTCTCGGCCGGCTCGCTCTGCTGGTTCGCCGAGGCGGTGACCGGGTTCCACGGGGAGCCGAAGCGGCTGCGCGGGCTGGGCTTCCTGCCGTTCAGCAACTGCGTCCACTACGAGCCCGGCTCGCAGCGGCGCCAGTCCTACCACGGCTTCCTGCTCGAAGGCATGCGCGGCGGCTACGCGGCCGAGGACGGTGCCGCGCTCCACTTCGTCGGCGAGGAACTGAGCCGCGTCGTCGCCTCGCGGCCGCAGGCGCGGGGCTACCGGCTCGACGTTGCGGGCCGCCGGGTGGTCGAGATGCGGATCGCGACGACCTACCTCGGCGACCGCGACGCGATCCCCGCCGCTCCCGTGCCGGAGGCGCTCGCGACCGCCCCTGCCGCGCCCGCCGCGTGATGAGCGGCAACGGCCGGCTCACCACGGCGGCGACGCCGGTGCGGCGCATCCTCACCCTCGGCGGCCACGAGTTCAGCTCGCGCCCCCCGGACCGGGCGGTCTGCGAGCTGCTGCTGCGGCTGGCGCGTGAGCGCGGCGGCGAGCGGCCGCGGATCTGCATCCTGCCGACTGCCAGCGGCGACACTTCCGAGCAGATCGCCAGCTTCTACTCGGCTTTCGGCGAGCGCTCCTGCGAGCCCTCGGACGTCTCCCTCTTCCGGCTCGGCCGGCGGCCGCTGGAGTTGCGCGACCACCTCCTCTCCCAGGACCTCGTCTACGTCGGCGGCGGCAGCATGGTCAACCTGCTGGCGGTCTGGGAGGCCCACGACATCGCCTCGATCCTCAGCCTCGCCTGGCGCCAGGGGATCGTCCTTGCCGGCCAGAGCGCCGGCGCGATGTGCTGGTTCGAAGCCGGGATCACCAAGTCCTCCGGCAAGCCGCGAGCGGCGGCCGGCCTCGCCCTCCTCTCCGGCAGCCTCTGCGTCCACTACAACAACGAACCCGAGCGCCGGGCCGCCTACCTCGAAGCGGTCGGAGACGGGATGCCCAGTGGCTACGGCCTCGACGATTACGCCGGCCTGCTCTGGGAGGGAGAAGGAACCCCCTCAGCCCTCACCGCCCGCCGCGGCGCCCGCGCCTACCGCGTTTCCTCCCGCGAAGGCGAGGTCAGCGAGTCCCCGCTCCCCGCCAGGTTCCTCCCCGCGCCGGCCCCCGCAGCCCTGCGCGAGGACATCGCCGAGTTCCGCCGCATCCGCACGATGCGCAAACGCGCCGGCTGGCTCGGCTGAAGTTCCAGTTTCGTCACGTTCCTGCCGCTGAAGATTTACTTTCTGCGCGGAACGCGTTGCAACTTATCGTCTACAGTTGCCAAGATGGAGGCACTGAAGATGGAGCGCGAGATGACTCACTGGAACGACGACCGCCTCGACGAACTAAACGGGCGGGTAAAAGACGGCTTCTCGGAGGTCGACAAGCGGTTCGAACAGGTCGACAAGCGGTTCGACAAAGTTGACGAACGCTTCGTCCGGCTCGAAGGCGAGATGAAACAGGGGTTCGCTTATTCGGACAAGCGGATGGAAGCAGGATTCGAGCGGATCAACGACCGCCTCGACCGGCTGTACCAGTTGCTCCTCGTGAGCACGGTAGGCGTGATCGGAACCTTGGTTGCCAACGGGGTCTGGGGCTGAATTCAGCCCCAGATCTGCCTACTCCCCCGCCGCGGGAGGCGCGGTCGGGTCAGAGCCCTCTTCGCCGAGTTTCTCGCGGGCGATGTAGTCCTCGGCGAGGAGGAGGTTGTCGCGGGAGCGCTCGACGACGTTGAGCAGGTCGCCCATCAGCGAGACCTCCTCGACCTGCTCCTTGACAAACCACTGCAGGAACTGCTCGGCGCGGTAGTCCTTCAGCTCGCGGGCGAGCTCGAAGAGGCCGAAGATCTCGTCGCTGACCCGCTGCTCCTGCTGGAGCGCCATCCGCACCGGGTCGCTGCCGGTGGCGAAGGTGGTCTGCTGGGATTTGATGTCCGGGATGTGCACCGGCTCGCCGACGTCGAGCAGGTAGCGGATCATCATCATCGCGTGCTCGCGCTCCTCCAGCGCCTGCCGGTAGAAGAAGGCGGCGAGGCGGGGCAGCGTTTCGGCGTCGTAGTAGACGGCCGCGGCTACGTACTGCTGCGAGGCGGCGAACTCGTTCGAGATCTGCTCGTTGAGGGCGTCGGCGAAAGACTTGTCGGGCATCTCGGCTCCTTGTCGCGGGGGCAGGCGAGCCCAACGTAGCCGAAAGCGCGAATTCGGCTGGCCGAAGTGGAGCTTCGGCCGCCCTTACAGCTTCCAGCGGAAGCCGAGCTCCTCGATCGCCGGCTCGAGTGGGCTCGACGGCAGGCCCGGCTTCGTCGCCTGCTCGGGATCGTTGTAACCGCCCGGGGCGACGTCGTTGGGGGTGTCGGGGTGGAAGATCGAGGCGAGGTACTGGATCTGGCCGCGCCCCTGGCCGAGCTCGGTCTGGCCGCCGCCGTAGGCGCCGATCCCGTGCTCCTCGCAGTAGTCGTAGGCGGCGAAGAGGTTGCGGATCGGGCCGAAGCGCGAGGGCTTGACGTTGACCGTCTTCGGCGGCGACCACGGCATCGCCTCGATGTCGGCGATCGAGTGGATCGGCGCGTCCCAGGTCACCCGATCGGAGACGGGGTCCAGCAGCGGCCGCGTCTCCTCGGTGACGTCCGGGTCCTCGAGCCAGGCCTCCGGGAAGGTCTCGATCAGCTTCGCATAGAGCTCGGGGTCGGTCTCGACGTCGACCGGCGTCCCTTTGTAGAAGCCCTTGAGGTCGAGCGAGTCGACGGCGCCGGTCGCGGCCAGCGTCGCGATCAGCTCGTCGTCCCAATCGTTGGCGGGGTCGAGCTTGAAGCGCAGCGTCGGGTAGACCTCGAGCCGCGCCAGCAGCGGCTCGATCGAGGAGCGGGCGCCCTCTTCCCAGCCGGCGAGCCGCATCGAGTTGACGAAGTTGACCGGCCGCGGCTCGCGCCCCAGCGCCGCTGCCAGGTTGGTTCCGGCCTGGCGCAGCGCCAAGTCGAGCGCCGCCGACTCGAAGGCCCAGCGGCGGTAGTCGCGAGAGACGTCCGCGCGCTCCGGCGGTCCCGCCGGGAAGAGGTCGATGCCGTCGAGGCGGTCGGAGAACTCGGCGAAGGTGAACCTGCCGGCCAGCCCCTCGGGTGACCCGTGGGACTGCTGGCCGATGTGGTCGACGGCGTCGTAAACGACGTCCTCGCCGATCCCCTCCTCGCCACCACCGCGCAGCTTGACGATCGTTGTCAGCCGTTCGAAGCCGCCCGCTGATATTTCGAGCCCTTCGAACTCACAGCTCTCAACCTCCAAGGGCAAGTCCGCGATCGCCTCGAAGCTAGACACGCTTTGAGCCTAGAGGGTTGGGGTGGGGGTCGCCGGACCCTCCCCGCT